>CAYLUH010000009.1:0-38041 GCA_964386845.1 uncultured Christensenella sp.
TTAAAATCTTTCGCAAGCCAAATATTGTTGGCTTGTCCGTTTGCAAGCGTTGCACCCACATACACGTAAAAACCTCCCACGTCGTTTAAGTCTTTTTCGGAGATTGTTAATTTTATCACTTCGCCCGCAGGAGCGTATAGTCCCGTTATGACGTTGCCGATTTGTCTCGGCGATATTTTTATTTGTTTTATAACGGCAACTTCCGTATCGTTCACGTTGCCGAAGTACATATTCTCTGAAGCCGTGTGTTTGTATAATTTTCTTTTTTCGTTTGTTTTGTCTAAAACGGGCTCGTCGTCTAGATACAAGTATCCGTCTTTGTCGATACGATTATAATTCGTGCAAGTTCCGTTAAGAGAGCCACTCGGGTCGGAATTAAGATAAGTGTTCTCCGTCAAAATAGATTGCTTTAAGAGTGTAAAGTCGTCGTCGCTTTCTTCACTCGTTTTCGTTAAGGTTTGTCCGTAGACGGGGTAACGGGTAAGCCCTTCGTTTTTGATTTCTGGCGTTTGCCTTGTAGTCGTTCCGACAAGTGAATAGGCAACGCCTATTTTTGAGTTGGCGTTTAACGGCTTCGTAAACAATTTTTGACTTTCGGGGTTTTGTTGATTGTTATCCGTATCATTACTTTTTGCAAAAAATACGCAGGCTAGCACAATTGACGCAATAAGTAAGATAGATATAACGGTAATCCATAATGTTTTCTTGTTTTTTGTTTTGTTGTTCGTCACTTTCATAATGTTTAAATTATATCATACTTTAATTTTACCGTACAACTTTAAAGCGTTAAATAAATTCTAAAAAATTTTTTCAAATGTTGAAATGTTTTAAGATGTGTGTTATAATTACTTCGCTACACAAAACTGCATAGGTAAAACGAGTAAGGTTTTTCTTTTTAAATGGGGATATTATATCTCTTTATTCGCACACTATTATTATCGAATTTGATAAAAATCGCAAATTCTATTCCATGATAGTGTGTAATAACTTTATTCCGTTTATCTGGTTTTGTGTAGCGACAATCTGAGTTTGCGTTTTTTTGTGCGTTGACTTCGGTTGGCGCATTTTTTTTAACCTAACGAAACAAACGACAAGGTTGCACGTAAGGAAATTTACACAAAGGAAGACAATACGAAGATGAAAATGTACGAAAAAGGAGCGGATACGAAGGCTGACGTGTTAATAGCAGGAAAAACGCTTGCAGGTGTTTTTAACAAGGCATATAAAAGGTATAAAGAAGATTTAAAAAAGACGCCGAAAAGAAAAACGTTTTCAATCATAGGTGCTAGTTGTCTTTTTATTTTTATACTTGAAACAATGATTATTTACTTTTCCAATCCTGATACAGTAGTCCAAGGTATCATAATGCTATGTGCTGAAGTTGGTTTATTAGGCTTTTTAATTTATCGTATCTGTGTACTTTTTACGCAATCACCGCCTGTCCCTGTAAGTTTTCGTTTTGACATGGAGAAAGAAATAATTTACGATAGATTAATCGTTGGATTTAAATATTTACGTTCAAATAATAATTTGTATGGCGTTACGACGCTTGACAATGGGCTTCCTTATATAAAAACAAATTGTCAGTTGGTTGTGTTTGTATTTCGTGATAAAATGGCGGTGTTTTTATCTGATTTTATTCTTGTTTTCAAAAACGAAAAATGGGAAGCAGTCGAGTACGAAAATTTGAAGATGGAGTACAACGATATATGTGTAAACGACGGGGCGACTGACGACACGGAAGTGTTGTATTACGGTTGGCAACATGCAAATAAAGACGGTAGCCCCGACATGAGATACTCTGTAAACGAAAGAGTGCCGATATGTGCATACGGGCAAATAAATATTGCCATAAAAAACGACGTTGCGTTTGCTGTAGCAGGGTCTAACAGGAACAAAACGAAATTTTTTTACAGCGCTTTGGAAACTCTTGCAATAAGCGTTAGTTAAAAAACGTTTTACTTAAAGCATTAAATAAATCGTCAAAAAGTATGTATTAATTATAAAAGAAGGTGCAAAAACGCCTTCTTTTTTCGTTGAAAGAAAAAATTTTTTAAAACATATGCAAAACGTTTGACTTATTGTAAAACAAAAAATATAATAATAGATGTTCTAATATTAGAATGTTTAATTTTGAGGTGTGTGTATGAACGAACAATTTTCTATGTTAAAGGTATTTGACCATGCTAACAAACTTATAAAAGCATATCATAAGCAGTTGCAACCACTATGCAAGCAATTAGACCTTCCACCGTTGGCTCTGGACATTTTGCTGTTTATAGCAAACAATCCGGAAAATTCCACGGCAAAAGATATTTGTTTTATACGTGGTATAAAATCGGGCATTGCTTCCGTGCATATCGAAAGGCTTGTGCAAAACGGTTTGCTAGAAAGGGCGCCCGTAAAAGGCGACAGGCGTAAGACGAGGCTTGTAACGACTGCAAAGGCAGAAGATATTGTAAATAACGGCAGAGAGATACAAAAGGCTTTTGCGAAAAAAATAGCATACGGCATATCGCAATCGGACATACTTGTTTTTAAGAGGGTTCAAGATACCATGGATAGAAATTTGGAGGAGTTAAACCAAGAAAATTAAAGGAGATTTTTAATGTTCAAGTTACTAAAACAAATGCGAGCAAAAGAGATTGTAATGGCGTTAATATGTTGCTTGCTAGTTGTGGGACAAGTATATTTTGACCTTCAATTACCCGACTATATGACGCAATTAACTTCCTTACTTAAAACGCCCGGCACCATAACGGCAGACGTTTGGAACATCGGGTTAAAGATGCTGATATGCACGCTTATCAGTGCCGTTTTTTCCATAATATGTGGATTTTTGGCTTCCAAAACGGCGTCGGGATTTAGTTATACCGTGCGTAAAAACTTGTTTTATCACGTTGTAGACAGTGGCAAACAAGAAATGCAAACTTTTTCCGTGCCGAGCCTAATCACCCGTACGACCAACGATATTACGCAAATACAAATGATAGTGTCGATGGGCTTGCAAATGATGATAAAAGCACCCGTTATGGCAGTATGGGCAGTTATTAAAATACTAAATAAAAGTTGGACTCTTTCGGCCGTTACGGCAGGTTTCGTCGTTGCGATATGCTTAACGGTGGTATTAGTTATGTCAAGTTGTTTGCCACGTTTTAGAAAGGTGCAAAAGATGACGGATAAAATAAACCGTGTCGCAAGAGAAAATTTAACGGGAATTAACGTCGTGCACGCATTTAACGCAGAAGATTATCAAAACGAAAAATTTGACGAACCTAGCAAAGAAACGTACGATTTGCAAATTAAAAACCAACGTTTGTTTGCACTTATAAATCCAACTTTGACGCTAGGTATGAATGCGTTGACTTTGGTTATTTACTGGGTGGGCGCCGTTATCGTAAACAACATTGCCGTCGGCGACGTTGCCGGAAGAATAGCGATGTTTAGCGAAATCGTTGCGTTCAGCACTTACGCCACCTATATAGTAATGTCGTTTATGATGCTGGTTATGATTTTTATGATGTTTCCGCAAGCGCAAGTTTCGGCAGAGCGTATTAACGAGGTGTTAGAAACAAAGCCGTCGCTTAAAGAAGGTAGCGTCGAGGAAGGAAAAGAGCAAGGAAGCGTTGAGTTTAACAATGTAAGTTTTTGTTATCCGGGCTCGTCCGAGGAGGAACTTTCCAATATAGATTTTAAGGTAAATAAGGGCGAAACGCTTGCATTTATTGGTGCGACGGGCAGTGGTAAAACGACGCTTGTAAATTTAATTTTAAGGCTGTACGACGCAACCGACGGCGAAGTAAAGGTAGACGGAGTAAACGTTAAAGAGTACACGTGGAAAGCACTTTACAACAAACTCGGTTACGTTACTCAAAAGGCCGTTCTTTTTTCGGGAACGATAGAAGACAACGTCTTTTTCGGGGAAAGTCGAGAAGAATTTGACGAAGAAGACTTAACGCATGCGTTAAGGGTGTCGCAGTCGGAAGAATTCGTTTCGAAATTACCCGACGGGACAGAGCATCACATAGCGCAGTCGGGTAGAAACGTGTCGGGGGGACAAAAGCAACGCCTTTCCATAGCAAGAATACTTGCAAGGAAACCGGAAATTCTCATTTTCGACGATTGTTTTTCGGCACTAGATTATCGTACCGATTCTAAACTTAGAGAGGACCTTCAAAAAAATTACAAAGAAGCCACCAAAATCATCGTTGCTCAACGTATCGGCACCATTCGTCACGCAGACAGGATAATCGTTTTAGACCGTGGCGAAATAGTCGGAAGTGGCACGCACGAACAACTTATGCAAAGTTGCGAATTGTATCGTGAAATCGCAAGTTCTCAACTTTCTGCAAAGGAACTTGAATAGGAGGGACGGATATGGTTAGAAAATTTGAAAAAGACGGCAATATGCTTGGCGCAATGAAAAAGAGTGCAAAGTATATGCGTTCGCAAATAGTGTTTATCATAATCGCCCTCGTATTGTCGGCAGTAAGCGCATGTATTACGATTATAGGTCCCGACAAAATAGGCGAAATTACAAAACTTATGTCGGAAGGTTTGGTAACGGGAATAGATTTAGCGTCGATAGCAAAAATCGGCATAACTCTTATCTTGCTTTACTGTTTGAGTGCGGCGTTCGGGTTTATTCAGCAGTACGTTATGTCCACCGTCACGCTAAAAATGTCTTACAAAATGCGTGGCGAACTTTCGGAAAAAATCAATAAGGTACCGCAAAAGTATTTTAACACTTCCTCGCAAGGCGATATTTTAAGCGTTATAACAAACGACGTTTCCACCTTGCAACAAGGACTTACAAACAGTTTGCCGACCATTATCAGCGCAGTCGTACAATTCGTCGGTTGTTTGATTATGATGCTTATAACAGAATGGCGTTTGGCATTAATATCGGTTTGCGTAACGTTTGTCGGAATGTTACTCGCAGTACTCGTTATGTCACGCTCTCAAAAGTATTTCGTCGCAAGGCAAACAAGCCTCGGGGCGCTTAACGGATATATAGAAGAAATTTATTCGGGGCACGAAGTCGTTAAGGTGTGCCGTGCCGATAAAAACGTTAAAAATTCTTTCGACCAATTCAATTCGCAAGTATACGACGCCAACTGGAAATCACAATTTTTATCGGGTATAATGCAACCGATGATGAGTATCATAAGCAACGTTGCGTACGTCGCAGTGTGCGTGTTCGGTTCCATTTTCGTTCTTGACGGAAGCATCGGAATCGAAGTCATCGTATCCTTTATTTTGTACGTAAGGTTGTTTACTTCGCCACTTACGCAGATAGCGCAGGGGCTTACCAACTTGCAAACGGCTTCTGCTTCGGCAAACAGAATTTTCGACTTTTTGGAGAGCGAGGAAATGCCCGACGAAAGCCAAAAAACGGCTGTTATAGACAGCGTGCGTGGTGATGTTAAATTTGACGGCGTAAAATTCGCTTATCCCGATTCTCCCGATAAAATCATTATTAAAAACTTTTCGGCAGACGTAAAGGCGGGGCAAAAGGTGGCGATAGTCGGTCCGACGGGCGCAGGCAAAACGACGATGGTAAATCTTCTTATGCGTTTCTTCGACGTAAACGGTGGAAGCATATCGATAGACGGCGTGCCTATCTCAGAATTAAAGAGAGAAAACGTTCACGATTTATTTTCCATGGTTTTGCAAGACACGTGGCTGTTCGAGGGTACCGTTAAGGAAAATTTGGTTTACAATATGGAAGACGTCAGCGACGAGCGTATCAACGAAATTTGCAAGGCGTGTGGACTGGATAAGTTTATAAGTACCTTGCCACAAGGCATAAACACCGTTTTATCGGAAAGCACGGTTATTTCCGCAGGGCAACGCCAATTATTAACGATTGCCCGTGCAATGATACAAAATTCTCCCATGCTTATTTTGGACGAGGCAACATCTTCGGTGGATACGAGGACGGAATTGATAATTCAAAACGCAATGGACACATTAACGCAAAATAAAACGAGTTTCGTAATAGCGCACCGTTTATCGACGATAAAAAATGCCGACTTGATTTTGGTTATGAAAGACGGCGACGTTTTGGAGAGTGGCACGCACGAACAGTTGCTTGAAAAGGGTGGCTTTTATGCCGAACTGTATAACAGTCAATTCGACACGGTGGACGACGAACCCGTTAAAAGTAAAAATTAACTTTTATTAAAGCGATTAAGAAAATAAAAATACGCACCGACGTTTAATTTTCGGTGCGTATTTTTCTTTTTCGTATTGAAAAAAAAGTTGTAATATGTTAAAATGCTTTTTGTTGAGCAATTAAAAAAGGAGAACTTAATATTATGGAAAACAAAAATCCTATCGTTACAATAAAAATGAATTTCGGCAAGGATATAAAAATCGAATTATATCCCGACGTTGCACCTAACACCGTCAATAATTTTATATCGCTCGTAAACAAGGGCTTTTACAACGGGCTTAAATTTCACCGTGTAATTCCGGGATTTATGATACAGGGCGGGTGTCCTAACGGAACAGGTATGGGCAACCCCGGATATTCTATAAAGGGCGAGTTTACGTACAACGGATTTAACAACGCTTTAAAACACGAAAGAGGAGTTATATCTATGGCAAGGGCTATGAATCCTAACTCTGCCGGCTCTCAATTTTTCATTATGCACGAAGACGCTCCTCATCTTGACGGGCAGTATGCGTCTTTCGGCAAGGTAATTGAAGGAATGGACACGGTTGATTGCGTTGCCGACAAGGAAACCGATTACGGTGATTGTCCGATAGAAGATTGCGTAATGCAAGAAGTGACGGTGGAAACTTTCGGCGTTACGTATCCTGAACCGAAAAAGGTGTAAAATGGAAAATAAAGCGTTGATTTCCGTTATTATCCCCACGTATAATAGGGGGAATATAATTGAAAGGTCCATAAAAAGCGTGTTAAACCAAAGTTACTCTAATATCGAGTGCATTATCGTTGACGACTGTTCGACGGATAATACCGAGCAAGTCGTAAAAAATATCGGCGACGAGAGGTTGAGGTACGTTAAGTTAGAAAAAAACGTCGGTGCGATAAAGGCGAGAAACGTCGGTATCGATTTAGCCGAGGGCGAATATATTGCCTTTCAAGACAGCGACGATTTTTTTAAGGAAGATAAACTCCAAAAGCAACTTAACGCTCTTATCGACAACGATGCAGATATGGTTTATTGCCAAATGATGCGTGTTGGGTACGGCGAGGAAGGTGCCATTCCGGAGGGTGAAAGTGGTTTTACCGACGAAAAAACTGTTTTGGAAAGAGGGTGCATATCCACTCAATGTACGTTTTTTAAAAGAGACGTAATTAAACAAAACAAGTTTGACGAAGATATGATTAGTTGGAGAGAAGATTTAGAACTTGCAATCAGGCTTGTTAAAAAATACAAAATTTACTTTTTGGCAGAGCCTCTTGTAGACGTGTATCTTAGCGCAGATTCTTTAACCAACGCTTCCGTTTATAAAAAAGACGTCGTCGTGTCAACGTATTTTTTGCAAAAGCACGAAGATTTTGCAGAAAAATATCCTTTTTGGAAATTGTACCTTAAAAATAATATTGCTTTTAACAAAACTTTGCTCGGCGAAAACGCAACCTCTCTTTACAAAGAAATTTACGAGTTGCAACCAAACAGGGCAAACAAGTTTAAACTTATTTTATCAAAATTACACTTGTTAAAACTTTATTACAAAATAAACAAAAAGTAGTTTCTAAGTTAAAAAAAACAAAACAAAAAAGAGTTCGGCAATTTTTACCGAACTTTCTTTTTTGCGTTGTTTTTTACCTTCTGAATTTTATTTTTCCGTCTTTCATATCGTCGATGATGGCAAGCGAGTAAAGGTTTATTTTTCTTTCTCTCAAATTGTCGCCACCCTTTTGAAAGCCTTTTTCAATGGCAACGGCAACGCCGACGAGGTTGGCGCCTGCTTGATGGCAAAGGTCTATCAAAGCGTTCGTCGCTTCGCCGTGAGCCAAAAAGTCGTCGATAATCAAAACGTTATCGTCTTTACTTAAATATTTTTTAGACACCAAAACGGAGTTGTTTTCTTTATGGGTAAAAGAATAGGCTTTGCTTACGAAAAGTTCTGAATTTTCTATGTTGGAAGTTTTGCTTTTTTTTGCGTACAAAACGTTGCAATTAAAAAACTGCGCCGTCAAACACGCAAGCCCTATTCCCGAAGCCTCTATCGTTAAAATTTTGTTAACGCCGTTATCCTTAAATTTTTGGTAAATGTCTTTTCCCATTTCGGCAACCAACGCCACGTCTATTTGATGATTTAAAAATCCGTCCACCTTCAAAACGCTTTCGTTTATAACTTCGCCACGCTCTAAAATTTTTTCTTCTAGTAATTTCATATTGCTTTCCCGTTGTAAAATTTTTAATTATTTTAACACAATTATCAAAAAAAAGATAGAGTTTTATCAAAACAAAGGCTATTTTTTATAGTTTACATTTTTTCGTATATATGTTAAAATGTTTTTCAAGGTGTTTTATGAAAGTTTACGTTCTTAACGACAACAGAAATAGTTTAGGCTTTGAAAGTGAACACGGGTTTTCCGTCTTAATCGAAAAAGGCGAAAAAAAAGTGCTTTTCGATTGTGGGGAAAGCGACGTGTTTTTAAGAAACGCAAAATCGCTCCTCTTAAATATGGACAAAATTGACGCCGTCGTTTTGAGCCACGGCGATTACGACCACGCAAACGGTTTAAAATACTTAAAATTAAAAAACAAAGTGTGCGCATATGCGCACCCGAAAATATTTGATTATAGAATAAGCAAGCGCCGTTTAGTTTACGCAGGCATAAATCAGACGCAAGAAGAAATAGAAAAAAATTATTCGTTAATTTTATCGGACAAGCCGAAAGAGATTTGTAACGATATATTTTTCCTCGGCGAAATAGAAAGGCAAAACGAAAAAGAAGTCAATTTGCCGATGACGGATAAAAACGGTAACGACTTTTTGCATTTGGACGACACGGGCCTTGCCGTAAAAACGGAGAAAGGGCTGGTTATAATTACAGGGTGTGCGCATAGTGGAATATGCAACACCGTTAGGCACGCATGCAAAGTGACGGGTGAAAACAAAGTTTATGCCGTTATGGGTGGTTTTCATCTTAAAGACGAAGACGAAAAACTAGACTACACGATAAATTTTTTAAACGACGCAAAGGTGCAAAAAGTTTATCTTGCGCATTGTACTTCGGATAAATGTATCGACGAGTTTAGAAAAAGGTTAAAAGCCGAAACTTTTGTTTTCGGTTCAGGCAAAATTTTTGAAATTTAAGGCATAAGTTATGATGAAAATTTTATCGCCGGCAGGCGATTTCGAAAGTTTAATATTCGCCTTAAACGAGGGCGCCGACGAAGTGTATTTCGGTGTAAACGAGTTTAACGCAAGGAACAATATCGTCGGCTTTAATTTAGAAGACGTAAGCGAAATTGTAAAATATTGCGCTCTTTTTAACGTACGCTGTTTTATGGCTGTCAACATTCTTTTTAAGGACGAAGAATTGGAGAGCGCCGTCAACTTAATCGTTAAAGCGTATAATCTAGGGGTAGACGCTTTTATAATTCAAGACTTGGGGCTTGCGAAAATTTTGTTTGAAAATTATCCTATGATAGAACTTCACGCCAGCACGCAAATGGGAATACATAATTTAGAGGGCGTTAATTTTTTACGAAACTTCAATTTTAAAAGGGTGGTTTTGGCAAGGGAAACACCTCTGTCGGAGATAAAAAGAATAAGAGATAATTCTACCATAGAGATTGAATACTTTGTTCAAGGCGCACTGTGCGTAAGTTTTTCCGGCAATTGTTATTTGTCTTCCGTTTTGCATAACGCAAGTGGCAACAGGGGGCTTTGCAAACAACTTTGCAGGCTTAATTACGCTATTTACGAAAAGGATAAAAAACTAAAAGACGGATACCTTTTAAGCGCAAAAGATTTTTGTATGATAGACAGGCTTTCGGAACTGGAAAAGGCGGGCGTTGACAGTTTAAAAATAGAAGGCAGAGCCCGTCGCCCTTATTATGTTAAAACGGCGACACGAGAATATTACAACGCACTTCGCCATAAGCCTTACGATATAAGTAGTCTTAAACTTGCTTTTAACAGAAATTACTGCCACGGTTATTTTGACGGTAACGGGGATATTATTTCTGAAGTACAAAATCATATCGGCGTAGCCTTAGGCAAGGTGGAAAAGGTAAATGCGGGGAAAAAATTCAATGAAATTTTTCTTTCTTCAAACAGGGAAATTACAAAAAAATCCGTCTTAAAATTTTACGACGGCGAAAAGGAATTTAAGGTTATCACGGCTTACGACGTTAAAAGGGTTGACGGCAATCTTTTTAAGGTGACGACCACGGCGTTTATAAAAAAGGGCTTGACGGTACGCCTTGTTACGGACGGTGCAAGCGAAGACGAAAAGCCGATAGTAAAAAGAAAAAATTTAGAAATTGTCCTTAACGCAAGCGTAAATAAGCCGTTAACTGCGATTGTTAAACTTGAAACGCCTTTAATTGTTAGTAGCGACTTTATTTTGGAAAAAGGCGAAAACAGTTTTTTGACAGAAGACGAGTTAAAAGATAATTTTAACAAGTCGGAATATTTTAACGCTACACTTAAAATAGAAAATCTAGACAAAGTGTTCGTAAGAAAAAGTTGCCTTAACGCTTTTAGGAAAACAGTTTTCGAAAAAGCGCTTGACGGCATAATTAAAAAGGTCGAAAAACTTTGCGAATACAAGCACGAAAAAGAAAGGTGTAATTTGCCGGATTTTCCCGTTCAAATCGTTGAAAAGTTTTCTGAAAAATTAACTTCGGAAAATATAATTTATTCGCCCGAATTTTATGAGGAAAGGGATATTTTGGCTTTCAAAAAAAGGGTGGAAAGCTGGGGACGTACCTTTTATTTGGACACCCCAAATTATGCAGAAAAAGAGGACGTTTGCTTTTTAAAAGAAATTATAGAAAAAAACCGTTTAAATTTTGTCGTAAACAATTATTATGCGCTTTTGTTTAAGGGCAAAAAAATAATAGGTGCGCATATGAACGTGTTTAACAGCGTTTCTGCAAACTTTTTTAACGCACCGATTTTGACGATAGACGGAAGCATCGGCGAAAAGGCTCCGTACTATCTTATGACTTTTAAGCATTGCCCCGTTAAACGCACGTACAAATGTAAGTGCGATAATTGTAAGTATAACGATAACCTCTATTACAAAAATCAATCGGGCAAAGTTTTCAAACTCTATCGAAAGAAACTTAAAACCTGTACTTTTTATTTGAAATAAAATTCTCTCTAAAAAAATGAGAGAATTTTTTTATTTTTCGTAAAAAATCGTTGACAAATTTTTAACGGAGTATATAATAAGAATTAGCACTCTAAAGACAAGAGTGCTAATTCGATAAAAAAGACGATAAAGTAAAAGGAGTATAAAAAATGAAACAGTTCAAAACGGAATCGAAAAGAGTACTCGATTTAATGATTAACTCAATTTACACAAACAGAGATATATTTTTAAGGGAACTTGTGTCAAACGCCAGCGACGCCATCGACAAGTTGAAATTTATATCTTTAACCGACGACAAGGTAGACACTAATTTTGAAATTGTGATTACTTGCGATAAAAACGAAAGAAAAATCACCATTGCCGACAACGGTATAGGAATGACGAAAGAAGATTTGGAAGATAATTTAGGCACGATTGCAAAATCGGGAACGCTTAAATTCAAAAGGGAAAACGATGGAAGCGATAAAGAACTTATCGGGCAATTCGGCGTCGGCTTTTATTCGGCTTTCACAGTTGCAAAAAGGGTACAAGTTATATCGAAAGCATACGGAAGCGACGTGGCGTATATGTGGGAAAGCAGTGGCGTAGAGGGGTACACGGTTACCGAAACTACGAAAGACGCCGTCGGCTCGACAGTTATACTTTACTTAAAAGACGATGAGGAAGACTTAAATTATTCGGAGTTTTTGGAAAGTTACAAAATTACGGGAATGGTTAAAAAGTATTTAGATTACATTCGTTATCCAATAAAGACTTTCGTTACCCGTTCGGTTAAAAAAGAAGGCTCTTCGGAAGATAAGCCCGAATATGAAGAAGTTACAGAATTACAAACGCTAAACAGTATGATTCCTCTTTGGAAAAGGCCGAAGACGGAAGTTAAAGAGCAAGATTTAACGGAATTTTACAAAAACGAATTTGCCGATTATTCGGAGCCGTTAAAAAGCGTTTACGCAAAAATAGAGGGCACCGTTTCTTACGACACGTTGTTCTTTATTCCCAAAAAAGCACCATACGATTATTACTCGAAAGACTATAAAAAGGGATTAAAACTATATTCTAACGGCGTTTTGATAATGGAAAATTGCGAAGAAATTTTGCCGGAATATTTGTCGTTCGTCAAAGGCATAATAGATTCTTCCGATATAACGCTAAATTTATCTAGAGAAGTTTTGCAACAAGACAGGCAACTTAAAGCCATTGCGACAAGCCTTGAGAAAAAGATTTTTTCAGAACTTAAAAAGATGCAAGACACGGAACCCGAAAAGTATGCTGAATTTTTTAACGAATTCGGTTTGAAAATCAAATTCGGCGTTTACGATATGTTCGGAATGAACAAGGATAAATTGAAAGACTATTTGATGTTCTATTCTTCGACTCGTCAAAAACTTATTTCGTTAAAAGAATACGTAAGTTTAATGGCAGAGGACCAAAAGTGCATTTATTACGCCGTCGGAGAAAGTTACGAAAAAATAGGAAGTATGCCACAAATAGAAAAGGCTTCCGACAAGGGTATCGAAATTCTTTACTTTAAGGACGGCGTCGACGAATTCGTTGCGAAAATATTAAACGAGTACGATGGCAAGCCCTTTAAATCGATAACGGACGCTGATTTTTCTTTGGATACGGAAGAGGAAAAGAAGGCGTTGGAGGAGAAAAAGGATTCTTTGAAAGACATGCTCGATTACGTTTTGGAAAAACTTAACGGAAAGGTTAAGGAGGTAAGGCTTTCAAACAAATTAAAGAGTTACCCCGTTTGCTTGACGAGTGCCGGCGCATTATCCATAGAAATGGAAAAGGTGTTAAAGAGCGTTCCTAACGGCAACGAAAACGTAAGTGCAGAAAAGGTTTTGGAAATTAACAGCGAACATAAGATTTTGGAAAAACTTTCCGCTCTCTTTGAAAGCGACAAAGAAAAACTCGATAAGTATATTACCGTTTTGTACGAACAAGCAAGGCTTTTGGAAGGCTTGGGCGTTGAAAACTTAAAAGATTATATTATGGCGATGAGCGATATAATGTAAAACGAAAAAGGGCAAAAACGCCCTTTTTTGGATTTTTAAGGTTTTTTAAAGTAAAATATAATATACTGTAATGGTAATAGAAGTTAAAAAAATAACGGGAGAAAACAAAAATGTCATTAGCATTAAAGATTGTTCTTGCTGTGGATATAGTTTTGGCTGTCGCTTTGCTGATAACGGTGCTATGCGTTAACGGTAACAAAAGGCGTAAAAGTAAGGTAAAAAAGGAAAAAATAACCATAAGCCAAGAATTGTCGAAAGAAGAAAGGCAAACGGCGTTAGTATTAGAAGACGTCGTTAAGGTTTACGTTACCGGCGAACATAAAGTAACGGCGTTAAAGGGTGTAAATCTCGCTTTCAGAAAAAACGAATTCGTTTCAATTTTAGGTGCAAGCGGGTGTGGTAAAACGACCTTGCTTAATATCATCGGTGGGCTTGACAGATACACTTCGGGAGACTTAAAGATTAACGGCGTTTCCACGAAAGAGTACGGCGACGGCGACTGGGACACATATCGAAACAACAGTATCGGATTCGTTTTCCAAAGTTACAATTTAATAATGCACCAAAGCATCTTAAACAACGTCGAAATGGCGTTAACCTTGTCGGGCGTTGGCAAGCAGGAAAGAAAAAGGCGTGCTTTGGAAGTTTTAGAAAGGGTAGGACTAAAAGGTTTGGAAAACAAAAAGCCTAACCAACTTTCGGGTGGACAAATGCAAAGGGTTGCTATTGCAAGGGCGCTTGTAAACAATCCCGAAATAATTTTAGCCGACGAGCCGACGGGCGCTTTGGACACGGAAACGAGTATTCAAATTATGGAACTTTTGAAAGAAGTGGCTTCCGACAGGCTCGTAATTATGGTAACGCACAACCCCGAACTTGCAAAAGAATATTCGACGAGAATTATAAGGCTTGTGGACGGGTGCGTTAAGGGAGATACCAACCCGTGCGAAGTTAAAGAAGAAAAGGTAAAAATCGTCAAAGAAAAAAAGAAGAATAAGTCGCAAATGAAGTTTTCGACGGCGTTTTCTCTTTCGATGAGCAACCTCAAAACAAAAAAAGGCAGAACCGTTTTAACGTCGATAGCAGGCAGTATCGGTATAATAGGCATTGCGCTTGTACTTGCGCTGTCAACGGGCTTTTCGGCGTACATAAATAAATTGCAAGGCGACACGCTTTCCGTTTATCCCATAACGATAAGCGAAGCCGTTATCGACATAAGCGATTTTGAAAAAATCACCGAAGATACGGGACTGGAAAAATTCCCTAAATTAAAAGAAGTTTACACAAAGCAAATGTTTTCCGACCTTGCTAATATGATAAAAAGTAACAAGATTACGGACGAGTACGTAGATTTTGTAAACGCTTACGTGGACGAAAAAAATCAAGAGTCCAAAGACACGAGCGAAAAGTGGACGTATTCGGTATCCAAAGATTACGGTTTCGATATAGAAAATTTCATTTATTCTGAGATAGGCGTAAATTTTTCCGAAACGGGCAGTGCAAGTAAAAAGGTAATGGCTGTCAGCACCCTTTCGGAAACGTTGGAAAATATGTTTAACGAAGGAATGAAAGATTCGGGGCTTGCCGTCAGTGCGTCTTTCGTAAAAGAATATATTCCCACTTTGACGGAAATGCCCGATAACCAATATTTGCTTTCTTCTCAATACGATTTGTTGGAGGGCGAATGGGCGACGCAGGCAAACGAAGTAATGCTCGTCGTTGACCAAATGAACCAAGTTTCCGACATCACGCTTGCCTTTTTGGGTTTCAAAACGATAGAGGGAATGGACGCTTCCACTTATTCCGTTAAATTTGGTGGAAACGACACCTTTACCTTCGAAGAAATGATGCAAAAAGAATTTTACTTTATTCCCACCGACAGTAAGTACACGAAGTTGCCGACGGGGAATTATATGCAAAACGTCTTCCAAGTGGACGGCGTTCCTACTGAAAAATTCACGCTTAACATTAAGGGTATCGTAAGGCTTAAAGACGGCATAGAAAAGGGCGTTTTATCGACGGGTATCGCATATACGCCTGCACTTACGGAGCATATCGTTAACGACGCAATGTCTTCTAATATGAAAGCCGAACTCGGAGATGCAAACGCAATGGTTGTGTCGCCAATCAATATGAGTGCGTCTTCTCAAACGCAAAGAAGTATGGCAATGAGTAGAAAGGTTAACAAACTTTCCGTTTACTCAATCGATTACGAAGCAAAAGAGCAACTTAAAACTTATCTTTCCACTTGGAACGAAAAAGAGGGGCTTGCAGAAGAAGACAAGGTGCATTACAGCGACACGACGGCAATGCTGTTTTCTGCCCTTAACACAGTCGTAGACGCCGTTAAAATAGTGCTTATATGCTTCACGGCGATATCGCTCGTCGTATCTAGCATAATGATAGGCATTATAACTTACGTTTCCGTTGTCGAGCGTACCAAAGAAATCGGAATACTTCGTTCTCTCGGCGCAAGGAAAAAAGATATAAGCAGAATATTCAATGCAGAAACGTTCATCATCGGTTTGTTGTCGGGACTTATAGGTATAGGCGTAACATATATTTTATGTATTCCTATCAACATAATAATCAATTCGCTGATAGCAAATGCCGGGACGATAGCAATGCTTAACGTTTTAGACGCCGTTGTGCTTGTCGTCGTAAGTTTCGTGCTGACGCTTATAGCAGGATTGATACCGGCAAAAATCGCCGCAAAGAAAGACCCTGTAATAGCGCTTCGAACAGAGTAAATTATGGCAAAACAAAAAACGCATTCGTATTTTCACGAGTGCGTTTTTGTTTTATATGCGATTAAAACTTAATTGCTTTTTCAACGTGTGCGATAACTTCGTCGACGGATAATCTAACTTGTTCCATCGTGTCTCTGTCACGCAAAGTAACGGTGCCGTTTTCTAACGTGTCGAAGTCGATGGTTACGCAGTAAGGCGTTCCGATTTCGTCTTGACGGCGATATCTTTTGCCGATAGAACCCGACTCGTCGTAAGTACACATAAAGTTTTTGCGAAGTTTGTTGTAAACCTCTTTTGCCTTTTCGCTTAAATTCTTTTGTAACGGAAGCACGCAAACCTTGTAAGCGGCAACAGAGGGGTGGAAGTGCATAACCACTCTCGTTTCTCCGTTTTCCAAAGTTTCTTCGTCGTACGCTTCTGAAAGAACGGCAAGCATAAGTCTGTCTGCACCGATAGAGTATTCAACGACGTACGGCGTGTAGCGTTCGTTGGTTACCGGGTCTGTGTACTGCATGCTCTTGCCGGAATATTCTTCGTGACGAGATAAGTCGTAATTAGTTCTGTTGTGAATACCGTTAAGTTCCGACCAACCGATTGGGAACAAATATTGAATGTCGCAAGCGCACTTTGCGTAGTGAGCAAGTTTATCGTGGTCCTTGTATCTCAAATGTTCTTTGTCAAAGCCGAGGTCCAAAAGGAAGTCCCAAGCCTTTTTCTTGAATTCTTCGTAGTATTCGACGTCGGTACCCTCTTTGCAGAACCATTGATGTTCCATTTGTTCGAATTCTATCGTTCTGAAAATGAAGTTGCCGGGGGTGATTTCGTTTCTGAATGCTTTACCGATTTGTGCAATACCGAAAGGTACTTTTGCTCTCGACGTTCTTTGAACGTTTAAGAAGTTAACGAATTCGCCTTGCGCCGTTTCGGGACGAAGATATATGATGTTTGTATTGTCGTCGGTAACGCCACGAGAAGTTTGGAACATTAAGTTGAAGTTTCTGATGGGCGTCCAGTTAAACTTGCCACAAACGGGGCAGTGTACTTGGTGTTCGTTGATGTAGGCTTGCATTTCTTCTTGCGTCATGGCGTCGGGATTGACTTTGCCTTTAGAATGATTTTCTATTAGGTTGTCTGCACGGTGACGAGACTTACATTCTTTGCAATCCATTTTCGGGTCGGAGAAAGAGGCTGTGTGTCCGCTTGCTTCCCAAACTCTCGGATTCATCAAAATGGCTGCGTCCACGCCGAAAGAGTTTTCGCTTTCCTGAACGAACCTTTTCCACCAAGCCCTTTTGATGTTGTTTTTAATTTCCACGCCGACGGGACCGTAATCCCACGTGTTTCCCATACCACCGTAAATTTCGCTACCGGGGTAAATAATACCTCTGCCTTTGCAAAGGTTAACCAGTTTTTCCATAGTTGCTTGAACTTTCTTTTCCATAAGCCACCTTAAAAATTTTTTTCAATTAAATATTTTACATTACAAATATTTTTAAGTCAAGCGTAAATCACTTTTAATGGCAATAATAAATTGCATAAAATAAAAATGTTTGCTCTTTATCCCTTGCAAAAGGGCTGATTTTTGTGTTATACTTGATAAAAATAATTTTTCAGGGTTGAACTTATGGTAGAAGCAACGAACTTTATCGAACAAATAATAAACGAAGAACTATCTTCCGGCGTCGTTAACGAAGTGCACACTCGTTTTCCTCCGGAGCCTAACGGATATCTTCATATCGGGCACGCAAAATCACTTTGCATAAATTTCGGCATAAAAGAAAAGTATAACGGAAAATGCAATCTTTTTTTCGACGACACCAATCCTTCCAAAGAAAAGACGGAATTTGTCGACGCTATTAAAGAAGATATAAAGTGGCTAGGATTTTCGTGGGATAAAGAAACTTACGCTTCGGATTTTTTCGAGACCATTTATAACTATGCGATAGAACTCATTAAAAAGGGCAAGGCTTTTGTTTGCGATATGAGTGCAGAAGAAATAAGCAAAAATCGTGGAACGCTTGTCGAACCGGGAAAGGAAAGCCCGAATAGAAACAGGAGCATAGAAGAAAATTTAGATTTGTTCGAAAGAATGAGAAAGGGCGAATTTAAAGACGGAGAAAAGTGTTTAAGGGCTAAAATAGATATGGCTTCGCCCAATATCAATATGAGAGACCCCGTTATTTACAGAATACTTAGGCAAACTCATCACAGAACGGGCGACAAGTGGTGCATTTATCCCATGTACGATTATGCGCACCCCATTTGCGACTACTTGCAAGGGGTAACACATTCGATATGTACGCTAGAGTTTGAAGACCACCGTCCTCTTTACGACTGGGTGGGCATAGAACTCGGTTTTTCTCCAAAGCCTCGCCAAATAGAGTTTGCAAGATTAAACGTTACCAACCTCGTTATGAGCAAGCGTTACTTAAAAAAACTCGTTGAAGACGGCTCTGTCGACGGTTGGGACGACCCTCGTATGCCGACTTTGGCGGGCATAAGAAACAGAGGAATTCCTGCAGAAGCATTAAAAGATTTTTGTTCGAGAATAGGCGTTTGCAAAGCCAATTCCGAAGTGCAGATAAGTTATTTGGAAGCCTGCGTTAGAGAAAACTTAAATTTAAACGCAGAGCGTGCAATGGGCGTGTTAAATCCGTTAAAGGTTACAATTTCCAATTATGAAGACGGCAAGACGGAAGAACTCGACTTCGATATCAATCCCAACGAAGAAGTTAAGAGAACACGTAAAATTACCTTTTCGAAAAATATTTATATTGATAGAGAAGACTTTTCTTTAAATCCTCCTCCAAAATATTTTAGGTTGAAAGAGGGTGGATACGTTCGCTTAAAGAACGCATACATAATTAAGTGCGACCAAGTTGTTAAAAACGAAGACGGCTCCGTTAAAGAACTGATTTGTAGTTACGTCCCCGAATCGAAAAGTGGACAAGACACTTCGGGAATTAAATGCAAGGGCGTTATACAATGGGTGGAAGAAAACTCCTGCGTCGATATAGAAATCAGAAAGTACGGATATCTTTTAAACGACGAACAATACGCCGGGCAAGATTTTTCCGAGCGTATGAATAAAAACAGCGTTACCGTGTTTAACGGAAAAATAGAACCGTATATTATGCAAACGGAATTCGGCAAACCTTATCAACTTTTGAGAACGGGATATTTTAAATTGCTTTCCGTTAAAGGTAAAACGATACTTAGCGAAATCGTATCGTTAAAAGATAATTTTAATAAGTAAGAGGCAATAAGTAAATGCGTAAAAAAAACAAGGAGCGATGAAGCGTTCCTTGTTTTTTGATAATGCAAAAGGTTAAAAGTTAAAAGACGTTTCTCACGGCAAGTTGTTCGCCCGTGTAACCGTCAAGCAAAAAGGCAAGCAAATTTTCCCGTTGCCGTATCCCGATAAAGTAATACGGTTTTCCGTCTTTAACGATTATTCGTTCTATGAGGCTTGCGTTAAAAACTCCGTTTTCGACGTAGCCGTTCATAAGGTCGGGTTGATTTTTCCAAAGCCTTGACAACGCTTCTTGATAAGATAAAGTTTTTTCTGGAACGATTGAATTCATCGATAGACTTTTTCTTTCCGACGACAAAACGATGTCGACGGTAAAACTTTTTTCGTTAAAGTCGTTAATCTCAAATTGACACACGTGTCGAGAGGTGCTCGGCTCCAAATTAAAATTGCCCTTGTATTCTAAATTTTGGTAATTAAAAATAAGCGTGTAAGTGGAAAAATCTTTAACGCTTCCTAAAAGTGAAAATTCAAGGCAATATCGTTTTGCTTTTTGAGAATTTCGCTCTCGCAGAGTAAAACCGTAACTTGCCTTTAATTGTAAATCGTCTACTTCGCCGAAAAAGAGGTCGCTTCTAAGTTCCGTAAGGTAATCGGCATAACTTTGTTTTTTGCAAGACGAAGAAAAAGTCGTTAACGACAAAAGGCAAAAAAGCAATAATAAACTGAAAAACTTGTTAAAAATTTTCATATCCTTAATAGAGTATTTTGGGCGAGATAAAATAATTACAAATATTTTTCGAAAACCGTTGATTTTTTATGAAATTTTTGATAGAATAGTAAAAATTATTAAAAAGGAGAAAGGAATGAAAAAGCTCGTTTTGAAAACCACGTTATTCACTTTGCTGGCAGTACTATGTACGCTTGCGATTTTATTCGGGATTTTTACGCTCTTTTTTCCAAAAAATATTGCTTCTGTCGCTGACCAAATGGGTAACTACGGTGTCAGCGTTTTTTATTATGAAAAGGCTTACGCAAAGTCAAACTCTGTAAAAGACCTCTATGAACTCGTGTTAAAACTCGACGAGGAAACGGACAGCGAAAAGACGAGTAAGTACGCAAACGAATTGCTAAATAGAGATGATTTTAACGAGGTGGAAAGGACAAGTAGTCCCACAACCAAAGAGTACGTCTCTGCAAAGTACGCAATGAGCACCTTTTTGAAAGGTGACGTAAACTCGGCGACGGACTTTTGCGAAAATTACGTTTTGGCGTACGGGTATTCGGAGTATAATCCGTTTACCGTTTCGGTGGGAAGCGTTGTTAAAAACCTTTCCAAAGACGCAATGAACGTAGTTTTGCAAGGGCTAGAAAGCGTTAAAACCTCTTTAAAAGACGCAGTCGAAATTGCTCTGTTAGAGGGCGACGTAAGTCTAATCAATTCATTTATTAACGGATAAAAAATATCGATATACATAAAAAGGAGAAATTTATGGGTACAATCATTAAAGAAGGCTTAACTTTTGACGACGTGTTGTTAGTGCCACAGGCAAGTTCGGTTTTGCCTAGGGACGTAAAACTTAACACTTGCTTAACGGACGATATTAAATTAAACATTCCTTTAATCTCTGCCGCTATGGACACCGTTACCGAAAGTCGTTTGGCAATAGCGATGGCAAGAGAAGGCGGTATGGGTATGATTCACAAGAATATGTCCATAGAAGAACAAGCCGCTCACGTTGACAAGGTAAAAAGAAGCGAACACGGCGTTATAACGGACCCGTTCTTTTTGGAACCACAAAATCAGGTTAGAGAAGCCGTTGCTTTAATGGAAAAATATCGTATCAGTGGTGTTCCTATCACCAAAAACGGTAAACTCGTAGGCATTTTAACCAACAGAGATTTAAGGTTTGAAAGTAATTACGACCAACCTATCGACAACATTATGACAAAGGAAGGCTTGGTTACGGCGCCTGTAGGTACGTCGTTGGAAGAAGCGCAAAAAATCCTCGGTAAACACCGTATCGAAAAACTTCCCATCGTAGACGAAAAGGGCTATTTAAAAGGCTTAATTACAATTAAAGACATAGAAAAAGCAATTCAATATCCAAATTCTGCAAAAGATAAAAACGGCAGGCTTTTGGTAGGTGCCGCCGTCGGTACGGCTGCAAACACTATGGAAAGAATTGCAGAATTAGTTAAAGCCAAAGTCGATATTATCACAATCGACACGGCTCACGGGCACAGCAAGGGCGTTTTAGACGTCGTTAAAAAGGTTAGAGCAAAATATCCGTCGCTTCCGATTATCGCAGGAAACGTTGCCACGGCAGACGCAACGGAGGCTCTTATCGACGCCGGTGCAGACGTCGTTAAGGTAGGTATCGGTCCCGGTTCGATTTGTACGACTCGTGTCGTTGCAGGTATCGGCGTACCACAACTCACGGCTGTTATGGATTGTGCGGAAAGGGCAGATAAATTCGGTAAGCGTATCATTGCAGACGGTGGAATTAAGTATAGTGGAGATATCACGAAAGCACTCGGCGGTGGTGCTTCTGCCGTTATGATTGGTAGTTTGTTTGCAGGCACTTACGAAAGTCCCGGAGAAATCGAAATTTATCAGGGCAGAAGTTTTAAGGTTTACAGAGGAATGGGCTCTTTGGGTGCAATGGCTTGTGGTAGTCAAGATAGGTACTTCCAAGAGGGCGCAAAGAAATTAGTACCCGAAGGCGTTGAAGGACGTGTACCTTACAGAGGAGCATTGTCCGATATTATTTTCCAAATGTGTGGTGGTATTCGTTCCGGTATGGGTTACACGGGTATGGAAACTATCGACCAATTGAGAAAGAATGCGCAATTCATAAGAATTACAAACGCAACGCTCGTTGAAAGTCATCCGCACGATATTTCAATTACCAAAGAATCTCCAAACTATTCTCCGAGAGGATAAGGTGAGGTTTTACAACAATTGTAAATAAAAATATAAACTTATAAAAAAGGCATTTTGTCGTCGTTACGACGAGGTGTCTTTTTGTTTTGCCACTTTTTAAGAAAGGGAGTAAAGTTATTTTCCTTGCGTTTATTTTTATTAAATTTGAATAAGGTCTTTACTAACCGGCAAAAATATTGTAAAATGATAATATGTCTACAAATGTAAATCACGAGCAAAATTTTAGCGTAAATCAAAACAACGTCGGTATAATTTATTCGGCGACGATAGTCGGCTACTTTTTGTTTTCGCTGATAGTAAATTTAATAATGTCCGTCCTTCCTACGAGCGATTTTTTAAGGAGATTTATTTCTTCTTTTTGCAGTATCGTCGTTTTAACGGTTGTGATAATCGTGTTCGGCGTTAGGTCAGAGGGGACGCTTGGCGACAAGTTGTCGTTAAAAAAATTCAAGCCCGTCTATTTGGTGCACGTATCGTTTTTGTTGTTCGCAATGTTTTTCGGGTTAGGCATGCTTAACTCGTCGGTGGCTAAAATTTTCGGCATAGAAAGTTCGGTACTCGTTATAAATTCCGTTTGGGAATATCTTGCGTACACGCTGTCGATTTGTCTACTTCCAGCCGTCGTCGAGGAGATATTTTTTAGGGGAATGGTTCAAAGAGCCTTGCAACCTTTCGGCGTGTTTTTTTCCGTATTCATTTCGGCACTTGCGTTTTCGCTCTATCATTTTAACGTTACGCAACTTTTGTATCAATTTGTTTTCGGCGTGCTTTTCGGTGGGCTTTTCTATCTTTCCAAAAGCGTTATACCGGGAATGATTTTGCATTTTTTTAATAATTTCGTCGTTTTAACTTTGACTTATTTAGGCTTGACAAACGAAGTGGAAGCATTGCTCTGTAAGGTTGGCGTAATAGTGTCGGGCTGTTTGATGCTCGTTACCATCGTCATTTTCGGATTTATAAAGATTTACAAAAGAAGGGAAGAACACGTTGTGGATAAAAAGCCAAGGCGAGATTTTTTCGTTTATTCGTTAACGGGTATGCTCGTTTCGATTTTGTCCATAATTTTCGGGGTGATTGGCTAATGATTGCAATGGATATCGTGTGCGTCGGCAAGGTAAAGGAAAAATATTTTTTCGACGGCATAGAGGAATACTCCAAAAGAATAAAAAAGTTTGCCGATTTTCGCATAATCGAGGTCGCAGAAGAAAATTACAAAAATTTATCGGACGGGCTTGTAAATCAGATTATGGAAAAAGAGGCAGACCGTATTTTGCCAAACTTGAAAGGTTTTGTTATTGCGTGTGCGTTGGAAGGCAAAAAACTTTCCAGCGAACTTTTAAGCAAAAAGTTTGTAGAACTTAAAAATTTAGGCGTAAGTCACGTTACCTTCGTTATAGGTGGCTCGTACGGATTGTCGGACAGAGTAAAAAGAAAGGCTGATATGCTTTTGTCCGTTTCCGATATGACCTTTCCGCACACACTTTTTAGGCTAATGTTAACGGAGCAAATTTATAGGGCGCTTACGATAGAAAACGGTGTAAAATATCATAAATAGCAGATTGTTTTTCATATTTTATTTTTATGAAAACAAATTGTATGATAGAAAATTTTTACAATCGTTTTAGTGGCGACAAAGGTGTTTTGGGTTTTTCGGAGCGTGGCAAAAAGATTTATTATTTTGCCGTTAAAAAAACCGAATATCCCAAAATTATCTTTACCTATTCAATTCACGCAAGGGAATACGTAACGGCGTATTTAGGCGTTTTGCAACTTTTAGATTTTTATAAAAACGGTAAAATGGGGAGTGCTTATTTTGTTCCGATGCTTAATCCCGACGGCGTTGAGATTTGCCAAAACGGAAAGCCTTTGTACAAAGCCAACGCAAACGGCGTTGATTTAAACGTTAATTTCAGGGCAAGATGGGGAATGGGAAAAAGCAACGTTTTCGTGCCGTCGGAGGAAAATTACGTCGGCAAAAAGCCGTTTAGTGAAAAGGAAAGTAGATTGATTCGTGATTTTACCCTTTTCGTAAAGCCCGATATGACTGTTAGTTATCACGCAAAAGGCGAGGAAATTTACTATAAATTTCATCAGAGCGACGAGTTGGAAAAAAGAGATTTTCGCTTGGCGAAAAAGGTTGCGTCGGTTACTAATTACAAAATTAAAGACACGCCCGATTCCGTCGGAGGATATAAAGACTGGTGCATAATGAATTTAAAAATTCCGTCGCTTACCATAGAGGTGGGAAACGATAAATTGTCGCACCCGATAGGTCTTGAAAATTTAAAAAGAATTTTTTGGCAAAATGCAAAAGTGGTGCATTGCCTTATGGAGAGTTTGTGATAGAAAAATATATGCGTTTGGCAATAAAAGAAGCGTTAAAAGCCGAAAAAAACGACGAAGTGCCCGTCGGCGCAATAATCGTGCTGAATGGCAAAATAATAGCAAGAGGCTATAATCAAACGGAAAAAACGCAAGTTGCCACAAAGCACGCAGAAATCATAGCCATTGAAAAGGCGTGTAAAAAATTAAAGAGTTGGAGATTAGAAGACGCAGAACTTTTCGTAACGCTAGAACCCTGTCCGATGTGTGCAGGTGCCATAGCAAACGCAAGAATAAAAAAGGTGTACTTTGGCGCATACGAGCAAAAAAGCGGTGCCGTTATCAGTAAATTTTGCGTTTTGACGGAAAGTGGGCTAAACCACAAGGTGGATTTTCAGGGTGGCGTTTTGCAAGAGGAGTGCTCTGACCTTTTAAAAAGTTATTTTAAAAGAAAGAGAAGGGCAAAAAGCCTTGACTAAAAGTGAAAATTAAAGTAAACTATAAAAGTATTAAATGTACGCAAAGTTGCATTAGGAGAAAAACAAATGATTATTACACACGGAAACAAGATTGAACTCTTGGCAGGAAACTCAAACCTTCCTTTGGCAGAAGCAATCGCCAAAGAACTGAAAACGACGGTTACGGCTGCAGAAGTCGGAAAGTTTTCGGACGGGGAAATAAGCATAACGCTTCCAAACACCGTTAGAGGAAAAGACGTCTTTATTATTCAATCGACGTCGGCACCCGTTAACGACAATTTAATGGAACTTATGATTATGATAGACGCATGCAAAAGGGCGTCTGCGGGAAGAATCACAGCCGTTATGCCATATTTCGGATACGCTCGTCAAGACAGAAAGGCTCGCCCTCGTGACCCGATTACTGCAAAGCTCGTTGCAGACATTTTAACGACTGCCGGTGCAGACAGAATTTTGACGATGGATTTACACGCCGCTCAAATTCAAGGCTTTTTCGAAATACCCGTAGACCACTTGTACGGTGCTCCGCTTCTTGCAAAATACTACAAGAAGATGATGAACGAAGACTGGGTTGTCGTATCGCCTGACGTAGGAAGCGTTGCAAGAGCAAGAAATTTTGCTTCACGTGTTAATGCGCCGATAGCAATAGTAGACAAGCGTCGTCCAAGAGCAAACGCAATAGAAGTTATGAACATTATCGGCGACGTAAAGGGCAAGAGATGTTTGATGGTAGACGATATGATAGACACTGCCGGAACCATTTGCCAAGGTGCAGAAGCGCTTGTTAAAAACGGTGCCGCAGAAGTTTACGCTTGCTGTACGCACGGCGTTTTATCGGGTCCCGCTTTGGAAAGACTTACCAACTCTCCGTTAAAAGAGATTGCTATTTTGGACACTATTAACGTTCCTGAAAACATCAAAGCAAACCCGAAAATAAAAATTATATCGGTTGCAAAACTTTTTGCAAACGCAATAACCACCGTATTTAGCGACGCATCGTTGTCTGCAATTTACGAAGAGTAATTTATAATTTTATTTTGATAGTCAATGCCGTTTTTACAGTTAAAAACGGCATTTCTTATAAGGGGAAATTATGAAAATAATTTTTGGGCTCGGCAATCCCGACAAAAAGTACGAAAACACCTTTCACAACTTAGGTTTTATGTGTGTCGATAGGGTGGCAGAAAAACTTAATTTAACTTTTTCAAAAGAAAAATTTAAGGGCGTCGTCGCAGATGGTAGCGTTAACGGGGAGAAAGTAATGCTCGTCAAACCGCTAACCTATATGAATTTAAGTGGCGAATGTGTAAGAGAAGTTTTAGACTTTTACAAGGCAGATTTAAAAGACGTTTTAGTCGTTTACGACGATTTTGATTTACCGAAAGGCGAAGTGAGAATAAGAGAAAACGGCTCTGCAGGGACGCACAACGGAATGAGAAATATAATTGCTCTTTTGGGGAAGGGAAACTTTGCCAGAATAAGGATAGGCTTTAAGCCGAAAGATAAAACGCAAATTCCGCTTATAGATTTAGTTTTGTCGGGAATAAAAGAAGACAAAGAAATTTTCGACAAGGCGTTAGACATTGCGTCGGGCGCCGTATGCGACTTCGTAAGGGGAAAAGACTTGCAGAGCATAATGAGAAATTATAATTATAAAGTGTAATAAAATGCTAAAAAATCTTTTAAATTTGTCAAAGGACGACAACTCGATAGGACAAATAAAAAGTTACGTTCGCCAAGGGATACCCACGGCGATTTTTGGCGTTTCGGACGAATTTAAAAGCGTAATTTTCGGTGAAATCGAAAGACAAATTTTATTGATAACCAAAGATATTTTGTCGGCGAGATTTTTCAAAAAAAGCATTGAAGAGTATTCGGGCAAAAAGGTTGTTTTAATTCCTCCCAAGGACGAGATTTTGTTAATGCGTAAGGCGTTTTCAAAGGACGCTTCTTTCGAGCGAATACAAGCCGTATCGGAAATGAAGGACGCAGACGTTATCGTTATGCCGATAGAGGCAGTTATGCAACCTATGTCGAGTAGCGTTAAATATTTCGAGATAGAAAAGGACGCCGAATACGACAGAGATAAACTTGTAAACGGGTTTGTGGAAGCAGGTTATAAGCGTGTGGAAACGGTTACGGCAAAAAGCACTTTTTCCGTTAAGGGCGACATCGTGGAGATATTCCCGATAAACTCTGAAAACGCATATCATCTAGACTTTTTCGGCGACTACGTCGAAAGCATAAAAGAATTCGACGTGGAAACGAGAAAGTCGATAGGTTTCGTCAATCAAATAAAAATTTTACAGGCTTACGAAATAATTTTTACCGAGCAAGATAAAAAATATCTTGTAGATAAAATGGATAAAGAAATTTTGCGTGCAGACGCAAATTCTTTCGTTCGCTTAAAGCAGATTTACGACGACGTTAAGCGTGCCGTCGAGGAGGGCGACCAAGACGAACTTACCTTTGCATATCACTTGTCGAGTAAATCGGTATTTGTCGACGAGTTGTTAAAAGACGATGCAATCGTATTGTTCGACGAGGGTAAACGCTCTTACGAGGTCGCAACGCTCGTTGAAAAAGATTTTACCGAAAGGTACAAAAATTTGTTAAAGAGTGGCGAAGTTTTTTCCTTTTCCAAAAACGCCTTGCTCGGCGTCGAAGAAATTAAGGATATGCTTTCGAGATATCTTTTTTTCTGCACGCAAACCATTACTTCGCAAATTGCTTTTTTCAATCCGTTAAAAATAGTCAATCCGAAATCGGGTAAAGTCGCCGACTATAAACTCGACTTTAAGGAAGTTTTTAACGACGTTAAAAATTGGCAAAGAACGGGCTATAAGGTTATGGTGGCAACGGGTTCGGAAACTCGTGCAAACAAACTTGTCGACGAGTTTTTCAATAATAGCATCGCTTGTCACAAGGGTAACGATTTAAAAAACGGCAACGTTTGCGTTTCAATCGAACAGTTTGAAAAAGGATTTATTTTTCACGAGGAAAAAATCGTCGTTATAGGCTCGTCCAACCTCTACTTAAAAAAAGGCGAAAAAAAGAAATACACCTCTAAAAAGCAAAACTTCTTTTCTGCACCAAGCGTCGGGGACTATTGCGTTCACGAAGTGCACGGCATAGGCAGAGTTTTGGGCGTTAAAAAAATATCCACCACCGAGGGCACCAAAGATTACGTTTCGGTTGAGTATAAGGGTGGCGACGTTTTGTACGTTCCCGTCGAGCAAATGGATATACTCACCAGATATTTGGGTGGCGAAAAAAATCCGTCGCTGAGTAAGATTGGCGGGCGTGATTTCGACAGAGTTAAATCTCGTGTCAAGGAAAGCATTAAACAAATGTCTTTCGACCTTAAAAAGTTGTACGAAGAAAGAAACGCACGAGTCGGGTTTAAATTTGAATTAGACGAGGAAATTCAATCTGCGTTTACAGACGCCTTTAAGTTTGAAGACACCGTTGACCAGGCGACGACGATATCGGAGATAACTTCGGATATGACTTCGTCAAAGGTTATGGACAGGCTAGTTTGTGGCGACGTTGGTTTCGGCAAAACAGAAATGGCGTTCAGAGCAATCTTTCTCTGCGTTATGAACGGCAAACAAGCCGTGCTTTTGGCACCGACGACGATACTGACTGAACAACATTACAACACTGCCGTAGAGCGTTTTAAGGGCTTCGGCATAAAAATCGCTGGCCTAAATAGGTTTAGAAGCGACGAGGAACAAAGCAAAATATTAAACGACTTAAAAAACGGCGATATAGATTTTATCATCGGCACGCATAGACTACTTTCCAAGGACGTTAAGTTTAAGGATTTAGGGCTTTTGGTGCTAGACGAAGAACAGCGTTTCGGCGTGGAACATAAAGAAAAAATTAAATTGTTAAAAAACAACGTCGATACTTTGACGTTGACGGCGACGCCTATTCCGAGGACGCTACATATGAGTTTATCGGGAATTCGTTCGATAAGTACCATAAACACTCCTCCAAAAAAAAGGTTGCCCGTACAAACGTACGTTACCGAAGAAACCGATGCGCTTATAAAAGATGCGATTTTGAGGGAAATCAATCGTGGAGGGCAATGTTTCGTTCTTTATAACAGGGTGGAAAGCATTTATAATTTTGAACAGAGATTAAAATTACTGCTTCCCGACGTTAAATTTACCGTTGCACACGGGCAAATGGAAGAAAAAAAGTTGGAAAACGGTATAATGGAGTTTTACTCTGGTAAAAGCGACGTTTTGATTTCCACCACTATAATAGAAAACGGCATAGACCTGCCAAAGGCAAACACGCTTATAGTCATCGACGCAAACAATTTGGGACTTTCCACGCTGTACCAGTTAAAAGGCAGGGTCGGAAGAAGCGACAGGCTTGCGTACGCTTATTTTACTTATAAAAGAGACAGCGTTTTGACAACCACGGCATATCAAAGATTAAACGCAATCGTCGAATTTGCCGAAATGGGCAGTGGCATAAAAATCGCAATGAGAGATTTAGAGATAAGAGGCGCCGGCAACGTGCTCGGAAAAGAACAACACGGGCATATGGATAAAATCGGTTACGAACTTTACTCGAAACTTTTAAAGGCGGAAATAGACGGCGAAGAAGAATTGCAAACGGAAATGGACGTCAGGGTGAATGCGTACATTCCCGAAACCTATATAGAGTCTAACGGCGCAAGAATGAGCGCATATAAAGATATTGCAGAGATAGACGGCGAGGCTTCGGAAAAAGAAATGCGAGAGGGACTAGAATTTACTTTCGGTAAACTTCCCGTGGCAGTCGACAATTTGATGAATATCGCCATCGTTAAAGTTTTTGCAAAAACCTTTAAAATTACCAATGTAACGGTGTCTAAAGAAGAGGTTAGTTTAACCTTTTCTTCGCTAGATACCTTTAAGGACGGGGCGTTGATGAAAGCCGTCGAAAAATTGTCGGGAAACGCAGTGCTTTCGGTTAAAGAGCGCCCGATGATAGAGTTTAGATTGCCCAAGTTAAACAACGAAGAAAAACTATACCTCATAAGGAATTTCTTAAAATACGCTTTGAAACATAAAAAATAAGCAAAAAGTCGTTTCGTTTGATAAATATATGCTTTTTTGACTTGTAAATATCGAGAAAAAATTATAAAAACGATTGCAATTTGACAAGATATAGTATATAATTTATGGGTATAATATTTTTGAAAAACAATCTGGGAGTACCTGTTTTATGAAAAAGAGAATTGTTACAATCGTATCCTTGTTAATTGCGCTAATCATGGGATTAGGCATAATGGGAGGTTGTAATCTTGTTACCACGAATAACGAGAGGGATTTGAATCAAGTCGTTGCGACCGTCAAAGTCATCGACGACGACAATTTCAAAGCCGAAGAAATCAAGAAAAGAGAAATGATAATGGCGTACTTAAATTACGGCTATTACACGTATCAAGGTTATTCGCAAGAAGTGGTGTTTACAAACCTTATTAACAACTTAGTCGAATCACGTATTATGGTCCAAAACGCAATGCTTTCCTTTGAAAGTGGCGTTGCTCCTTTCGAAAACGTTTACAAAAACGGCGCAATCGAAAAGTACAACGTAGAAAGATACTTGACGAAAGACGACGTTTACGAGGGAGATACTTTGGTTGCCCTTTCCGACGTTAACGAGATAGAATATAAAGCCATTAAAAATATGAACGACTTTATTTCAAGTTACGTAGAAAAGGAAGAAGCAGGCGTCGGCGACACGCTTACCATCGAAACTCGCACGGCTCCGACGAACGCTAGCGTGGATACGGAAGTTTCTGCACAAGAAAAGAAAGATTATATTGCAAAAGGTATCGACAAGGGCGATAACGATGCAAAGCGTCGTACGGCATATTTGAAGTTTATCGAATTGTTAAAGAACAACGAACTTTTGGGCGACGAATACGAAGACGATATTAAACAAACCGTTTACTATAAAAACACCGTTAAAAATCAACAAGAAAGCAAGTTGATTGAAAAATACGAAAATTGCATTAAAGATGCTGAAAGAAGCAAAGTTACGTTTGAAACGTTAAAGGAAAACTATCAAGAAATGTACGAAGCGCAACAAGAAAAATATAATGCTTCTGCAAGCGATTTTTCTTCGGCATTGTCTTCTGCAACGGCAGATAATCCCATCGTGTACTCTCCGTACAGTGGTTACGGTTACGTTTACAACTTGCTTTTAGGTGCATCGGACGAACAAACGGCGCAAGTAAGCGCATTGACGGACACGCCCGAAGTAAGAAAAACAAAGCGTGCGCAAATTTTCGAAGGTATAACCGTTAAAGATTTAAGAGGCTCGTGGATTTTATCGGGATACGATTTCGATATGGATACCAAGTGCTTTACGGGTGATTACACCTTGACGGAAAGTGCGTACAGTCTTCCATTCCAAGGCGAAGTAATCAAAGTCAAAGACAAAAACGACGAAGAAGGTACTTCTGCCGAGTACAGAATTAAAGAAAATGAAATGGGCATAAACGAATTTATTACCTTTATGGAAAATTACGTTTACGGCTCTGAACAAATCGGTATGTCAACGAACAACGTCGACGTTAAAAAGAAATGCGAAATTTCTTCTGCTCCCGACGATTACGACGAAAGAATTCAAGAATTATTGTTTGCTTTCTCGACGGACCCCGGTTCGCTTAACACTTATAAAGGATATGTAATATCGCCCGTACCGGCACCCGGTGCAAGCGAAACGTATGTTCAAGAGTTTGCAGACGCAGGCAGAGAACTTTTGACTATGGGCAAGAACAGTTATATTATGGTTGCAACCGATTACGGTTATCACGTAATGTTCTATTCAAGCGTATTAGAGCAAAACTCCGGTTACCCGACGCTTGAAGAATATCTCGATTCTTTGGATAGCACGAGAGGTGGTTTTGCAAGTTGGAGCGAATATTACGACAATATGATTGCTAGCTGGAACGATAAAGACGCAGATACGGATTTCTATCTTTACACCTTACAAACTTTATATTCGGGCAAAATGGAAGAATCAATTCTTTCGGAAATAGAAAGTTCGGTTATCGAAAAAAATAAATCGGATTCTTCGAAAGTCGTTATTTATAAAGACAGATATCAAAACTTACTTCAGGGAGAATAAAAACTGAAAGGCAAAACTGAAAGGTTTTGCCTTTTTTATAAAAACTTATGATAATATATTTAGACACCGAGACAACGGCGTTGGCACCGGGAAACGTTTGCCAACTTTCTTACATAATGCAAACGGCTGACAGCATAAAGGGTAAAAACTTTTATTTTCAAGTTGACGAAATGGACTATTTTGCAGAGCAAGTTCACGGGCTGTCGATAGAAAAATTAAAGGTGCTGTCGGGTGGAAAGAGGCTTAAAGACCACATCGAAGAAATTGTGTCGGATTTTTCAAGGGCAAGCCTTTACGTGGCGCACAACGCAAACTTTGATATGAATTATTTAAAGCACGATTTTAATCAAATAGGTTACGAGTTTCCCGTGAGAGACGTCTTTTGCACGATGAAAAATACCGTCGCTATATGCAAACTCAATAAGACTAGGGGAAACGGTTACAAATATCCGAAACTTAACGAACTTTGCACTTTTTTCGGAATAAGCGACGACGTGGTGCTTACTTACACGAAGAAAGCGTTTGGAAATAGCCAAAGTTTTCACGACGCACGGTTCGATACGATGGCAATGTTTTTGGCAATCACCAAAGGAAAGCAAGAATACGCAAGCCTTCAAGCATTAAACAAGTATTTATAGGAAAAAAATATGGATTTACAATTAAACTTTTTAGACGTACTTTTGACGGTTGTATCGCTGGTGATACTCACAATACCCGGCTTTATTTTGGCAAAGACGAAGGTGTTCGGAAAGGAAGCCGACAAGGCTCTTTCGGGACTGGTGCTTTACGGTTGCCAACCCATGCTTATGTTCGTCGGCTTTCAAAAAACAAGTTTTAATTCTAGCATTGCGATAAATATGCTGATTGTTGCAGGCATTGCTCTTTTCGTGCATTTGGCAATGATAGGCATAATGTTTTTGATAATAAAAAACAAAAGAAAGCGTGTTGTTGTGGACGGCGATACGCAAAGCGACGAAAATAGCAGTTTGTTAGAAAGAAAAAAGAATTGCGTTCGTTTTGCAAGCGTTTTTAGTAATTGTGGATATATGGGCGTTCCGTTTTTGACGTCGCTTTTCGGTGGCAGTGCGTACGAGGGAGAAATACTTATTTACGGTTCCATCGTCATCGCCGTGTTTAACCTCTTAAACTGGTCTTTGGGCGTGTATATGATGACGGGCGACAAGAAGGATATGTCAATCAAAAAAGCCCTCTTAAACCCCACGATAATCGGTATTTTCGTCGGGCTTATATTGTTTTTAACTGTGCAAACGCCACTTGTGGATATTGCGACGGCAGGCAGTACTCTAGACAAAATTTTAGAAAAGTTTATGAGCGCATGCAACTTCCTTGCAAATATGGTTACGCCACTTGCAATGATTGTTATAGGCGTTAGGCTTGCCAACGTAAATTTCAAGTCTTTGTTTTTGGATAAATGGGCGTACGTCGTTTGTGCTTGCAAACTTGTTTTAATGAGCCTCATCGCAATATTTTCAGTCGCATTTTTGCCAATCGATTTATCCGTTAAATATGCAATCTTTTTCCTCTTGTCGATGCCAAGCGCAACGGCGACCGTATTGTTTGCAGTAAACTTTGGTGGCGACGGAGATTCTGCCAGCGTGTTCGTGTTGCTGTCGACTGTTACGTCGATAATAACGATACCTTTGATGTACCTGCTGTTTAAGGCTGTAATCGGGGTGTAAAGATAAATATTAAAAGCCGTCGAGAAAATGCTCGACGGCTTTTTTCTGCCTTTTTACAGTAAATAAAAACGCCACCGTTTAAGTACAGTGGCGTTTGACGTAAATTTACGTTAGATGTTTATTGTAACGATTTTTGCTTGTCCTTCGTTAATAAGTTGTTCTTCCGTTTTGGTCGGGAAAGTGTATTCTTCGGCAACGTAATCTTTTTTCTTTGGCAATTCGTTAAACAAAATATCTGCAAGTTCCATAGCGTGTTTTAATCCACGCTCCGATTTGATTTTAATCATCATCGGCGTTGCTTCGTACTTTTTAACGTCGCTCATATCGTGGATAAAGTACTTGCTTTCTGCAAATTCCAAAGGATTAAGAGCAAAGAACGCCACAAGCGTTTTTCCACGCATTGCAAGTTTGATTTTCGGAAGTCTGCCCGACGAGAAAGTTTCCGAGTTCCAACTCATTCTTGCCGAAACTTTTTTGTATTCCATTACGTATTGTTTGAATTTGTTGTAATAGTCTTTTTCTTCTTGGTCAGAAAGGCACATTTTAGCATAAAAACTCTTTTTAACGGAAGTCGTTTCTTCTTCCGTAACAGCCGTTATCGCTTGATTTACCATTTCCCTTATTTCCGGGTCGTCGTTTGCGTTTATGCCCACTTGTTCGGCAGTAATATTTTCAACCTTTGGGAGCCTTTTAATCCAAATAATATCTTTAAGACTGTAACCGAAGATATGCCAACTTGCATCGCACGTAGTACAGTAATAGTCGAGTCCGTTGGGGGCGATAAGTCTTGAACCACAAACGGGACAATATCTTGTGTGAATACTCATTGCGCCTTCCACCGTTATTAAACACGTTTTTATGGCGAATACGAGTTTTTCGATTGTACCGTTTAGTTCCGGATTTAAGTAAATAATCTTGTCGTTTTTCTCGCCTTCGACGTCTGTTACCAAAAAGGTCGTGTAAACTTCGTCGGGAGAGAAAGCGTTTATGTGTTCTAGGTATTCCGTCGGCGTGGTGAAAGCCGTGATACCGTCTTTTGCCGTTTGGTTTGCAACCTTAAACACGTAATCGGCGTAGTTTTGGTCAACGCTTTCGGAAATACGCATATTTATTTCGTCTTCCGTTCTCATAGAAATTGTTATTGTGAACGGCTCCTTAACGAAATCGAGGTTGTTAAACTTTAAGTTTGCCGAGTTGTTGATTAAAATTTCTTGCGTGTCTTGGCTGGGGGTAAAGCCCATTTTCGATAAAGCCGTAAAAAGGTTTACTTGCGTGTAGCCGATAAACATCTTTCTTTCCGTCGTTATAATCGGGTCTTTGTTCAGATAATTCAAGTAGAACATATAGCAATAATTGTACTCTTTATCGTGAACCAAAATGTTTGTCGATTTGACGTTTTGCAAATTAAACGGTCTTGCTTTTTTGCAAGCCTTGTAAAGGTCTCTGCCCTTTAACGCAAGCAATTCTTTTTTAGACTTAACGAGTGAATTGATTGCCATAACCGTCGGGTCTTTGGAATTGAGTAAAACGGGAAGCCCGTCGCAAGCGTCAGAATAATTTATATATTCGGCGGGGGAGAGGGCTAAAATATTTTGTCCCGTAATTTTGTGATTTAAAAATTCTAGCGTGTCGCAAAGTTCGTTTAACTTTTTCGTAAGCGTTTCGAACAATAAGTCGATTAACGCCGTTATAAAACGGTTTTCGTAAATTGCAAGGTTGTCTTCGTGTACGATTGCGTGTGCGTATTCTAACGCCGTTTCTCCGTCTTTAATTCTCCAAAGTTTAGCGTCTTGATAATTCATACGTATTGTTTCGTTGTCCATTTTGGAGGCGACGGAAACGTTTTGTACGATTTCTTCTTTTTTAAGGAAGATGTGAGGCTCTTTGAATATTGCCTTTAAGTGTGTGATAACCGTTGCGATGTCGTCTGCAAAAACGAGGTCGTTGGTTATTACCGATTCAACGCCGTCTTCGGTCGTGTAACCGAACTTGCCGTCGTTCATATAATTTATAACGGTGTCGAGCCTAACTTTATAACGGCAGTTGGCAAGTTTTCTGGTAAACGTTTTTAATATGTTCAAACTCATTTCACTCATAATTTACACCAACCTTTTCATAATTTTAGCCATAAGTCTTTCAGTTTCTTTGAAAGTACCTTTGCCGTAAGTCGAACTGATAAGTTTTTGTAAGATTGCCAATTCGTCTTTGATATAATCTTCGTAAACGCCTTCGAGTTTTCTTAAAATCTTGGTGGCGAACATATAGTCGAGAGCCGCTTCTTTCGTTCCGCCCATAGCGACGTAAACGGGAACGAAATCTTGAATTTGAACCATGATACGGTTACCGAATCTTATGTCGAATTCGTCTTTCATAAAGTCGCAAATCTTTAAGAATTTAGCAAGGTCTTCGTCGTTTAAGCATTTAGATTCGTCGCTTTTAGCCTTGTCGAACATTTCGACGAGTTTTTCTGCAGAAATGTTTATGGCGTCTGAATTGTAGTTGGATTCGATAGGCATAATCTTTTCTTTGAAGTTAAGGATTATCGCTCTGTCGTAAACCTTGTCGGTAATGGTAAAGGTCGAGTCGTCGGTGTTAGCCGTTCCGATAAACCACGTCGTGGAAGGAATGGTTACGTAACCACCGCCGAGTTTGTTAGGCAACTCTTGGTTGAGTTCCGGTTCGTAAACTTTAACTTTCCAGTCTTCGGGTGGATACTCCAAAATGGATAAGAAGTCTGCAAAGTAGTATTCGATACGGGAGATGTTCATTTCGTCGAGAACCATCATGTTAACCTTGTCGGTATAAGATGCTTCGTAAAGGTCTAATAAGAAGTCCGTCGTCTTAAAGGTTTTCGTAAATTCAGAATAGAAACCCAAAAGGTCTGATTTATCTCTCCACGTTGCTTGAACGGGGGCAAAGAATTTTTTGCTGTTGGTAAATTCGCAGAACATACGTGGTAACATCGATTTACCGGTACCGCTCAAGCCTTCCAAAACGATAAGTCTTGAAGCAGCCATACCCGAAACGAATGCTCTGATTAAGGGTAAACCGTAATAAATTTTGTGTTTATTTGCCGCAAACGATTGAAATTGAAGCGCAAATTCTTCCAAGGTTATTTCGGTGTTGGTAGTAACCTCTGCGCCGTCCTTAAACAAGTAGTCGATGCCGGAAAGCGAGGGGAACATATCGTTGGGGTCGATGGGGACTTTTTTGTTTTGCATCGTAACCATCATCGTACCACCGTTTGCGCCTCCGACGATGCCGTTTGAAGAGCCTTCGCCCGAAGAAGCGTTAGAAGAAATTTTTTCGTTTCTTAATTTTTCCAACTTACGGTTGTTTGATTTTACCGTTGTAACTATAACGGAAACCAAAGCGGCGATGAGTTTTGCAATTAAATAGATTATGAAAACTATTCCCAAAGAAACCAAAAAGAACAAGCCGTACACTTTTAAGAAATCGGGGATAGAGTCTACTTGCGATTGAATAAGGCTCGGGTCGAATTTACGGAATGCGCCGAAAAGATAAAAAACTCCGATGACTGCGGCGGCAACGAACAAGGTGCCGATATAGTAAAGCGTCGTCCACAAACCTCTCGTGTGCTTGGTACTTTTGTTTTTTGCTTGTCTTTTTTCGACGATGGAATCGACGAAAGATTTTCTGAAAATACCCATAAAGAGGTAAACGCAGATTATCGTAATAAGCACTGTAAACAAATACCAGATTTCTCTATGTAAGTCGAATTCGGGAACGCTGATTCTAAAGAATGTCGTGGTAATGAGGTGAATGGGCTCTGCGATGAAGGATAGGTTGATGGCAATGCCTGCGTTAAACACTTCCTCCGTCGCCATGCTAAGTCCTGCAAAAGCAAGAATTACAATAAGAAGCGTGTTCCTTATTGCCGTTGACTTTAAGCCCTTAAAGAGCATAAGTCCTCCTGATTTTTTTTCTTTTTCCATAAACAACTCCTCTATGAAATAAATTTTAATGGATAAGTCGGTTCGTAAGTAATGCCTAAATTTTAAGATATTTATATATATAAATATAAAAACTATATTTCATTTTAACAACAAAATATATGCTTGTCAATAGTCATTTTAAAAAAAGTCGACGACTTA
>CAYLUH010000010.1:0-20819 GCA_964386845.1 uncultured Christensenella sp.
AAAACTCAAAAAAACAGTAGACAAAAGGCGTAAGTTTTGGTATACTAAAAAGGCTTTAATGCTTTAACAAGGTTTTGTGGTTCTCCACCCAATGCTTTGTTAATAGTGAATTATTCCATAAATAACAGGAGGTAAAAGGATATGGACAAGGCAAGAAAGGCAGAAATCATCGCAAAATTCGGTAAACACGAAGGAGACACGGGTTCAACGGAAGTGCAAATCGCTCTTTTAACGGAGAGAATCAATCACTTAAACGAACACTTAAAGGTAAACAAGCACGACAATCATAGTAGACGTGGACTTATGAAAATGGTTGGTGAGCGTCGTGGACTTTTGAAATACCTTATGAGCATCGATATCGAAAGATACAGAAAGGTTATTGCCGAATTAGAATTGAGAAAGTAAAATGCAGGGCGACATTGTTTTTGTCGCCCAATTTTTCTTTAATTAAGCAAGTAATTTTATAGTAAAAAATGCGTTTTCGAAAGGTTGCGAAAACGTTTCAATAAATAAGAGAACAAAAAAGGAGAACAAAACAAATGACTGAAACTTACAGAGTTTTCAAGACCATGTTAGGTGGTAGAGAACTAATAGTAGAAACAGGCAAGTATGCAGAACAAACCAACGGTTCGTGCATCGTAAGATGTGGTGAAACGGCTGTAATGGTAAACGTTACCATGGCAGAAAAACCAAGAGACGGCATGGATTATTTCCCTCTCGGCGTAGACTTCGAAGAAAAGATGTACTCCATCGGCAGAATCCCGGGTGGATTCAAAAAGAGAGAGGGTAGAGCAAGCGACAAAGCCATTTTAACTTCAAGGCTTATCGACAGACCTATCCGTCCGTTATTCCCGAAAGGATTATTTAACGACGTTGTAGTTATCGCAACGGCATTGTCGGTAGAACCCGACGTTCAACCCGAACCTTTGGCAATGATAGGTTCCAGTATCGCAATCAGCATTTCCGACATTCCGTTCGCAGGACCTACGGGAAGCGTTGTAGTAGGAATTGTAGACGGAAAGTACGTTATCAATCCCGACTGTGCACAAAGGGAAAAGACGACTTTGACGCTTAACCTTGCCGGCACGAAAGACGCAATTATGATGGTTGAAGCAGGCTCCAAAGAAATCAGCGACGACGAAATGGTCGGAGCAATTTTATTCGGACATGAAGAAATCAAAAAACTTTGCGCATTCCAAGAAGAAATCATTAAAGAAATCGGCAAGCCGAAAAGAGAAATAGAATTATATCACGTTCCCGAAGATATCGACAAAGCCGTTAGAGAATATGCAAACGAAAAATTAGACAAGGCTTTGGATACTTTCGACAGGCACGTTCGTCAAGCAGGACAAGACGCCGTTGAAAAAGATTGTTTAGAGCATTTTGCAGAAATTTTCCCTGGAAAAGAAAGAGAAATTAAAGACGCTCTTTACTACATGACGAAAGAAAAAGTAAGGGCAAAAATCACCAACACGGGTATTCGTCCTGACGGAAGAAAGTTAGACGAAATCAGAAAAATATGGTGCGAAGCAGGCGTACTTCCGAGAGTACACGGAAGTGGCGTGTTCACGAGAGGAATGACGCAGGTAATGTCTACCTGTACTTTAGGAATGCTTTCCGAAGTTCAAAAATTAGAAGGTTTGGACGGAGAATCGGAAAAGAGATATATGCACCAATACAACATGCCGGGATATGCTTCGGGCGAAGCAAGGCCGTTAAAGAGCCCCGGTCGTCGTGAAATCGGTCACGGTGCGTTGGCAGAAAGAGCGTTAGAGCCCGTTATTCCTAGCGAAGACGAATTCCCTTACGCAATAAGAATCGTCAGCGAAGTATTAAGTTCAAACGGCTCCACGTCGCAAGGTAGCGTATGTGGTTCGACGTTAGCGCTTATGGACGCAGGCGTTCCAATCAAAGCCCCCGTAGCAGGTATCGCAATGGGACTTATCAAAGACGAAGCAAGTGGCAAAGTATCCATTATGTCGGATATTCAAGGTTTAGAAGACTTCTTAGGCGATATGGACTTTAAGGTTGCCGGAACGGAAAAAGGTATCACGGCAATTCAAATGGATATCAAAATCAAAGGTATTGACGAAAACATTTTACGTAAAGCGATTGCACAAGCAAACGTTGGCAGACAACACATTTTGGGCAAGATGTTAGAAGTTATCGACAAGCCTAGAGAAGAATTGAGCAAATACGCTCCGAAAATTATCTCTTTTGAAATCAATCCCGATAAAATTAGAGAAGTTATCGGTTCAGGTGGAAAGGTTATAAATAAAATCATCGAAGAAACGGGCGTTAAAATCGATATTACAGACGACGGAAAGGTCAACATCGCATCGTTTGGAGACCACGCTCAAGGCGAAAGAGCAAAAGCAATTATTTTGTCTATTGCAAAAGACCTTGAAGTTGGCGATATGTTTATGACTGAAGTTGCAAGAATTCTTCCGAAAATCGGCGCATTCTGCGAATTGGCACCGGGTAAAGACGGACTTATTCACATCTCTAAAATGAGCGAAAAGAGAATTGAAAGCGTAGAAGAAGTATTGCATATAGGCGATAAAGTAAAGGTAGAAGTTATCAAAATCAGCGAAAAAGGTATTGATTTGAAACTTTTAGAAAAAATCGAAGACTAAAATAAAACGCTTTTAAGATATGCAAGGCTTGTTCGCCTTGCATATTTTTATGTGTTAAAAAAATAATTCATCGCATATTGTAAAAAAGGCGGTGAATTAAATTGAAAGCAAGTGGCAAATTTTTAAAAATATTTACAAACGTTTTTATCGTAATCGTCGTAAGCGTCGTTTTTGCAATCGGCTTTTTTCCGACGAGTACCGTGCCGATATATAGTGGCAAAAAAATATCCGTTTACTATAACGGCAATAAAAACGCTCAAAACGTATCGCTTATGATAAACGTTTACGAAAATAGTAATATCGTTTTAGAAATGTTGTCGGTTTTAAAAGAGTACGGAGTTCACGCAACCTTTTTCGTCGGAGGCTGTTGGGCAGACGACAACTCTGAAGTGTTAAATAAAATAGTCGCAGACGGCAACGAAATTGCCAATCACGGATATTTTCACAAAGACCATAAAAAATTAGATTATGCACATAATAAAGAGGAGATATATTTAACGGGTAAAATAATATCTGCCTTATGTGGAAAAACGCCTACTCTTTTTCAGCCCCCGTCGGGAAGTTATTCACAAGTTACGCTCGACGCCTGTGAGGATTTAGGGTACAAGGTGGTTATGTGGAGTAAAGACACGATAGACTGGCGAGATAGCGACAAAGAAAAGATTTTTACCCGTGCAACGAAAGACGTAACCAACGGCGACTTAATACTTATGCACCCGAAACAGCATACTTTGGAAACGTTGCCGAGGATAATAGAATATATAAAGAACAAAAACTTAAATTTAGTAACCGTAAGCGAAAACATAGTTACGGAAGTTTAACGGAGAGATAAATGATTTTTACAAAAACGTTTGAAAACGGATTAAGAGTAATAATAAACAAAATGGATTCATTTATGTCGGTGTCGTGCGGGGTACTTGTAAAAACAGGTAGCGCCAACGAAAGCGACGTTGAAAACGGCATATCGCACTTTATAGAGCATACGATGTTTAAGGGGACTGAAAAGCGTTCTGCCTTTCAAATTTCCGAAGCCATAGATAATATCGGTGGACAAATCAATGCTTTCACCTCAAAAGAAATAACTTGTTATTATACGAAATCGACAAGCGATAAAATTGAAGACTCTCTTGAAGTTTTGTCTGACATTTTCTTTAATTCCAAATTCGACGAAGCAGAACTGGAAAAAGAAAAAGGCGTCGTTATCGAAGAAATAAAAATGAGCGAAGACACCCCCGAAGACATTCTTTTAGACCTTTTGGCAGAAAGTTATTACGGCAAAAACGGTTTAGGCAAAACAATTTTAGGACCCGAAGAAAACATAAAAAGATTTACTCGCCAAGATATTTTAGATTATATGGCAAAGTATTACACGGCAGACAACGTCGTTATATCAATATCCGGTGGAGTGGACGAAAAAGTTGTTTTCGACTTGATAGAAAAATATTTTGCAAAAAAGTTTAACGCTTTAAAAAGCGCAAATCAATTAGAAACAAAAGCAGAGGGCGTTAAAAATTTGTTTAGGCAAAAACAAATAGAGCAGGCGCATATAGGAATATCGTTTCCTGCATTTTCCGTAAACGATGAAAGGGCAGAGTGCTTAAACATAGCAAACACCGTTTTGGGAGGAGGAATGAGCAGTCGTCTTTTCCAAAAGGTAAGGGAAGAATTAGGGCTTGCATACTCCGTGTATTCTTATCCGTCGTTATACAAAAATTCAGGCGTGCTGGAAATATATGCAGGCGTTAACGTCGAATCTAGAGATTTAGCCTTAAAGGCGATTTTAGACGTCGTAAAAGATTTTGCCGACAACGGCATTACGGAAGACGAGTTTAATAGAGGTAAGGTACAAATAAAATCTTCTTTCGTTTTCGGTAACGAAAGCACGGCAACGCAAATGCTTCTTTACGGCAAGTATTTGTTATTAAGAGACGTCGTATTCGACGTGGAAGAAAAAATGAAACTTTACGACACCATTTCCTTGCAAGAAGTAAACGCCACGATAAAAGAAATTTTCGATTGCGACAACGTTTCGTTTGCGTGCGTTTCGCCGAAAAACGACCCCATTAAAATTTAATGAGTCAAAATAATAAACGGAAAGGACTTTTCACTTTGTGAAAGGTCTTTTTTATTTAAATTCGTTTTATTGCCGAAATATCGAGAATATACTTTACTATGAAAATCATTAGGGTGATATTATGTTTCGTAACGCTGTCGTGTTTTGTTTTGGGTATATGTTTTAGCGGACTATGGCAAACGGAAAAATCGCTTGACTTAAACCCCGTAACGTATCAAGGCATCATAACGGTGTGGCAAATAGATTCGTTTGAAGGCGGAACGGGCAGTAGAAAGCAATTTTTGCTTAACTGTGGCGCATCGTTTGAAAAAAAGCATAAAGGCGTTTTGATTATGGTTACCACACACACGATAAACAGCGCCGAAGAAAATTTTAAGAACGGCGTTTATCCGGACTTAATATCGTACGGCGTCGGGTTAGACGTTCAAAACGTTAGCCAAATAAAAACGGAAAAGCCTTTATCGGTTGCGTGTTTAGGCGACAAAGAGTACGGCGCAGTGTGGTGTAGGGGCGTCTATTGTCTTATAGAAAACGTTAATTACAAGGGCAAAGATAATTTTAGCGTAACCGTTTCAAAGGGCAATTACACAAATCCACTGGTTGCGCTAACGGAAGTTGAAAAAGGGTACGTCGTAAATAAAGTTTTAACGCCGTTAGACGCTTACGTTAACTTCGTAAGTGGCAACACGAGGTATCTTCTCGGCACGCAAAGAGACGTCGTGAGGTTAAATAATCGTGGGTTCGAGTACGAATTGCAAGCGTTAAACGGTTTTTCAGACCTCAATCAATTTATATCCGTCGTTAGCGAAAACGAACAAAAAAGATTTTACGCAGAACAATTCGTAAATTATCTTTTATCCGACGAAATACAAAAAACATTAAATAGCATAGCGATGTTTTCGGCGCTCCACACCATTTCGTACGACGAGGAAAATTTACAAAAGTTAAGCAATGCAAAAATAGATAACGGAGTTTCTATGTTTGCCAAAAAAGAAAGCATATCGAACCTTAATTCTTTGTCTGAAGAATACTTAAAAACAGGCGATAAAGAGGTCAAAATAAAAATAAAAAATCTTTTGTCTTAAAAGATTGAAAAAAAAGACGAAATATAGTAAAATAAAAAGGAGTTTTATGGACTTTTTTTCAGAGGTTAAAAAACTTTCCAATTGCTTAATAGTTAAAGACGAGCCGTTAAAAAAACACTGTACGTTCGGTATAGGTGGCAATGCAAAATATTTTGTCATGGCAGACACTCTTTTTTTTGTAAACAGGGTAATTGCATTGGCAAAAGAATACGGAGTAACGTACAAAATAATAGGAAACGGCAGTAACCTTTTGTTTTCCGACAGAGGTTTCGACGGTGCAGTTATATGCGTAAAAAACGTTAAAGATATTTTTAATTTAGGCGAGAGTAAAGTTAAGGCAATGTCGGGTGCAACGGTAAACTCTTTGGTGGATTATTGCATAAATCAAGGTCTTACGGGCATTGAAAGTTTGTACGGGATTCCAGCAACCGTCGGTGGACTTATTGCAATGAACGGCGGTGCTTTTAACACACGAATTTCAGATTTCGTGGAAGAAGTCGAGTGTATAGAAGACGGCAAAATAAAAAAGTATTTTAATCACGAATGTAAATTCGGTTATAGAAGCAGTATTTTTTTGAATAGGCGAATTTTTATATCGTCGGTTATATTTAAGTTGAGTAACGGCGATAAAAAACTAGCCACCGTATCGAAAAACAATTTTTTAAGCATAAGGAACGCCATTCAGCCGATGGGTAAAAGTTGTGGCTCGGTTTTTAAAAATACAAAAAATTATAGCGCCGGATACTTGATAGAGAGCGCTTCGTTAAAGGGTAAAAAAATAGGTGGAGCCGTTGTTAGCGAAAAGCATGCGAATTTTATTTTAAACGTAAACGGCGCCACTGCCGACGACGTGTATAGTTTAATACGGCTAATAAAGAGAGAAGTTTACAAGAAGCATAAAATTCTTTTGAAAGAAGAAGTGGAATGCGTTGGAGAATTCAATGATATTAACGGGAGATTATCACACTCACACAAAATATAGTCACGGAAAAAACACCGTGTTAGAAAATGCTTTAAGGGCAAAAGAACTGGGGCTTAAAGAAATTGCCATAACAGACCACGGTTTTGCACACCCTGCTTTCGGTTTGTCAAAAAGAAAGGTGGAAAGTTTAAAGAGTGACTGCAGAAAAGCGAGTGAGATAACGGGCGTAAACGTTAAAGTGGGCATAGAATCCAACATCGTTTGCACAGACGGACGGGTAGATTTAGAGAAGGATATGTACAAGCATTTCGATGTTTTTTTGGCAGGCTTTCACAAATTTATACTTTTTAAGGGGTTGTCTTTTTTTAAGTTGTTCACACCGAATTTTTTTCACACTTTATTAAAGAGCGAAAACGTTCCTAAAAGCGTTGTTGATACCACCACGAGGACGTATATCAATGTTATAAAAAACAACCCCGTGGACATTTTAACTCACGTAAATTTTTGTTGTTATGCAAACGCCGTCGAGGTGGCAAAATGTTGCGCCGATTACGGAACGTATATGGAATTAAACAGTAAGAAAGTGCATTTAACGGATGAAGAACTTTTCGAAGTGGCAAAGACGGGTGTTAATTTCGTGATAGATTCCGATGCGCACAGCGTGGAAAGGATAGGAGAAATATCTTTAGTCGAACAGGCGTTAAAGAGAGTTGATATCAGCGAAGACAGAATAATGAATATAAACGGTAAAATTCCCAAATTTCGGTTTGCCGAGTATAAGGAGAAAAACTTATGAGTTTTACCGAAAAAGTAAAAAAAGAGATAGTAAAAAAAGGCGTAAAAAGTAAGTGCTGTAAACTTGCTTTTCTTGCAGGCGTGATAAGAGGTTCCGGCAGTTTGTACCTTCAAGACGGCAAGTACGGAATAGAGTTTAAGGTAGATTCGGAGGAGGTTTTGCAAGTCGTTTCCGAGTACCTGATAACACTTTTCGATTACGAAGTAAGGGAAGTTTCTTTCGGACAAGACAAACGCCACAATAAAGATAAAATAAAGATAAACGTTTTCGGCGACAAAGCCATCGAGGTTTTGAACGCCATAGGCGTGTTGAAAGAAAGCGACAACGAGTACGAAATTTTGCTTAATATGTTTACGCCATTTTCCGACAAAGAATGTTGTTTAAAAAGTTTTTTCAAAGGGTTGTTTTTATCGGTCGGTAACTGCATAATTCCGTCAGACAGAAAAAGTCAAAGCAGTGGTTATCACGCAGAAATGGTTTTTTCTCATTCAGCCCCTGCATACGAAACACTTTCCATGCTTGGTAAAACGGGCGTTCAAAGTAAAATCACCAGAAGAAAAGACGCTTATATAGTCTATATAAAAAGTGCAGAGCAAATTAAAAACTTGCTTGCTTATTTAGGTTGCGCGCTGTCCGTTTTCGAGATAACCGACCTTATGATAAAGAGAGAAATTACGAACAACAGCAACCGTCAAAAGAATTGCGATTTAGGAAATCTTAGTCGTCAAATAACGGCGTCGTCGGAGCAGATTGAAGCGATAAATAAAATTATAAATAGCGACCTTTTCGAAAGCCTTAAAAAGCCGTTAAAAGAGGTTGCGCAAGTTAGAATTGCCAATCCCGAAGATAGTTCTGTGGAGTTGGCGGAAAAATTAGGAATAACCAAAAGTTGTTTAATTCACCGTTTGAGGAAATTGATTACGATAGCAAGCGAGATACGATAGGAGAGATATGAAAGATTTTGTTCATTTACATTTACACACGGAATACAGTTTGTTAGACGGAGCAACCCGTATAGATAAAGTTTTCAAAGCATGTAAAGAAAAAGGAATGAATGCTCTTGCCATAACCGACCACGGCAATATGTTCGGCACGATATATTTTGCAGAGCACGCAAAAAAAGAGGGCGTACAAGCCATTATCGGTTGCGAACTTTACGCTTGCGACGATTACAAAAAGGAAGTAAGAGATTACGACCACTTGGTTTTACTATGCAAAAATAAAAAGGGTTACAAAAACTTAATAAAGCTTGACAGTATCGCATATGTAGAAGGTTTTTATTATAAACCCAGAATAGACTACAAACTTCTTAAAGAGCACACAGAAGGTTTGGTGTGTTTGTCAGGCTGTTTGCAAGGCAGAGTGTCGAGGCGTCTTGTCGAGGGCGATTACGAGGGCGCAAAACAGGCGGCTCTCATGCTAAAAGAGATGTTCGGCGACGATTTTTATTTAGAGATACAAGACCACGGCATATTAGAGCAGAGGAGAATAAATCCATTACTCATACAATTGTCGAAAGAGTTGAACATAAAGTTAGTCGCAACCAACGACGTTCACTATATAGAGAAAGAAGATTACGAAGTGCAAGACGTCGTTGCGTGTATCAGCACGAAGTCGACGATAGACGACCCCACTCGTTTCAAGATGGAAACAAAAGAGGCGTACTTAAAAACGCCCGACGAGATGTACGAACTTTTTTCGTATATTCCCGAAGCGCTGGAAAACACTTTGGAGATTGCAAAAAAGTGTAACGAAGAGCCCGTGTTTAATTTAAACGCAAAATGCGAGCCGATAAGGGATAATTCTTTAATTCCGGGATATACGCCGGATAACGGACAAACGTCTTACGAGTTTTTGAAAGGACTTGCCGAAAAGGGATTAAGAGAACGCTATCCCGTAATCACGAAAGAGATACAAGATAGGTTCGATTACGAGTTAAACACTATACATTCGATGGGATATATCGAATATTATCTCATCGTTTGGGACTTTATAAACTGGGCGAAAGAGCACGGCATTTCCGTCGGTGCAGGCAGGGGCAGTGGTGTTTCCAGTATCATCGCATATTCCGTCGGCATAACCGACGTCGACCCACTCAAATACGACTTAGTCTTTGAAAGATTTTTGAACATCGAGCGTGTAAGTATGCCTGACTTTGATATAGACTTTCAAGACGATAGGCGTGAAGAAGTCGTAGAATACGTTCGTAAAAAGTACGGATACGACAAGGTTGCGCAAATAGTAACGTTCGGAACGCTAGCAGGTAGAGTAGCCATAAAAGACGTCGGTAGGGTATATAGAGTGCCGTACAGCGAAACGGACAAGGTTACCAAACTTATGGACGGCAAAAGCAGTATTGCCGAAAGTTTCGGATTTAAAAAGAATAAAGACGGCGAAGACGTAAGCGTAAAAGAACTTCGTGAATTTTACGAAAGCGACGACAACATAAAAAAGGTCGTCGACATGGCGATGCGTGTAGAAGATATGCCAAGGCAAACGGGTATGCATGCGGCGGGCGTCGTAATATGCGCAAAAGTAATACAAGACAACGTACCTCTGCAAAGGAGTGGCGACGATGTAACCACGCAATTTAATATGAAAGTCGTAGAGCAACTCGGAATGCTCAAAATGGACTTTTTAGGACTTAGGACGCTAACCGATATATCCAAGGCGATGCAATACGTTAGGGAAGATTTCGGCGTAACGCTAGATTTCCATAAACTAGGTTACGAAGACCCTGAAGTATACAAACTCATAAGCGACGGAGAAACGGACGCCGTGTTCCAACTCGAAAGTCCGGGAATGAAACGCTTTATGAAAGATTTAAAGCCGTCCACTTTCGAAGACATTATCGCCGGCATATCGATGTATAGGCCGGGACCTATGGATTCTATCCCGAAGTACGTTCAATACAAGCATCATCCCGAAACGATAAAATACGATCACCCGTCGTTAGAGCCACTTCTTAAAGCAACGTACGGCGTGCTTATTTATCAAGAACAAGTTATGCAAATTTGTCAAGTAATAGGTGGCTTTTCGCTAGGACAAGCCGACATCGTGCGTAGGGCGATGGGTAAAAAGAACGAAGCCGAAATGGCAAGACAAAAGAAGATATTTATAGAAGGTGGCATAAGTGAAAAGGGTGCGCCTATCCCGGGTGCAGTGGCAAACGGCGTTTCCAAAGAAATAGCAACAAAGGTTTTCGACGAAATGGCAGGTTTCGCAAAGTATGCGTTCAATAAGTCGCACGCCGCCGCTTACGCAGTTTTGGCATATCAAACGGCGTACTTAAAGAGATATTATCCCGTCGAATTTTTCACGGCGATACTTAACAACCGTTTTGATAAAATAGAAGAACTTTCCAAGTATTTAAACTTTTTGAAAACCAAAAACATAAAAGTTTTGCCACCGGATATTAACAAAAGTAAAGCGTACTTTTCTTGTGAAGACGGTGGAATTCGTTACGGCTTGGTAGGGCTTAAAAACGTAGGACTCGGGGTAATAAATCAAATCGTCGAAGAAAGGGAAAAGCACGGCGACTTTAAAGGCTTTGACGATTTTGTCAATAGATGTATCGGCTTTAACATAAACAAGAGGTTGGTAGAAAGTTTGATATTGTCGGGCAGTTTCGATTGTTTCGGGTATACGAGGAATTCCATTATGGAAATTTCAGCCATGTATATCGAAAGAGTTTCTGCCGCCGAGAAAAAGAAAAACGACGTGCAGATGAGTTTTTTCGGCACGCTCTTAGAAGAAGACGAAGGCTTAAAATTGGAGATTCCGATACTTCCCGAATTTTCTTCGAAAGAAAAGTTGTCGTTAGAAAAATCGGTGCTCGGCGTATATTTATCGGGACACCCGTTGACAGACTTCGTTAAAGAGTTCGAAAAATTTAACTTTAACACAAACGCCTTATCTTTTTTCGAGGAAGACGAATCGGGCATAAAGCATTTTACTGAAATAAAAGAAAATCAGCGTGTCGTTATGGGTGGCATAATAACGGAAGCCAAGCGTCTTGCGACTAAGGGTGGCTCGACAATGAGTTTTGTCAAGATAGAGGACGTTTACGGGCAGATAGAAGTCATCGTGTTCCCAAAGGTTTACGACGTTTGTAGGGGTTACTTAACGGAAGAGAGCATCGTAAAGGTAACGGGAAAACTTCAAGTTAAGGACGGAGTACCGCAAATCATCGCAGAAAAGATAGATAAACTAGAAATAGGCGAAGAGCAGAAAGAACCCGTCGAACAAGAATTTTTAGGTTTAATAATAAACGGCGAAAATGCAAATAAGGTTGAAGAAATAAGGGATATATTAGAAAGTTATCCGGGCGAAGCCAAAGCTATACTTGCAATAAACGGCGTAAAATACGATGCAAAATGTAGCGTGCGTCGATGCGAAGGGTTAATTAGCGAACTTAAAAACATATTAAAGGAAAACGAAATAATTTTTTTTGTCAAAAAAATATAAAAGTTAATTAAAACAGTAGAAAAAAACAAAGTTATATGTTAAAATTAAAAGAGTTGAAACACTAACGGAAGGAGAAACGTATGAATAAAATCGCTGTGTTAACAAGTGGTGGAGACGCCCCGGGTATGAATGCGGCAGTTCGTGCCGTAGTTAGGACTGCACGTTATTACGGAATGCAGGTTTTCGGAGTAGAGCGTGGTTGGAACGGGCTTATGGAAGGAAACGTTGTAGAACTTCAAAACCGTTCGGTATCGGATATGGTACAACGAGGAGGAACTTTCTTAAAGACTGCAAGGTGCCCCGAATTCGTTAAACTCGAAGGGCAAAAGGTAGCGGCAGAAACGCTAGAAGCGTTCGGCATAGAAGGTTTAATCGTCGTCGGTGGAGACGGTTCGTTTAGAGGCGCAAAAGATTTATCCGATAACTGTGGAATCAAATGTATCGGTATTCCTGGTACGATAGATAACGACTTGGCGTACACCGATTATACGCTAGGTTTCGACACGGCTGTAAACACCGTGCTGTCTGCAATCAATAACCTTCGTGATACGATGCAATCTCACGACAGAGTAAGTTTGATAGAAGTAATGGGTAGGCATTGCGGAGACATTGCGCTTTATGCAGCAATAGCAGGTGGCGCAGAATACATTTTAATTCCCGAAAAGCCGTACGACCTTGACGAGATTGCAAAGTCGCTTATAAAGAGCAAGCGTCGTGGAAAAACGTCTAATATGATAGTTTTGGCAGAGGGCGCAGGCAATAGGGACGAAATAGTAAAATACTTAAACGAACACGCAAACGTAGATATAAAAATCACTCATCTAGGGCACGTTCAACGTGGTGGTTCGCCCACTATGGCAGACAGGATTTTGGCAACGAGATTAGCCGTAAAAGCCGTAGAAATTATGATGGACAAAGATTCGTCTTCGTGCGCCGTCGGTATAAAAGACAACAAGATTATATCGATGCCGTTTGAAGAAGTGTTTAATTGCAAGCGAGTATTTAACGAAGAGTTGTACAAAGCGGCAGGAATAATAAGTAAATAAAAAAATAAAAATAAACTTTAGGAGAAACAAAATGAAAGGTTTGAAAGGTGCATTAATATTTGCTCAATCAGGTGGACCGACGTCAGTTATTAACGCAAGTGCAGCCGGTGTATTTATCGAAGGCTTGGACAGCGAACAAATAACGGCAGTATACGGTGCCGCACACGGTATCAGAGGTATTCTTAACGAAGAATTGTACGATATCGGCAAAGAGGACAGAAAAGAATTAGAATTGTTAAAAAACACGCCGTCGTCGGCAATGGGTTCTGTAAGATACAAACTTAAAGATGCTGACGTAGACGACACCGATTACAAGAGATTGTTAGAAGTATTCAAAAAATACAACGTACGTTTCTTCTTCTATAACGGTGGAAACGACAGTATGGATACCTGCAACAAAATCAGCAAGTATATGGCAAAATCGGGTTACGACATCAACGTAATCGGCGTTCCAAAGACAATCGATAACGACTTGTTCGGAACAGACCACTGCCCGGGATTTGCATCTGCCGCAAAATATATCGCAACATCCATTATGGAAATTAACTTAGACGCAAAAGTTTACGACACGCCTATGGTATGCGTTATCGAAGCAATGGGAAGAAACGCAGGTTGGTTAACGGCATCTGCGGCATTAGCAAACGCAAAGGGCTTGGGTGCAGACTTAATTTATTTACCCGAAGTAGATTTCGACGTAGACAAATTCGTTGAAGACGTAAAAGACGTATGTGCTAAAAACAACAATAAGTGTATCGCAGTCGTATCCGAAGGTATTCACGATAAGAACGGAACGCTTATATGCGAAGCACTCGGCGCAGCCGCTGCAAGAGACAGCTTCGGTCACGCTCAACTTGGTGGCGTTGCATCTATTTTGGCAAACCTCATCAAAGAAAAGACGGGTTTCAAAACTCGTGGCGTAGAACTTTCGTTAATGCAAAGATGTGCTGCACACTGTGCATCTAAAACGGACATCGAAGAAACGTTCGAAGCAGGTAAGCAAGCAGTTAGAGCAGCCGTTAACGGCGAAACGGATAAAATGGTATGCTACGCAAGAAAGGAAGGGGATAAGTACGAATGTGAATATAAACTTCTCCCGTTAGAACTTGCAGCAAACACTGAAAAGACTGTTCCGTTAGAATGGATTATCAACAACGGAACGGGCATCAGCGAAGAATTCGTTAAATATGCACTTCCACTTATCCAAGGCGAATGTGGAATGGTTAAAGAAGACGGACTTCCAAGGTTTGCTCGCTTAAAGAAAGTTTTAATCGAAAAGAAATAATAATAAAGGCTTTCTAAAAAATCGATAATAAAAAAAACTAGGAGTTAAAGCGTAACTCCTAGTTTTTTTATAGATATTTTTTCAATCTTTCGTTGTAATTTTCTTCGAGTTCAAGTAACATCGTTATTTTTTCCAAAACCTCGTCGGAAAGATTTTCCTTTTCGTTTTGCATTGCAACAAGTTCCGTAATACCCATCACCGTGCCCTTAATCATCATTTCTGCAATTTGATTTTTTGAATTGTCAATCAAAGTTTTCATTTTGATACTGCTCCAAAGCATGGCTTTTTTCAAGGGATTAACGTCTTTCGGCGTTATATTGTTTTCAGCCATAAAGGTAGAAATATCGCCGATAACTTTTTCGTATCCCTCGTATTGCTCTTTAAGTTCGGTTTTCAAATTTTCGTCGTCGACGGAGGGCAGAATATCGGAAATACTTTGAAGTGCGATATGAGCGTTTTTGTAAGCGTCGTTAATGGCTTTTTCGTTAAATTCTTTTTTATCCATAAAATCTCCTAACAATAAAAGTTTGTTCCAAAAGATAAAAAAATATGCTTTTTAATAAAATAAAAGGGTAAAAGGTGTAAAAAATAATTGACAAAAGTAGGTTAATCAAGTAAAATAATCAAAGAGCCGCTCGAAAGGGGTTAAACAAGTGTAAAACACACCCCAAAATTAAATTCGGCGAGACTGGTTAGATGGAGGTAAAAATGTACGCAATCGTAGAAAACGGTAGCAAGCAGTACAGAGCAGAAGTTGGCGAAGTAATCAAGTTCGAAAAATTATCTGCAAACGTAGGCGACAAGGTAGAATTCAGCGTTTTGATGGTTTCAGATGAAAACGGCATCAAAGTAGCAGAAGAGGCAAAGGCTTATAAAATGGTAGGCGAAGTTGTCGAGCAAGGCAAAGACAAAAAAATCGTCGTATTCAAGTATAAGGCTAAAAAGAACGAAAGGAAGAAACAAGGACACAGGCAACCTTTCACAGCAGTAAAAGTATTAGAAATCGCTGCAAAATAAGTGGAGGTAAGATATAATGATATTATTTAGATTATTTGCTCACCACAAAGGTGGCGGTAGCACGAAAAACGGAAGAGACAGTAACGCAAAGCGTTTAGGCATTAAGAAGGCAGACGGTCAAGCAATTTTAGCAGGCGGAATAATCGTTCGTCAACGTGGAACGAAAATTCACCCGGGTGAAAACGTAGGTATCGGTTCTGACGACACGTTGTTCGCATTAATCGACGGCGTTGTTAAGTACGAAAGAAAGGGCAGAAACGACAAGAAAGTTAGCGTTTACGCAAAATAGTTAAAAAAAGGAGTGTAATCACTCCTTTTTCTATTAGTTGGTTAAAAAAGAAAATCGTGGAAAAGATAAAATACGGCAAAGAATATTTTAATATAGCAGACACGCTGGAATGCGGGCAAGTTTTTCGTTTTGAAAAGTTGGAAAAAGGATATCTTGCTTATTCTCTCGATAAATGTGCGTTTGTTTTCGAGGATGGCGACCAAACAGTCATAGAATGTTTGGAAGAAGACGCAGAGTATTTTAAGAATTATTTTGACTTAAAAAGGGATTGTTCTTTAATAGTAGGCGGCGCCACCTTATCAGGTTACGACACGCTAAAAAGTAGCGCAGAAATCGGCAAAGGGATAAGGATATTAAAGCAAAACGCTTTTGAAGTTTTGTTTTCGTTTATAATATCGCAAAACAATAACATACCCAAAATAAAAAAGAGCATAGATAAAATTTGTCAAACTTTCGGCGAAGAAAAGGTTTTTGACGGGCACCGTTATCACGCATTTCCGACGCAAGAAAAACTTATCACGCTGACAGAAGAAGATTTTCGTTCGTGTGGCGTGGGTTTTAGGGCAAGATACTTAAAGAATTTAATGGTAGAAATAGAGCGTGGGTTCGACATAGGTGCGTTAAACGGGCTTGAAACGAAAGAATTACGTAAAAAACTTACCCGTCTTTTAGGCGTTGGCAGAAAGGTTGCCGATTGCACCGTTTTGTTCGGCTATTCACGTATGGACTGTTTTCCCGTAGACACGTGGATGGAAAAAGTTTATAGAGAAGATTTTAACGGGCAACTGACCGATAGAGAAGAAATATCAAAATGGTTTGTAAACGAATTTAAAGAAAACGCAGGGTATTATCAACAATATTTGTTTGATTACAAAAGGCGAATACAAAACAAAAATAAATAAAAACAATAATAAAAAAGATAAAAAACTATTGTCAAAATCGCAAAGTTTTGGTATACTGAATTAAGATATAAATAAAAGAACATGGAGGGCATAAATTTATGCAGTATTCAACTGAAGTTAAAGAAATGGCCTGTGTTGCAAAGGGACCTAACCACGGTCCTGCACCTATTCCTGAAGAAGCGAAATGGGTACAAGCAAAAGAGATAACAGACATTTCCGGATTCACACACGGTATCGGACATTGTGCGCCACAACAAGGAGCGTGCAAATTAACGCTAAACGTAAAAAACGGCATCATCGAAGAAGCGCTTGTAGAAACGATAGGTTGCTCTGGTATGACGCACTCTGCGGCAATGGCAGCAGAAATTTTACCGGGCAAAACAATTTTGGAAGCACTCAATACAGACTTGGTTTGTGATGCTATCAACACTGCAATGAGAGAATTATTCTTGCAAATCGTATACGGCAGAACGCAATCTGCATTCTCTGAAGACGGTTTGGTTATCGGCGCAGGACTTGAAGACTTGGGTAAAGGTTTGCGTTCGCAAGTAGGTACTATGTATTCTACAAAGGCAAAAGGACCCAGATATTTGGAAATGGCAGAAGGATACGTTACCAAAATCGCATTAGATAAAGACGACCAAATTATAGGTTACTCGTTTGTAAACTTCGGCAAGATGGCAGACTTTATTAAGAAAGGTTTGTCGGCAGACGAAGCGTACAAGAAAGCATCTGGACAATACGGCAGATTTGACGGGGCGGCTAAATACATCGACCCGAGAAAGGAATAATAGGAGGAAAAGACTATGAGTATTACTTTCGAAGGTTATGAAAGAAGAATTGACAAAATTAACAAAGCGTTAGCAGAATACGGTATTAAAAATATCGAAGAAGCAAAGAAGATATGCGACGAAAAGGGCATTGACGTAGAAGCCATCGTAAAGGGCGTACAACCAATTGCTTTTGAAAACGCAGTATGGGCATACACCGTAGGTGCTGCAATCGCAATCAAGAGTGGCGCAACGAAAGCGGCAGACGCTGCAGAACTTATCGGCGTCGGCTTGCAAAGTTTCTGTATTCCCGGTTCTGTTGCAGAAAACAGAAAGGTTGGTTTGGGACACGGCAACTTGGCTGCAATGCTTTTGAGAGAAGAAACAGAATGTTTCGCATTCTTGGCAGGTCACGAATCTTTTGCCGCTGCAGAAGGTGCAATCGGTATTGCAAAAACGGCTAACAAGGTAAGAAAAAAACCATTAAGAGTTATTCTTAACGGTTTAGGTAAAGACGCTGCGTTCATCATCTCCAGAATAAACGGCTTTACTTACGTTCAAACGAAGTTCGACTACTACACGGAAGAATTAAAAATCGTAAAAGAAACTGCATATAGCGACGGAGACAGAGCAAAAGTACGTTGCTACGGTGCAGACGACGTTAATGAAGGCGTTGCAATAATGAAATCGGAAAAGGTAGACGTATCTATTACAGGTAACTCAACTAACCCGACTCGTTTCCAACACCCCGTAGCCGGCACATACAAAAAGTGGGCTAACGAAAACGGCAAAAAATACTTCTCCGTTGCATCAGGTGGTGGCACGGGCAGAACGCTTCATCCGGACAACATGGCTGCAGGTCCTGCAAGTTACGGCATGACGGATACGATGGGAAGAATGCACTCAGACGCACAATTTGCAGGTTCGTCTTCAGTTCCGGCACACGTAGAAATGATGGGCTTAATCGGTATGGGTAACAACCCGATGGTAGGTGCAAGCGTAGCACTTGCAGTTGCCGTAGAAGAAGCAATGAAATAATAAAAACCGCCAAAAGCGAAAAAAACTCGGCTTGTTTAACTAGCCGGGTTTTTTTATTGCCAAAAAATATTGAAAAAAGTATTGAAGTGTGTTTAGAAAATGGCTAATTATAGGGGATAATTTTACCCTTTTTTGTGCATGCTCCCATTATATAAATTTGCAAAAAACGCAAATTTCAATGGGAGTGATTAGTCATTTCTATTAAAATTGTACGCCAAACAACGGAGTTTGCGTTTTTGGTGCGTTAACTTCGGTTGGCGCACTTTTTATTTTTAAACGGTGCGACTTTTGTTACAAAGGAGTACCAATAATGGCAGGAAACAACTCATTGCAAAGTGCGAAATCGGCTAAAAATGACGAGTTCTATACTCAACTAAACGACATAGAGAACGAACTAAAACATTATAAAAATCATTTTAAAGAAAAAATAGTTTTTTGTAATTGCGACGACCCCTTTGAAAGCAATTTTTTTAAGTATTTTGCATTAAATTTTAATCACTTAAAATTAAAAAAACTTATCTGCACAAGTTACGATAGTTCTCCCATTGCTTTCACACAGTTTTCTTTTTTAGAAGATGCAGATATAACTTTTGCAAACAACAATCGCAAGGCGTATAAAATAGAAATTACAGAGGTATCGGATTATAACGGCGACGGCGCCGTCGATTTGTCCGACGTTGAATACCTTTTAAAAAACAAAAAAAATTCCCTCACACTTCTTAAAGGAGACGGAGATTTTCGCTCGGAAGAATGTATAGAACTGTTAAAGCAATCTGACATAGTGGTAACAAACCCACCGTTTTCGTTGTTTAGAGAGTACGTTGCCCAACTTGTCGAATATGACAAAAAGTTTATAATAATAGGCAACAAAAATGCCATAACGTATAAAGAATTCTTCCCTTTGTTGAAAGATAATATGGCTTGGCTTGGTTATACTTCACCTAATAAATTTAAATTGCCAAGTGGGGAAATTACTCAACAAGTAAACGGCTTAACAAGATGGTTTACTAATCTCGAAATATCAAAAATGCACGAAGATTTACCATTATACAAACAATATAGGGCAGAGGAATATCCCCAATACGATAATTATAATGCAATAGAAGTCGGCAAAGTATCAAATATCCCGTATGATTATTATGGTATAATGGGCGTTCCTATAACTTTTTTAGATAAATATAACCCAAAACAATTTGAAATATTGGGTATGTGCGAAAACTTGGATTTATATGGCTTAAAAACTCGTGTGTATACGAGTGAAGAATGTAAAAAACGCTATTTTGAGTTGTTCGGTAAAAAAGGTGTTTACGACTTAAATGCCGCCGGCGTGATAAATGGAATTAAAGTTTATCAAAGATTGTTAATTAGGAGAAAGAAGTGATATGAAAATCGAATTGCACGAGATAAAAATCAGAGACGTTGTAAACGGATATGTGGATAGTCAAGAAAACGGCGTTGTCGGGTATGGTGGCAAGCTTAATATTCGCCCTGCTTTTCAGCGAGAATTTGTTTATAAAGAAAAACAGCGCAACGCCGTCATAGAAACGGTTATGAAAGGTTTTCCTCTCAACGTTATGTACTGGGTAGACGACGGAAACGGCAACTTTGAACTGCTTGACGGACAACAGCGCACCATTTCAATTTGCCAATACGTAAACGGCGATTTTTCTCTTAACGAGCGTTTTTTTCACAGTCTAACGCAAGCAGAAAAAGAGCGCTTTTTAGATTATTCCCTTATGATTTATATATGCAACGGCAACGACAAAGAAAAACTCGATTGGTTTAAGATAATCAATATAGCAGGCGTTCAGTTAAAAGAGCAAGAACTGCGTAACGCCGTTTACACGGGCGAATGGCTTTCCGACGCTAAACGCTATTTTTCAAAAAACGGCTGTGTCGCATATCTTTTGGCAAACAAATACATTAACGGCGAAGTAAACCGTCAAGATTATTTAGAAAAGGCTTTAGAATGGATATCAAGCAGAGAAAAAACGACGATAAGAGAATATATGTCAATTCATCAGCACGACAGTCACGCCACACCGTTATGGCAATATTTTCAATCTGTTATCACCTGGGCGCAAACCATTTTCCCTAAGTATCGCAAAGAGATGAAAGGGCTTAACTGGGGTATTCTTTACAACGAGTATTGCGACAAAAATTACAACCCTCAAGAACTAGAAGAAAAGATAGTAAAATTGATGCAAGACGACGATGTTACAAAGCGTTCGGGGATATACGAATATCTGCTTTCGGGTAACGAAAAGCACCTTAATATTCGTGCCTTTACGGAAAACGAAAAGAGGCTTGTCTACGAGCGTCAAAAGGGTATATGTCCACATTGCAAAGAAGAGGGCAGAGAAAAAACTCATTACGAAATAGACGAAATGGAAGCAGACCATATAACGCCGTGGTGCGAGGGTGGAAAAACAAGCGTCGAAAACTGCCAACTGCTTTGCAAAGAACACAACAGAAGAAAATCCAACAAATAAAAT
>CAYLUH010000010.1:20919-34669 GCA_964386845.1 uncultured Christensenella sp.
AAGTGGAAAACAAAAACGGCGAGAAATTATCTCGCCGTTAGTTTTAAAAAAAACCGTACGTCCGACCTCGATAGTTGTGACCGAAGCGGTAAAATAGTAGGTAACTCTTTTAAAGCAACCTTATGGCACACGCATCTTACCGTTTAGTGCTGCTGTATTCCTACTCTGACACGGTTCACGGGGACACGTTGCATAAGACCTTAACGTCAACATTCCTTGCTAAATTCAGCCAACCACCACAAAAACCTAAATCGGCATTCTGCTCCACTAAGCGAATTGTGGACTACAGGGCATCGCTAACTCCCCGCATAGTACGGCTATATCATTTTATAGTATTTGCAAAATTTTTGCAAGTTATTTTATCAAAAATCTTAAAAAAGACAAAAATTAACTTTACAAAAATGCTTATAAAAGATATAATTTAAAAAATATATAATATATAATAGGAGAAACGCCTAATGTACAAAAAGGTAGAAACTTCTTTAAACTTTTTAGAGAGAGAAAAGGAAATACTTGAATTTTGGAAAGAGAACGAAATATTTTCTCAAAACGTTAACAAAAACACGGGTAAACAAGAGTTTACTTTTTACGACGGACCACCGACGGCTAACGGAAAGCCGCACATCGGCCATATTTTAACCCGTGTAATAAAAGACATTATTCCTCGTTTTCAGGTTATGAAAGGCAAACACTGTTTAAGGAAAGCAGGTTGGGATACGCACGGGCTTCCCGTTGAATTAGAGGTAGAAAAACTTCTCGGTATAGACGGCAAACAAGAAATCGAAAAGTACGGCATAGAGCCTTTCATCAAAAAGTGTAAAGAATCCGTTTGGAAGTATAAAGGCGAATGGGAAAAAATGAGTGACCGTGTAGGTTACTGGGCAGATATGGACGAGCCTTACATTACTTACGACGATAAATATATCGAGTCTGTTTGGTGGGCGATAAAGACTATTGCCGACAAAGGCTTGTTGTATAAAGGGCACAAAATCGTGCCGTACTGTCCTCGTTGTGGAACGGCGCTTTCTTCTCACGAAGTAGCGCAAGGCTATAAAGACGTCAAAGAAACGTCAATTTTTGTGCGCTTCAAATTGCAAGATAAGGACAATACGTACTTCTTGGCATGGACGACGACACCTTGGACGCTTCCTTCCAACGTCGCACTCTGTATGAACCCCAACGAAGACTATGTTGAAATAAAGGCAGAAGACGGAAATAATTATATTTTGGCAGACGCCTTAAAAGATAAATTATTCGAAAATTATCAAGTAATTTCCGTAAAGAAAGGCAAAGAATACGAATACACACCTTACGTACCGTTGTTCGATTTTGTAAAAGATTCGTTAAAAGAAAAGGCTTATTACGTAACGTGCGACACTTACGTAACTCTTTCAGACGGTAGTGGTGTAGTACACATTGCGCCTGCATTCGGCGAAGACGACGCAAACGTCGGAAGAAATTATAAATTGCCGTTTGTAAAACTTGTAGACGACCGTGGCAAAATGACCGAAGAAACGGGCGAATGGAAGGGTATTTTTGTAAAAGACGCCGACAAATTAGTTATTAAAGACTTAAAAGAAAGAGGATTATTGTTTAAGGAATTGCCTTTCGAACACAGTTATCCTTTCTGTTGGAGATGCGACACACCGCTTCTTTACTATGCTCGTAGCAGTTGGTTTATAAAAATGACGGCTGTCAAAGATAAACTCATCGCAAACAACAACACCATTAACTGGATGCCGGAAACAATCAAAAACGGCAGAATGGGCAACTTCCTCGAAAATGTTATCGATTGGGGTATTTCGAGAGAAAGATACTGGGGTACTCCGTTGCCGGTATGGGTATGTAACAAATGTGGCAAAATCCACGTTATCGGCAGTAAGCAAGAGTTAAAAGATAAATGTGGCATAACGGGAGATATAGAACTTCACCGTCCTTACATTGACGAATGTACTTTCGAGTGCGAATGTGGAGGAACGTTCGTAAGAGAAAAAGAAGTTATAGACTGCTGGTTCGATTCGGGCAGTATGCCTTTTGCTCAATATCATTATCCCTTTGAGAATAAAGAACTTTTCGAAAGTCATTTCCCTGCCGATTTCATCAGTGAGGCAATCGACCAAACGAGAGGTTGGTTTTACACTTTGCTTGCAATATCGACGTTGCTGTTCGATAAAGCGCCCTTTAAGAATTGCATAGTTTTGGGGCATGTTAACGACAAAAACGGTATTAAAATGAGTAAGCATAAAGGCAACGTCGTAGACCCTTGGAGCATTTTGGACAAACAAGGTGCAGATGCCGTTAGATGGTATTTTTACACAGGTTCGGCACCGTGGCTTCCGTCAAGATTTTACGAAGAAGCCGTTTCCGAAGCGCAAAGAAAGTTTATGGGTACACTTTGGAACACTTACGCATTTTTCGTGCTTTATGCCGACATCGACAAATACGACCCGTCCAAGTACGATATTAAAGATTGTAAATTGTCGTTAATGGACAAATGGGTATTGTCAAAATTAAACACGCTTGTAAAAACCGTCGATAAACTTTTAAGCGAATACAATATTTTCGATAGTGCAAGGGCGTTGCAAAACTTTACCGACGACTTGTCTAACTGGTATGTTCGCCGTGGCAGAGAAAGGTATTGGGGACACGATATGACGGAAGATAAAATTTCCGCATACACGACTCTTTACACCGTATTGACGACGATGGCAAAACTTTCTGCACCGTTTACACCGTTTATGGCAGAGTCCATTTATCAAAATTTAGTCCCGTCTTTTTATCAAGACGCACCGAAGTCCGTTCATCTTTGCGACTTCCCCGAGGTTGACGAAAGTATGATAGACGCTGAACTCGAAAACGGTATGCAAGACCTTCTCGATATAGTCGTTCTGGGCAGAAGTTGCAGAAACGCATCTAACATCAAAAACCGTCAGCCTCTTACGAAAATATTCGTATGCGCAGAGCAAAGAAAGGAACTTTCGGAAGGCTTGTTAGAAATTGCAAAAGATGAATTAAACGTTAAACAGGTTGAATACTTAAAAGACGCAACAAAATTCGTAACTTACAAAATCAAACCTCAATTAAAAACTTTAGGACCTAAGTACGGTGCAAAGTTAGGCAAGATAAGGGCGTTTTTAGATAGTTGCGACACGCTAAAAGTCGTAACCGAAGTTAAGACAAACGGCGTTTACGCTATAGATATTGACGGTGATAAGGTTGAATTTACAATTGACGACTTGCTTATATCTAGCGAAAGTGCAGAAGGCTTTGTTTCTGCTTCCGACAAAGGCGTAACGGTAGTTATGGATACGACGATAACGCCCGAACTCAAAAAGGAAGGCGACGAAAGAGAAATAATTTCCAAAGTACAATCGTTAAGAAAGGAAGCAGGTTTCGAGGTAACCGACAGAATAGATATTTGTTTTGAAACGGAAAATCAAGACGTTAAAGACATATTCTTCGGCGACAATCTTAAAAAAGTCGTTCTTTGCGAAAAGGTAATTGAAGGCAAAGCAGAGGGCTTTACGAAAGAAATAGACGTAAACGGCGTAAAATGCGTCGTAACGATAAAAAAGGTATAAAATGAGAGTTGCAAAGTGGAAAGATTACTCGGTAATTGCCACGGGAGACGGCTATAAATTAGAGCGTTGGAAGGACGTCGTACTTCTTCGTCCAGACCCTCAAGTTATATGGAAAAGCAGTGTGGATATGGACGGATATAAAGGGCTTTCTGCAAAGTACGTTCGTAGCGAAACGGGTGGTGGAAAGTGGCTTTATAAAGGTAAAATGCCGGACGAGTGGACGGTGAGTTACAATGACTTGACCTTTAAGATAAAACCGATGGGTTTTAAGCACACGGGGCTTTTTCCCGAGCAGGCTGTTAATTGGGATAAAATGCGTTCTTTAATACAAAACGCAGGTAGAGAAATTAGCGTGCTTAACCTTTTTGCATATACGGGTGGAGCAACGGTTGCTTGCGCAAAGGCAGGCGCCAGCGTTTGCCACGTAGATAGTGCAAAGGCAATGGTGGAGCGTGCGGGGGAAAACGTAAGGCTTTCCAAAATAGAAAATCCCAAGGTGAGATATATTATAGACGACTGCAAAAAATTTGTAGAAAGGGAAATACGTCGTGGCAGGCGTTACGACGCCGTTATAATGGACCCGCCCAGTTACGGCAGAGGACCCAACGGCGAAATGTGGAAGTTGGAAACGGAACTTTTCTCGCTTGTGGAATTGTGCGCAAAAGTGCTTAGCGATAATCCGTTGTTTTTCTTAATAAATAGTTACACCACGGGGCTTCAGCCTCAGGTAATAAAAAACATATTAGAGATAACGCTTGCAAACAAAAAAGGTGGCAAGGTAGAAGCGTACGAAGTCGGTTTAGAAACAGAAGAAAAAGGAGTTATCCTTCCATGTGGAAACAGTGGAATGTGGATAAACGAATAGTTATGGAAGATTTAGTAATATTGCATGAAGACAATCATATAATCGTCGTATTAAAACCTCAAAATATTCCTTCGTGTGAAGATTCGAGTAAGGATAAGGATATGCTTACGATTATCAAGGAGTATGTCAAGGATAGGTACGATAAAAAGGGTAACGTGTACGTCGGGCTTGTTCATAGATTAGATAGGCCGACGGGTGGCGTTATGGTGTTTGCCAAGTCTAGTAAGGCGGCTTCGAGGCTGTCCGAACAAATGAAAAACGGCGACTTTGAAAAGAAGTATTTAACCGTTTTGGTAGGTAAGCCGAAAGAAGAAAAGGCAACGCTTAAAAACTATATGAAAAAGAATTCCATCAATAATATGGTTTACGTTTGCACGCCGACCGATGCCGGCGCAAAATACGCAGAACTCGATTACGCCGTTCTTCAAGAAAAGCAAGGACTTTCGCTAGCAGAAGTAAGGCTTCACACGGGAAGGTCTCATCAAATAAGGGTGCAAATGAACGCCATAAATTGTCCCGTGTTCGGCGATATGAGATACGGTGGCGAAAAGGCGAAGAAAGGCTTTTTAGCGCTTTGGGCGTACTACTTATCTTTTACGCATCCCGTAACGAAAGAGAGAATGGTTTTCAGAGTCGAGCCTCCGAAAAACAACACGCCGTGGAACGTGTTCGACACGTCGAAATCGGTAACGGTAATCAAACCCGAATATTAAAATTTAAGTGCCGTCGAAAAAGCGACGGCACTTTTTATATAAAAAAGCCTAGCGTTTTGTATGCCCCTAACAAAATTAAAACTAGTGGGGGAAGAAATTTTATTTTGCCAAGCTTCTTGACGGGGATAGAGCGTGCAAGCAGAATACCCAAGGAGATTGTAAGTGCGTGCATAAGAGCGATAATTAAAGGTACGTAAAAGGCGTTAATACCCATAATTGCAAGTGATAAATTAGCCACGGCTCCGTCAAGGCCGACGGCAAAACCCAAAAATAAAGATTGAGTAAAAACGCCGTGATTGTTCGCAAGTGTTTTTTCGTCTTTTTTTAATAAGTTAAAAATCCCCACGCCTATTAAAATAAGTCCACCGAGACAGGAAATTTTTTCCGTCAATAGTCCGTTCAAAACGGTTGCCAAATAATTTGTCACGAGGCACATTGCGAAAACGGTTAAAGAAATACTAGTAACGATTAAAATTTTTTTGCCTTTTAAAAAGGAGAGAGAAAATCCACAAGCAAACGCATCGATGCTCACAGTAAAAGCAGTAATTAAAAGAAAATAAATCATTAGTGTAAACCCGTAAAACCTATACTTCATATTACGTTAGTTTAAAAAAAATTGTGAAAAATGTAAAAAATCAAAAAAAATACGAGGTATGTTCTCAAAAGATTAAAAAGGTTATTGACAAACGATAAAAAAGTGTGTAAAATATTATAAGTTATAATAGGTGACTATATAGTTAAGGAGTAAAAGCAAAATGCAAAGGGCAAAATCGCTCAAAATTTTATTGCTGTCTTTAGTGCTCGGGGTAAGTATGATTTTAGGATTTACCTTTATGAATAACGGCACGGCAAAAGCAGAAAGCAGTTCGCAAAAATATTTTGATTACGTTGTCGGAGAGCACGTTTCTTCCGATATTAGGCTAGATAACGACGTGGTTGTTATTCCCATGAAAAACGGCGACACCGTTGAAGTTTCCAATCAACTTGTAGTAGACGATTTCGGTGTTAAATTTTGTATTCCGAAAAACGCAACGAGCGTTGAAATGCTTGTTAAAACGGATTCTTATTACGTAACGGGTAACAAGAGCGTGGACGGAACTTCTTTCGAAAAAGAGGTGGAAATATCCTTGCTTTTATCGGTAGAAGATAACGATTTATACGCAACTTTTAACGGTGGCACGAAAACGCATATAAAAAATCGTGATGGCGAAGAAATGTTCTTGTCGGTTAATTTGAAGCTTGAAAACAATTTCTTGCAAGCAAAAGTAAACGACGTTGACGTTGCTTCTTCGGACGCAGTTTATTATAAGGTTAGAAACGTAGACAAGGTTGTTGCAGACGTCGGCTTTAAGGTAACGACGGAAGAAAGTTACACTGACGACGTAGAATTAAAAATTGAGTATATCGACCAAAAGGCATCGGATAATTCAGGTAATTACAAACAAACCTTTGTTTTGACGGAAGGCGCAATAGCAACGCAAGCATATCCCAGATATTCGCTCAACGATTCTTTCTTTGCAAGAAAAGAAAGTTCAGAAGAAATCTGTGTTAAAGACGGAGAAATTTACACGTTGTCTCCCGAAATATACAGTGTAACGGGTTACTACAATTTAGTAAACACAAAACTTGTTGCCGGCGGAAACGAAAACGGCGTTTGGATAGGCGAAGGTACGAGTAGCAGAAAGATTTCTTTCAACGTGGAAGGCTCTGGAGACAGAGAAATTGCTTTCGTTGACAGTGAAGCAACAAAAACTTTCGAAAATTATTCTGTAAAAGTTAAATCGCTCGTTGAAGACGACAAAGCACCGACGTATATTGACGATGCAGACGCTTTAGAAAGTTTCAAGTCTGCTTTTGAGAAAAATCTTAAAACGGAATATGAAGTAGACGACGGGAAAGAAGAACATTACGTTAGAATCGGCGAAAATCAATACGTAGAAATTCCCTCGATGGAAAACTTGGTTAAAGACGACTTGTGTTCTTATTCCAACATGTCGTACACGGTTAATTATAAAAACTTGACGGAAACATCAACTTATTCAAGCAGTTTGAAAGTCCCCGTTAAATTCGCCGGGAAATACGTGTTTTACGTTATTTTCTCCGATAAGTCGTCAAACGCAATGAAGTCTGAAGACTTTTACGAATTAGACGAAGATAACGTAACTCCAGTTTACGGAAAATACGGCAACTTTGTTTTCGATTTTGAAATAGAAGACGATGCACCGATGTCAATCGAAACTTCAACGCAAGGCGCAGGATATAAAGGCGTACAGTACACTGCTGGAAAGTTTAACATCACAGCATCCTCGTACAGCGTATCGTACAAACTTTATTACAGTGCGACGAATATTAAAGTCGGCGACGAAGGTTGGGTAGAGATATTATCGACAAGCGATATCAGTAACGGAAAAACTTCCGATTACTTTACCGAAGACGAATTAGAAGCCATAGCGTATGACGGAAGTTTAACTTTCACCCCCGATAGATTGGGCTACTACAAACTTGTTTGCGACGTTGATTCGTCAAACTCCGAAAGGTCGATTTCAGAATCGGTTATAATCGAAGTAAAAGAAGAACCCACGGTTGTAAAACCTGATAGTAAGTGGCTTCAAAACAACGTATGGTCGGTTGTGTTCTTATCGATCGGCACCCTTTGTTTGATAGCGATAATTGTTTTGCTCTGCATTAAACCGAAAACGGAAACGGCAGAACCCGAGAAGAAAGTTAAAGTTAAAAAAGCAAAGAAAAAATAAAAAATAAGAGAGTAAGGCTTCGGAATTAAACCGAAGTCTTATTTGTATATGAAAGGATAAAATGATAACCTTAACGGCAGATTCCAACATTAAAATTTCAAAATTATTAAAAAATAAAGACGTAAACATATCGTACGCCACGTTAAATAAATTGCTTCGTAACAAGGATATAAAAGTAAACGGCAAGCGTGTGGGGAAAGACGTGTGCGTGGAAGTCGGCGACTTTATAGAAATATATTACGAAATAAAAGAAAAGCCGTTAAGCGTTGTGTATAAAGACGAAAACGTCGTCGTGGTGGTAAAGCCAAAGGGTATTGAATCGAAAAATTTTTACGAGATTGTAAAAAAGCAATTCGAGGGTGCGTGTTTTTGTCATAGGCTTGATAGAAACACTAACGGTATTATGCTGTTCGCATTAAACGAGGCTTCGGAAAAAGAGATACTTTTAGGCTTTAAGGAACATAAGTTTATTAAAAAATATCACGCCACGGTAAAAGGTAAATTTGATAAAAAGAGTGCCGTACTTACAGGTTACTTGCTTAAAAATAAGGATAGGTCTGAAGTTAAAATTTTCAAAGAACAAGTAAAGAATAGTGTGTTTATAAAAACGGGCTATAAGGTAGTTCAAGAAGATGAAGACACGTCTCTTTTGGAAGTTACGCTTTACACGGGTAAAACTCACCAAATTAGAGCGCATTTGGCGTTCGAAGGGCACCCCGTTGTAGGCGACGGAAAATATGGCGACAACAAGTTTAACAAAACAAAAAAAGCAAACAAGCAAATGCTTACGGCGTACAGCATAACGCTGTCGTTCGGGAAAGACTGCCTGTTGAGTTATTTAAACGGTAAAACGTTTTGTATAGAATAGGAAAGGTATTATGCCACAAGATGCGTACACGCTGAATTTTTTATGTAAAGAACTAAACTCTTTATTAAAAGACAGCAAGGTAAACAAAATAGTGCAGGTGGACAACGATAAACTGGTAATAACCCTTTACACGGGAGTAAAAACGGAAAAACTGCTTATCGACGTAAACCCCGGTGCCCCTAGGATAGGTGCGATAAAAGGCGATTTCGTCGCTCCTTTAACTGCGCCTAATTTTTGTATGCTTTTAAGAAAGCACTTGTTCGGCGCAAAACTAAACGCAATAGAACTGGTGCCGTTTGATAGGATTGTTAAAATAACTTTTACTGCCTCGTCGGACTTTTTTGAATCTGTCACAAAGGTTTTGTTCGTTGAATTGATGGGAAGATACAGCAACGTCATTTTAACGCAGGATGGCGTGGTGCTTGGTGGTAACAGAGGAATAAACATGTTCGACAACGGCGTTAGACCGCTTATAGTCGGCAAACCGTACGTTATGCCTCCTTCAGGCAATAAATTTATCCCTTACAATAAAGAGTTAGAAAAAGTTTTGGAAAGTTTTGACAAATCAGAACCCTTATGGAAAAACGTGTTCAATAACGTTCAAGGAATATCGCAAGACACGGCAAAGGAAATGCAATCGGAATACTTTAAGAATTATGATTGCTTCAGTAATAAAACCTTTTTTGACTTTTTGCAGAAATTTATTTTCGATGCAAAAAAAAGCCCGTGCGTATATATGGAAAACGGCGTTGTAAAAGATGTCGGCGCATATCCTTATTCGTGTATTAGTGGCGAAATAAAAAGATTTGGCAGTTTGACAGAGGCAGAAGAATTTTATTTTGAAGAAAAAGAAAAAAATAAAATTTTCAAAAATTTGTATCAAAGAATTTTAGGCATATTAACAGGCAAGATAAACAAGGCGAAAAAAAGGCTGAGTGCAATAGTCGCAAGAGAAAAAGATTGTTATAATTTAGAGGATAACAAAATTTACGGCGAAATAATTTTAGCAAATATTTACAAAATTAAAAAGGGTGACGTAAAACTTTGTACGATCAATTATTATAATGGACAAGATGTGGAAATTGCTTTGGACGAAAATTTGACGCCGTCGCAAAACGCAGAAAAATATTACAAAAAGTATAACAAACAAAAGCGTACGTTATCGGCGTTAAAGCCACAAAAAGAAAGTGCCGAAAAAGAACTCGATTATTTAAATAGCGTTTTGTCGGAAACGGAAATCGCAGAAAACTCCTCCGATTTAAGTTTAATACTAGAAGAACTTATTTTGGCAGGATACGTGCAAAATCAAACCACGCAAAAGAAAAAGAAGGAAAGGGAACCACTTACTTACTCATATTGTGGATATAAGATTAAGGTGGGCAAAAACAACGTGGAAAACGATAAAATAACGGGTGGTGCAAAGCCAAACGATATATGGTTGCACGTTAAAGATTATCATTCTTCGCACGTTGTAATAGAAACAAACGGAAAAATTGTAACAGACGACGTTATTAAATTTTCGGCAGAGATATGTGCGTATTATTCGAAGTGTAGAAATTCGGAAAAAATAGAGGTCGTTTACGCAATGAAAAAGCACGTAAAAAAGCCGCCTAAAAGTCCTCTCGGCTTTTTCGTTTACGAAAATTTTAAGTCGATAATGGTAAATCCGAGCAAGCACGAAAAAAATTTAACTATAAAAGTATAAATATTGACAATAAATAATGTTTATAAATACGGAAAAAAAGTTGCTAAAATTTATGCTTTGTGATAAAATTATAAAGATTTTCAAGAATTAGGAGAACAATAATGAAATACACGTTTGAAAAAGCAGAAAAAAGTACGGTAAAAATTACAATCGAATTAGACACGGCTGAATGGAAGTCGGCTATATCGGAAGCGTACGAAAAGAGCAAGGGCAAATATTCTATGCCGGGATTCAGAAAGGGCAAGGTTCCTAAAAAAGTTTTAGAAAACGCATACGGCGAAGGAATTTTTTACGAAGACGCAATAAATCTTGCATTCCCGAAATATTATGAAGAAGTTTTAACCAAAGAAACTTCCATCGTAGACGTTGCTCGTCCAGACGTTGACATAAAAGATTTAAGCGAAAACGGCATAACGATGGTTGCCACCGTTGCCGTAAAACCTGAAGTACAACTTGGCGACTATAAGGGTATAAAGTTTGAAAAGATTGAGTATAATGTAACTGACGAAGACGTTAATGCAGAAGTAGAGCGTTTGAGAGAAAGAAATTCTCGTATGTTAGACGTTACCGATAGAGCAGTCGTTAACGGAGATAGCGTAGTTATCGATTATTCGGGCAGTGTAGACGGAGTTAAATTCGAAGGTGGCACGGCAGAAAAGCAAACGCTCGTTATCGGAAGCAACACTTTTATTCCCGGTTTTGAAGAACAAATCATCGGCATGAACATCGGCGAAGAAAAAGACATCAACGTAAAATTCCCCGAAGAATATCACGCAGAAGAATTAAAGGGTAAAGACGCTGTGTTCGCAATCAAACTTCACGAAATTAAAGTAAAAGAACTTCCCGAAGTTACAGACGAATTTATTAAAGAAGCAACGGGTGCAGAAAGCGTTGAGGCGTACAAGACGGAAACGAGAGAAAGATTGACGAAAAACAACAACGACAGAGCAGAAGGCGAAATGGAAAACGAAATCGTTAAAAAGATTTCGGAAAACGCAACCGTTGAAATTCCGGACGCAATGATAGAGGCTCAAATAGACAGAATGGTTCAAGAAATGTCTTACAGAATGTCTTATCAAGGCTTAAAGTTAGAAGACTACTTAACTTATGCCGGACAAACGATGGAGCAATTTAGAGAAGGTTACAAAGCACAAGCCGAAGAAATCGTAAAATCTCAACTCGTTATAGATAAAATTATCACGGACGAAAAAATCGTTGCAGAAGATGCTGAAATAGAAGAAAGAATTGCAGAAATGGCAAAGGCACAAGGCAAAGAAGTTCCCGACTTCAAAAAGAATTTCGGCGCTCGTCAATTCGATTACATTAAAAACGAAATCATCATCAAAAAGTTATTTGCATTCTTAAAGAAAGAAAATATTATAGGTTAATTTAGGAATTAAAATATGGAAATAAAAGATACGGTTGTTCCTTACGTCGTAGAAAACACGGGTAAAGGCGAAAGAAGTTACGATATTTATTCAAGGCTTTTAGAAGACAGAATTATATTTTTGACGGGCGAAATAAACGATGCCGTTGCAGACACCGTCGTTGCTCAACTAATTTATTTAGAAGGTAAAGATTCTAGCAAAGATATAAGTTTGTATATAAATAGCCCGGGAGGAAGCGTAACGGCAGGTCTTGCCATTTACGATACTATGAACTATATAAAGTGCGACGTAAGTACTATATGTATAGGTCTTGCGGCAAGTATGGGTGCGTTTTTGTTATCCAGTGGAACAAAAGGAAAACGTTATGCACTTCCTAATTCGGAAATAATGATTCATCAACCTTTGGGTGGTGCGCAAGGTCAGGCAAGCGACATAAAAATTCAAGCCGACCACATATTAAAAACAAAGCATCGCTTGAATTCTATTTTGGCTGAAAACAGTGGCAAACCGATTGAGCAAGTAGAAAAGGATACCGATAGAGATAACTACTTGTCTGCCGAAGATGCAAAAGAATACGGGTTGATTGACCAAATATTTGTAAAGCGTCCATAAAAACGGAGATATATGAAAGAAAACGAAAATCAATACTGCTCTTTTTGTGGCAAACCAAAGGAGATGACAAGGCGTTTGATTGCAGGGCCGAACGGAGTTTTCATTTGCGACGAATGTATAGAAGTTTGTCGTGAAGTAATGAAAGAGGACGAAAACGTCGGCACTGAAGAAAGCGTAAACTTGTTAAAACCCGCTGAAATCAAGGCAAAGTTGGACGAATATATCGTCGGTCAAGAAGAAGCGAAAAAAGTGTTGTCGGTAGCAGTATACAACCATTACAAAAGAATAAACGCCAAAGTCGGCAAAGACGAAGCAGAAATCGACAAAAGCAACGTTTTGCTTTTAGGTCCGACGGGTAGTGGTAAAACTCTTTTGGCAAAAACTCTTGCCAAAATATTAGACGTGCCTTTTGCCGTAGCAGACGCAACGACGCTTACCGAAGCAGGTTACGTCGGAGAAGACGTCGAAAATATCTTATTAAAACTCATTCAGTCAGCCGACTATGATATAAACAAGGCGCAAAAAGGCATTGTTTATATCGACGAAATCGATAAGATTGCACGTAAATCGGAAAATGTTTCCATAACAAGGGACGTTTCGGGTGAAGGCGTGCAACAAGCATTGTTAAAAATAATAGAAAGTACCGTTGCTAGTGTTCCTCCGCAAGGTGGCAGAAAGCATCCTCAACAAGAATGTTTGAGAATTGACACGACTAATATATTGTTTATATGTGGCGGTGCGTTTGTCGGGCTTAAAGAGATTATCGACAAGAGAAAAGAAAATTCGTCGTTAGGATTCGGTGGCACTGTTAAAGAAGAAAATACCGACGAAGCGATAGATTTTAAGAGCGTTCAGCCACAAGATTTAATTAAGTACGGATTGATTCCGGAATTCGTAGGTAGAATTCCCATTACCGTCGGATTAAACCCACTTGACGAAAATGCTCTCGTAAACATATTGACTCAGCCGAAAAACGCATTGGTCAAACAATATAAAAGGCTTATCGGTTTAGACAACGTTGAACTTGAAATAACGGACGGGGCAGTAAGGGCAGTTGCCAAAAAGGCAATAGAACTTAAAACGGGCGCAAGGGGACTTAGAACCATTTTAGAAAATATAATGCTTGAAAGTATGTACGACATACCTTCGCAAAAAGATTTAGAAAAAGTGGTCATCGACGAAAATGTTGTAATCGGCACTGAAAAGCCAAAACTTATAAAAAAGAAAATAGCATAGTAAAAGGGCAATTCGCCCTTTTATTTTTT
>CAYLUH010000011.1:0-5614 GCA_964386845.1 uncultured Christensenella sp.
AAGTTCTGCGAATTTCGCAGCGTGTTCAGCCTCTTCGTAAGCGGCTTTTTCCCAATACAATCCGATTTCGGGATAGCCTTCTCTGTGCGCAACTCTTGCCATTGCCAAATACATTCCGACTTCCGTACATTCGCCCGTGAAGTTCATTCTCAATCCCTCGATAATTTCTGCGTCAACGCCTTGTGCAACGCCGACAACGTGTTCTGCGGCCCAAGCCATATCTCCAGCTTGTTCGTTAAATTTTGAAGACGGTGCTTTACATTGTGGGCAAAACTCCGGTGCCTTATCTCCCTCGTGAACATATCCACAAATAGTACAAATAAATTTTTTCATAATTGTTTCTCCTTTATTTTTTATTTATTCTTAATTTTTTATCTTATATAAAATTTTTAGTCTGCCGTTTACACGGCAAATTCGCCTTACGATAGTTATAATGTATAATTACAAACACTCTTTGCAAACGCCGTAATAGACACGCTTTTGCTTTTCCACGCTACCGGCAATCTCGCTTAGTTCTTCGGGCTCTTTCGCATTATCGAAAATATCGAAAATCCTGCCACACTTGTTACAAATAAAATGTGCGTGGTTAGAAACGTCGGCATCGTAATGAAGACGAGTGTCTTCTGTTTCCAAAGTCACCACTTTGCCTTCTGCAACCAACTCTTTAAGATTTTTATATACCGTTGCAAGACTAATGCGATACTTGTGTTGTCTTGCAAACGCATAAATCATCTCCGCCGTGGGGTGCTCTTTTGTGTTTTGCAAAATATCCATAACTATTTTGCGTTGTTTCGAAGTCGTAAAATATAAATTTTCATTTTCCATATCAATCCCCTAACCGTTACATCAAAAATAACCTTTATTTCCCTGGCGTTTTTGCCAAGAATAAGAATAAGTCTTATTCTTAATTGACTATAGTTTACTATATTTTGAAAGATTTGTCAACGGTTTATTTAAAATTTTTTTTAATTTTTCATATCTTTTTACAAAAAAATCGCAGAGAATAATTTCTCCACGACTTTTTTATTTTTCTATGATTTGTCTTTCTAGTTTATTTCAATTTAAGAAATTTAAGATTGTTTTGTAAATATCTCAACTTTTCGCTTTCGCCTGTAATAAACCTACTTTTAGACTAATTGACAGAAACTGTAAGAATTAACTTCACGGTTTTTTGATTTTCCTCCAACGTGTAATGAATTGTATCATTTAGAGTAATGGTTGCCGTTATTTCAAAAGTCCCTTCGTTGAAAATTGATTCAACTTCTTGTATGTCTCCGTCACTTGCAATCTTTTTATATGAATACGTGACGTTAAAAATATCACCATAGTTGCTGACAAACGAAACATTCAACGCTTCTTCCGACTCATTCACTATTGTTGCATTCCAGCATTTATCATTTTCATCGTATCCATTATTTAAGCTCTCGCCATCAATTTTCCAATTTGCAGTGTTACCGTCGTTAACAATTTCTTTCTGTGTCAATGTCAATAATCCGTTAGTCGCTATGATATAGTAGTTGTCAACTGTAATTTCCCAGCCTTGCCCCGACCTGTCTATCGCAAGAAAAATTCCAATAGTCATATTATTAGAACTTGAATCATACGGTTCAAAAACGCCGTTTACGAAGCAACCAAACTTAAACTCTTTGATGCTAGTAAACAAACTTTCGTCATTCTCATAAGCAAGAGAAGTATTGATTGCAACTATATTTTCTCTAAGACTGTCTCCGTCCGGGCTACGATTAATCGCAGATTCTTCGTCAACATACCTATTTTCAAGAGTATCATAATAAACCACACCACCATAAGTCAAAGTAACATTCAATTTACTAAAATCCGAACCGTATTCGGCAGTTGCATTGCCCACGCTAATTTTTACCGGTATTCTGTCTATGATATAATCTGCTTCTTCCGACGTAAAGGTATAACTAGAACTTGAAAGCGTGCCGATATTAACACGATATTTATAATTTCCGGCATTGATGGGAACCGTTGAAGAAAATTCTTCTGCCCCTTCTGCTTTATATTCAAAACCGATATTCCCGTCTAAAATGCTCGAATCAGCGTCGTTTACCCATAAAACACTTTCTAAATTGCTAGCACTAAGATTAATGGAATCCCCATAAGATATTATTAGAGTTGTTGGTTTAATCGTAATGTTTTTAGGCGCGACCGTAAACATTGTTTCTTCGTAAACTATTTTATAGTTACCGGTTGGGCAAGTTAAACCGGTTGCCGTGATTGTGTAATCCCCGGCAGGACTGCCTTGTGTGTAGTTTGTTGTGTAAGAAAGAGTTCCTGTAACCTCGCCCCAATACAAGTCGTTGTTCCATTCTATATCTGCGTTTTTATATTCATTGTTCAAATATTTTATATCGGCAATATTTAAAGCATCGCCGTAAACTAATGACTTTTCAATTTTTATTCCAACGCTCGCTTCTTTTTGTTTAATTACATAAGTTCCACGAGGCCCATAAACAATGTTTATAGTGTAGTTTTTCATTGTTGTAAATGGTGGCCTGTAAATATATTCGCCCACATTAACGTACTGATTTTTCGATGCTAACTGCTCTGGATTATCTTTCTCATAAAGGCTATTATCATAATCAGCGCCAATGCCAAAACCGGCACTTGCTCTACTTTCACCATATTTAAAGCCGGTAACGTCCTCAATTGGTGGACAATGTGTTCCATACACAGTTTCGATATCTTTAATTCGAACTGTAAGAACTGCCTTCTTAATTTCCACTTCACTCACGTTATACGTAATGGTGTAGTTTCTGTTTCCGTCGTTTTGTTCGAACTCTGCTACTTTTGCGTAATACGTTCCAGCATTTTTTGGCGTTACGTCAAACGTTCCCGTTTGTGACAAGGAATAAACGACTTGAATGTTGCCAAGACTTTCCAGAGTTTCCATATACACCAATCCATTTATGGATATATCACTTGCCGAATATGAAATTTCGTCGCCATAAGTCAGTGCGTCGTCGCCGGTCTTTGCCTTTAGCGTTATATTCAATGGTTTAGGTGTAATAGTCAAAGTACCGTCTGTATAATTAGGAGTATAATTTTTTAATTTATCTAATCCCGTTACCCTGCACACATATTCGCCGACAACCATCTTAGCATCATGCACTACAAAATTCCCATCAACAATTTTGCCTATTTTAGTCGATAATGCGTACTTTATTTCTTCCTCTAATGCAGTTTCGTCATCATATTTATACCCTTCAATCGTTACAATTCCCGAACCGAAACTTCCATATACGAACGTCTTGTTTTCTATGGTAACGGTTAACGTTGCTTTCTTGATTTCAAGTTCGCCGGTAACATAGGTTATATTATAATTGTTTGAATATAAAGTATCGACTTTAACGTAATAAGTTCCGACATCTTTTGGAATTGCCGAATTGTAATTTCCGTCGGCAGTGGTTGAATACACAAAACTTATCGAGCCCAAACTTTCTAAAGTTTCACCACCGACCAATCCAATTGCGTTAACGTCGCTTACAGAATACGAAACAGTATCGCCGTAAGTAAGCGCTCTGTCGTCGGTTTTATTATTTACGGCAACCGTAAGTTCTGCTTTCCCGATTGTCCACTTATTTAGAACAGACGCCTCATTATTTTCTATGTTGTATCTATCAGTAAAACCGTCTTTTACTTTAATGGACGCAACGGCATAGTAAGTGTTTGGAATCGTTTCTACATTATGATAATAAGTTGCCTCCAAGTACTCCGGAAGATTTGTAATTTCAACAGTTTGCTCTTGCCCATTATATACAAAAGGTGTTGTCTCATCAGTCCAAGTCAAATTAAGTGCATTTACGTCAATGGTATTTATCTCGACTTTGACTTTGATTATTACGTTATCTGTTTCCGGCAAATTCTTATTACCCAGCGTAAGTGTATACTCGCCAACAGGAGTTATCGTATCGTTTGGAATGGTTGACGAAAAGGTAAAACCATAATCTTCTAACTCATTTGAAGTCAATGTTTTGCTTGTTTCGTCGTCAAAGGTGGCGGTAACAGAAAAATCACTAAACGATAGTCTGTAATCTTCTCCGTAAGATACCGTTATCGTATCTTCAAGGAGCGTGTAGTTTGTGTTTGCAAGTTCAACCGTAAAACTTGAAACCTTTACAGTTTCCTTTTTGCCACAAGCCGTCAAGAAAAGCGTTGCCGACAAAACCAAACATATTGCTAAAATAAACGTTTTAATAAACTTTTTCATAACTTCTCCTTTTCTTTATTATATTATCGAAAATTTTGTCTAAATACATACGAGCGAAGCGAAGTACATATTCAAGCAAAACTGATGTTTATTCAAACTGTGATGCTACGATTTATCGTAGTGGTTGCGTTTAACAACTTAAAATTTAACTTATTTAAGTTTTAACGTCACCTAGTTTATATTCTATGAACATTTTCAAAGATTGCTTCAACGTCTCTATTTGCGCTTTTAAATAAAACTCATCTTCAAACATTGCATAGTGAACGCTTGCTCTAACCAAAATGAAAATGAACGAAACGATTGTCTTGTGGTCAATCTTAAGTTTCGGTTCAAGTTGTTTTGCATACTCGGTGTATCTTTTGTTCACACCCTCAAAAAATTTCTTGCCATTCTCTATGTATTTTGGGTTGGTGTAAATTTGATACATTAGCCTATATTTTTTGCCGTGATTTTTTGCTGTCCAGTATGGAATTTCATCGACAAACTTTTCAAGTTCTTCTGGTTTCGTCGGTGCTTTTGCCATAAACTCATCTTCGACTTTGCTCATGCAATGCTCGGTTGCTTGAACAATAAGTTCGTCAAGGTCGTTAAAATAACTATACAAATTTGCCGATGAAAACCCACAGTATTTGCCAAGCCCTTTTATTCCAACGTTTCCAAATCCGTTTTCGGCATAACACTCGAAGCACTTTTCTAAAATTTCAATTCTTCTCTCGTCGTGACGAATATCAGTCCTTCTCATTTCTTCTCCAAAATATATTATTTACTTATCGGTCAATAAGAGTATAACACATTATATTTTTTATTGCAACAATATATATCTATTGTAAAAAAATTTTGAAAAAACGCCGAGATTAACGGCGTTAAAATTTTTTTGCGTTAAATAAAAAAACTCCGAGCATAAATAGTTCGAAATTTTTGCGTTAATATTTTACGTTATTGTTTTTTTATTATTGTAACTTTAATTACAAAACTGCGTTTTTATAGATTTACAAAGCATCAGTCATAAAAGCATACGGCTATAAAACAATTATTTCTAACACCTTGATTAACGCCCTCACCAATCTGCGTTCGCCCCTTCAAAACTGCGAACGTCCGAGCAAATAATCTAGCGAAACCTCCAAAATATCGGCAATTTTTACAAGCGTTTCCAAGGAAGGTTCTCCCGAGCCGTTTTCATAACGAATATAAGAGGGCTGGCGAATTCCTAATAGTTTCGCCATTTGCTCTTGCGTAAGCCCACTGTTTTTTCTTTCTTCCTTTAATCTTTTCTGAAAAATTTCCATTTTTTTACCTTTTGTTCTTGACAATTATAGCAAAAGGCTATATAATTGAAAAAAAATATAGCAGTTTGCTATAAAACAAAGGAAAAAAGGAGAG
>CAYLUH010000011.1:5714-8016 GCA_964386845.1 uncultured Christensenella sp.
ATATAATTGAAAAAAAATATAGCAGTTTGCTATAAAACAAAGGAAAAAAGGAGAGTGTAACATGGCACCAGAAGTAAAAAGTTTTATTGTTTCTCCTCGCAATGAGGCAGAAACTATTGAAAGATATCAATCGTTTGGGTGGCAACTATTTTCTTCCAAAGAAATATACGACGCACACAATTGTAAAAGACTCACTTTTAAAAGAGAAATCGACACAGAAAATTACAAAGAACTCGTCGAACTTGAAAAACAATATGAAAAAATAGTTTCTCCACCAAAAAAAAGTGCTAAGAAATTTTTTATTTTTGGTGGCATATTAACAGGCATTGGTTTTTTTTCAATACTATTTTGTTATTATTGCTTTGGACTAAATGACCTCTACGACTTTTTTTTCATTTTCCCATCTCTTTGTTTATCCATTGGTTTAAACCTTATATTTGCAGGCATAATATTCAAAATTATAACTAGTATAATATACAAGAAAAGATACAAAAACTCTTCTCATACTAGAAAAAAAATTTTAGAAAGAGCAAAAAAATTGCGAGAAATGGCATAATTTTGCATAAGATTTATTACTTTTTGTTAAGAAAAGAGGCGTTGTCTAAAAAAACAATGCCTCTTTTTTACAATCTTTTTTAATTTGTAAACACTTTTTTTATTACAATTTTGCAAGTTCTTCTAGCCAAAGGGTACAAACGGCGTCGCTTGCCATATCGAAATCGTTTCTCGGCGAAAGCGAAACACTACCGACCTTCACCCCGTCCGGCAAACAGTTGCGCTTAAACTGTTGAGAGAAAAATCTCTTTACAAAAATCGTAAGCCAACCGATAATCGTGCTTCTATCAAACTCCCCGTCAAAGACGTATTCTGCAACGCCAACCATTTTTTCAGGGCCGAAGCCACGCTTTATCATATTGCACAAAAAGAAGTCGTGCAACACGTAAGGTCCAACGATATTTTCCGTTTGCTGACTAATTTCCCCCTGCGCCTTAGGTGGAAGAAGTTCGGGTGAAACGGGCGTGTCTAAAATATCTTTAAGAACGCTTTTAATTTTCGGCTTACTGCTTTCGGCATAATCCAAAACAATTCTCCTTATAAGCGTTTTCGGAACGTCTGCATTGACGGCGTACATACTCATATGGTCTCCGTTGTACGTTGCAAAACCCAGCGCCAATTCCGACAAGTCGCCGGTTCCGACGACCATACCGCCATACATATTCGCCATATCCATTAAAATTTGCGTCCTTTCCCTTGCTTGCGCATTTTCAAACGCAACGTCCGTTGCCCCCGAATGACCGATATCTTTCAAATGCTTTTTTACGCTTTTGCTAATATCAATCTTTTTGAGCGTTGTTTTGAACGCCTTTGCAAGAATAATAGAATTGTTTTTTGTTCTGTCACTCGTGCCGAAGCAAGGCATTGTAACGCAAATTATGTCCTTACTATCTCTGCCGAGTTTAACCATTGCCCTGTGACAAACTAATAATGCTAGCGTGGAATCTAGCCCACCCGACAGTCCGAGCACGAGCGTTTTTGCGTGAGTGTGCTCCATTCTTTTTTTAAGCCCCTCCGCCTGCATTTCCAAAATAAGAAAACTGTTTTCTTTCGCCTTGTCGTCAAGTTCTGCAATAAACGGATACTTTTTAATCTTCCTCGTCAGAGAAAAACGACCTTCCGATTTAAACTTAACGGCTAAGCACTCTTTTCTTTTTGCCTTTTCGTGCGTTTTACTTCTTTCGTAATACAAATATTCCGTGTCGATTTCACTAACGGTGAGCCCTGTTTCGAACGCATTAGATTTTGCCAAAACATCGCCACGCTCTACAATGCTGTTTACCCCGCTAAACACCGTGTCCGTAGTACTTTCTCCGAGCCCTGCGTTTGCCACTACAAGCCCCGAATTCATTTTGACGGAAAAAGCCTTTAAGAAAACTTCTTCGCCCTCTATTCTGCCAACCAACTCTTGTCTTGCAGAAGATATCATAGATATACACGCACCGTTTTCAAAATACTCGGCACTCTTATTGTTTACAGACAAAACGTCGTCTAAAAATTCGACAGAAACTTTGAATCCGAAATTAACCGTGCTTTCAAAAACTATATCGGTACCGAACGGCACGCTGTATCCTAGCAAATCGACGGCAACGTTTTCGCCGAGATACTCGCTAAAATACTTGCTCTCCGTAATCGACAAATTTTGTTTTGGCATCAGTGCAATAACCTTGCCGTTGTTTATTACGGCAATAGCGTTGTAAACCTTTCCGCCTATTTTTATCGGCAAACCGACGGTTATCAGCATATT
>CAYLUH010000011.1:8116-34129 GCA_964386845.1 uncultured Christensenella sp.
CGTTGTAAACCTTTCCGCCTATTTTTATCGGCAAACCGACGGTTATCAGCATATTTATATCCGACGTGCTTTCTGCAATACTAAGCAAGGCTTTTTTTGCACCGACTAAAAGCGTGTCCGAAAGAAACAAATTATAACAAGTTGCGCCCGTTATACAAAGTTCCGGAAAAGTTAAAAGTTCCACACCTTCTTTTTTTGCCTGCATTATGCCGTCCATTATACTTTTTGCGTTTTTTTCCGTTTCGGCAACGCCGATTTTGGGCGTAAATGCGCCAACTTTAACAAAACCGTATTTCATAAAAACCACCTTTTTATACTTTTTTGTGTTTTTCGACTTTTCTTTTGACTTAATATTAACACTTTTTACCCGTATTAGCAACAATTGAAAAATAAAAAAACGCAGTTTTTCGAAAAATTTCGAAAAACTGCGTTTTTAATTAAATTAAAAATTAGTCGCCGTAACCGTCAGGGTTTTTAAGTTGCCAATTAAGAGCGTCTCTACACATATCTTCCAAGCCGAATTTTGCTTCAAAGCCCAAAACTTCTTTTGCGTAAGAGGGGTCTGCATAACATTCGTCGATGTCGCCCGGTCTTCTCGGTTTGATTTCGTAAGGAATTTCTCTGCCGAGAACCTTGCTGAATGCTTTAACCATGTCGAGAACGGAATAACCGACGCCAGTGCCGAGGTTAACGATTAAAAGTCCCGGATTTTCTGCAAGTTTATTAACTGCCAAAACGTGACCTTTTGCTAAATCTACAACGTGAATGTAGTCTCTAACGCCAGTACCGTCGTGAGTATTATAATCGTTGCCGAACACTCCTAACGCCTTTCTCTTGCCGACTGCAACTTGCGTGATATACGGGCAAAGGTTGTTTGGAATACCTTTCGGGTCTTCACCGATTAAGCCTGATTCATGTGCTCCAATCGGGTTAAAATATCTTAAAATTGCAATATTGAAAGAGGGGTCTGCCTTATACAAATCTTTCAAAATGTATTCTATAAACAACTTCGTACTTCCATACGGATTAGACGTCGAAAGAGGGAAATCTTCTTTAATAGGAACACTCTTCGGCTTGCCGTAAACCGTTGCGCTAGACGAGAATACCAAGTTTTTGCAACCGTGTTTTCTCATAGCAAACATAAGCGTTAAAAGTCCACCGATATTATTATCGTAGTATTCAAGTGGAATTTGACAAGATTCGCCAACGGCTTTAAGCCCTGCAAAGTTAATAACGGCGTCGATTTTGTTTTCCGTAAAAATCTTATCCAAAATCGCACTGTCTCTTATATCGCCTTCGTAAAACTTAACCTTTTTCCCGGTAATACCCTCGACACGCCTTACCGCTTCGTACTTGCTGTTTGCCAAGTTGTCCACACAAACAACGCTGTGTCCTGCGTTTAAGAGTTCCACCGTCGTGTGAGAGCCTATATACCCTGCACCACCTGTAACCAATACGTTCATTTTTATATCTCCTTTAATACTTTTATTTTACTTTAACCGTTTTTAAGAAACGCTTCATACCGGCATCGCCCTTTGCGTCCTTTTTGAATACAGCCGTGTTGAAAAGAATGTTTTTGCAAACTTCGTTTACCCTGTTAGTAACTCTTTCTTCGGCTTCTTCTTGCGTTGCGGACAAACCTTCTTCTACAAGCGATTTAATCATATCTTTATGCGTGTTCAAATAATTGTCCTCTTTTGCAAGTTCTTCTGCGTCGTACTTAACTTTGCCACACAAAATTTCTGCAATCATAACGAGTTGCTTTTTCAATCTTCCCGGCAAAATAAACAAGCCCATTGCTTCTATTAAGCCGATACCCTCTTTTTTGATGTTGTGATATTCGGGGTGAGCGTGATACAAACCGTCGGGATATTCTTCCGTCGTGATGTTGTTACGAAGAATAATGTCGATAATATAATTGTCGCCATTTCTTCTGCAAACGGGAGAAAGCGTGTTGTGAGGAACGCCGTCCGTCTCTGCAAAAATAAAACATTCTTCGTCGGTAAACGTTTCCCACGCTTCTATAATATCGCCTGCAAAAGCACTGATAGTTTTTCTGTCAGCCCCCTCAAGCCTTATAACGCTGTTGTACCAATCGACGATACCCACTTTAATTTCGTGATACTTTTCACTCGTCAAATACTCTTTAACGGGCGCATTGTGCATAGGCATTAAGTGTTCGCCACCTTGGAAGTGCTCGTGGTCTAGTATAGAGCCTCCGACGATAGGAAGACAAGCGTTAGAGCCTATCATATAGTTGGGGAAGAAATCGACGAAATCCAAAAGTTTTTCCACCGTGCTTCTCGTAATGCTCATCGGCGTATGCTCGGTGTTGATGGCAATCATATGCTCGTTATAGTAAGCGTACGGCGAATATTGAACAAACCAGTCGCCACCACCCATTTTGAGAGAAATGGTTCTGATGTTTTCTCTTGCGGGATGAGTTGCCGTGCCTTGGAAACCTTCGTTTTCTTTGCAAAGAAGACATGCCGGATACTTATCCTTTGGCTTTGGTTGCGTTAAAAGTTTTGCAATATCTTTATTATTCTTTTCGGGCTTACTCAAGTTGACGGTGATTTCCAAATACTTGTTGCCGTCTTGATACTCCCATTTCAAGTTCTTGCCGATAGCCGTCTTTTGAACGTAATTGTTCATAATGGAAAGGTCGAAGAAATACTTACAAGCGGCCTCTATGCCCTCTTCCTTTTTAATGCGATTAAACTCCTCGTTTACTTTGGAAGGAAGTGGCGATAAAATGCCCATTATGTAAGTGCTGTATAAATTTTGAAGTCCCTCCTCGCACTTTCCGAGCGAAAGCCCTAACTCTTCGATTTCTTGGACCAAAACGTCGGGAACGGTAAGTTCGTCGATAAAAGACAAATCGGGAACTTCTTTTGCAGGAGAAAGTTCGTTGAATTCACGAAGAAGAATATTCCTCGTGTAAATCTCGTCTCTGTCGTTTAAGTGCAAAAACTTTTTTGCATACCTCAATAGTTTTTCGGTTAAAATTTTGCCGTCTACCATCATTGATTCTCCTTTTTTGCGTAATAATAATAAAATCTACATTCCTTTTCGGAATTATATAATTTTCTTTCTCTGTCGGCTTTCTTGCCGTAAATCTTTTCGAAATTTTTTGCCGAAGTGATTATGAATTTTGACCAACCGTCGTTAAGTTTTACGGCGTTTGCAAAGCCCTTAACACATGCTTCGGCATGCATTTTGTCGTACACCCTTTCCCCGTACGGAGGATTGGTTACGATTGTGCCGATTTTCGACGGAAGACGCAAATCTTTAACGTCTTTCACCTTAAAATCGACCCTGCCTTTAAGCCCGCATTTTTCCAAATGATACTTGCTGAGTTCAATGGCTTTTTTATCGACGTCGGAACCGAATATTTCTATTTTTCTATCTAACTTTTCTTTTGCGATTGCTTCTTCCAAAGCAAGTTTTTTGTCTTTTTTGTTAACAAATCGCCAACTTTCAAAGGCAAATTGTCTGCTTTTGTTGGGAGCAACGTCTAAAGCAATCATAGCACCCTCTATCGCAATCGTGCCCGAACCACAAAACGGGTCTAACAAAGGACGGTCGTAATAAAAATCGCTCATAAGAACAAGCGCCGAAGCAAGCGTTTCTTTCATCGGAGCAATCCAAACTTTATCTCTGTACCCACGCTTATGCAAGCCCACGCCCGAAGTGTTTAATAAAATTTCCGCCTTGTCCTTAAAAATGGAAAAAACCACGTCGTACCGAGCGCCGTTTTCTTCTAGCCAAGTTACTTTATGTTTATTCATAAGGCGCTTTACAATAGACTTTTTTATTATGCTTTGGCAAGCAGATACGCCGTAAAGTTTACTTTTTACACACTTGCCCGTAACAACGATTTCTCCGTTTTTGTCGATAAACTCTTCGAAAGGGATTTGATAAACGCCGTCAAAAAGCTCATCGTACGACAGACATTCGAATTCTGCGAGTTTAATATAAACTCTCTCCACCGTGCGTAAATTTACGTTGCAACGGCAAACGTCTAAAAAAGTGCCGTTAAACTCTATTTCTCCGTTGATGGCAGACAAATTTTCAAAGCCCAACCTTTCAAGTTCTTTTTTTGCAGTTTTTTCCAGCCCACCTGCAACGGTTGCCACGATTTTTAAGTTTTGCACGCAAACTTACCCTTTAATTTTTTTGCTTTTTTACTTTTATCATTATAATAGTATTTTGCAAATTTTGCAATACCTTTTTAACAAAAAAGCATTTTTATTTATTTAACTTTTTTTGTTTTCTTGTTTGTATCGTTTTTCCTTTTTCTTTCGGCATTACAAAAAAATAACGGCAAAACTTTTTTTCGTTTTGCCGTTGTTGGTTTAAGCCGTTCGTCAATTTTATTTTGTCTTTTTTCTATCCACCTTTAAGGTTTCTATTTGAGAAGCCATATTGCCCGTGTTAAGCGTACCCTCTGCATTCTGTATCTCTCCCAAAAGCGATTTTTTATAAGTATAATTCGAATACTCGTCGGTAACTTTAATGGCGTCATCTTCATTCCCGTTTGTAAACGCCCAAACATCTATATTTGTAGTTCCATATTTTACTGAAATTTTTTTCATATTAAGTGCGCTTAAATCTGTAGTCGAACCTTCCGTGCTTCCTGTATTTGGAGCGTAATAAATTTGAGGTATATTACTATCATCTCTTTTCGTACTTATGCCCACCATATTAACCCAGTCCAAATCAAATTCCGAAACGGTGACGCCTTCGTTTTTAGCCTTATTAACAATCTGACTCGACACGCTAAAGCTTCCACCCAAGCCCCCGAGATTAAAATCTCCTAAAGAGATAATATTATCAAAAGTACCTTTGTTTTGGAAGTTGTAAATCTTTATATCGCCGGAAAGATAAACACTGCCTTGTTGCACTTCTATTGCACGAGAGCCCACGTCGAACATAACGATGTTTTCCAAGAAAAGATTTCCATCTGCACTCGTTTTGATTATTCCACACTCTTGGAAAGACACGAAAGAAGTATTTTTTATCATAACGTTGCCACCGTAATTATGTTCGATTGACCTAAACATATAATACAACTCGCAGTACGCCATTTTTTGCAAGCTTACAAATTGTATTCTGTTATCATCACGAGAAGTATCTGCATTTGCGCCGTAAAAGTTTACGTTTATCATATTTTGCACTCTAACAGAAAGATAATGATAATTACTGCTATAATCACTGTCATTTTTGTAATTATTATTTTTGTGTGCCAAGTTAAGCATATAGCCGTTGCCGTAGACGGTGGTTTTTTGAACATAAGTGTCAAGATATACATAACCGTCCATATTCATATTCTTTTGGTCGTCGTGTCCGAAGTTTGTTTGCATAACCATAATTTCCGTGTCGGCGCTAGCATACCCGTCTTTATCGTAAACGTTGACGCCCGTAACTATATGGAAAGTGTACGAGTAAGACACTTTGCCCGATTTTGTCGACGCCGTTATCGTAACACAGCCGTTACTAAAATTGTCGTCGTAAACTTCTGCCACGGTGCTACCCGAATAACCACTAAAGTCAAGATATACAATGCCGGAATTTGCCGTCGTTTCTGCCAAGTCGCCGTAAGAGAAATAATAACTTACTCCGCCAACGCTCACGCTCCAGTTAAGGCTATTTAAGAAATTAACGTTATCCGTTACGCTTCCGTTGATATGGAGCCTCATTTTGTAATAATCTTTAACGCCATCGTAATAAGACTTGTTGCCGAAAACTCGCATGGACTGTAAACCACGAGTAAAATCTTCTGTCTCGCTTAAAATCGTGCCGTTGGTCGCATCGTAGAAGGCTATCGACTGCACGCCCTCTCTTATAAGGGTAAATTCTTTTTTAATCTGCGTCTTTTCAGAGGTGTAAACGATAAGTATTTTTTGCTCTACGTACGGCGTTTTTTCCCAGTCGGCAATACCGTAAGTAAATTGCCACGTCGTTCCGCCAGTCACGGAAAGTTTTGTTGCCCCGTACGACGAAAGTCCTCCGTCGTTTAAGGCAAATCCGTTTAAGTTTTCAAAACCACTTACGTTTGTTTTTACGCTTATATTCACTTCGTTTTGGTTAAAGTCTAAATAAACTATGCCGTTATTTACAACCTTATTGCCAACCACGATATCAAAATCGGTTATATCTTCCAAATAATTTATCGAAAGGGTTTTGTGACACCTGCCGTCCCCCGACGTCGCTTTTACAATCGCCGTACCGAACGCACCAAGCGTTACCACGCCGTTATTTACGCTTGCGTTTCCCTGCACGATTTCCCAAACGACGTTTTTGTTTGCCACCGTGCCTATCGGCTTTAACAATGCCGTTAGCGTAACCGTGTTGTTAAAAGTTGCAATTTCCGTTACGCTAGCGCCGTTTTGCTGTATTTCAATATCCGTTGCTACTTGAATTACGGTAACTTCAATCCTCTTTGTCAACCCTAAAAACTCCACGCTTGCATAACTTTTGCCACCTTGTTTACCGACAATATCAAATTGATATTCGCCGTCGCCCGTCTTTTTAATATTTTCTACACCGAACGCCGAACTCGAAGACGAAATTATAAGATTTTCGATATTGCCGTTATGGTCTGACGGATAGATGTTAGAAAGCGTTACCGAAGCCCTCTTATCACTGTCGATTTCGCACAAATCGGCGCTTAAATCAAAACTTTCGACTTCTCCGAAAGTGCTTCTAATCGTAAAGATTTCTTTTGCCTCTTCCTCGCCCGTTCTCGTGCTCGCCACCGTAATAGTTATCTTAACGCTTCCCGCCTTTTTAAAGGTGATTAAGCCACCGTTGTTAAATTCTGTAACGGTGCCGTTTTCGTCTGTCGATAAAGAGCAACCGCTTACAGAAGCAACACTTTCGTCGCTAGACGAGTAAGATACGATTTTACCAAACAGTGTGTCGTTTTGGCTTAAGCGATGAGAAATTTGCCACTCCGATTTTGCCGTTACGACGTTGTTTTCTTGTAAGGTTATACTTGCCTCTTTAACGACGTAAACGGTTATTTCTTCTTGGAAACCGTTTGCGTCTTTAACAGATATAACGGCTTTGCCAGAACCTGTTTTTTGTATTTCACCATAAGACGATACCGAAACCACGCCGTTACCCGAAACGACGGAAAATTCAAACGCCGTCGAATTGTTGTCGGCAATCGGTTGAAGCACGACAGTTTCTTCTTTTTCGAAATTTAAGTCTAAACTTGCAGAAGAAGACGAAGCGTTATCCTTTTGTACCGTTTGTACCGTGTAACTCGGGTCGCAGAGAACGTTGACTTTCGAATACTCTATTCTTTCTCCGTTAGAATACTCTAAATAAATAGTTATCCACGCATTGATTTTCGTATCTACCGTCGGGGATATTTTTAATTGATAATTTACCGTTTGCAAGTCGCTTAAAGCAAACGCCCTTGCTTGACTTAATTGATATTTTACGATATCGACGGTAAGACTTTCGGAACTGCTTTCCGCAAAAAGCGTATAATCGGAAAGGTTGCCGTCGGAAACGATGCTTAAATCGAGCGCTTTCGTTTCGCCTTTTTTGGTATTGAAAACTTGATAACCCGTTACGGTACCGTCTAGCGTTTTAATCGAAGTATTGTCGGCACGGTTTACAACGTAAACGCCTTTATTTAGCGTTAAGTATTGATTGTCGCCCGTCATCACCTTGATACTAATCGTGCATTCTCCACCACCGACGAGAGTGATGTTTTGCCCGTCTATCGTTAAAATGTTTTCGTCGTCGCTTACATACAACGGTGCGTCTTTATATGCGTTTAACGGCAAAACGCTAAACAACTCGTTTCTATTTAAAGTCAAGTTTTGTGGGTTTTGTTTATCGAAGTTTAAGTCGCTGTTCGACAGCAATTCTGCACTGTACGCATAACCCATCGTACTTCTGATTGTTTGTTCTTTTTCCACGCCACCGGCAGTAAAGACTACCGTTACTTCGCCTTGCTTGTTAAAGACGAGGCATTTTTCTCCGTCAATAGTTTCTATGCAAGCAATCGAAGCGTCTTTAACAGCGTAAGAAAATTCGTAAACGCCACCCTTGTCTCTTGCCGTCGACGGATAAATTTTCATTCCGAAATACTCGGAAAGAACAATTTGTTTGCCGTCGTTTTTATCGCCGAGCGCCGTAAGGCTTTCTATTTTATCATTAAACAAAATGTTTTCAACGTCCTCCGTAACGACGACGCTTATTTTTTGTCCGTTAGTAAGCGTTAGCGTACATTCGCCACCACAAACGCCTTGTAAAGTTTCAACGCTTTCGTCATCTACTTTCAACGCCGTTCCGTCAATGCTTTTAATTCCGACTACCTGCCCGTCAAAATCAAAACTTAAAACGTATTGCTTTTGTACTTCTCCCGATTTTGCTTTATGCAAAGTAAGGTTTGAAACTGTGCCGTCTACTGCGATTATTTCGACGTTTTCGGAAACCCTTGTAATTTCCAGCGTCGCCGTCGCTTTTGCGTTTTCATTGCCGTAAAGCGCCGTTACCGTGATAACGTATTTTTTGTTTACCGAAGAAAGATTTGCAACGCCGTTTACGACGGTACAATCATCGCTTGCAAACACCACGTCGGTAAGCGTTGGCTCTATACCCACGTCGTTAAAAATTTTGTAATCTAACGGATACTTTTCTAACTTCGTTACCGTTTGAAGATATTGTTTGCCATTATTTACAAACGCCAATCTGTCGATATATTTTTCCACGGTAAAGTTAATCGTTTGCGTTTCTTTACCCCAATTTATCGTTATCGTCGTATTGCCTGCACCGACGATTTTTATTTTGCCGTTTTCTATTATAGCGACGCCGTCGTTACTAGACGATAATTTTACGCCGTCAACGACGCTACCGTAAAGTGGCGAAACACGGGTAAGCGCATTTTTTAAGTCGATATACTTTTGCGCTTCCGAAAGGTTGTCGATAATTATGCGTTCGAAACAATTCGTTACGGCGTCGTAATTAAGATTTTCTATTTTGCTTTTGTCAAGTTCAAAGTCGAGCACCGTTTTGTAAGTCGATTCGACGCTAAATTCAAACGATAATTTTCGTTGTCCCTCTGCGTCTTCGAAAGATATGCTTATCTCAATCGTTGCAGTGCCCGATTCAAAGAAAACAACCGTATTGTTTTCAATTTTCGCATTAATATCGTTTAGCACTGTAATAGAATACAAAACCTTGTTTCCGTACTTATCAAAGCCGACGGGCATATCGTACAAAATTTCCACTTGGGTAGACGCCGTCGTTAACGCTCTTTCCGATTTTACTGCAAGCACTTTACTTTCTTTGCCGTTTAAGTCGCAATCCTTAACGCTTACGTTGGTTATTTCGCCGATACTCAAAGTCGATATGAACGCCTTTTCGACGGTGCTTCCGCCTTTTGTCAGTTTAATCGTGTCGTTTACCGAAACGTTTAACATATAAACGCCGTCGTTTATTTCGTCAAATTCAATATTCCCGAAATCTACGTTAAACTCACTTTCCTCTTCGTCTACAAAAGAGAAAGGAACACCAGTCGGCACGACGAATTTTTCTGCATTTACGTCCACCTCGAAAGTTATCGTGTCCGTTGAATACTCTACATAGTACTCTTTTATCACGCTTAACCCGTCTTGACTTTTCAACGAGAATTTTATCTCAACGGGCTCGTTTGCTTTTAAGAAAGTTATTCTGTTGCCGTTTACCGTTGCAACCGTGCCTTCGCCCTTTACGACTTCCCACGAAACGACGTTATCTACGCTTGCGTCCGACGGATAATACGACGGTGCCACGAAGAAAGACGACTTGTTTATCTTAACGCTTTCAGAAAGTTCTTTGCCGTTCATATATATCGCCGTTGCCGAACGATTAACCGAAACCAAAATCGACGCAACGACTTTTGAATTGCCGTTTGCCTCAATCGAAAGGTTAAAACTTCCACCCTTTTTCAGCGTAACGATTAGCCCGTTTACCGTTGCAATTTCTTTATCGGACGATTTAACTAAAATATTTTCTTCCGACACTTCTATTTGCGACGGTTTTATCGAAATATAATCTTTAACGCTAACGACGTTTTCTTCTAAATTGTCGTTGTCAAAATCAACGGTTACCGACGGCTCTTTCGTCGTTATGCTTAAAATTTCTCCGTAAGTGCTTTCTAGAACGAAACTTTCGTATTTCGATATTCCCGCCACGCCGACAATATCTTGATTATAACAAACTTCAAAAGTGATTTTCGCCTCGCCCTTTTTGGTAAAGGTAAGTTGCCCGTCCTTATTTATTTCCGCACAGCCACTAACAGAATATTTTGTCGTTACGTATTCCTCTTTTATGCCGTCGACAACGCCTTTAAACAAAAGACTTTTTAGTCCCGTAACCTTTTTTCCGTCAATCACGTCGTAATCGCCGTCGTTCGTCGGTTTAAGCGTAACGCCGTTTATTTCAACGCACTCGAAAGAAAAATCTTTATTGTTAAAACTTATCGTCGCATCGCCGTTAACGGTAACGAACACGCCGTTTTCCACTACTGCGTTTCCACTTTTAACGACGAACTTCTCGTTAAAATCTACGCAAGAAAGCGTTTCGCCGTTGGGAATTATAACAACGGTCGTTCCCTTCAAAATTTTGCAGGGAAAATCTTTTTCTTCCACCGTTATCGAATTACCTGCATACACGACGGTAATTTTTGCCGTTTTGCCGTTGGTGAGCGTTGCCGTAACGACGCATTGCCCCGCCTTTTTAAAGGTAAGCACGCCGTTACTTCCTATGGAAGCGACGTTGCCGTTATCCACAGAATAAGTTATTTCGTTATTTTTGTTTGCACTTAAAGGATACACCTCGAAATTACCGAAAAGGTCTATCTCTCTATCGTCCGAATAAATAAATTTGTTTGTATTTTTAAGATTAACGCTTTCGCCACTTTCCAAAACGACAATTTCAATTTCTTTCGTTATGGTTTTTTGTACCGTCAAATTGCCGTCTACGACGACAACTTTAGCCTCAATTTTTATCGTGGCTTTTCCACCCTTTATCGATTCTATTTCGTCGGCGTCGTTAATAGTTACGGCGTCGCCTATAACGGTAAATTTAAAATTTTCTTTGCTTGCGCCGCTTGGCGAAATCGTAACGAGCTCCCAAACGCTTTTGCTTTCCTTTTTATCTTTATCCAGCGTCAATTTGTCGACAACGTAAATTTTGTCGTCGGGCATTTCGTAAGTACTCGATATTTTAACGGTTAACGGTTCTGCGTCGTCTGCCGTGAACGTAAGCGTAACGGTGCCCGCCTTTTTAAATGTCAAAACGCCGTCTTTTAGACTTGCAATGCTTTCATCGGAAATATTGACGATTGCCTCTTTTAGCGTCGTGTTTTGCGGATACAAAGAGTACGCAACGTTAAAGGTTTTACTCGACGAGTAAATTGCCTTGGAAACGTCTAATTTTTCTGTGGCGGTACCATTCCAAGTTGCCGTAACGCTTAAATCGTTTATGCTCTCCACCAAACGAACGACTTGTATCGTAACGGTTTTTACGGGCTGACTTTCGCCGTTTTTGTAAACGCCTATCTTTGCCGTGCCTTTATCTTTCGCCGTAAAGACGTAACCGTTTTGCGATATAACGCCATCGCCCGAAACAACTTTAAAATCTAAATCGGTATAACCCGTAAAGTCGTCTATAAACCTAAACGCCGTTTTTGAAGTCGACGTGGAATAAGGCATATAAAAGGTAAATTCAGTTTTATTTTCAATATTTTTGGCAACCACTTCTTCCGACACGTAAGCAACGACGATGCTTTTTTCAATATCGCTTGTCTTTGCCGTTACCGTTACTTTGCCGAATTTGTTTTCTATTGCCGTCTGCTTAAAATAAAGTTTGCCGTTTCTAATCTCTGCAACGCCGTTGTCGGAAACTTCCAGTTTAATTTCTTCCGTTGCGTCCGACGTTTCGAAGCCCATATTTAAGTCTACGAAACTTTGCGTCGTGTAAACGAAGTCGTCAAGCCCGAACGTAATGCTTTGCACCTTTCTTTCTATCTTAAACTCAAGCGCCTTACTTATCCTTTTGTTGTCGGCAGTTTTGCCCTTTAAGGTTATCCATGCGCTTCCTCCACCGACAACGAAAATTTGCTTGCCACGAACTTGCAAAACGTTTTTGTTGTCCGACTCGAAGTAGACGCTGTTTTCGTTTGCGTCTTTTGGAAAATATCCCCACGAAATTGGCAACGCCTTGCCTTCCCATTCTTCAAAATTATAAACCAAGGCGTTTTTGTTTTCTTCGAATTCCACGCTGTCTACAAAACCCGTCGTTGAACGATATTTTTTCTTAACGACGAATTTGTTGTTTAAAACGCCTGCTGAAATTTCCACCTCGCCGGCTTTGATAAAAGTTATATTGCCGACTTCGTCTACCGTGGCAACTTCTTCGTTGCTTGAAAAATATTCTATATCTTCCAAAGAATCGGACGGATAAAATTTTACTTCGGGAAAGGTAAATTTATCAAGTCCCGACACGACGTCGTCGCCGTCTTCGACGTAAATGCCCTCGACGGGAACTTTTACTTCCACCGTCATTTGCGTCTTGACCTTTTCGTTACTTCTCAAAACGGCTTCCACCGTAACGCTTCCCTTTTTCTTGGGGATAAGCGTTCCGTCCAAACCGACTTCCAAAATATCGGCGTTAGACGACTTAAAATCTAAAGCGACGTCCTTTGCCTCTTTCGGATAACACTCAACATTTAAAACCCTCGTGTCGCCGACGTAAAGGGTATCGACGGGATTTTTTATCTTTAAGTAGTGCACCCTCTCGCTCGTTACGATAACCTTGCAATATCCTATTTTTGCGCCGTTTTCTTTTGATTTTACGTAAACGTACGTTTCGCCGAAGCCGACGCTTGTTACAACGCCGTTTTCGTCGATAACTGCAATGCTTTCGTCATCACTCCAAAACTCCACCTCTTTGTTCGTGGCAAGCATGGGATAAACGTTTACAGAAAGCATTTTGCTGACTTCCGCATCGGAAGTTTTGTCTAGCACGACGCTGTTATCCACAAACTCCACGTCTTCGACGTAAAGGTAAGTGGTTCTGTTAACGACGTTGCCACTAAACAACAAAATTCCCAAAACTATTATTGGCATTAAAATGATTGAAAATATTATCGTTTTCTTCATTTGACAAATTAACCTCTATTCGATGTCCGAGTACTTTTTGTTTACCGTAAAAATAAACACAAGCACGTTTATCAATGCGTACGCCAAAGATATGCCAAGTAAGATTAAAAATACGTACGCCGTGTCGAGAAAAAACCCGAGTATAATTGAAACACACCCCGACAGGAAACAAATTATTAAGCCGATAAACATTGTTACGAGCGAATTAGTTTGGCTTTCCTGTCCACCCGTTTTGTCGGTAACGCTGGGCGAACGAACGCTCACGTTCAAGCCGTTAAACACCGAACCTAGCGAAAACAATACGGATATTAGCAACAAAAACATTCCGAATCCGACGGTAACGAATTTCATAACGCACAAAATTATCACCGACATTATTATCGCCGTCAGCGATATCACGCCGTTCAAAAGCCCTTTGGAAAAAAGTTGTTTTCTGTAATCGACGGGGGATATTTTGGTAACGTAAAATTGCCTACCCTCTCTTGACAGCGTGGAACCGGAAAATGAATTTATCATACTTATAAAGGCAAAAACGACAATGACGGAAACGCCGAAAGACACGTCGCCCCCGAGTTGCGCCGAACCTATTTTACGAACTATTTCGTTTGTTAAAAAAACCATAACGGGCGTTAAAATGGCAATGCCCAAATAAAAATACGCATAGGTATCCGTTCTGACGATTTCCTTAAAATCTTTTTTGAAAATCGCCCAAAACGCCATATCCTTCGTAACTCCACCGTTTTTTGAAAAGATTTTTTTCTTGCCTTCCAAAACGTTTTCTCTCGCCCTCTCGTAAACAGGCAAAGCGACGAACACTTCTATCGTGAATAAACATAGGAACACGGAAAACAAAACTAAAAGGCTTACCAAAACTCTCTCGCCGAAATTGACGTTCGCAAGATAACTAAAAAAGTTCCAGCCGTTGTCGAACGCCAAAACGAAAGAGGTAAAATTTACTTTCGCCGTGGCGTCTATCCTCTTGCTTACGTAATAATCTGCCAAAAAATTAAGCAGTATACTGTAAAGGACGAAAAGCGTAACCAGAACTATTAAAAAAATTATCAACTTTAAAACGTTTTTGTTTTCCAGCAAGTTTAAAACGAACATTATGGGTACCGTAAACAAAAGAGAAACGGCAAACGGAACGAGTGGTAACAAAAACGCCGATAAAATAGACAAAAAAACAAACGCCACACTGCAAACTTCTGCCGAAATGCCGAACAGTATTGCCACGGGCGTCGATATAGCGACGGACAGCACCAAAATATCGACGTACACCATAATGAGTTGCGCCACGAACATCTGTACCGTGCTTATGGGAAAACGAGCCTCAATCTGAAAATCGTTTTGAAACAAAAATATCTTCAATTCTTTCGTTGCGGCGACGATTATCATCACAACGCCCAGTATCGAATAAAGAAGCACCATAAATTCACGAGGAGTTATCTCGTCTAAAAATTGAAAACTTATAATGTCGAATAAATAAACAAGCAAAAAGGCAACGACGCATACCGTTGCGACTGCTAAAAGCGTCGTTATTACACCCGAACCTTTGTCTTTCGACTTATCACGAGAGAAAAGCAATTTGTACCGTAATTTAATATATGCTACAATCTTACTCATTCTCTTCCACCGTTGATTTTTGCAAACAATTCTTCCAAATCGAAGTCGGCGTCTTTTTTAGCCTCTCTTAAATCTATAAAAGCGACCAACTCCCCCTCTCGAATAATGGCAACCTTATCGCATAACTTTTCCACTATATCTAAATTGTGCGACGAAAATAAAACGATGTTGCCTTTCGACGCATAGTCTTTTATGCAACTTTTTACCTGACTTGTCGCCGTCGGGTCAAGCCCCATCATAGGCTCGTCCAAAACCCACAACTTGGGCTTATGCAAAAGCGAACCTATCAAGCATATTTTTTGCTTCATTCCGTGCGAATAACTTGCAATCTGATTGTCTAACTTTTTGTCAAGGTTAAACATATTCGCATAATACTCTATCAATTCTTCCTTTTGCTCTTTCGGAACGCCGTACAAACTGCCGATATAATTTGCGTACTCTCTCCCCGTCAATTTTTCGTACACGGCGTGGTCGTCGGGAACGTATCCGACGGTTTGCTTTGCCTGTATGGGTTCTTTGTTAACGTCGAATCCGTTTACGACTATTTGCCCCTCTTTAAAGGGAAGTATTCCTACAATGCTTTTTATCGTCGTGGACTTGCCTGCGCCGTTCTCACCGATTAAGCCGACAATCTCTCCGTCTGCAACGGAAAAGTCGATATCCTTTGCAGAATATCTTTCAGCCCCTTTATATCGCTTTGAAAAGCCTTTTACTTCTAACATCTTTTGCCTCGCATGCGTTTTTTCCTAATGTTTAAAAAAACCATTTCCTAACGGAAACGGCACATTAAAACGCACCCCCCCCCGTTCGATTTCGATATAACTAATCTCAATCATTATATGAAACCGTTTTTACGTAAGTGATATCAAGCCACGTTTTTAAAACAATTTTTTTACACAACAGTTTTATGGTATCGCATAAATACTATAACATAATTTTTAATTACTCGTCAATTATTTGACAAAAAAATATTATTCGTATGTATATTATATATACATAACTACCTTTTTAAGAGATTTTTAAAGCGAAGGGCTTTGTTTTTTTTCGCTTCGGCAGGAAAAGTTAAAATTCTTGCTTGCTTTTTTGCTCTCTTTATATTAAAATTACGGTATGAAAAAATTTACTTTTAAGTACACGAAAACTATTTGGTCGCTTATAGCCATACTGCTCATCATTTCGCTTATCGGCACAGGCACCGGCATTTTTAACCTTGTAACGCTTTGGGATTTAGGCGCAAAAAACATCGTAACTTACTCTATTTTAACAGTGGTTAACCTTTTACTTCTTGCCTTTTGCGTTTGTTTAATCTTTTTTAAGAGTTACACGATTGACGACGAGCGTTTATCCACCCGTTTCGGTATGCTAAAATTCAAGGTCAAACTGTCCGACGTTACGGAAGTTACGATTTTTGAAAAGCAACAAAAATTGGTGGTGTATTTTTCGGGAGGCAAGTACACGGTGATAGTCATCGACGAAAAAGAGTTCGACGATTTTTGCGACGCCTTAAAAGAAAAAAATCCGTCGATTTACGTCTCCAAAAAAAGCCAAGATTAGAGCATAAAAAAAATTGCTTTTTGTTTGCTTTTTTTGTTGACAAATTACCGTATGCAAGAGTAAACTATAATTGTACGAATTGAATACGTCCGGTAGGTAAGGCTACTATAGGGATACGGATTGCTACCGCAAAATAGTGGAGACACTAATAGCAGGTCAACAGACTATGTCGAAAACAAGGCGTAATCTAACGCAATTTCATTGCCCTATGGAGTTAAAGCCCGTATGGTTTCTTTTAATAAAGAATTCTTTTTTCGCCTACCGACGTCGTAGGCGTTTTTTGTTACGCTTAACTTCTTAAAAAGGAGGGGTTTATTTATGACTGAAGAATTGGAAGTTGTTTACGAAAAACTCACTTACTATTTTGAAAACAGAAAATTTGCCGACCTTCGAATGACCCTCATCGATATGGAGCCGTTTGATATCGCAACCTTTATGGAAGACAATCTTGACGAAAAAGAACAACTTATGTTTTTCCGATTGCTCCCCAAAGACTGCGCCAGCGACATTTTCGTCGAAATAGACACGGACACTCAGGAACGCTTGATTAAAGCCTTTACCGATAAAGAACTTAAAGCCGTCGTCGACGATATGTTTTTGGACGATACGGTTGATATTATCGAGGAGATGCCTGCCAACGTCGTAAGACGTATATTAAAATCTGCAGACCCCGAAAACAGAAAACAGATTAACGAATTGCTCGAATACCCCGAAGACAGTGCCGGAAGCATTATGACGACGGAGTACATTTCCCTCTCTGCCTCCATGACGGTTGAATCGGCTTTCGACAAAATTCGTGCCACGGGCATAAACAAAGAAACGATTTACACTTGTTACGTCACTAACAGCAGAAAGGTGCTTATCGGCGTAATAACGGTAAAAAGTTTATTGCTTGCCGATAAACAAGACTTAATCGAAAACATAATGGACACGTCCGTTATCACCGTCGAAACAACGGAAGATAAAGAGGAAGTTGCAAAAAAACTTTCCGATTACGACTTTTTGGCATTGCCCGTTATAGACAAAGAAGGTTGCCTCGTCGGTATCGTTACCGTCGACGACGCAGTGGACGTCATTCAAGACGAAGCCACCGAAGATATTCAAAAGATGGCTGCTATGTTGCCGTCAGAAAAAACTTATCTTAAACAGAGCGTGTTCGAATTGTGGAAAAACAGAATTCCGTGGCTACTTTTACTTATGATTTCTGCAACCTTTACAGGCATAATCATAAACACGTACGAAGGCACGCTAAACGACTTAAGCCCCCTCTTATTCGCTTGTATTCCTATGCTGATGGATACGGGTGGAAATGCCGGCGGGCAGGCATCGGTTACGGTCATACGTTCACTTGCCCTAGGCGACCTAGAACTTAAAGACGTTTTTAAGGTGTTATGGAAAGAAATAAGAGTGTCAATTCTTTTAGCGTTGACTCTTTCCGTCGTATGTTTTTTGAAGTTATGGCTTTTAGACGGTATGCTTTTCGGATACGGCTACACTCCGTTAATTTGTTTGGCAGTGGCACTGGCAATGTTTGCAACCGTAGTTATTGCTAAAATAGTCGGTTGTTTATTACCCCTTTTGGCAAAAAGAATCAAACTCGACCCTGCCGTTGTCGCTAGTCCTTTCATAACAACCATTGTCGACGCTCTTTCTCTTATGATATATTGTGCAATATCTATTGCCCTTTTAAGTTAAACTAACATTTATCAATAAAAAAGTCGCTTTTTTCACAAAAGCGACTTTTCGTTTTATTAACGTTTGTTTTTAAGAAGTTCGTTGAGTGCATATAATTGCGACTTGTCAAGCCCGTTTACCGCCCTCAATTTTTCTTTATCCAGTGCATACTTTTCTAAATCGCAAGCAAAAAACTCCTCTGCCTCCACGCCCAAAATTTCTAAAATTTTTAAGAGCATTTCCACCGTGAGTTTTATTTCTCCCTTTTGCACTCTGTAAAAATACGTCGTCGAGTGCCCTAGCCGTAAACTAATTTCGTAAGCAGAAAGTTTTTGCTTGGACATATAATAGCCAAGACGATTCAAAACGTCCTGTTGTGTTAAAAATTTTTCCATTTTTATTCCCCTGCTTATATTCTACTTACAATTCTCGTATTCGCTATTTACGAATTATGTGCATATTTGCAAAAATATTTACAGTTTTCGAATAAAAAATATACATATTCCGAAAAATATGTTAAAATATTAACGCAATCCGTATATAATGGAGTTTTTATGGAAAGAAAAGTTTTGATTGTTACAGATGATTTTAACGCCCTTTACGTCGATTACGACTATATCGACGATTTTTTAAAAAAAGTTTTTTTCGACGGCGCCGTCGACTTTTTCGTTTTGACGAACAACGCATACTCTCTTTTAATTTATAACGGACTTAAAAACCTACAAAAAGAGTTTAAGTGCATTAGCGTTACAAAGGTAACTGCGCCACACTTTTTTTTGAAAAGTTCGACTCAAAAAAAATTCGTTCCCGACGACGAAAACAAAACTTTCATTTGCCCCGTCGACGAAAAAGATTTTGAGGACGCCTCCATGGATTGTGCGATATATCTTTTAGAATACGTCGACAAGGTTTACACCGTAACGACGGATAAGAAAAAGTACGAAAAATTAAAAGACAAAACGGAAAAATTAAACAAGAAAATATTTTTCACAAACGCACTATCGTAAAAATAAAAACGGCGAGTTTTCGCCGTTTTGTTATTTTTCTTCCGTTTTACCGTTGCAAACGTTCTTTTCCAAAATGTCTTTAATCTGTAACAAAATTCCCTCTGTGGAATTCTTTTTCTTTTCTTCCTCTTCCTGTTTTGCCTTTTCTTCGGCTTCTGCTTTTTCCTTTTCGAGAAGGGCTCTCTTTTCTTCCATATACCCTTTTACTGCGTCTTTATCTTTTAAGTTAATGCCCCTCGACTTCATAATTTTTCTATCCTCTTTCGTGGGGATATCGTCAAGCAAGTCGCCGATAAACTTATCACGGTTTTCTTGCAAGCCGTTAATTACCTTTACAATGGAAAACAGCACGAGCGCTATGATAAAGAAATTTATTATCGCACTTATAAATGCGCCCCAGTCGATATATATGGAATTTGCAAGGTCAACGACCGTTGCCCCCGTTTCGTCAACCGTGGTTGCTTGATACAAAAAGGTGTAAATGTTCTCTAAAGAGCCTTCGCCTAAAATCAAAAACAGCAGTCCGTTGATTAAAGGTCTAAAAATGTAATCGCTAAGTCCGTTTACAATCGCAGTGAAAGCACCACCGATTATTACGCCGACGGCTAAATCCACCACGTTGCCACGGGTTATAAAAGTTTTAAATTCAGAAATAATTTTTTTCATAAGTTGTTCCCCGTTTTACACGCCGAAGCAAAGTTTTGTTATTATGCAAGCGGCGGCAATCAAAACTAAATACAAACTAAACCACTTATAATTTGCTTTTTTAATTAGTTTTAACATAAAGGTTATTGCAAAGTAACCCGTTATCATTGCAGTTATCATTCCGAAAATAAGTGGCAACACATCTACTTGTATTCCGTCTCTTACCACGTCTATGCTCTCTTTTAATGCTGCGCCCAAAATAATGGGAACACTCATCAAAAAGGCAAAGTTTGCGTTTTCTTCTCTGTCTAACTTAGTAAAACAACCTGCACTTATAACCGTTCCACTCCTAGATAGTCCAGGGAACACTGCAACGCCTTGCGCAAGTCCCATTATAATTGAACTCTTATACGACAAAGGTAAACCCGTTTCCGTCTTTTTTTGCACTCTTTCGGCAACGAACAATTCCACTGCCGTCAGCAAGAACATACAGCCTAAAAGTATCGCCGCCAAATTATCGCCGGCGTAAAAAACTTCGTCTATAACGTCGCCTAACAATACGCCGGTCAATCCTGCCGGAATTGTCGCTATTATTAAATACCACAACTTGTTTAACGGCTTTTTGAATAAAGACATAATTTCCTTAAACAAAACGACAACGACGGGAATAAGCGTTGCGATATGTAACATTACGTCAAAAAAAAGCCCCCCTTCGCTAACGCCTAGCCACCTTTGAAACAGTATCAAATGCCCACTGCTAGAGATGGGTAAAAATTCTGCCAAGCCTTGCACGGCGCCGAGAAGTATGCCCTGCCAAATCGTCATATTATTTTCCCCCTTTTTCCAATATCTTTATAAACTCTTTTATGGCTTTATTCATAACCTCGTTTTTGGGAAGCACCATTCCTATTGCCCTCGTCGGCAACAACGGGTTTGTTACAATTTCTTTAAGCGAGCCGTCTTGCAACTCTTTTAACGCAAACTCTCTCGGTATGCAAGCAATTCCCATTCCTATTTTTGCAAGTTCTTTCATAAGTTCCAAACTTGCAACCTCTATTTCAGGGTGTAAATGCACGCCTATCGAATGGGCAAAATTTATTATCGCTTGCCTTGTGGACGTGTTTAATTCCAGCATTATAAGAGGATAATCTTGCAAACGCTTTAAATCTATTTCTTTATCGAAAAGTTCGGCGTACTTATCGCTTGCGACAAAGGTGTCGTGAAGCGTCATAACGGTGTGCGTTAAATCGACGTTGGTGTCGTCGATGGGCAAATTTACAAACCCTATATCGCCCTTTTTGTTTTTTAATAATTCTATCGTTTCACTCGAAGTGCAGTTTTGCAAACTGATTTTTACGTCGGGAAATTTTTCGTGATACTCTTTAATAACGGGTAACAAAATGTTAGAACTTACCGTGTCCGAAACGCAGATTTTTATAACGCCGGCAGCCGTGTCTTTAAGCGCAGTGTACTTGTTTTCCGCTTCTTCAAAAAGTTTAAGCGCCTTTTCGACCATTTCGAAAATTTGCTTTCCACCCTTTTCCGACAACTCCATACCCTTGTGCGTTCTGTTAAAAAGTTGTCCCCCGAGTTGCGTTTCCAGTTGCTTTATCGCTTGCGAAACGGCAGGTTGCGATATGTAAAGTTCTTCTGCCGCCTTTGTGAGACTGCCACATTTTGCAACCGTGTAAAACACCTTGTAAAGTTCTAAATTTACCATTTTCCACCTCCTATTTGCCAACGCAAAATTTGGAAAATATGTTGTTTATAATCTCCTCGGTGGCAGTTTTGCCCGACACTTCGCCAAGCGCATCCCACCCCTCTTTTATATCTATAGATATTAAGTCAAGCGTAAAATTATTTATGCCGTCAAGCGCCTTTTCTAAACTTTGTTTTGCACGAACAAGCGCTTCGTAATGACGTTCTTCGCACAAAAAGTCGCCGTCTAAATTTATGTCGATAACCTTTTCGAACATAAGCGAGCGCAATGCTTCTAAATTGCTTTTGTTTTTTGCAGAAATCGTTATGTCGGCTCTCTCGTCGAAAACGTCTCCCAAATCGCTTTTGTTAAGTACCGTTATTAAATTTTTATCTTTGACGGCGTTATAAATCTCGTCGTCTTCCTTGCTTTTATCAAGCCCGTCCAAAACGAAAATTACAAGTTGACTTTCTTCCAGCGTTCTTTTAGACAAACTTACGCCAAGCGTTTCAATGGCATCTTCCGTTTCTCGTATACCCGCCGTGTCGAACAGGTTAAACCTTACGCCGTTTACGTCGATACTACCCTCGACGATATCCCTCGTCGTACCTGCAATGCTAGACACAATGGCTTTATCGTAGTTTAAGAGGGCGTTAAGAAGTGAACTTTTGCCTGTGTTGGGTTTCCCGACGATTGCCACTTTAACGCCGTTTTTAAGCGTTCTTCCGACCTTAAAAGTGGACAATAATTTATTTATTTTTTCTAATACCGATTGAATATTCTTTTTTGCGCTCGCCGTCGCCTTTATCTCCAAATCCTCTTCGGGAAAATCCATATCGGCATCTATTTCGGAAAGACAATCGGTAAGCATATTTTGCATTTCGACAATCTCGTTCGTCAACTTTTCTCTGTAAAGATAATAGCCCGCCTTTGCCCCTGCAACGCTTTCGCTGTTAATCATATCAATCAAGCCCTCGGCAGACGCCAAAGATAGTTTGCCGTTTATAAAGGCACGCTTTGTAAACTCGCCGTTTTTTGCAAGCCTTGCGCCACACTCTAAAGCACGCTCCAAAATGCCCTTGGTTATGGCAAGCCCGCCGTGAGAGTGAAACTCCACGACGTCTTCCCCCGTAAAACTTTTGGGCGCCTTAAAATACACGCACATTCCGTAATCTTTAAAATCTTTTGCCAAAATTTCGCCGACGTACATTCTGTTAGGCTCAAAATCGCAAACCTTAACGTTCCCGTTGGGCTTAAACATTTTTTCTGCAACGGAAAGAGGGCTTTCGCCACTTATTCTTATCACGGCAACGCCACTTGCGACCATACCCGTCGAAATTGCCACCACGTTTTCAAAAGCCATTACTAATTGTCCTTATCGCCTTTTTTAGAAAATTCGCCGAACGGTTCTTCAGGCTCCTTGCTCTTGTTTTGTTCTTCGTTTTGCTCTTGCGTATTCGCCGTTCCGTACGGATTTCCGTAAGGATTGTTGTACGGATTATTATAGCCCGCCGAATACATTCTCGCATATTGCTCTCTCATATAGTCGGAATAATTAACCGGCGTTCTGTTCCTAAGCACGAACACTATGATACTAAACCCTCCGAAAAGCGACAGCACCGTGAAAAGGAAATATCTCCTCGGATAATACTTCTTGAAAAGTTCTGCGTACAAAATTATCATAAAGAACGTCGAAGCAAGTTCTACTAACGACTGAATTGAACTAACAAGGTAAGAATAAATCGTTAAAAACGACGTATTGTAAAAATAATCTATAACTGCGCCACTGCTTGTTTTACACACAATGGGTCCTACCGTGTACACGCCCGACAAAAGCTTGTAAACGTAAAGATTTTCACCCGAAACAAAGTCTCCGATAACAATCCATCCCCCTTCAGAATAAAAGCCTATGAGCGGAATAATCGACAACAAAAAGTCTGCAATGGCAATAACGTTCGTCACCGTATATACGATAAAGGTTACCAGCGCAAACTTTTTAAAAGGTTTGCCGAAAACTCTTGCCGTGCCGATAAGTTTACCTGCGATAAAAATCCAAGCGCAAGGTATAAAAGAAAGCCACGATTTTTCCACGCCTCTGTTTTCTGCCATTTTGTATAGCCCTAACGAACGAAAAACGTACAGGGCCGATAAAACGGCTACAACCGACAATACGGCTACTAGTATCTCCCAACCCTCTATCGGTACCGAAGTCCCGTTTGATGAAAAGTATAACATTATAATCTCCTTAAAAAGTGTTTTTTCACACTACCCGTAATCTAATTCCGTTAAAACAAACCAATTAACTCGGCAAATAATACTTCACCACTTTAATTGTATCCATTGTATTTTGATTATATCACGGCGTATCCAAGTTTACAAGTTTTTTTATTAAGTATTTACCTAAAATACTTGAAAAAATAAGCGTATTAATATATAATAATAGCGTCGTAATTATGCTCTCAAGGAGAAAAAATATGAAAGATATAGTAAACTTAACAATCAATTCGATAAGAACGCTTTCTGCAGACGCTATCGACAAAGCAAAATCAGGTCACCCCGGTCTTCCCCTCGGCGCCGCTCCGATTGGATATTCCGTCTTTACAAATATGACGTTTAATCCGAAAAATCCGTCTTTTGACAATCGTGACAGATTTGTTCTCTCTGCAGGACACGGCTCTATGCTAAACTATTCTTTGCTATATCTTTTCGGATATAAAATCACAAAAGAAGACATCAAAAACTTCCGTCAAGTCGGCTCTATCACGGCAGGACACCCCGAATACGGCGTTTGCCCCGGCGTTGAAACAAGTACCGGCCCACTCGGACAAGGCATTGCAAACGCCGTCGGTATGGCTATTGCAGAAACACACCTTGCCGAAAAGTTTAACAGAGAAGGTTTTGACGTCGTCGACCACTACACCTTTTCCATTTGTGGAGACGGCTGTATGCAAGAAGGCATCGAATACGAAGCCGCTTCTCTCGCAGGGCACTTAAAACTTGGCAAACTAATCGTTTTATACGACGACAATAATATAACAATCGAAGGCGACACCAACATTACTTTCACCGAGGACGTTGCAAAACGCCACGAAGCACTCGGTTGGCAAGTTATTAAGGTTGCAGACGCAAACGACGTGGACGCCGTTCAAAAAGCAATTAAAAAGGCAAAAAAAGAAAAGAACAAACCTTCGCTTATCATTTGCAAGTCGGTAATAGGTTTCGGTTCGCCTTTGGCAGGAAAAGAAAGTTGCCACGGCGCCCCACTCGGCGAAGCAAACACCAAAGCGCTTAAAGAAAATCTCGGCTGGACGCTAGACGCTTTCGAAGTGCCCGACGAAGTTTTTGCTCATTGCAAAAAATTTGCAAACAGAGGAAAACGCACGGAAAAGGCTTGGAACAAGTTGTTCAAAGAGTACGCCGAAAAGTATCCCGAACTTGCAAACGAATATCTTGCTTGGAAACAAAACAAAGCGCCCTCCGAAAGTCAGTTAAACGAACTTTGGAACGCCATTACAAAAGAGGACGCAACGAGAGGACACAGCAGTACCGTCCTTAATAAACTTGCCGACTTAATGCCTAATATGATTGGTGGCAGTGCAGACCTTGCCCCCACCAACAAATCTAACATGAAAGGAAAGGGCGATTATTCGGCAGAAAACAGGCTTGGCAGAAATATTCACTTCGGTATAAGAGAACACGCAATGTGCGCCATTACAAACGGTATGTACTTACACGGCATGCTCCGTCCGTACTGCGCAACCTTTGCCATTTTCTCCGACTACATGAAAAACGCAATGCGTATGACGGCGCTAATGCAACTCCCCATCCCCTTTATCCTCACGCACGATTCGATAGGCGTCGGCGAAGACGGACCTACTCATCAACCTATAGAACAGTTAACGGGGTTACGCTCTATGCCTAATATGAAAGTTTATCGCCCTGCAGACGGCACTGAAACGGTTGCCGCTTGGATAAGTGCGATAACGGGCAACAAACCGACTGCATTGTTCTTATCGAGGCAAACGCTCCCCGAAATCGACGGCACGTCGAAAGAAGCGTTAAAGGGTGGCTACGTCGTTAAAGACGGCGTTAAAAACAAGCCCGACATTATTTTAATGGCAACGGGAAGCGAACTTTCTATCGCCGTTAAAGCAAGCGAAGAATTGTCTAAAGAAGGCATCGACGCAAGGGTTGTTTCTATGCCGTGCATGGAAGAATTCGAAAATCAATCGGCAGAATATAAAGAGAGCGTCTTACCAAACGACGTTAGAGCAAGAATTGCAATAGAAGCCGGCTCGACGACTTGCTGGTATAAATACGTCGGACTAGACGGCACCGTTATCGGCATGGAAAGTTTCGGCATATCGGGTCCCGCAAAAGAATTATTCGCAAAATTCGGCTTCACGGTAGAAAACGTCGTTGCAAAAGCAAAACAATTGGTAAAATAATTTGTAAAGAAAAAGCGAAATGCATTTTTCGATTGCAATTAAAAACAATTTATAAGAAAAACATAAAGAAATTTAAAATGTACCCCAAAAGTTAAACACTTTTAACGGGTACATTTTTTTATAAAAAAAGAAACAAACAATAGCCCTTTGTCTCTTCCAAAAACAATATAAACGCAACAAAAAAAGTACACCTT
>CAYLUH010000012.1:0-33016 GCA_964386845.1 uncultured Christensenella sp.
CGACCTTCCCGATAAACAGTGGGTGTCCACTGTTTACCCTTCGGGAAAATGCCGAGCATTTTTCTCCTTATTCAAGTCCCATTTTTTTTAACAAAAAAGACCGAACTCTTGCGTTCGGTCTTCTTCTGGTGTGAAGGATGGGACTTGAACCCACACGGATAACCATACGCCCCTCAAACGTACGCGTCTGCCAATTCCGCCACCCTCACATAGCCTTTATATATTACTAAAATGTTTTATCTTTGTCAAGAATATTTTTATATAATTTTTTATAATTTGACAAACTTTTTTCGATTTTCGATAAATATTCCTTACTTTCTTCAAATGGTATTTCTTTTAACGCCGTACCGTTTTCGCTGTATTCTTTATTTTTTAACCACTCCGATACGTTGCCCTCGCCTGCATTGTACGCAACGAGCGCCGTTTTTAAATTAACAAACTTTTTCGTTAAGTATTTTAAATAACAGCACCCGAAACTCAAATTAGTTTTTACGTCGAATATATCGTACTTCTCTATGCCCTGCATTTCGGCAACGTATTCGGCAGTGCCGTCTACAAGTTGCATAAGCCCCTTTGCTCCTTTTGGCGATTCTGCCCTTTGGTTAAAACCACTCTCCGTTTTTACTATGGAAAAAATTAACGCACTTTCAAAACCGTACGAATTGGCAACGCTTATTATTTCTTCTTTAAACTTTAACGGATACTCGTATCGCTTTAACACTTGCTTTTGAATTATAAACAAAATAAAAACTACCCAAAAGGCGCATATCACGATACTTGTAAACTTTAATATCTTTCTTTCTACACTATATTTTAACATAAAAAAATACGCATTCCCTTTTATAGTATGCGTATTTTATTTTTTTTATTGATTTTCAAACATTTCTATAAGCCGATTTACTGCGCTGTTTAAATCTTTTAAGCCGTCGTAAACTTCTTTTTCGCCGTCTTTCCCTCTCAATATCATATAGGCATCGCACTCTAACGTAAAATACCCTTTATAGTCAATATCCTTTAACGCCTTTACCACCGATGCAAAATCTATTTTCCCTAAAAAAGGCATTAAATGTGAATCGTGCTTTAAGTCGTTATCGTGAATATGCAAGCATTTTAATCTTTTGCCGAGTGCACGCACAAAATCGGGTGCGTTTGTTATATCCTTAAACATTTCGGCGTGACCTATATCTAGACAAGCAACCAAAAAATCGTCGTTAAAGGCATCTAAGTGAGCGTTAAAATCTTTCGGCGTGCCACACGCTTCCGGAAACGCTCTGTCAGACAAATTGTTCCAACCCCACATATTTTCCGTTGCAATCTTTACGTTATGCTCTTTTGCAAACGGCAAAAGTTCCATATACATTTCTGCGTTTTTGCTTGCGGAAAGAGCGTTGTCGGGATGTATTATACAATACTCGCCACCTGCTTCTGCCGTTATTTCTATGCTCTTTTTTAATTGACTTTTTATCAGTTTGTTACAAACGGGGAAAGGTGCGTGCGATTGATTGCAAACTATTCCGTTATCCAAGCCTATTCTTTTTATCTTTCTCGCAAAGGAAAGATAATCGTGCCCGTTTAACGGATTATCGGTGTTGATACTGCTTTCGCCCGTATTCCAATTATAATTTACAAGCGATATAAGCGAAAAATCAAACGCATCGAAACCTGATTTTGCGACTGCTTCCACAGCCCTCTCGTAACCTATAAATCTTGCTGAACTTCCTATTTCCGTAGATGATTTCATTTTTTTATTCCATTAAAAGTTTGCCTGCTTTTTGGTCTACGATAATGGTGCAATCGGGGTGAGTTTGCAATATGCTTGCAGGCACTTCTTCCGTAATTTCACCCTTGACGGTTTTGTAAACGGCGTCTGCTTTATTTTCGCCGTTGGCAAGTATTAGAATTTTTTTTGCATTCATTATGTTTTTTATGCCCATCGTAAAGGCTTTTGTCGGCACGTCTTCTATTTTTTCAAACAATCTGGAATTGTCCTTTATGGTTTGAGCCGTTAAACTTACAACGTGCGTTTCGCTGTCAAACGGGGTGTTCGGTTCGTTAAAAGCGATATGCCCGTTAGAGCCTAATCCCAAAAGTTGAATATCTTGACGCATTTTTGCAAGCAATTCGTTATATCTTTTACATTCTAATTCTTGATTTTCCGCCTTGCCGTTTTCTATGAACGTGTTATTTACGTCAATATCGATATGATTGAATAAATTATCTCTCATAAAGTACACGTACGATTGGTCGCTGTTTATATCTAGCCCTGCATATTCGTCCAAATTAACTGCTTTGATATTTTTATAACTGGTTCCGTTTTCTTTATGGTCCTTTATCATTGCTTTATATAAGCCGATAGGAGTCGTTCCCGTTGCCAAACCTAAAACGGCGTGGGGATTTTCTTTTACTACTTTTGACATTACGTCGAAAGCACATCTGCTCATTTCTTCGTAATCTTTAACAATTATTACCTTCATATAGTTATCTCCTTGATTTTTATTTTACTACATTTTTTTTGATAGTTAAAGTATTTTTACAAAATTTTTATTTATACAATATATTATTTTTTGTTAAAGATAAGTGCGACGAAAATCTTCGTCGCACCATTTTATCCGTTATATTTTTCATTTAAATATTCGATAGCACTTTTGTATCCGTTTATGCCCTCGCCCGTTATAGTCTTTTCTGCAAAATATCTTACGAAAGAAATTTGCCTAAAATCTTCCCTTTCGCTAACGTTGCTGATATGCACCTCAACCGTCGGAATATTCACCGACTTTAACGCATCTAAAAGAGCAATGCTCGTGTGCGTGTATGCGCCAGGATTTATTACTATGCCGTCAAACTTTTCGTACGCTTTTTGAATTTTCGTAACTAAATCGCCCTCGCTATTGGACTGATATATTTTTACCTTTACGTGCAAGTCTTTTGCAGTCGTTTTAACTAGTTTTACAAGCGACTTGTAATCGTTTTTGCCGTAAATATTAGGTTCTCTTATGCCGAGCATATTTATGTTAGGACCGTTTAACACCAAAATTTTCATAACTAACCTATAACTTTTATTATTTTATTTAACGCTTCTTCCATCGACGCATCGTTGTCTACGATATAATCTGCGATTTCTAAATAAAGGGGCTCTCTTTTTGCGAACATCTCTTTCAAAGTCTTTTCGTCTTTTGAGAGAGGTCTGCCATCCGTCGGCAATTTTTCTAACGAACGCTTTACAAAAATACATCTACCGTTACTTTTGATTGCCTTTCTGTTTTCCTTTCTTAAAACGACGCCACCACCCGTGGCAATTATCAGCCCCGATTTTTTGCAAACGTTAGACAGAACTTCGCTTTCCATTTGCCTGAATTTTTCTTCGCCGAAAACAGTTATACACTTCGACGGCGTTATTTTGTAAACCTTTTCAAACTCCTCGTCTAAATCGACGAATTCTTTGTTTAACTTTAACGCAAGGCGTTTTGCCAAACTGCTTTTTCCACTCCCCGGCATACCGACGAATACAACGTTTAACAAAAGTTTTTCTATTTTTTCTTGCACGGCAACGATTTTGTCGTCTTCTATCTTTTTATCGAAAAAAATCTCCGACGCTCTATATGCTTGCGCCACTAACATACCGAGCCCGTTTACGCTTTTAATATTTTTTTCTTTACACCTAAACGCTAACTCCGTTACGTAAGGGTTATATATTAAATCGACAAATGCTTGAAGGTTAGTAAAAAGTTCGACGTCGATTTTACATTCGCCGTTTTTAGGATACATTCCGACGGGGCTTGCGTTAATCATTACCTCTGCGTCGCAATACTCATTTTGATTCTCGTAATTATATCTTCCGCTTCTGGATACGATTATTACCTCTTTTGCGCCTAAATCTTTTAACAAAACGCCTGCCGTTTTACTTGCGCCACCACTACCTAACACGGCAACCTTTTTCCCCAAAACGCTTATGCCGTTCTTTTCTAAAAGATACTTTAATCCATAATAATCGGTGTTATACCCGTAAAGAATACCGTTTCTGTTTACAACGGTATTGACGGCGCCGATTTCTTTTGCTTTTTCATCTACGAAATCTAAATAATTTAACGCCTTTTCTTTGTAAGGAATGGTTACGTTTATTCCTAAAAAATCTTTTTTTAGAAAAAACTCATTCAACTGATTTTCGGCAATTTCTTTCAAAACGTACTCGTCGTTTCCAAACAGTTTGTGTATTTGCACCGAATAACTATGCCCGAGTTTTTCTCCGATTAAACCGTATTTCATTATCTTATTTCCATATAACTTCCAAAGTACTTGAATCCTTCGACTTGATTTTCAAGTTCGAACATAAGTTGCTCGAATTCTTTCGAATAAACACTTGTGTCTAAATCGAAGTAAAACATAAATTCAAAATCTTTGCCGACAATCGGACGGCTCTCTAACTTTATTACGTTTACGTTAAGTGCGGCAAGCCTTGCCATTACGTTGTACAAAGCACCAGGCTTATGCGCCGTGGAAAACACCACGCTGGTTTTGTTTGCGCCCGGATAAATTTCTAACCTTTTACTAATACATATAAACTTCGTAAAGTTACTGTCCGTGTCTTGTATCCTTGTCTTTAACACGTCAAGTCCGTACTGCTCTGCGCAATCCATTGACGATATGCAAGCAATATCTTCTCTATCGCCCGTTGCAACCATTCGTGCTGCTATCGCCGTGTTTGCGCAAACGGTAACTTTAACACCCTTTAACGAACGAAGGAAAGAACTGCATTGATTGATTGCTTGCTCGTGCGAATATATCTCTTTTACCTTGCTAAAATCAACGCCCTTTTTTGTTAACAAAACGTGATTGATTTGCATTCTTAAACTTCTGACGATGTAAAAATCGTGTTTGGCAAGCAAGTCGTAAGTTTGGTTTACCGAACCTGCCGTGCTGTTTTCAAGTGGCACGATACCGTATTGGCAAAGCCCACTCTCCACTGCTTGAAAAACGTTTTCGAAAGTGTTTACGTACATTATATCTGCAAGGCTGAAAAGTTTGTCGCACGCTTTTTGCGAATATGCTCCCTCAACGCCTTGGCAAGCAACCTTTGCACGCTCCGGAAACAACTTGTCCGTCTTCTCTATTGCCTGATGTATTTTTTCGACAAGCGCAGTGTCTTTGATTAGTTTTTTGTTTTGATACGATTTACTTAAATCCATTATCGTTGTAAAAAGCACTCTTGAATAGGGGGCTATTTCACTGCTCGACATATCGTACACTTTGCCCAAAAGTTTACGCTCTCTCTCGCTGTCGAAAACGGGAAGTTTGTTCTCCGTTTTATATTTTGCGACGTCTTCGCAAACTTTCATTCTCTCCTCGAAAAGCGACGTGATTTGACTGTCTATTCCGTCTATTTTGTTCCTTAATTCATTGATGTCCATATTGTTCTCCAAAATTATTTTTCGTTTATCATATCGTACGCAACTATTGCCGTGCACGCTTCTATAACCGGCACCACTCTTACGCCGATGCACGGGTCGTGCCGACCGACTACGTTTAACTCAACCTGCTCCAAACTTTTTACGTTGACGGTGTTTTGAGTTTTTGAAATTGACGGCGTGGGTTTCACTGCCACCCTGAAAATTATCGGCATACCGTTTGTTATGCCACCGTTAACGCCACCGTCGTTATTTGTTTTCGTAACGATTTTGCCATTATCTGCAATAAACTCGTCGTTATTTTGACTGCCCCTCTTTTTTGCCACGCTAAAACCTGCGCCTATTTCGAAACCCTTTACTGCCGGGACTGAAAAAAGCATTTTTGCTAAATTACTTTCAACGCTGTCAAACATAGGGTCTCCGATGCCACACGGTAAACCGGTAATTTTACACTCGATAACGGCGCCTACGCTGTCCCCGTCGTTTAATGCACGGGTTATTTCTTCTACCATTTTTTGCTTTGTGCTTTCTTGCAAAACGGGAAAACCTTCGACGTTATCTTCCGTCGCATCGCTTAACTCGTTGTAACTTCTATCTTCTGCGTCGCCGACCCTTAACAAGTGAGCGCAAATTTCAACGCCCTTTTCTTGCAAAAGTTTTTTACATATTGCTCCGACGGCGCAAAGCGGTGCCGTGAGACGACCTGAAAATTGCCCACCACCTCGCAAGTCTCTGCCCTCTCCGTTTTTTACAAGCGAAACGTAATCTGCGTGAGAGGGACGGGGAATTTCAACTAAATTTTGATAATCGCCACTCTTTACGTTGACGTTGTCGATAACCAGCGTAAGCGCAGAACCACACGTTAAACCTTTTTCGTTAACGCCTGCGATTATCGTTACACTGTCGCTTTCCTTTCGTGGCGTCGATAAAAATTGCCCCGGCGCACGGCGTGACATAAACTTGTTTATGTACTCCGTATCTATGGTTATGCCCGACGGCAAACCGTCTACTACTGCACCTATCTTGGGGCTATGCGATTGCCCGAATACCGTTACTCTTAAATTTTTTCCTATGCTTGCGCTCATTTTACACTTCCTTTATCTCGCACCCGAGCCTTTTCATCTCTTCAAAAAAATTCGGGTATGATTTATTTACAGCCGTGGCGTTTTTTATGGTGATTTCCTTTTTGGAATTTGACGACGCAACTGCCGACGCCATCACTATACGATGGTCGTTAAAACTATCTACCACGCCACCTTCATATTCTTTTACGCCGACAATCTCCATTCCGTCTTGTCTTTCTTTTGCGTTGCCACCGATACCGTTTATCATTGCCACGACGGATTTTATTCTGTCGCTTTCTTTAAGCCTTAACCGTTCGCCGTTATATATTATCGTTGTGCCGTTTGCTAGTCCCGCAACGACGGCTAAAACGGGAACAAGGTCGGGAATATCCGACACGTCTATTTTAATTGCCGTTAAACTTGCTTTTCGTGTGGTAACGGTTTCTTCTTTTATACTTACGACGGCACCGAATTTTTCTAGCAATTTTACAATTTTTTTATCGCCTTGCAAAGAATTTTCGTCTAACCCTTTTACGCTGATACTTTTGTTTATAGCGCCAAGCGTAAGAAAAAACGCTCCGTTTGACCAATCGCCGTATGCTTTTAAAGTTTTGCCTGTATACTCTTTTCCGTAAACAACGTATTTATTATTTTCTTTTCTCACGTCGACGCCGAATTTTTTTATCATTCCGACGGTTATATCGACGTACGACTTAGACTGGAAGTCGCCCGTAACCTCGACGCTTGCGTTTTTTTTCGCCACGACGAACGCCATTAAAAGCCCTGATATGAATTGCGAACTGACGCTTCCGTCTATTTTAACGCCGATTATATCCAGTTTGCCCGTCAATCGCAACGGGTATTTACCCTTTTCCGACAGCGTTACGCCGTTTTCCGTTAAAAGTTCGTACATTGGAGAAAGAGGGCGCTCTTTTAATCTGCCACTAACTTCGATTTCTGCGTCTACCCCCAAAACTGCAAGCAACGGCAACATAAACCTTAGCGTGGAGCCACTTTCTCCACAGTTGATTTTTACCGTTTCTTTCGGAAGACTTTTAACGGGTTCGACTATAATAACGCCTTCGGAAATCTCTATTTTTGCGTTTAATTTTTTCAAGCAATTACACGTCGCAACGACGTCTAAACTAGGAACGCCGTTATATAAAATTCTACTTTTATCTTTGGCAAACGACGACAATATTAAAAGTCTATGAAGTTCTGACTTTGACGATATTACGGTTACCTCGCCAGAAACTTTTTTTGCGTTTACGGATATATCCATTAGTTAAGAATAAATTGCTCCCATTCTGTTAACGTATATTTTTTTAATATACATTTTCCGACTTTTTCCGGAATGACGACGGTTATTTCCTTGCCACTCCTTTTTTTGTCCACAAAAGTCCTTTTAAGTAATTTTTCGTTTTCGATTTTTAATTGTGAGTTTAATTGATATTTTTGTAAAAGTAAATTTATTTTATCGAGCACTGCTTTGTCGCACAAACCTTTTTGCACGCATTTTTCAGTTATCTTCTTCATTCCCATTGCGACGGCTTGCCCGTGCGACACCTTAAAACGGCTTTGCTTTTCTATTGCGTGCCCTAGCGTATGTCCGAAGTTTAATAACTGCCGTTCGCCTTTGTCGTGTTCGTCTTTTTCGACAACTTCTTTTTTTAACGAAACGCAACGCTCTATCACTTCTTCCTCGTGCTTTTCCATTCCGTCTTCAAGCAAGTTTAACAATTCCTCACTAAAAATACAGCCGTATTTTATGACTTCTGCCATACCCGAAGAATATTCTTTTTTAGGCAAAGTTTTAAGCGTTTTTATATCGCAAACGACAAGTTCCGGTTGATAAAAGGCACCAGCCAAATTTTTACCGCTCTTTAAGTTGATTGCCGTTTTACCACCGACAGACGAATCTACTGCGCTGAGTAGCGTCGTCGGTACTTGTACGAACCTTACACCACGAAGATAGGTTGCAGAAACAAACCCTGCAAGGTCTCCGACTACGCCACCACCGAGTGCCAAAACGACGTCTTTACGGGTAAATTCCTTTTTTGCCAAAAACTCCAAAATCTTAACGAAATCTTTTGCGCTTTTACTTTTTTCGCCACCACGAACAACGTATTTTTCACAAACGTACCCTGCGTTTTTTAGTAAATTTTGAACGGTATCTCCGTAAACGGCGTTTACGTTTTTATCCGTCAAGATAAGTATTTTGCCGTCGATATCGAGTTCTTTCAAATGTATTGGAATATCTTTCAAAATTCCCTCGCCTATCAATACGTTATAACTTTTGGAAGCGTTTACGCATACCTTTCTCATTGTAATTTATCACACCTTTCTTTACATTCTCTGCCGTCTTTTAACAGCGACTTTAATGTGTCGAAATCACCGTCGTCAATGGCTTTTTTGTATTTTTCCAGTTCCGTTATTATGTGTCCTAATTCGAAACTTATATTTTTTGCGTTTTGTAAAAATAAGTTTGCCCACATATTTTCGTTAAGCCATGCAACACGAGTTAAATCTTTATAAGAACCTGCCGAAAAACCTTTGTGTGCTTTGGCGCTGGGGCTTTTTACGTACGCATTCGACACGACGTGTGCAAGTTGCGAGGTGAATGCAATTATTTCGTCGTGCTTTTCTGCCGTCGTGACGGAAACCGACTTAAAACCGGCAAGCATTAAAACCTTTTTTAACTTGTCAAGAACCCTTATATCTTCGTCCTTTTTCGGAACGAGCACCATATTTGCTCCGTAAAACATATCGTACTTACTGTTTTTTATTCCCGAAAATTGCGTACCTGCCATGGGGTGCCCGCCGACAAAGGTAAAGCCGTTCTCTTTTGCGATTTCAAAACACCTGTCGCAAACGATACTTTTTACGCCACAGCAATCTGTAACGACTGCGTCTTTCTTTATTTTATCGCCGTGTTCTCTTAACCATTGTACCACAGATTCTGCGTCTACGGCAATAAAAATATAATCGCACTCTTTTTCTCTGTTTTCTAATCTTCCGTCTATAATTTCACTGAGCAAGGCTATTTCTGTAACGCTTTCGTTTGCGTCTTCGCCGAGTACCGTTACCTTTTCGCTATACTTAAAAGCCTTTGCTAGCGATGCGCCTATTAAGCCTAATCCTACGATTCCTATAACCATATTTTTTCCCTACTCTTTAACAATGTCAAGAACCTTTCTTACACGTTTTGCAACGTCGTCGAACTGCGAGGGCGTTAACGATTGCGCTCCGTCGCACTTTGCGTGTACGGGGTCGTTGTGGACCTCTATCATAAGTCCGTCTGCCCCTGCGGCAGCAGCCGCAAGCGCCATCGGTTTTACTAACCTTGAAAGCCCGGTTGCGTGCGACGGGTCTACGATAACAGGCAAGTGAGTGTACTCTTTAAGCATTGGTATTGCAGATAAGTCGAGGGTGTTTCTGGTGTACGTTTCAAACGTTCTTATACCCCTTTCGCAAAGTATAATCTTTTCGTTGCCACCTGCCATAATGTATTCTGCACTCATTAAAAGTTCTTTCATCGTATTTGCCAATCCCCTCTTTAAAAGTATCGGCTTATCTATCTTTCCGAGTTCTTTTAAGAGTTCGAAGTTTTGCATATTTCTGGCACCGACTTGTATTATGTCAACGTCTTCAAAAAGCGACAAGTGATTTGCATTCATTATTTCCGTGACTATCGGCATACCCGTTTCCTTTTTTGCCTTTAACAAAAACTCGATGCCCTCTGCCTTTAAGCCTTGAAAATCGTACGGCGACGTTCTTGGCTTAAATGCACCGCCACGGAGAATTTCTGCGCCCGACGCTTTTACCGATTTTGCTATACTCATAACCTGCTCTTCCGATTCTACCGAACACGGACCTGCCATAAAAACAAAATGTCCTCCACCTATTTTTATTCCGTTGCCGACTTCTATAACCGTGTCTTCGGGGTGGAATTTTCTGTTGGCTTTTTTGAATGGCTCCGAAAGTTTTTTTACGCCCTCAACAATGTCTAACCCCTCTATTAAATCTCCGTCTATTGCAGACGTGTTTCCTATCAAGCCTAAAACGATGCTTTCTTCACCCTCGGAAACGTGAACTAACGGACCTTGCGATTCTATCCACGATATCAAGTTTGATAATTGCTCTTTTGAACTGTCCTTTTTTACTACTATAATCATATTTTTACTCCTTAAAGGGTTTTGATACAAAAAAAAAGGAGCCGATTGGCTCCCTTAATTACAAAAAGTTAAAAAACTCAAGCAAAAAATATGGAGCCTACACAGTTTCCATTTTTCTAAAAAAGTAATATCCAAAATAAATAAAAGAAAATTGCTTTTTCATTTTTTTGCCCTTTTCGTCAAACTTTCGTTTACTTTTTTTATTATACTCTTACAAAAAAACCTTGTCAATACTTTTTTATCATTTTTTAAAAAAATTAAAGGCGCACTTCTGACGTGAAATGCACCTAAAATTAAACAATTTAAGGAGACAATTTTAATTCGTACGCCTTTTTTCGTTATTTTTTAATTTTGTTTGTTTCTATTGCGCTCTTTATTTGTTTGCCTTGTGCTAAAAGTCCGTATCTATCGACGTCTAGTTTGTTCTTTTCGCCGTGCGTTAAACAACCTGCGCCACCTATACAGCCTCCGTTACAAGCCATTCCCTCTATAAAGTTTGCATCCAAAACGTTTTTGCTTTTTCTGAACAGTGCCATTTTGCATTGTTCTATTCCGTCACAAGAAATAGGCTTTAATTCAAAATCTTCTGCGCCGTTTTCTTTTAAGCCCTCTTTTACGGCGTCTGCCAAACCACCGCAACGAGCAAATATTCTGCCGTAATACGATGCGTCTTCTAACGACGTTTCTTCCAGCGTCGTTATGTCGATATCTTTACTGTCGAACAACGCTTGCAATTCTTCAAAAGTGATAACGACGTCGACGTATGGCTTTACGCTTTCTTTTTGCGCTTCCATCTTTTTCGCCGTGCACGGTCCGATAAAGATTACTTTGCAATCCTTTTCTTTTTCTTTAATGTACTTACTTACCATTGCCATCGGCGACAAATTGTGCGATACATACGGCACTAAATCGGGAAATGCTTTTTCTATATAACTTACGAACGCAGGACAGCACGAACTTGTTAAAAAGCCTTTTTCGGCAAGTTCTTTGGATTCTTCCATTGCAACCATATCGGCGCCGAGAGCGGCCTCTATAACATCGTAAAAGCCGAGTTCTTTTAAGCCCGTGATTACTTGCCCGAGTTTTGCGTAAGAAAATTGGCTGGATATGCTCGGCGCTACGACGGCGTACACTTTCGTGCCGTTTTTATTGCCGTCCATAAGCGTTTTTACGGCGTCTACTATGTACGACTTATCTGTTATTGCACCGAACGGGCATTGATATACGCACGCACCACACGAAATACATTTGCTGTCGTCTATCTTTGCAGACATATTTTCGTCCATTGAGATTGCCTTTATTTTACAAGCGTTTTGGCACGGCCTTTTTTTGTTGACGATTGCTGTGTACGGGCATACCTTTGCGCATGCACCACATTCGACGCATTTACTTTTATCTATGTGAGCGACGTGATTATGGTCAAAAGTTATTGCACCTCTCTTACACACGTCTTCACATCTATGTGCCAAACAACCACGACAGGTGTTTGTTACTTCGTATCCTCCGACGGGACACTCGTCGCAAGCGATATCTATTACTTGAATTACGTTGGAACTGGTTCTGTCTTTGCCGATTGCAAGTTTTACACGCTCGTTCAAAATTGCTCGTTCTTTATAAACGCAACATCTCATCGTCGGTTCTTTTCCCGGAACAAGCCTTTCGGGAATATCCAAAAGTTCTTCTTCTAATTTGCCTATCCAAGTAAGCCTTGCAACTTCTCTCAAAACCTTATATTTTAAGTGTTGCACTTTCGTGTCGAATTTTCTCATAGATTGCTCCTATGCTGTGTTTTACATTAGAAGAAGAAATGTTTTTCCACATTTCTTCTTGTTTTTTGCCTTTCTAAAAGGCTTTTACATATCTTTTCTTCTATAATCGGGCAAAATTCTCGGAGATAAAGTCGTCGGCGTGATGCCTGCGTCTTCTAACTCTTTTGCAAAATCGTCAACATGCGACAACGTGAGTTTTCCGACTTTAACGTCTTTTACCCTTTCGCTTGCGTATTTACCTGCGTTTCTGCCGAATACTATTATATCCAAAAGCGAGTTGCCCATCAACCTGTTTCTGCCGTGAATACCCCCTACGGCTTCGCCTGCTACAAACAAGTTTTTAACGTTGGTTTCGCCGTTTGAAGATATATCTATGCCACCGTTTTGATAATGCAACGTGGGATAAACTAAAATCGGCTCTTTTCTGATATCTATGCCGTACTTACCGAACATACGCATCATTGCGGGAATTCTCTTTTCGATTGTTCCCTCGCCACCGATAATATCTATCATCGGCGTGTCTAGCCATACGCCCTCTCCGTCCGTCGTTTTAATGCCTTTCTTTTGATTTTTACATTCGTTGATTATCGACGACGCCGTTACGTCACGAGTTTCTAACGAATATACGAACGCCTCGCCGTCTTTATTGACGAGTTGTGCTCCGAGCGACCTAACCTTTTCGGTAACCAATGCGCCGAAAATTTGAGTGGGCTCTGCAACGCCTGTCGGGTGATATTGCAACGTGTCGGCATAAAGAAGTCTTGCGCCTGCTCTATATGCGAGCACCAAGCCGTCTGCCGTTGCGCCGTAGTGATTAGACGTCGGGAATCCTTGATAATGAAGTCTTCCCGCACCACCGGTCGCTATGATAACGGTTTTTGCTTTTGCTACGAGAATTTGGTTTGTTTCCATATTCATAAGCACTGCGCCTGCACAATTACCGTTTTCGTCTTTTATAAGTTCGATTGCCGAAGTAAAGTCTACGACGGGAATGTTTCTGTTAAGCACTTCGTCACGAAGAGTTCTCATAATCTCTGCGCCCGAATAGTCTTTACAAGCGTGCATTCTCTTTCTCGACGTACCACCACCGTGAGTGGTTATCATGTTGCCGTTTTCGTCTTTATCGAACATAACGCCAAGGTCGGATAGCCATTTGATTGCGCCCGGTGCTTCGTTAACGAGTTTATATAACAACTCGTGCTTTGCGGCAAAGTGTCCGCCACCGAATGCGTCTAAATAATGGATTGCAGGGCTGTCGTTTTCTTTGTCGGCGGCTTGTATTCCACCCTCTGCCATCATCGTGTTTGCATCGCCGATACGAAGTTTTGTTACAATCATAACGCTTGCTCCGTTTGCGTGCGCCGTGATGGCGGCCGACGAGCCACTTCCACCACCACCGATTACTAATACGTCTACGTCGTAGTCGGGGTGCTCTAAATCGATATCTTTACCGAGCACTCTGGACTTGCCTTGAAGAAGGTCTGCAAGTTCGTGAAGTACCTTTTCGCCCTTGTTTGGACCAACCTTTAAGTTTTCGTAAGCACTCTCGATATAGTCGGGGTGATTTTCTTTTAATATTTTATCTTTTTGTTCGGCAGTAAGGCGTGGATGAAGTGTTTTTAATCTTTCAGCACGGCTTTCTTCTACCTTTTTCATAGATATAGATTGTTCGTCCGTATATTTATACATATCTTCTCTCCTCCTTACTTTTCTATTTCTCTATTGTTGTAAAGTTCTTTTAATTCCGATATAGGTTTGTTCATTACGTCTTCTATAATCTTAACCCAATCGCCGTTGTTGATTTCTTCCACTCTCTTTTCCAAGTGTTCGCATTTCGGAGCAATGTACTTACCGTAAAGTCTTCTTGCCAAAACTGCTACTTGCGGATGAGATATTCCCGCAGGACAACGAGAAGAACATACGCCACACATTACGCAGTCGAAACTTTCGTCGGCACATTTTTTGTACTCGCCACGCTGTGCGTAAGCAATGTATTGCATTACGTTTAAGCCTTGCGTACAACTCTTCGTACATGCGTTACAACCTATGCACGAATATATTTCGGGATATAGTTGCATCATTATTTGTTCTGTCGGCTTAATCTTTTCGATGTCGTAAACTTGCTTTACTAACGGGAAGAAAGGAAGCGTTGCAACGTACATCCCCTCTTCTACCTTTGTTTGACAAGCAAGACAAGTTTTAAGTTCTTGTTGCCCTTTTATTCTATATATTGTTGCGCAAGCACCACAGAATCCGTTTCTGCAACCACAACCTCTAACGAGTTGATATCCTGCATACTCCATCGCTTTCATTATGGTTAAACTTGCAGGCACTTCGTATTGCTTACCGAAAAAATATACTTTTACTTTTTCTTCCATTTTTTTGCTCCTTTTTAATACTCGTCCGGCAATTCGTCTAATTGGTCCATTCTAAATACGGGTCCGTCTTTACAAACAAACTTGTCGCCTACGTTACATCTTCCGCATTTACCGATTCCACACTTCATTCTAAGTTCTAGCGTGGTGTAAATACGTTCTTTGCTAAACCCTAAATCGAGCAAGCCTTGAAGTGTAAATTTAATCATTATCGGTGGACCGCAAAGTACTGCCGTCATCGTGTTGTCAAGCCCGAGTTCTTTAACGTAAGCAGGTACGAAACCTACGTGGTCGTCCCAGCCCTCTTGCTCTCTGTCGATGGTTAAATATACTTCGCAATTTTCTTCTTTTTTCCATTCGTTTCTTATTTCTTCTATATCAACGAGGTCGTCTTTACTTCTTGCGCCGTAAACGATAACTACCTTGCCGTAATTTTTACGATAATGCCTTACGTAATTTATTACGCTTCTTAAAGGCGCTAAACCGATACCGCCGGCGATGAACAATAAGTCTTTACCCTTGAAATCTTCTTCTACGGGGAAGTTCCTACCATACGGACCACGAACGGTAATTTGCGCACCCACTTCTAAAGCGTGAATAACTTCCGTTACGCAACCACATTTCTTAATTGAAAACTCCATAAATTCCGTGTTTGTCGGCGATGACGTTATTGAAAACATCGATTCTCCGACGCCCGGAATAGATACCATTGCGCATTGTCCCGGCATGTGTTCGAATAATTTTTTTCCGTCTAATCCGACAACTCTGAACGTCTTTACGTCGGGTGTGTCTTGTCTTATGTCGGTTATTACACCGATGCTTGGAATAAGTGCTTCGTTAGTCATTATTTTCACTTCCTATCTTCTTTATTACTTTGATGATGTTTAAATGTTGCGGGCATTTATTTACGCATCTTCCACAACCGACGCACGAATATACTCCGTTATATTGCGACGGGAAATAACAAAGTTTGTGCATAAATCTTTGCCTATATCTTTGCATTTGCGTTTTTCTGCTGTTCTCGGCTGCCATTTGCGTAAAGTCGGAATACATACACGAATCCCAGCATCTAAATCTTACGACGCCGTCGTTGGTCTTGAAATCTCTGATATCGAAACATTGACACGTCGGGCAAACAAAGGTGCAGGCGCCACAGCCTAAACAACCTTCCGACAACTCTTTCCAATCTTCGAGTTCGAAAAGTTCGTTTAAGTTTTCCGGCTTAAATCTTGACAAGTCCAAGTTGGAATAAGGAAGTTTTTCTACTATGCCTTTTATATCTTTTTTAATTTCTTCAACCTTTTCTTCGCCACCATTTTCGCTAAATTCACTTATTAAGGAAATAAGTGCTTCGCCTTTTTCGGTGTTTGCTTGAAGATACATATATTTTTCGTCGAGCCACGTCGACACGTCGCCTAAAGGATTGCTTGCGTCTATGCCGAACACTTTACAAAAACAACTTGTTTCCGGTTTGTTACATGCAAGCGTTACTATGGTTGCGCTCTCCCTTCTTTCTTTATAAAAACCATCTACGGGTTCGCTTAAAAAGACGTTGTCAAGCACTTCGAACGATTTGCAATCGCACGCCCTTACGCCGAATATAACGAAATCTTTAACGTCTTTTAACTCGCTTTTAATTTCTAACTTGCCGAGTTCCGTTTTAAATCTCATCATATTTTCGCTTTGTGGGAAAAACAAGTCTTTTGCACTTTTTACCGTCTTTAAAGTTTCGATGGAAACTTCTGCGCCCTCTTCGTATTTTCCGTAATTAACTTCGTTTGCCTTTTTTATCGGCAAAAACAAGTCTTTACTCTCTGCAATTTTTTGGTAAACCTTTTGTAAATTATCTCTTAAAATTTTAATCATTATCGTTTACCCCCGTTTATAGCGTCGTTAGGTTCAACGTCTCCCGTCGTAAATTCGGTAAGTGGCGTTTTGCCTTCACTCGTTTCGCCTGCTTGATAATCTCCGTACAATTCGTTGATATCTTTAATGAATTTTCTGTTAAGCAAATGGAGTGGTATGTTTTGCGGGCACACTCTACTACATTCGCCACAGTCGGTACATCTTCCAGATACGTGGAACGCACGAATAATGTGGAACAACTGTTCTTCGAAACTATCGGCGTTTGATTTTGCCGATACGCCCGAATCGTTATTGTCGAACACGCATTTTAAACACGAACATGCGGGACATACGTTTCTGCAAGCGTTACATCTGATACATTTTGACAATTCGTTTTTCCAGAATGCGTACCTTTCTTCTGCCGTCATTGATTCTAACTCTCTGACTTTTGAAAATCTATCATTTATTTTTTCGTTAGATTGGTCGGAAATGATAATTTTTTCGTCGGCAACGACGTGATTTTTACCTTTACAAGAGAAACATTTTTCTAACAACACTTCCTCTTTTTTGGCTGTGTTTTCGCCGTAAATGGTTTTTAATTTTACTTCGTCGCCCTCGTAACTTTCTTCGGTTATTCCTTCGATGCCCATTTTAGCAAGTTTGTTATGGTCTAACTTTCCGTTACATTCAACGCCGATAACGTAAACGTTTTCTCTTTTAATTCTGTGTTCTTTAACAAGTTGGTTAAAACTGTAAGTGTCGCAAGGCTTTAAGAAAACGCCCGTTACACCTTCCGACTTGCTTATTTCTATTAAATACTTTGAAAGATTTGCACCACAAAAATCGTTGTAAACAAAATCTTTTAAACTTTCTGCGCTAGTAAACGTTGCGGGAGTGTTGTCGTGAAAAAATTCACCCTTTTTCCAGCCGACGATTCTGGCAACTTTTCCACTTTCCAAAAGTTCTTTTGCCTTTTCTATTACCATACTTTCAAGTTTACTCATCTTTCGTCTCCTTAACTCTTAAGTCTTGCAATCTCTTATTTTCGCCAAGAGCCGTTACTTGTTTTACGAAATCGTTCATAACGGTAGAGAACTTTTGACCTTCTGCCGCAGATACCCATTCAACTCTCGTTCTTTCCTTTTCTATTCCGAGGTAATCTAAGAAATTGAAAAGAAGCGCCATTCTTCTTCTCGTATAGTAGTTACCCGTTACATAGTGACAATCCCCCGGGTGACAACCACACAGTATCACGCCGTCTGCTCCACGCTGAAACGCCTTTAAGACGAACATCGGGTTTACCCTGCACGAACAAGGAACTCTTATTATTTTTACGTTGGCAGGATATGAAAGCCTACTCGAACCTGCAAGGTCTGCCCCTGCATACGAACACCAGTTACAGCAAAATGCCACTATGTTTGGGACAAAAGGCTTGTTTTCGTTTTTTACTTCTTGCATATTGCTTCTACCTCCGAAAGAATTTGCTTGTGTGAGAATCCCGATAAATCCATTGCGCCCGACGGACACGTTACCGTACATGCGCCACAGCCTTGACATACTGCCGGATTTACTACGGCTACACGGCGTTTTTCCGTCTTGCCTCCACCGAGCCTATATTCTTTTTCTTCATAAGTTATTGCGCCGTAAGCACAAACGTTTGCACATTGACCACAGCCGTTACACATCTTTTCGTTTGAACTTGCAACGCACGGGTTTGTTTTCAAACGGTCTTTTGCGAGCAACCCGATTACCTTTGCCGCACACGCCGATGCTTGTGATACCGTTTCCGGAATATCCTTAGGACCTTGACATACACCTGCTAAATATACGCCTGCCGTCGGACTTTCTACCGGACGAAGTTTTGCGTGCGATTCGGTTAAGAAGTTGTTTGTATCTATGCTTGCCGTAAGCAACGTTGCAACCTTTCTGACCGATGGTTCCGGTTCTATCGCCGTTGCCAAAACTACTAGGTCTGACGGAATGGTAACTTGCTCGTTGTCGATAAGGTTAGAGCCTTGAACCATCAACTTACCGTTTTCGTTGTAAACTTTTCCGACCATACCTTTTATATAATTTACGTCGTATTGCTCTACTGCTCTACGATAAAATTCGTCGTAATTCTTACCCGGCGTTCTAACGTCTATATAGAATACGTTAACTTGCGTGTCGGGATATTTTTCTCTTATTAACATTGCGTGCTTTGCAGTGTACATACAGCATATTTTACTGCAATATGGTTTTCCACAGCCAGACACGTCTCTCGAACCTACGCATTGTATAAAGGTGATAACCTTGGGGTGCGTGTTGTCCGATGGACGAAGAAGAACGCCGTTCGTTGGACCTGCCGCATTCATTAAACGCTCTAATTCAAGCGACGTTATAACGTCTTTATTGTCGCTATAACCGTACTCGTTAAATGCGTCCACGTTAATCGGCTTAAAGCCCGTTGCTACAACGATTGCGCCGTATTCACGCTCTATATATTCCTCTTTCATATCGTAATTGATTGCGCCTGCCGTACAGAATTTTTGGCAGATTCCACACTTGCCCGTTTTTAATTTTAAGCATTGTTCGGGGTCGATTACGGCTACGTTTGGAATTGCTTGCGCAAAAGGAATGTAAATTGCAGGGCGTGTGTTCAAATTCATATTGAACTCGTTTAAGCCCTTTCTCGACGGGCATTTTTCCATACAAAGTTTACAACCCGTACACTTGGTTTCGTCTACGTATCTTGCCTTTTTCTTTATCTTAACGCTGAAATTACCGACGAAGCCTTTAACTGCTTCTACTTCTGCATAAGAAATTATATCGATGTTTTCGTGTTGAGCGCAATCTACCATTTTCGGCGTCAATATACAAGCAGAACAGTCTAACGTCGGGAAAGTTTTGTCCAACTGACTCATTCTTCCACCTATCGTTGCATTCTTTTCTACGATATCTACCTTGTATCCTGCTTCTGCGATATCCAAAGCCGCTTGTATTCCGGCGATACCTCCACCGATTACCAACGCTCTTTTTACGACGGGGCTTTCCCCTGCCGTCAAAGGTTTGTTAAGCCTTACCTTTGCGATTGCCGTGCGAATTAAAATTATCGCCTTGTTGGTTGCTTCTTCCATATCTTTATGAATCCACGAAACTTGCTCTCTGATATTGGCAACTTCAACCATATATGGATTTAAGCCACAACTCTCTGCCGTTTTTCTAAACGTTGCTTCGTGCATTCTCGGTGAACACGAACCGATTACGATACCCGTTAAATTATGTTCTTTAATCGCATTTTTTATCAATTGTTGCCCGTTTTCAGAACACATATATTGATAATCTTCTGCATAATAAACGTTGGGCTCCTTTTTAATCGTTTCTGCTACCCTTTTAACGTCAACCGTCGATGCGATGTTTGAACCACACCAACATACAAATACACCTATTCTTTGCATAATTTTTTGTCCCTTTTTTATCGTTAATTTTTCTATTTATTGTATTTTCTGTACGCACTCACTAATAATTGCTGAGGAATAAGTTCGTCAACAATCGGTGGTATTTCTTCTGCTTTTAATCCGTTGTTTCCTTGCATTCTGGTAACCGTGTCCCTAACGGCTTCTATAACGCCCTGAGGTGCGACGCCACGAGGACAACGCTCAACGCACGCCATACACGAAAAACAGTGCCATATCGCTTTGCTGTTTAACAACTTATCAAGCCTGCCTTGCACCAAACACGTTACGAATTGATGTGGCTTTACGTCCATTTCCTTAAATGCAGGACAACGACCTGAGCATTTGCCACACTTCATACACTTTTTTGCATCGGTTCCACTGATTAGGGCAATATTTTCTAGAGTATCTTTCTTATTCATCTTTTACCCCCAATGCTTCGGCTAAAAGTTCCGTAAAATATTTGACGGAAAATCCGTTGCTGTTTTTTTGCAAATTATATAAACATAACGGGCAAGCCGTTATTATTTCTTCGGCACCGAAACTTTTTGCGCTTTCGATAATCATATTGCTACGCTTGTTTACAACGCCCTCGTTTTTCAACGACACGTATGCGCCACAACATTCGTTTCTCATAGGATATTTGACGGGCGTGCCTCCTATCGCCTTTATAAAATCTTCTATAATGGTGGGGTTTTCGGGGCTATCGAACGCCAAAACCTTGCTTGGACGAAGAAGAAGACAACCGTAATATGCGCCTATCTTCTTGTTTATCGGATTGACGACTTGTTTTGCCAAATTATCGAACCCGACGACGTCTCTTAACATTTCTAAATAATGTATTACTTCCGTTTCGCCCTCGTACGCCTTGTCGAGTTTCATATAATTGTTGGCTTTCAAACGAATGTTTTCGTCTGTTTGCATATCGTAATTTACTCTTTTCATTACGTTGTGGCAAGCCGAACACAGCGTTAACAGTTTGCCTCCGTTATTTCTTGCGTACTCTAACGACCTTATTGCCGAAAGTTTTGTGGCAATTTCGTCTTTCGCAGTGGGATAAACTGCTCCGCAACATTGCCAATTTTCAATTTCTTCCATTTCTATTCCGAGTTTTTTTGCCGAAAGCCTTGCATATCTATCTAAATCTTTGGCTTTAGTTTTTAACGTACAACCCGGATAATAACAAATTTTCATATTCTAGTCCTTTACTATTATTTGTGTGGATAAGCCATGTCTTCGGGACGGAACACTCTGTCGAATTCCTCCTCCGTTAAGAAACCTAAACTTACGCACGATTCTTTAAGCGAAATGTTTTCTTTATATGCTTTCTTCGCCGTCTTTGCAGCGTTTTCGTAACCGATGTACGGATTGAGAACGGTTACAAGCATTAAAGAATTATATAGGTTATGATGCATCTTTTCTTTGTTGGCCTTTATTCCCGTTATGCAATTCTTTTCAATCGACGTGATGCCGTCTGCCAAAAGTTTAACCGATTGTAAGAAGTTGTAAGCAATGACGGGCATAAATACGTTGAGTTCGAAATTGCCTTGCGATGCGCCTATTCCGACAGCGACGTCGTTACCCATTACTTGAACGGCAACCATCGTCATCGCTTCGCATTGAGTCGGGTTTACTTTACCCGGCATAATCGACGAACCGGGTTCGTTTTCGGGGATAAATATTTCTCCTAAACCGTCTCTCGGACCACTTGCAAGCCATCTTACGTCGTTGGCGATTTTCATCATATTGGCGGCGAGCGCTTTCAACGCACCGTGTGCAAACACGATTGCGTCTTTTGAAGTCAATGCGTGATATTTATTATTTGACGTTTCAAAATCTTTGCCCGTTATTTCGCTAACTACTTTGGCAACTTCCACATCGAAACCTTTGGGTGCGTTTAAGCCCGTTCCGACAGCCGTGCCTCCGAGCGCTAATTTCTTTAAGCCTTTAAGGGATAATTCGAGTTGCTCTTTGGTTGCTTCGAGCATTGTTCTCCAACCACTTATCTCTTGCGAGAAAGCAATCGGAACGGCGTCTTGCAAATGCGTTCTGCCACTCTTTACTATGCCCTCGTTTTCCCTCTCTAAACGGATAAACGTTTCAATCAATTTGTCGATAGCAGGGAAAAGTTTGTCCTCTATTGCGATAACTGCGGCGATGTGCATAGCCGTCGGGAAAGTATCGTTTGAACTTTGGCTCTTGTTTATGTCGTCGTTGGGGTGCAATAATTTTTTGCCGGCAAGTTCGTTACCACGATTTGCAATTACTTCGTTTGCATTCATGTTAGACTGCGTGCCACTGCCCGTTTGCCAAACCACGAGTGGAAAATGCTCGTTAAGAGCACCGGAAATTACTTCGTCGCATGCTTTAACGATGTATTCGCACTTTTCTTCTGCAAGTTTTCCGAGATTTTTGTTTGCGATTGCGGCTGATTTTTTGAGTATACCGAATGCGTGAGTAATCTCTCTCGGCATAACTTCGCCACCGATTTTAAAGTTTTCGAAACTTCTTTCCGTTTGAGCGCCCCAGTATTTGTCTGCGGGTACTTTTACTTCGCCCATCGTGTCTTTTTCAATACGATATTCCATTTTTCTCCTACCTTCTTTTATTGTCTTTTTTACTTGTTTATATAACTTAAATATGCCAGCGACAACGCCATGTCCTCTTGCTGAACGGTTACGCCTTTCGGCACTTTAAGCCTTATCGGAGCAAAATTCCAAATGGTTTTTACTCCCTCTTTTACCAACCTATCGGCAACGCCTTGCGCAACGCCGAACGGCACTGCGATTATTCCCACCGTTACCGAGTTGTTTTTTGAATACTCCTCAAAAGTGTCTGCATCCAAAATCTCTTTGCCGTTTTCACTTTTGCCTATCAAATTAACGTCCTTTTCAAAAGCGACGCTGATTTTTAAGCCGTATTTTTCAAAACCTCTGTAATCTAAAAGCGCTTTACCGAGTTTACCTGCGCCGAATATTACGGCGTTTACTTGCTTGTTGCTTTCTATATACCCGTTAAGCCTCTTTAACAAACTTTGCCTTTTATAGCCTATCTTCGGCTTGCCTGCGCCACTTAACATGTTGAGGTCTTTTCTGACTTGAACTTCGCCAAGTTCCAACGCCTTTGCTATTGCCGACGAAGAAATGTATTCACATTCGTTTGGCAGTGCTGATACGTATTCTATATATAACGGCAACCTAGAAAGCGTTGCTTTCGTAAGTTCTAACGAAGCCAAAATACACTCCTCCTAATTATCTTTCATTTTATTATCAACATTATAACAGAGTATTAAAAACTTGTCAACGATTTTTAACATATTGATAATATATTTATCGATATGTTATGTATCAATTAAAAAACACCTTTATTTTTCTAATGAAAAAGGCTTTTCTTTTGTTTTGAAAAGCCCTTTTTTATCATCTGTTTAACGCCTTTAATACGCTTTTTACGTACTCTTTTGCAACGTCAACGTTACTCGTTTTATAAATCATTCGGCAACCCACCGGGTCCTCGATTTCGTTTAACACCCATTTGCCGTTATCAAACACAAAATCGATGCCTATAAAGGTTGGCGACAACTCTTTCGCTATTTTTTTTACAATTTGATTTTGTTCATCTGTTATTTCAACCCTTTCCGCATTGCCACCCAAAGAAAAATTGCTTCTAAAATCCTTTTTCGACGAACGCTTTATCACGGCAATTACCTTGTTATCTAAAAAGTACACCCTCGTGTCCACCCCCAAAGTGTCAGCCACCTTTTGCACGATATAATTGTCTTTATCAGTAATTTTAATTTCGTCGTACTCACTCTTTGATTTTACCAAATAAACCTGCTTGCCACCGTGCCCGTTTCTGCTTTTTACAACGAAAGGCTCTGTGCCGAATTTTTTTTCGTCGAACTCGCAAAGCAACTGCGTTTCCATTACGGGAACGCCTAAACGCCTTGCCAAAAGATAAGTTTTATACTTGTCGTTTGCCACTTCCGATACAAAAGAATTGTTAAAAACGGCAACGTTTTTTTCTTCGTAATACTTGTTAATATTTTCATCTATACATCTAACAATGGCAAAATCGGGAAGTGGTAAATTTTTATATTCGGTTTTTAAGACGACTTTTAAGTTTATTCCGTTATCAAAAAAAACTTCGACAAGCCTCGATATAAACCACTCGTTTCTTTTTTTTCCTTCGTCGTCGTAAATAAGATATCCTAACATTTTATTTGCTCTTTTATATAACGCATAATGTCTTTGCTCATATCCTTTCCCGTAACTTCCAAAGTGCTTTTAAAGTTGGGGTTAGAATTTACTTCGCAAAGAATTGCCTCTCCGTTTTCTCCTATCAACACATCGACGCCCAAAAAGTCTGCACCCAAAATTTTGCTCAAACTAACGGCAAGTTCTTCTTGCTCTTTTGTAGGAAGATAATTTTCGCCACTGCCACCGTTTGTGATGTTTGACCTAAAATCATTTTCGTTTTGCCTAAAAATTGCCGAAACTACTTTGTTTCCGACGACGTTTATCCTAACGTCCTTACCGAAACTGCTTTTGACAAACTCTTGCATCAAAAACTCTTTACAGCCTAAACTTTTTACTATTTCGATTGCTTGTTCCGTCGTGCTTGCCAAATACACTTGCTGTCCGAACGAGCCGTACGCCTCTTTTATAATTACGGGAAGCCCTAACTTTTTAACGGCTTCTTCGACAAACGCCACGTCGTTGTAATTTATGTTTTCAAACGTCTTCGGTGCAATTATCGTTTTTGGCGTTTTAACTTTATCTTGAAGCGCCAAAGCCGTTAAAATTTTATTGTCGCAAATTTCCACGACTTTTGCAGAGTTAAAAAGGCGAACGCCCTCGTTTTCTAAACGACGAGCCAAATACACGTCTTTATCCCAAAACAAAACGAAGTCGGGCTTACTTAAAAAAAACTTTTCGCCGACTATGTGTGAGGAAAGTTCTTTGGAAGTTTTTATTTCCAAGTCGATTTCCAATTCTTTGGCAGATTTTTTTAACATATCGTAAACGTCGAAAAATTTATTCAATTTTATAAATCCGTTTACAACCAAAATTCCGTACATTTTCTCTTTCCTCTTTTTTATATGATACATTAAAAACAAAAAAAAGGCAAGTCAAAGACTTGTTTTTTTATCACATTGTGACTTATCAAATTAAAATACATTAACAAGCTTTAACATTACACAAAATTCACAAATTACATTTTACATCTACACACAAATCCAATATTTAACAATATGTGACAATCGTATGGCAAAACACTGTTTTAATATATCCAAAAACACCTTATCATATTGCATAAAATTTGAAACTTGTGTATAATTAAAACAGCATACCAAAAGGAAAAAGAAAATGAGTTTATACGATTATGTAAAAAGAAAACAAATTTTAGATTACGAAGCCAAAAAAATATTATCAAATTTACCAGAAAAAGAAATTGAAAAAAAAGCAAAAAAATACAAAAAGAAACAAATCATCGGTATGAGCATATTCTCATTTGTTTTCGCTATTTTTTTCCTATTCTTACATTTGTGTATACCTAAAGATGACTTTTCAAATGGTTTGAATATTTTTTTCGTTTTATCATCTGTGCTTGTTGTATTATTTCCAATTTCTCTTTTAATTTTTGTTCTACTAAAATCTAATGAAAAATTGGCATATAACGCAATAAAACAAGATTTGGCAAACGGCAAAGGAAATATTTATTCTTTTGATGAAATGCTTAAACACATCAACAAAATCATTAATCCAACAGATATTATACCTATACTAGCAAATAAAGCAGAACCAACAAACTTAATTATAAATAAAGACACTCAAAAAATTGTTATTCAGCAAGGACTTTGGCTTTCAAAAATCTATAATTTTTCAGAAATGATTAATTACGAGGTTTATGAAAACGGCATTTCAAAAGTAAGAGGAACTGCTGGAAAAACTTTTGTGGGTAAAACATTTTTTTGTCAAAACGATTTAACAGCTAATAATGAGTCTGACAAATGCACAGAGTTAAAATTAGCTATTAGAATAAGCGACATTTTAAACCCACAAATTATCATAACTTATTTAAGCAATGTGCATTATAGCAAATCTGGAACTAAATATAAAAAAATAATTAAAAACCTGCAAGAAATTTGTTCAACACTAGAATATATTATAAATGCAAATACGCCCGAAGAACAAAACAAAACCACTAATGTTGTCACTACAAAATCATGCAAAATACAAATAAAAGAGTTAAAAGAAATGTTAGACGAAGGACTGATTACTCAAGAAGAATTTGAGCAAAAGAAAAAAATAATTCTAGATTTATAAAAATCGCCCCGTTTTTCAAGCATTTTACACAAACGATACCAAATAGTTTATAACATCAATAACAATTATTTGATACGATAATTAAAAAATCGTAAGCAGTTGGCTTACGATTTTTTAATTATCACTTTTAGTGTTTTAATTACATTTGTCTTTTTGTGGTCGTTTAGATTTTGTTTACGTATTCGATTAAGATTTTACGCAAAACTTGTGGGTCGCAATTGCCTTTTAACTCTCTCATACATTTTCCGAACAACGCCATTATCGCCTTTTCTTTACCACTCTTGTAGTCGGCAACGGCTTTTTCGTCTTCGGCAACAACCTTTTTTACCACCTCGTCTATGAGCGACGTGTCGTTGGAAAGGATAAGCCCGTTTTGGCTAGCGTAAGTTTCGGGGTCGATAGACGGGTCTTCGAACATAGCCGACAATATCTTTTTGCCGTTTGCTCTGCCAACTTTACCGTCCCTACAAAGCACGATGAGTTTTCCTAGCGATTCGCCGTCTAACTTTAACATATCGTAAGACATTCCCTTACTGTTAAGAATACTCATAACTTCGGAAATAATCCAACTGGAAGCGTCTTTCGGGCTACCGCAAACTTTTATAGCACCCTCCAAACATTCGCAAAGCGCAATGCTCTTTGTAAGTTGTTCTGCGTTTACTCTCGGCAAGCCGTATTCGTTAACGTACTTTTCAAGTTTAACTTCGGGAAGTTCGGGAAGCGACGCCTTTATACTGTCAAACCACTCGTCGTCGATAACGACGGGCATAACGTTGGGGTCCGGGAAATATCTGTAATCGCCTGCCGTTTCCTTGTTACGCATTGCATACGATTTGCCCTTTATATCGTCCCAACGGCGTGTTTCTTGAACGAGTTCTTCGGTGTGATTTTCCAAAGCGTCTATATGCCTTGCGATTTCGTAATCGATGGCACGCTTTATAGCCTCTACCGAGTTCATATTTTTCATTTCCGTTCTAACGCCGAGTTTTGTGCTACCCTCTGGTCTTATGGAAAGGTTTACGTCGCAACGCATTGTACCGTGCGCCATTTCGCACTCTGCGACTTTTGCATACCTTAAAAGTGCTTTTAATCTTTCTATATACGCTTCGACTTCTTCTGCACTGGATAAATCCGGACGGCTAACTATTTCTATTAGCGGAACGCTGGTTCTGTTAAAATCGACGTGCGTCGTATCTTCTCTTATGTCGTGAACGAGTTTGCCTGCATCCTCTTCCATATGAATTTGCTTGATACGAATATTCTTTTTGCCTTTGCTTGTTTCTATTTCCACACAACCGTCTACGGCAACGGGGGCAAACCACTGCGTCGTTTGATATGCGCAAGGAAGGTCGGGATAATAATAACTCTTTTTGTCGAAGGTGGTAACTCTGTTAATTTTACAGTTTAACATCATACCTGCTTTCATACCGTAATCGACAACCCTTTTGTTTACGATAGGCAACATTCCCGGCATTCCACAGCAAGCAGGACAAACGTGGTCGTTTGGTTGTGCACCGAAAGAGTGCGCCGAGCAAGAACAGAATATTTTTGATTTCGTGGCAAGTTCCACGTGGACTTCAAGTCCGATGACCGTTTCGTATTTCATATTCTCCTCCTTACATCTTTTTCGCCAAGTCGCAAAGTGCGTTTTCGCTAAACGCTTTGCCGACAAGTTGTACACCGTTTGCTACAACGACGGGAAGCCCCGTTATCATTGCAGGCGAAGTGTAAAAATTTTCTTCTAAAGATATATATTTATTGCCAAAATCTTCTTCAGAATATTGCGTCTTCGAACAAGCCGGAATAAGCACTGCACCGAATTCAGAGAAAATTTCGCTAAACTTTTGTGCGATAACCCTCCTCATTCTTAAACACTTGTCGTAAACCTTAAAGTAGTTTTCCGTCGACAACGCTTCCGAGCCGTAAAGAATAACCGTCTTCAAAAGTTCTCCGAATGCTTCCGTTCTGCTGTTTTTGTAAATGTCGTAAACGTTGGTAAAAGTTTTGGAACGGTAACCGAATTTAACGCCGTCGTAACGAGAAACGTTGTTGCAAAGTTCGGCACTCATCAATGCGTTCCAAGCAATTGAAGAAAGTTTTATGACGTCGTCGTCTATTTCGACGACGTCCACGCCACTTGCCTTTAACTTTGCGATAGCGCCGTTTACGACTTCTTTTTCGCCGTCGTCAATGGACGAAAGCATGCTCTTTAATACGGCAACCTTTTTAATTTCGCTAAACTGAGCGCCCGTTTTTACCATATCGCATTGCTCTTTAATCAAACTCGTTCCGTCCTTATCGTCGTGCCCTACGATATCGTCTAAAATACCCTTTGCGTCGTCCACGCTTTTTGCGACTACGCTAACCGTTTCGCCCGAGCATACGACGGGAATTGTTCCGTACCTGGAAACGGTGCCGTACGTCGGTTTAATGGAGCAAAGCCCGTTTTGAGCAGTTTGCCTTATTACAGAGCCGTTTACTTCCAAACAAATTGCGCCTTGCACCTGTCCCTCGTTTACGGCTTTTGCCGTGGCAGAAAGAGTGCCACCCTCAAAATTGGTTTCGCCGACTAAATCTATATTAAATTCGCCGACGCAAATTTTACCCGTAACGCCGTAACCTTTCGCCGTTAGTTTATCAACGACTTCTGCACCAAACAAACTCTCGTACCCTTCGAGCATTTTCGAGCCTGCCGTCGTGCAAAAATCTTTTGTCAATATCATATCGTCCAAGGCAACTAATTTATCGCCTTTCACTTCTTTTTTTTCAGAATAAATTTTCATTTTTTTCTCCTTTATTCCATAACCTTTGGAACGCACCAATATCCCTCGTCTACGTCGGGGGCGCCTTTCTGCAAGTCTTCACGAGAAAAATTCTTTACGACTACGTCTTCTCTTACTACCGTTTCTATCGGCATAACGTGTACCATTCTTTCCACGTTTTCCGTATCCACGGCGTTTAAAAGTTCTAACTTTTTAAAGTTGTCTTCAAAAAAATCAATAACGTCTTTTCTTTCTTGTTCCGTTAAACAAAGTTGATTAAGGTTTTCTAGCTTTTTTAATGCCGTCGTATCCATTTTTAATCTCCTTTTATAAAATTAGTCTCTTACCTTTATGTGCACTTCTCTTAATTGTTGCTCGGTAACGTCGCCGGGAGCACCCATCATCAAGTCTTGCGCATTGCCGTTTAACGGGAATGCGATTACGTCTCTGATTGTTTCTTCTTCGGCAATAAGCATTACCATTCTGTCAACGCCCGGTGCCATTCCCGCATGCGGTGGAGCGCCGTAAGCAAACGCATTGTACATTGCGCCGAATTTTGCCTTTAATTCTTCTTCGCCGTAACCTGCGATTGCGAAAGCCTTTCTCATTATGTCGGGATTGTGGTTTCTTACTGCGCCCGACGATAATTCGACGCCGTTACATACGATGTCGTACTGATATGCGAAAATGTCTAACGGGTTTTTATTCATTAACGCATCCATTCCGCCTTGTGGCATCGAGAACGGGTTGTGCGTAAAGTCTATTTTGCCCGTTTCCGAATTTAATTCGTACATCGGGAAGTCTACGATGAAGCAGAATTCGAACGAATCGTTTTTGATTAAGCCGAGTTCGTTTGCTATCCACGTTCTCATCTCGCCTGACAGCCTATTGATTGCAGATGCGGAATCGCTGATAAAGAACAACGTTTCGCCCTCTTTTATGCCGACGAGTTCGGTAAGTTCCTTCTTTTCTTCTTCGCTTAAGAATTTTGCAATCGGTCCCTTATATTCGCCGTTTTCAAGGTTGATGTAACCTATGCCGAATTTCATTCCGATACTTCTCGAATATATGTCGATGGCTTTTTCGAACGCCTTTTTGCCGTCCCCCTCGCCGTCTTTCTTAACTAAATAATTAGCGACGATACCTCTTACTAATTTATTCTTGAAAGGAATCGTTCTTCCGTTTATCTCAAGGAAGTCGTGCGATGCGAAAAACTCCGTTAAGTCTTTTATTTCCAAAGGATTTCTAAGGTCGGGTTTATCGGTGCCGTACTTTAACATCGATTCGTTAAAGGATATGCGCCTAAACGGTGGCGGAGATACCTTTTTGTTTGAGAATTTCGTAAATGTGTTGTACACAACCCTTTCTGCAACGGCAAAAACGTCTTCTTGCGTTGCGAACGACATCTCGAAGTCTAATTGATAAAATTCTCCGGGAGACCTGTCCTGACGAGCATCTTCATCTCTAAAACACGGTGCGATTTGGAAGTAACGGTCAAAGCCCGAAACCATTAAAATTTGCTTAAATTGTTGCGGGGCTTGAGGAAGTGCATAAAATTTACCTTTATGCTTACGGCTCGGAACAAGATAATCTCTTGCGCCTTCCGGAGAAGACGCCGTTAAAATCGGCGTTTGAATTTCTAAAAAGCCCATATCTTCCATTTCTTTACGCATAAAGGAAAGAATTTTGGAACGCAACACGATGTTGTCGTGTATCTTACGATTTCTTAAATCTAAATATCTATACTTTAATCTTACCTCTTCCCTCGTTTGAGTGGAAGCGTTTATTTCGAACGGCAAACCTAATTGACAAGGCCCTAAAACTTCGATGCTTTTTGCCTTTACTTCTACTAAACCCGTTTCTATTTTTTCGTTTATGGTGTCTTCGCTACGCTTGCAAACTTCGCCCTTTACCATAACGACAGTTTCTTTGGGCATTCCCGCAATCATTCTGTCGTCCGACACTACTATTTGCGTTATACCGTAATGGTCCCTTAAATCGACGAATAATACGCCACCGTGGTCTCTTACCGTGTCTATCCAGCCACATAAACTTACCGATAAGCCGATGTGCGATAAATTAAGTTGATTACATGTGTGTGTTCTTAACATAAATTTTCTCCAAAATTATTTTTACTAAATAAAAAACTTCCGTCCCCATAATGGGACGAAAGTTAAATTCCGTGATACCACCCAAATTGACTTAATTTTTTTAAGCCCACTCAAGCATCTTTACGAGATGACCGTCGCAATTCTACTCACAAGTTAAAAGTTTTAACTTGCTTTCTTTTGCAAACTCGGAAGTGTTCTTCTTGCAATCTTTTGACGTTTTTCACCGACCAACGACTCTCTGAAAAAAGGCTTTGCAGTACTACTCTTCTTCAACGTTCTATTCATTTTTGTTTTATTTTAACATTCTTACAAACAAATTGTCAACGATTTTTTTATATTTTTTCTTTCGTTTGCAAAACAATATTTAATATTATCTATTAGTTTGACTAATAACTCTATCAGTCGATTATTTACGGACGCAAGCAGTTGTATTCGACTTTTATCGACGAGTCGCTATCCCAGATCTCTTGCTTAGTTACGTTATTCCACTCTTCTTCCGTGCCGGCATACTTTATCGTTAAGTCGGCAATGCCTTGAAAACAAGAACTGTGTATTATTTCTAAATTTTTGCCGACGTACACTGTTTTAAGATTGGTACACCCCATAAAGGCGCCACTATTCAAAACCTTTACACTGTCTGGTAAAACTATGTCCTTTAAAGACGTACACCTTGTGAAAGCATACCTTGAAACGGTTTCTATATTTTTACCAAGCACCACTTTGGATAGGTTGGAACAGTCTGTAAAACAATAGTCGCTTAAATCCTTTACTCCGTCTGGGATAAATACTTTTTCTAATTTTGAGTATTGAAAACAACTTCTACTTATTTTTTCCACCGTTTCCGGAATGGTAAATCTTTTTTTATCGCTTCCCGAAGTATACTTAAACAGCGTCTTTCCGTCTTTTGAATAAAGGCTACCGTTTATCGATTTGTAGTATTGATTTTCTTCGTCTACGATAAAGCATTTTAGCGACGAGCATCCCGAAAATGCACCCGACTGGATACTTTCCACGTCCTTGCCGATTTTTACCACTTCTAGACAAGCACAATCTGCGAAAGCGACGTCTTCTATACTCGTTATACCGTTAGGAATTACCACGCCTTTTAACGAGGTACATTCTCCAAACGCTCTATGCCCGACAGCCATAACGGGTTTGCCGTTGTAAGTGTTTTCAAAAGTTACGTACTCGTCTTGAAAACCATTTTTTGCCATTACACAGTAAGCAAATTCGTCGCCTAAAAACATTTCGCTATCTTCTTCGTAAATTAGATTTTCGGAAACGGTGTCAATCACCAAGTCGTACTCTTTATATCCACATTGACTGCATTTTCTAACCTGTATGCCCTCCGTTTGCGTTTCGTCTTCAAACGCCCATTCGCCTAACGAATGTTGGCTCTCGTCGAAAACGCCGTTACAACCGTCGCACACTTTCCAGTGGGAGTTTTCGTCGTAAACCTCCTCTTTTTTGTGTTGTGCTAAAATCGTGCCCGTTTCCGTGTGGTCGCAATACTTACATTTTCTTATGCACTCGCCGTCTTCGGTACAAGAATAATCTTTCGTCATATACCACGAACCGTATTCGTGAGTGTGATTGTCGCACCCCGTCATCAAAAACGCACACGGTAAAATTAAACATAACGATAAAACAATTGCCACGATGGATTTTTTCATAATATCTTCTCCTATTTGAAAATTATAATTCATTATTGACAACGGTGTCAACATTTTTTAAAAAATATGTTACCCAAAAT
>CAYLUH010000013.1:0-15014 GCA_964386845.1 uncultured Christensenella sp.
TGGGTAGTGGTAAAGGTTCAGTAGAATTCTGGGTAGCAGTAGTAAAACCGGGCAGAGTATTGTTTGAAATGGCAGGTGTACCGGAAGATATAGCAAAAGAAGCAATGAGACTCGCAGGACACAAACTTCCCGTAAAGACGAAGTTTATCAAGCGTGAAACAGTTGCAGAAGAAATAAAAGAAGAAGGCGGTGAAGGTTAATTATGAAGACAAAAGAACTTCACGAAATGACAGTTGACGAATTGAACACAAAGTTAAAAGAACTTTCAGAAGAGTTATTTAACCTTCGTTTCCGTCACGCAATAGGACAACTCGAAAACCCTGCATCACTTAAGACTTGCAAGAAGGACATCGCAAAGGTTAAGACAATTTTGAGAGAAAGAGAACTTAAAGCGTAGGAGTATAAGAGATGGAAAGAAATTTAAGAAAAGAAAGAGTGGGGATTGTAGTATCTGACAAGATGGACAAAACGGTAGTTGTTGCAATCGAAGAAAGATTTAAGCACCCACTATATAAGAAGACGGTTAAAAAGACTCACAAGTTCAAGGCACACGACGAATTAAATAGTTGTGGAATCGGCGACAAGGTTCGTATCGTAGAAACGAGAAAACTTTCTAAGGATAAGAACTGGAGAGTAGCCGAAATAATAGAAAAGGCTAAATAAGGAGGCACGGATATGATACAATCATTTACGAGATTAAAAGCAGCAGACAACTCTGGTGCAAAAGAAATAATGTGTATTAAAGTTTTAGGTGGCTCCTACAGAAAGACAGGAAACATCGGAGACGTAATCGTAGCAAGCGTTAAGACTGCAACACCTGGTGGCGCAGTAAAGAAAGGCGACGTAGTAAAGGCAGTTATCGTTCGTTCAACGAACGGCGTTAGAAGAAAAGACGGCACTTACGTTAGATTCGACGACAACGCAGCAGTAATCATCGATGCACAAAAACAACCCAAAGGCACACGTATTTTCGGGCCTATCGCAAGAGAATTGAGAGATAAAGATTATATGCGTATAATCTCGCTCGCACCCGAAGTGTTATAAGGAGAATAGAGATGAAAGTTAAAAAGAACGACAATGTATTGGTTGTAACGGGAAAGGACGCAGGTAAAGTAGCAAAAGTTCTCGTTGTTCTCCCCAAAACAAACAAAGTAGTAGTTGACGGTGTAAACGTACAAAAGAAACATAAGAAGGCAAGAAGTGCGCAAGAGGTTAGCGAAATCGTAAACCAATCAGGTGCAATAGATGCTTCAAACGTTATGGTAGTTTGCCCGACGTGTAACAAAGCAACAAGAGTAGCATACAAAATCGAAGGCGACAAGAAAGTGCGTATTTGCAAAAAATGTGGAGCAATTTTAGACGCAACGAAAGAAGCCAAAGAAGTTAAAAAGGCTACCAAGAGAAAAACGAAGAAGGCTGCAGAAGAAACTGCAGACCAAAACTAACGGAGGTAAATGGAAATGGCAGAAAAAACTCCGAACAGAATAAAAGCATATTACGATAAAGAAGTAGTACCTGCTTTGATTAAGAAATTTGGATATAAAAACGTTAACATGGTACCAAAACTTGTTAAGATAACAATCAATTCAGGTTTAGGCGACGTTAAAGACAATTCAAAGAGCGTACAACTTGCTCAAGAAGAATTGAAGATTATCTCCGGACAAAAGCCGGTTCTTACACAAGCAAAGAAGTCAGTAGCAAACTTCAAAATCAGAGAAGGAATGAGCGTAGGAATGAAAGTAACGCTCCGTGGAACGAGGATGTACGAATTTTTCGATAAATTCACGTCAATCGCACTTCCAAGGGTAAGAGACTTCCGTGGTGTATCAACCAAGTCTTTCGATGGTAGAGGAAACTATTCGATGGGTGTAAAAGAACAACTTATATTCCCTGAAATTTCGTACGACCAAGTAGAAAAAATCAGAGGATTCGATTTGTGCTTTACCACAACGGCAAACACTGACGAAGAAGCAAGAGAGTTATTAAGATTACTCGGAATGCCTTTCGCTACCAAGTAAGGAAAAGGAGATAAAAAATGGCTAAGAAAGCAATGATAAATAAGCAGCAAAAACCTGCTAAATTTTCTACCAGGGCATATACAAGATGTAGCATTTGTGGACGTCCACATGCTGTAATCAGAAAGTACGGAATTTGCCGTATTTGCTTTAGAAATCTCGCATACAAAGGCGAAATTCCGGGCGTAAAGAAAGCCAGTTGGTAAAGAGGAGGAACGAAAATGACAGACGTTATTGCAGATATGCTTACAAGAATTAGAAATGCAATTCATGCTAAGCACGATACAGTAGAAATTCCTGCGTCGAACACAAAGAAAGCAATTGCAAACATCTTGTTAAAAGAAGGTTATGTAAGCGACGTAAAATTTGAAGAAGGCGTACAGGGAACAATAGTTATCACGTTAAAATACGAAGGTAACAAAAAGGTTATTTCCGGACTCAAGAGAGTAAGTAAACCAGGTTTAAGAGTATACGTAGGAGCAGACGAAATTCCACAAGTATTAAACGGACTCGGAATTGCGATTTTATCTACGTCGAAAGGAATTATGACCGGTAAGGAAGCAAAGGCTTGCCACCAAGGTGGAGAAGTACTTGCTTACGTATGGTAGGAGGATATCGAAATGTCAAGAATAGGAAATGCAATCATCAATATTCCGGCTGGCGTAACGGTAGACGTTAAAGACGGTGTTATTACGGTAAAAGGTCCGAAAGGAACGCTTACGCAATCGTACGACACCATCATCACTCCGGTAGTAGAAGGAAATACGATTAAATTTACAAGGGCAAACGATTTAGGCCCTACAAAAGCAAAACACGGCTTGTACAGAGCGTTGACTGCTAATATGGTAAAAGGCGTAACCGAAGGATTCAAAAAGACCTTAGTCGTAAACGGCGTAGGTTGGAAGGTTAATAAGCAAGGCAACAAGGTAGTAATGAACATCGGTTTTTCACACCCTGTTGAAATTGCAGAAATCGAAGGAATCAAGTTGGACTGCCCGTCTATAACGGAAATCGTTGTTGAAGGAATCGACAAAGACAAAGTTGGTCAATTCGCAGCAATGGTAAGAGGTTATAGAGAACCGGAACCATACCACGGATACGGAATTCGTTATAGCGATGAAGTAATCGAAAGAAAGGTTGGTAAAGCAGCCGGCGGTAAAGGCTAAAATTTAAGGTGCTTTTAGTGGATGCGTTTGTTTTAGCGCATCTGCCGAGTGTACCCGAAGTGGTACGAAAAGTTATAAATCAGGAGTAAAACAATGATTAAAAAAATAAATAAAAATCAAGATAGACAAAAAAGACATAAGAGAGTAAGAGGCAAAGTTAAAGGAACAGCCGAAACTCCAAGACTTTCAGTTTATAGAACTTTGAATCACATTTACGCTCAAATAATAGACGACGTAAAGGGCAACACAATAGTTACCGCATCGACTCTCGATAAAGAAATCAAAGGTTCTTTAGCAGAAATGGATAAGAAGGCTCAAGCATACGAAGTTGGCAAACTTATCGCAAAGAAAGCAGCAGAAAAGAAGATTAAAACCATCGTATTCGATAGAGGTGGATATCTTTACACCGGCCGTGTACAAAGTTTAGCAGACGGCGCAAGAGAGGGCGGCTTAACGTTCTAAGCCTAAAAAATTCAAGGAGAAAATAAAAAATGGCAAGAGAAAATACAAGATCACCCAGAAAGGCTGAAGAAAACGACGGAATCATCAAAAAACTCATCACCGTTAACCGTGTAACAAAGGTTGTAAAGGGTGGTAGAAATATGAGATTTGCGGCTCTTGTAGTCGTAGGTGATGGCAAAGGCAAAATCGGCTGTGCAATGGGTAAATCTGCAGAAGTTCCGGAAGCAATCGATAAGGCAACTGCAAAAGCAAAAAAGAATATGTTCGATGCATCGCTTTTAGGAACGAGTATTCCACACGAAGTAATCGGCAAATTTGGTAGCGCATCAGTATTGATGATGCCTGCTGAAGAAGGTACCGGTGTTATCGCCGGAGGTCCAGTACGTGCCGTTATGGAAGCAGTCGGAATTAAAAACATCAGAACAAAATCACATGGAACAAACAATCCGATTAACTGTGTAAAAGCAGCAATCGCAGGATTAAAAGCATTAAGAACGGTAGAGCAAGTTGCGGCAATTCGTGGCAAGACTGCCGAAGAAATCAACGGTTAAGGAGGAACGCTATTATGGCAAAGAAAACAGCAAGTAAAATAAAAGTTACTTTAGTAAAGAGTACGATAGCAGTACTTCCACAACACAAGAAGATAGTAGAGGCTTTGGGCTTAAAGAAGATAGGTTCTTCAAAGGTATTCGAAGCAAATGCTTGCATTCTTGGAATGACAGAAAAGGTAAAATACCTTTTGAACGTTGAAGAGTGCTAAAAGGAGTAAAGAAATGAGAATAGACACAATTAAACCTGCAGAAGGAGCAACAACTTCAAGAAAAAGGCTCGGCAGAGGTATCGGCTCAGGCTTAGGCAAGACCAGTGGTAAGGGCCACAAAGGTCAATGGGCAAGAAGTGGTGGTGGAGTTCGTCCAGGATTTGAAGGTGGACAAATGCCTCTTACCAGACGTATTCCAAAGAGAGGATTTAACAATCATTTCAGAAAGGAATACAGCATTGTAAACCTTTCCGTACTCGAAAACTTAGAAGCAAATTCTGTAGTTGACATCGAAATGTTGAACGAAAAGGGCTTAATTAAATTTGTAAAGAACAGTGTAGGCTTAAAGGTATTAGGCAACGGACAATTAACCAAGCCACTTACCGTTAAGGCACAAGCATTTTCAGGTTCGGCAAAAGAAGCAATAGAAAAAGCCGGTGGAAAGGCAGAAGAAATTTAAAAAAACCCTTAAGGGAGGGCGAAAATGTTTCAAACGATAGTAAATGCGTTTAAGATAAAGGAAGTAAGAATCAAAATTTGGATTACAATTGCGCTTCTTTTTGTCTATAGACTCGGTTGCTATATACCGGTACCTGGCGTAACGATGTTCGAAAGTTTAGGAGATTACAATTTCTTAAGCATAATGAGCGCAGTATCGGGTGGCGCATTGCAACAAGGCACGTTCTTTGCAATGGGTATAGGACCTTACATCAATGCAACGATTATTATTCAACTTTTGACGGTTGGTATTCCGGCGTTGGAAAGACTTTCGAAGCAAGGCGAAGAAGGCAGAAAAAAGATTAACGTATACACGAGAATATTAACGTTGGTGTTGGCAATAGCACAAGCAGTAGGTATCGTAATCGGCTTTAAGGATTACGTAAATACGAGTGCTATCTTCGGAGCAGAAGGTTTCTTAAAAGTATTAAGTTACATCTTCTTGGTAGTTGTTTACACGGCAGGTGCCGCACTTACGATGTGGCTCGGCGAAAGAATTACCGATTACGGTGTTTCGAACGGTATATCACTTTTAATCTTTGCCGGTTTGTTATCAACGGCAGGTACTTCGATATTAGGAGTATTCCAAAATTGGACTGAAAGTTCGATTTGGGTATTGTTAGGATTTATCTTGACTGCAATTTTAATTTTCGGTGCGATAGTAACGGTTGAAGGAGCAGAAAGAAAGATTCCCGTTCAATATGCAAAACAAGTTAAAGGCAGAAAGATGTACGGCGGACAATCAACGCATATTCCAATTAAGGTAAATGCGTCGGGCGTTATGCCTCTCATCTTTGCATACTCTATACTTTCATTCCCCGATTTGATAATGAATTTATGTGGATTAACGGTAGAGTCCAGTGGATTCTATGCGTGGTGGAAGACGTGGTTAGGCACGGGTACGCCGATATATATGGTAGTGCTTTGCTTATTGATATTGTTCTTCTCTTACTTCTACAATCAAATTCAATTCAATCCGGACGACATTAGTAAGAGTATTCAAGGCAACGGTGGATTTATTCCGGGCACAAGGCCGGGTAAACCGACGGCTGATTACTTAAAGAGAGTATCAGACAGAATCACGTTGTTCGGCGCAATCTATTTGGCATTGGTAGCGTTGGTACCGTCACTCATATTCAGTTTCATCGACCAATCGCTTGTAAACGTGTTCACGGCAACGGGATTGCTCATAACGGTATCCGTAGCGTTAGAATTCGAACAAGCATTGCAATCGCAGATAATGATGAAGAATTATAAAGGATTCTTAAAATAAAATGAAAATAGTTTTACTTGGCGCGCCCGGTAGTGGGAAGGGAACACAAGCGTCTTATATAACAAAAAGATATAAACTTCCTCACATATCGACGGGAGATATATTCAGAGACAATATAAAAAACGGAACACCGCTTGGCGAGCAAGTAAAGTATATTATGAGCACGGGAATGCTTTGTCCCGACGACTTGACGATAGAAATGGTTAAGGATAGATTGAGAATGGACGACTGTGAAAGCGGTTACCTTCTCGACGGGTTTCCAAGAAATTTATTCCAAGCCGAAGCGCTTAACAAATTCGACGCACCCGATTTAGTTTTGAATATAGAAATAGACTTAAACAAAATCAAGCGAAGAATAACGGGAAGAAGAAGTTGCCCGCAATGTGGAGGTTCCTTTCATATAGATTTTATCGGCGACGTAAAACAGTGTCCAAACTGTAACGGAACGTTAATCACAAGAAAGGACGACAATCCCGAAACTGTAAAAGAGCGTTTAGCCGTTTACGAAAAGCAAACCAAACCGTTGATTGAGTATTATAGCAATCAAAATAAACTCGTTAACGTCAACGGCGACCAAGATATAGAACTTGTGTTTGAAGAAATAGTAAAGGTTTTAGAAAAATGATTTCTATTAAAACGGAAGAGCAATTAAATTTAATGCGCAAGGCAGGTGCCCTCACGAGAGACGTTTTGAATTATTTAGAAGGTCAAATCAAAGTGGGTATGACGACCAAGCAATTAGATAAGTTGGCTTACGATTTTATAACTTCAAACGGAGGGACGCCTTCCTTTTTAGGATATTGTGGTTATCCGGCATCGATATGTGCGTCGATTGACGACACGGTTGTGCACGGAATACCGTCAGACGATATCGTCATAAAAGAAGGGCAGATAGTCAGCATAGACGTCGGCGTAATCTTAAACGGTTGGCAAGGCGATGCGGCAAGGACGTTCCTAGTCGGAGAAGTTAGTGAAGAAAAAAAGAAACTCGTACAGATAACGAAAGAATGTTTTTTTAAGGCGATAGAAAATTTGCACGACGGAACTCCGCTAGGAGATATCGGAAGCGCCGTTCAAAAACACGCCGAAAGCAACGGTTTCTCCGTAGTGAGAGCGTTGGTAGGACACGGGATAGGCAGAAACATGCACGAAGACCCGAGCGTTCCTAACTTCGGAGTTAAAGGAACGGGCATAAGGCTTAAAAAAGGAATGACAATCGCTATCGAACCAATGATAAATGCAGGCGTTTATCAGGTAGAGTTTTTAAGCGACGGTTGGACTTGTAAGACGAAAGACAGGCGTCCGTCGGCGCACTATGAAAACACCGTGGCAATCACGGAAAACGGCGTTGAGATTTTAACTTTATAGGTGAACAAATGCTTAACGAGTTAAAAATAGGCGACCTTGTTATAAACAAAACGGGTAAGCACAAAAACGAAATATTCGTCGTTGTAAGCGTAGAGGAAAAATTCGTATACGTGGCAAACGGAAAAAGCGTAACGAGTGTAAAACCCAAAAAGAAAAACAAAAAGCATTTAACTAAACTTAACAAAAATTCAGAAATCGTTCAGTTTAGATTAAATAACGGAATGGCGCTTGGAAAAAAAACGATAAAGAAAGCGTTGTCCGAAAAAAAAGAATAGGAGGAAATGTTTTGTGTCGAAAGACGATGTAATAGAAACCGAAGGCGAAATTATAGAAGCCTTACCGAACGCAATGTTTAAAGTAAAACTTTCAAACGGGCACGTAATAACGGCGTATATATCCGGCAAACTTCGCATGCATTATATAAAAATAATTCCGGGCGATAAAGTAAAACTGGAAATGAGTCCGTACGATTTAACAAAAGGCAGAATTATTTGGCGTAGTAAGTAACTAAAACAACTAAAACAAATTCCAAAGGAGATAAAAAGATGAAAGTAAGACCTTCAGTAAAACCTATGTGTGATAAATGCAAAGTAATTAAAAGAAACGGAAAAGTTATGGTAATTTGTTCAAAGAACAAAAGCCACAAACAAAGACAAGGTTAAAAGCCTGTTTTTCGCTCTTTAACGTAGAGCGTAAAAATGAAAAAAATCGTTTGCAAATTCCAGTAGTAATCATTCCAGTACGAAAGCAGTTTGCGAACATTCATATATATAAAAAAATATCTTAAAAAAATACGGAGGAACAAGAATGGCACGTATAGCCGGCGTTGATTTGCCAAACAACAAAAGAGTTGAAATAGGCCTTACCTACATTTACGGTATAGGACTTACGACTTCTAGGAAAATCATAAGCGAAACGGGAATCAATCCTGATACGAGAGTTAAAGATTTAAGTGAAAACGACATCGCTAAACTCAGAGAATATATCGAACACAATCTTCACGTAGAAGGCGACTTGAGAAGTGAAGTAAGTTTATCAATCAAGAGACTTATGGAAATCGGTTGCTACCGTGGAGTAAGACACAGAAAAGGACTTCCTGTAAGGGGACAAAGTTCAAAGAGAAATGCGAGAACACGTAAAGGTCCTCGCCGTACCGTTGCAAAGAAAAAGACGGCAACGAGATAGGAGGTAGCGAGAGATGGCAGTAAAGAAAGTTACTAAAAAGCGTAAAGACGTCAAGAGAGTTGATAAAGGACAAGTACACATTCAAGCATCTTTTAACAACACTTTAGTTACAATTACCGATATGCAAGGTAACACGGTATCGTGGTCAAGCGCAGGAAGTTTAGGATTTAAAGGTTCAAGAAAGAGCACGCCGTTTGCAGCACAACAAGCAGCAGAAACGGCAGGTAAGATTGCAAGAGATATGGGAATGCGTCAAGTAGAGGTTTACGTAAAAGGCCCGGGCGCAGGAAGAGAATCGGCAATCAGAGCATTAGCAAACTGTGATATGGAAGTAACGCTTATTCAAGACGTATCGCCAATTCCACACAACGGTTGCAGACCACCTAAAAAGCGTAGAGTATAACGGAGGACAGATAAATGGCTAAATATACAGAATCTAAATGTCGTTTATGCAGACGTGAAGGCGCAAAATTATTCTTGAAAGGCGAAAGATGCTATAAGGGCGTATGCGCATTTGAAAAGCGTCCGGTAGCACCGGGACAACACGGAATGGCAAGAAAGAAGGTTTCAGAATATGGTCTTCAACTCCGTGAAAAACAAAAATGCAAGAGAATTTACGGCGTATTAGAAGGTCAATTCAGAAAATATTACGAACAAGCCGACAGAATGAAGGGTATAACCGGTGAAAACATGTTATCTCTTTTGGAAAGAAGACTTGACAACGTAATTTATAGAATGGGTATCGGAGCAAGCCGTTCTCAAGCACGTCAACTTGTAACGCACGGTCACTTCACCGTAAACGGCAAGAGAGTTGACATTGCATCTTACATCGTTAAGAAAGGCGACGTTATCGCAGTAAAAGAAAACAAGAGAGACAACAAATTCTTCTCTGAAATCAAAACGATGAAAGTTGGTCAAATGCCAAAATGGTTAGAATTCAATCCGGAAACTTTAGAAGGTAAAATTTTAGAGTTGCCAAAGAGAGAAGATATCGACAGCAACATCGCTGAACACATGATTGTCGAATTGTATTCTAAATAATTAAAAAAAATTAAATAAAATTTTGATGGAACGGCGTGAGGGGACAATTAAGAAAATCCACGTCTTAAATAAGAATTCTTGCGCCGAACTATATCAAAACTATTAAGGAGGATATTTCTTATTATGATGGAAATTGAAATGCCAAAAATAGCAGTGGAAGAAAACGAAGACAAAAGTTATGCGAAAATAGTCGTTGAACCTTTGGAAAAAGGTTTTGGCTTAACGCTAGGCAACGCATTAAGAAGAATTTTGCTCGGTGCATTACCTGGTGCCGCAATACAGAGCATAAAGTTTGCCGAAGACCTCGGAATCAAACATTCGTTCTGTGCAGTACCACAAGTAAAAGAAGACGTAACCGAAATTATTCTTAACTTAAAGACTGTTGTTGTAAAGACGTCGGTTTTAGATAGTAACTATCAAAAGACGGTAAGAATTTACAAAGAGGGTCCGTGCGTTGTAACTGCGGGAGACATCAGTGCCGATGCAGAAATCGAAATATTAAATCCCGACCAATATATTTGCACCGTAGACGAGGGTGGCAAAATGGATATGGAATTAGTAATCGGCAGAGGCAGAGGATATCAAGGTGCAGACGAGCATAAGTCGGACGTAATCGACGTAATCGCAATAGACAGTATTTATTCACCCGTTAAAAAGGTATGTTACGACGTAACTGCAACCCGTGTCGGCCAAAGTGTAGATTTTGATAAATTGACGCTTGAAGTATGGACGAACGGTGCATTTTCCGGTTTAGACATCGTATCGTTATCGGCAAAGATATTGAACGACCACGTTGGAATGTTTGTTGCTCTATCGAAGATGGGCAATATCGACGTTCTCAAAGAGGGTTCAGGCGACAAGATGCAAAAGATTTTGGAAAAGACAATCGAAGAAATGGATTTGTCTGTGCGTTCATACAACTGCTTAAAGAGAGCAGGTATTCACACGGTTGAAGACTTAACCAAAAAAACCGAAGACGATATGCTTAAAGTCCGTAATTTAGGTAAAAAATCTCTCGACGAAGTAATCTTAAAGTTAGAGAGTTTGGGACTTGGATTAAAGGACAAGGAGGACTAAACAATGGAAAGAAAGTTAGGCGTAAACGCAACGCAAAGAATGGCGTTAATCAAGAATCAAGCATCTGCATTATTATGGCACGGCAGAATTGAAACGACGGAAGCAAGGGCAAAAGAAGTTGCATCGTATGTTTCAAAAATCATTACGCTTGCTGTAAATACCTATACAGATACCGTTGAAGAAGAAGTAATCGTAAAAGATGCAAAGGGTAAAGAAACCAAAAAGACCCTTCTTAAAGACGGTGCAAAGAAGTTAAACGCAAGAAGAAAAATTATGGGAATGGTAAACGACCTTCAAGAAGTTAAAGGCTTTAAGGAAAGCAAACCTGAATTTAAGGCTAGAACGAAGGCTATCAAGTATCCTCTTATCGAAAAGATTTTCGACGAGTACGCTCCAAAATATGCCGCTCGTAAAGAAGAAAACGGACAAGGTGGCGGATACACCAGAATTTATAAACTTGGTTTAAGAAAGGGCGATGCTGCACAAGTTGCAATAATCGAACTTGTTTAATTGAGAATTAAAAAATCGGCTTATTTTAAGCCGATTTTTGTTTGTAGTTACAATATAACGCCCGTCGCAAAAAGCGACGGGCGTTTAATTTATGTTTTTAATTTATTTTTTCAGAGAACGGTGTGATTAACCGAAAAGAACACTTTGTACCCATTCGATAAACCAATCCATTGCGTTCATTAAAAATAATGATATGTATTTCACGCCGTAAATGGCACAACCTATAAAGGAAATTCCCACGCCCAGCCAAATATCGCTTGAAGTTTCAGTAGAACAACCGATAGCCATTTGTATTAATCCACCTACAAAAACGATACAGGCAAGTATAATTATAATAAAATCCGGTGCCAGTCCGCAAAAAAGATAAAAAAACCACTTAAACAAATACGCTATCAGCATTAAAGGAAAAAATATAATGCCAAATACAATACGAAATATCATTACTGCCTCTCAAAACTTTTTTATTAAAAATATCCTATCACAAAAAATTTATTAAGTCAATGTTTTGTTGTAAGTTTCTAAATAAAAAATATTGATATCTAAATATTTTTATGCGTAAAACTTTTAAAACGTGCGTTGTTGATGATTAAAAGATAACAAAAGTGAATAAATGGTAAAGCAAATTTTATCGGTTAAGAAGCGCTATTGTAATATTATATTATAATATTTCATTTTGGATGGAATTATTGACAATGTATTAAAATTATAGTAAAATGTATTCAGGAAATTATGGTGGCAATGTGAAAAAAAGCACTTGTAAGTTTGAAGCGATAAGATATCGTGGCATAAAAACAGTAAGCGATGCAGATGCTTACGCAAGAGAAGTAAACTTAAACAGCGAGCATCACAATAACAGGCCCGTAAAAAACGGTGTCGTTAAAAGTGCGTATTACACCGTTAAGATAAACGGCAAGGTTGCACCCGTATATATGACGAGGACGGCAAACGGCGCACACTCTTATTGTTATATAGACGTGGAGAGTTTTAACGGCGAAAATTTTTTGGATGTTCAAGTTTTGCCGTTACAACAAAGCAGTTTTTTGTTAGGCAAAACGCCAAATTGCGAAATATTGCCCTTAAAACGGTGCGTAGAGCCGAAAGTAGAAAGTGGTTGGGTAAGTTTTCAAATAAAAAATTTTGGCGACTACACGCTTATTTTTAACGGCAGTCACTTAGAGCCCTTAACTTTTTTCGTTACAAAAAAAATCGACGAAAACAAATTGTTTTCGGGTTATTCTGTAAAATATATTTTGCCTGGGGATTATTCGAAAGAAAAAAGTCTTTGCAAAACAAAATTTTTGCATCCTCGCACAGTATACTATTTTAGAAAAGGCAGATATATCATAGACGAAATATCCTTGCCTTCGGATAGCATATTGTATTTAGAAAACGGAGCGTATTTAAAAGTCGCACCGTGTATTGATAGAAAAAAAACTTATGCGTTGTCCGTTATCGAAATAGAAAACGTTAAGGTAACGGGGCGTGGCGTCATTGATTTTTCAGATTGTTGCGGTGGAGAAACTTACGACGAAAAACTTTTTCAAAACAAAGAAGGTTTAGTATTCAAAAGGTGTAAAAACGTTTCGTTCGAGGGGATAACGGTAATAAACTGCCAATCGTGGACGCTGAATTTTTTTGCTTGTAAAAACGTTTACGTAAACAATGTGTTGTTTTTCGGGTATAGAGTTTGGTCGGACGGCGTAATGCTTTCAGACTGTCAGAACGGTCTTGTAGAAAATTCTTTTATAAGAACGGGTGACGATGCGTTTGAAACGAAGTCGTTCGGAACGAGCATAGAAGACGAACCGACGGATAACGTGCTTTTCAGAAACAACACTTGTTGGACGGATAAGGCACACGGCTACGGTTGTATATACGAAAGCCTGCACCCGACTCGCAACGTTCGTTTTGAAGATTGTACTGTCGGTTTTGCAAACGGAACGTGGAGCGAGAGTTTAAGTTGTTTGGTTATCCAGCTCGGCGAAGTGCACAATCCCAACGTAACGGAAAACATAGTTTTTGAAAATATAGAAATTTACGACAATAAAAATCAAGGCGCAATCAACTGCTTTATAGGAGGCAGCGGTGGCAGAGGGGACGGCTCGGGTACCATTCAAAATATTCATTTTAATAATATAGAAATAAAGTACAATCATTCTTACGTTCTCAATTTGCAAACGTGGGATAATGCAAAATGTTTTATAAACGACGTCTACTTAAACAACGTTATTTCAAACGGCAGGCTGGTCACGGAAGATAATAAAGGCGAATTCGTTTGCGATAAAGTTGTCGGTGGATACGACTTAAATAAGTTAAAGGTAAACAAAGAGTAAAAGGAGAAAAGAAATGAGCAAAATCAAAAAAGTGTTTATGCCACTTATCATATTGGCATTGCTAACGGTTTCGGTTTGCAGTTCGGCGTTTATTAGTAACGGCGTTGCGAAAGCAGAATCCGCATCGGAAACCGTAACCTTCAAAACACCTAATTGCGAAATATCGCCCGTTGAATATACAGGTATTAAAACGGTTGGCAATTTAGCAACGGAAACGAACGTTACCGAAAGTAAGGCTTTGATTGAATATCAAAAAGACGTTGATAACGGCCCGTCGCAAAACGGCGTAATCATAAGCCCCTATTGGCAACTGGAAATTAACGACACGCCCGTAACCGTTTACGCATCGAGAACGGCGTTCGGTATACACAGTTTCGTGTATTTAGACGTTGAAAAGCAATCGGACGATTTCGCATTAAACGTAACTTTAACGGGAACGGAGCATAGTTCGGTTTTCAAAAACAAAAAAAGATATAGCGTAGTCGTTTTGCCACTTTCTTCAAACGTTGCTACTGAAAGCGATATGGACAACAAAACGGTAAAGGCAGTTATAGAAGATTTTGGTAGTTACTCTTTTGCTTTTAAAGAAGACACATACGAAGCGCTTACCATTTTCGTTACCGAAAAACAAGACACGACGGAACTTTTCTCCGGCAAGACTATTAAATTTATAGAGCCGGGCGATTATTCGTCTTCTTCGACGTATACACAACTTAACTGTAACACAAGTAATACCGTGTACTATTTTAGAAAAGGAAGATACGTAATCGACAAAATAAACGTTGCTTGCAATAATTCCGTAATATACTTCGAAAGTGGTTTTTACGGGGAAATCGTTCCCGTAAACAATTCCGGTACAGCGTGGATGCAGGGTAACAACGTCCAAAACGTAACGATAACGGGTAGAGGCTTGTTCGACGCTTCAGTATGCTGTGGTAGCGAATTATCTGATACTACTAAACCTAATTATTATCTAGCTAATTGGGAGTGGTATAATTCAAGCAATAAAGGTGGCTTGGCATTTTACACTTCTTCTAACGTAACGTTAGAGGGTGTTACGGTAATTAATAGCCAAACTTGGACGTTATGTTTTTCAGATTCAAATAACGTTCACGTAAACAACGTAATGCTTTTTGCGTTTAGAGTGTATGCAGACGGCGTTATGCTTTCAAACTGTCAAGACAGCGTAGTCGAAAATTCCTTCATTCGTACTGGTGACGACGCTTTCGAAACGAAGTCCACAACTCAAAACGGCAAACAAACGGATAACATTGTATTTAGAAACAACGCCGCTTGGACTGATAAGGCAGTTGCATACGGTTGTAT
>CAYLUH010000013.1:15114-30592 GCA_964386845.1 uncultured Christensenella sp.
TGCCGTAAACTTACAAACTTACGATAGTACGGACTGCTTTATCAATGAACTTTATTTAGAAAATATTTATTCTAACGGTAAAAAAGTCACTTACAAAAACTTTGTAAATTACTTTACGGATAACGTAGTCGGTGGATACGACTTAAGCAAACTTCGTATCGACGGTGAAATTCCACTCGCAACGGCTGTCGAAGACGACGATATTTCAGATGATAATACTTCCGGTAACGGAGGAAATAAATCTTCGGGTTGTTTAGGTCGTTTAACAACGCTTCTTCCCGTCGGTTTGTCTTCAATCGGCTTAGCCGTAACGATGCTTGTTGCAAAGAAGAAAAAAGAATTATAATAAAAGAAGTTGTAAAACGCTTTAAAGACGAAAATCTTTAAGGCGTTTTTTTCATATAACGAAAATCTTTTTCATAAAATTGAGTATGAAATTATCTGCGTTAAAATTAAAAGAAGATGCCGTCATAACCGAAATAAACTTGGAAAAAGAAATTTTATCAAGATTAAACGCATTAGGTTTAACCGTCGGCATCGGAGTAAGCGTGGAAGCAAAGTCTTATTTTGGTAGCCCCATAATGATTAAAATAAGAAATTGCAAGCTTGCCGTAAGAAAAGAAACGGCAGATAAAATAAAGGTGAAAAAGATAAAATGAAAAATACGGTGGCATTGATAGGTAATCCCAACAGTGGAAAGACGTCGCTTTTCAACGTGATAACGGGTTTAAAAGCCAAAACGGGCAATTTTGCGGGAGTAACGGTGGAAAGTAAAGTGGGGTACTACAAAAAGGATAAAGGTAAAGTCGTTGTGGACCTTCCGGGACTTTATGACTTAACGGCAAAATCAAAAGACGAAAGCGTCGTTTTGAATTATTTAAAAAACAATAAAGTAAACGTCATAGTCAATGTCGTGGACGGGCTCAATTTAGAAAGAAATCTTTATTTAACTCTTAAACTCACTTCTTTAAATATTCCCATGGTAATTGCCGTCAATTTTTACGACCAAATAAAAAAGAAAAAAATCAATCTCGACGTAAAAAAACTAGAAAAGGTTTTCAACGTAAAAGTCGTTTGCGTGTCGGCGTTAAAAAAAATTAATATAGACAAACTCATGGAAACGGCGTTTGAATGGAAAAAGCCACCCGTAAATTTATTGCTAAAATACGATGATGTAGACACGGCGTACGGTTTTATTAGTTTTTTATCAAAAGAAGTGTTAAACGGCGCAAGCATAAAAGAAAATAAGGTGCAAATTTTTTTGGACAAATTTTTTTTCAACAAAATTTTGGCATTGCCCATATTTATTGTCTTTTTATCGTTTGCCTTTTATTTAACAAATACAATCGGCACCTTTTTCGAAAGTGGCGTAAAGGCTTTTTACGGGCTTTTATTCGGCAACAAAACTTATAACGGCATGTTTATGGATTTAATTATGAACGGCGTTGTAAACGGCTTGTTTACAGTGCTGTCTTTTTTACCTCACGTGCTTACTCTGTTTTTCTTTTTGAGCATAATGGAAGATAGTGGTTATGCGTCCCGTGTCGCTTTTATGCTTGACGGACTGCTTAAACCTTTCGGAATAAGTGGAAAATCAATTATACCCTTTCTTCTTTGTAGTGGTTGCACTGTCAACGGCGTGATGAGTAGCAGAATTATAGAAGATGATGAAGAAAGGAAAAAATGTATCACCCTCTGTCCGTTTATCCCGTGTGGAGCAAAAAGCACGGTTTTTTTGTATTTTGTCAACAAGTTTTTTTTCGGCAATCCGTTAATTAGCGTCAGTCTATATGTTCTCGGCGTACTTGCCGTAATATTTTTTTCCAAACTGCTCACAAAAAATAAAAATGAGTTTAGCACTTTTTTAATGGAAATACCACCTTTAAGAATTCCGACGTTTAGAAAAATAATGGCAGTAACGACGGAAAAGTTAAAAGATTTTTTTCTTCGTGTCGCACCCGTGATAATGTTATCGTCGATAATAATGAGCGTGCTGATGCGGTTTGGAATAACGGGTTACGTCGGCGACGACGTCGAAAAAAGTTTTTTGTATCTTTTCGGAAGTCTTTTAAAGTATTTGTTTGTTCCGTTGGGGTTTGGCAATTGGCAAGCGTCGGTGTCGTTACTGACCGGAATGTTAGCAAAAGAGGGGATAATAGGCGCACTTGAAATCGTCGGTACGGAAAATTTGTTTTTTTCACCTTTTTCTGCGTACGGTTTTTTGTGTTTCGTCACCTTTTCGCCACCGTGCGTGGCAAGTTTAATCACTGTAAAAAAGGAATTAAACGACAAGAAATTCTTTGTTCGAGTTATGCTTTTTCAACTGTTAGTCGGATATATTTTGGCGCTAGCGATAAATTTTTTGGGAGTTGTTTTTATTTATGAAAAACGCTTGCTTTTTGTACTTTTAATATGTATAATTCTATTATCGTTAATAATATTTTCGGTGTTAAAAAGGTTAAGAAAAGGAGAACGAGCGAGTGAAAACGATGTATGATTATATGCGTATGTCAGAAGATACGGAAGAAGACGCAATGTTCCCCGAAGACTGGAAAAGAGATAATTTAATTACCGAGAAAGAAAAATATTTCGATTTTTACGATGATATAAAATTAACACCCAAAGACGATTGGTAAAGGAAGACTATTATGAAATTAAAAGATATTTACATCAGAGACCCGTTTGTGTTAAAGGATAACGGCAAATATTATATGTACGGCACAACCGACCACACGGCTTGGTCAGGTGTGGCAGACGGCTTTAAGGTATACGTCAGCGAAGATTTAGAAAATTTTGAAGAAAAGGTTATTTTCAAAGCCAACTCAAATTTCTGGGCAGACGAAAACTTTTGGGCTCCGGAATGTCATAAAATAGACGGCAAGTATTATTTGTTTGCAACGTTCCATAAAAACGGATTGATGCGTCGTTCGCAAATTCTCGTTTGCGACACGCCTGACGGTATGTTCAAACCCTTAAACACACCTTTGACGCCGGAAAATTGGCACTCTTTGGACGCAACGTATTTTGAAGAAGACGGAAAAAGGTACACGGTATTTTGCCACGAATGGACGCAGATTAAAAACGGCGAAATGTGTCTTGCAGAACTCGACGAAAACTTTCAAATCAAAGGCGAAATTAAAACGCTTTTCAAAGCGACGGACGCTCCGTGGGTTAGAATGATAGATACGGGCGTTGATAACTATGTAACCGACGGACCCTATTTAAGAAAAATGTCAAACGGTAAAATCTTAATGCTTTGGTCAAGTTTCGGCGAACACGGTTATGCGATGGGAATGGCTGTTGCTGATAAAATCGACGGCGAATGGAAGCATATCGAAAAGCCAATCATCACAAAGAACGGTGGACACGGTATGATTTTCGAAGATTATCACGGAAAATTGTTCATCGTGTACCATTTGCCAAACGACCCTCATATGTCGGAAAGAGCACACTTTAAGGAAGTGGAAGAAAAGGACGGCATTTTGGTTATAAAAGAGTAAAAAAATTATAAAATTTATCCCGAAAAGGTAAAAACCTTTCGGGATTTTTTTATTGTGTCAAAAATCGACAAAATTTTCAAAAACGAGTATAAAACGATTGACATATATATATCAAATTTATATAATATACCTTGTCACTGAGTTTAGTTTTATTAAACTAAAAGTTAAAACTCTCTAAACCAAGGAGAAAAAATGATACTTGGAAAAAAGATAAAAGACTTAAGGCTTTCCTGTTCGTTAACGCAAGAGGAACTTGCCGACAGGTGCGAACTGACAAAGGGGTACATTTCGCAGTTAGAAAACGACTTGACCAGCCCGTCGATAGCCACGCTGATAGACATACTTTCTGCACTCGGAACAAACTTAACGGAGTTTTTTTCAAAAGAGGAAGAAGAGGAAAAAATAGTTTTTAACAAGCAAGAGTTTATAGAAAAGGTAACGGAAGATTACGTTTTAAATTGGCTTGTTCCAAATGCGCAAAAAAACACGATGGAGCCACTTCACATGGTGCTTAAAGAAGGGTGCCAAACGGAAGAAGATTTCCCGCACGAGGGAGAGGAATTCGGTTTTGTATTAAAGGGCGAAATGGTCGTTATGCTCGGAAAAAGAAAAATTAAAGTAAAGAAGGGCGAAAGTTTTTATTATAAAGCAGACAAAACGCATTATTTAGTTAACAAGGGAAAAGTGCCTTGCGAATTTATATGGGTATCGTCCCCACCAAGTTTTTAAAGGTTAGGTAAAGGAAATGGGAAACAACATAAAAGAGCAAACGAAGATAATAGAATTGAAGGGTGTAACGAGAGTTTTTGAAGACGGTATGGTCGCAGTAGACGATTTTACCTTTTACGTAAGGAAGGGCGAATTCGTAACGTTTTTAGGGCCGAGTGGTTGTGGCAAAACGACAACGCTCAGAATGATTGCCGGTTTCGACACTCCAACGTCGGGCAAAATATATTTAAACGGAGAAGACATAACGTCGCTTCCACCCAATAAACGCCCCATAAACACAGTGTTCCAACGCTATGCGTTATTTCCGCACTTAAATGTTTTCGACAACATTGCTTTCGGGCTTAAACTTAAAAAGGTTAAAGTAACTTACTTAAAAGAAAGTGGCGAAACGTTTGAAAAAAAGGAAAAACTAACCAAGCAAGAAATTGCAGAAAAGGTTAAAAGCGTTCTTAAAATGGTGGATTTAGAGGGCTTCGAAAAGCGTAGCGTCGCAACTCTTTCGGGTGGACAACAACAAAGAGTCGCAATAGCACGTGCGCTTGTAAACGAACCGCAAATTCTTCTTTTGGACGAACCTTTAGGCGCACTCGATTTAAAGATGCGTAAAGATATGCAACTCGAGTTAAAAGAAATGAACAAAAAACTCGGGCTCACCTTTATCTACGTCACGCACGACCAAGAGGAAGCGCTCACTATGAGCGACACAATCGTCGTTATGAAGGACGGAATTATTCAGCAAATCGGCACGCCGACGGATATTTACAACGAGCCGAAAAACACTTTCGTTGCCGACTTTATAGGGGAGAGCAACATTTTTAGTGGCACCATGACGGGTAACAAAAAGGTTAAATTCGTCGGATATAATTTTGACTGTGTAGACGATTTTCCGATGCACGAAAAGGTTGACGTTGTCGTAAGACCTGAGGATATTTTCCTTTTGGACGAGGGGAAAGGGCAGGTTAACGGCAAAATTATCAGTTCGATTTTTAAGGGCGTGCATTACGAAATGGTAATGCTTGTAGGAAAAACCGAGGTCACCATTCAAGACACCATAGAGCGTAAGGTAGGCGAAAGGGTAAGTATAATCATCAAGCCCGAAGATATCCACATTATGCACAAAGAGTTTTCTTCCAACAAGTATATCGGTTATATTACGAAAAAGAACACCGTATGTTTTGGCGACGGCGAATTCGAATGTGACGTTACGCAACTTTATCCTAATTCATACCTAGACGACGAAGGATATTTAATTACCGAAAAGGGCGAAAAGATAGATTTAACCGACGTAGACGTTAACGTTGAAGTGGGATTAAAAGATATAGAAATCAGCGACGACGCATCGTTAGGTGGCGCAGTCGGCAACATTGTGTCTATCATATATAAGGGCGACCACTATCAATTAATAGTAAGGACGGACGAGGAAGAGGAAGATTACGTTTTCGACACCGAAGACACGTGGAACGAAAACGATAGAGTTTCCGTTATAATTCCCAAAGACAAAATTAAACTTTCGTTAAAGGTGGAAAACAAACGATGAAAAAAGACGCAAAAGTTGTTTCTAAAGAAAGTTTAGAAAATACGACGACGGTAAAACAAAAAAGATTTACCTTTTCAAGAAAGCATCTTTGTATTCCGTACGGATTGTTTTTGGTAATGTTCGTAATAATTCCTCTTTTTATAATTTTGTATTATGCGTTTACGTCGTCTGACGGAAGTTTTTCGCTGTATAATTTCGTGGAATTTTTTACAAATAAAGCAAAAATAAGTACGCTTTTAATAAGCGTGCTCGTCAGTTTGCTTGTAACCGTGATATGTTTATTGATAGCATATCCCGTTGCGTACATTTTGTCGAAAATCAATCAAAAAACGGCATTCGTTTTGTTACTTCTTTTCGTAACGCCGATGTGGATAAACTTTGTTTTAAGGGCAATGGCGATGAAAGAGTTGTTAACACTTATAGGAATACCTCTCGGCAACGGCGCAAGCATAATAGCGCTTGTGTACGACTATTTGCCGTTTATGATATTGCCTCTTTATTCGACGATGATAAAAATGGATAAAAGTTTGATAGAGGCTGCTGGCGACCTTGGTGCAAACAAGAGTCAAGCGTTTATTAAAGTAACGCTTCCACTGTCGTTGCCGGGGATAATAAGTGGCGCAATGATGGTATTTTTGCCTGTAATGAGTTGTTATGTGATTACAGATGCGTTTAGCGGAAGCACGGGCTTTACGGTAATAGGTAAACTTATAGCATGGAGTTTTTTAGGAGAGGGTGGCACGCTGTCAGACGTAAACGGTGGCGCAACCATATCTCTCGTAATGCTTATAATAATGTTTGTAACAATGCTTGCAACGGGCGAATTTAAAAACGAGAACAACGTGAGGGGGACTAATTTATAATGAAAAAGTTTTTTACTCGTGGCTATATATTTTTAGTTCTCGCATTTATGTACATTCCCATTTTGATTTTGGTCTTTTACAGTTTTAACGAAGGCAAGACCATAGGACTATGGACGGCGTTTTCTTTTAGGTGGTATTCAAAGTTAGGCGAAATAAAAGACGTAATTTTTAACACGGTAACTTTGGCAGTCGTATCCAGCGTGATAGCCACGATTTTGGGCACGCTCGGTGCAATAGGTATGTTTTACAGCAAAGGCAAGTTGGGAAAACTCATTAAAGGCGCATCGCAAGTTCCCGTCGTCAATAGCGAAATCGTAACGGCGTGCGCATTGGTTATGTCGTTTATGGCAATCGGCGTTAGCCACCGTACCATCTTCGGTTTGTACGTAGGGCACGTTATATTAACGGCACCTTTCGTAGTACTTAGCGTAATGCCAAAATTAAAACAAATGGACGGAAGCCTTTACGAAGCCGCTTTGGACCTCGGCGCAACGCCGACTCAAGCCTTGTTTAAGGTTGTGCTTCCTGAAATTATGCCTGGGATATTTGCAGGCTTTATGCTTGCGATAACGCTGTCGTTAGACGATTATATCGTAACGGCAACGCTTGCGCCACTCGATTTTGAAACGATAAGCGTGGCAGTGTATAAGTCCATTGCCTTGACGACGGAAAAGGCAAGCGAAAAGATTCCCATTTATAGGGCACTTACGACGATAATATTCGTTATAACGCTCATCGTTGTTATTTTAATAAATATAAACGCATCGAAAAAAGCAAAAGCTAGGGGAGGAAATCTTAAATGATAAAGAAAAGAGATTTTAGATTTCGCCTTTTGGCAGTGATATTAACTTTTCTCATTTTGCTCCCCGTACTTTCGAGCGTCAGCGTTGCATTTGCAGACACAAAAGAGATAACCGTATTTAGCGTGGAAGATTATATCGACGAAAGTATTTTCGAAACGTTTAAATCGGAAACGGGCATAACCGTTAAATATAACACTTTTGCCACCAACGAAGAAATGTACAACGAACTTATCAAAAATCCCAAGGCGTGCGACTTGATGTGCCCGTCGGAATATATGATAATGAAACTTATGTCGGAGGGCAGACTCCGTTGCTTCGAAACGCCCAATAATTTTAACGATTACGGTTCAAATTATATAAAAGAAGTGTTTAAGGGCTTAAAAATAGAGGGTGAAAACGGTGAAATTCCCGTAATGAGTTTAGACGGAAACAGCACGTATGCAATCGGCTATATGTGGGGAACGATAGGCTTAATTTACAATATGAATTCCACGTTGGAAGACGGCACAAAGGTAACTCAAGAAACTTTCAAGAGTTGGCGTTCTATTTGGGAGCATTTCGACGGACGAGTAACAATTAAAGACAGTATCAGAGATTCTTACTTTTTAGCGCTTGCGTATGTTTACGGCGACGAATTGCTTGAGGCAAAAGATAAATACGCTCTAGACGGCGATTACGCCCTTTATAACGCAACAATAAGCGAGATTTTTAATCGTACGGACAAAGAGTCTATAGACAAAGTGGAAAAGGCACTTTTAGATTTGAAAAGCAAATTATACGGTTTTGAAGTGGATGCCGGAAAGGCAGATATTTTAACAGGCAAAATAGACGTTAATTTTGCTTGGAGTGGAGACGCCGTATATTCTATAAGTCAAGGCTTGTACAACGAGGAGACGGGGGAACTGTTAGACAATCCGGTATATTTAGGATACGCCGTTCCGGAGGAGGGCTCCAACGTTTGGTTTGACGGCTACGTTATGACGAAAGATGCCGATTACGACAACGCCATTCGGTTTTTAGACTTTTTGTGTTCGCCGGAAATTGCCGTGTTGAATATGGATTACACGGGATATACAAGTTGTATCGTCGGCGACGAGGTGTTTGATTACGTTAAAGAAAGTTATAACGACGGAGAGGGGGAAGGAACAGACGTCGATTTATCGTATTTTTTTGACGATACCGATACGACGGGAAAATATGTTATCAACGTGTCATCTCTTTCTCTTCCGAAATTCAGCGCTCAATATCCGACGAAAGATGTAATCGAGCGTTGTGCCGTAATGAGAAATTTTACGGGAGAAGAATTAGAAAACGTTAACAATATGTGGAAAAGGGTAAAACTAATAACTCTTTCCGATTTAGCTATAAAATTGATACTTGACGGAATATTGATAGTAATAGTAGGAGTTGTAATTTACAAGTATAGAGAACCGATTTTTTCCAAGTTTAGAAAAAAAGAACGTAAAGAAAAAGCAAGCAAAAACACGGTTGTAAAAAAAGAAAATATTTAGTGAATTATCAAACTTAATTAAAAGTAAAAGAGTGTGAATTTTTTTCACACTCTTTTTAATAATCCCATTTTGGAATAAATTTTTTATCGGCGCTCGTAAGTGGCTGATAAAATAAGTTTTTAATATCTAAAGAAATGGCGTAATCTAGCACGGCTTCGTATTCTCTTTCGGTTATCGTTCTTTTTAATTCGGGGAAGTTTTCAATATTGCCGAAAGGGGTGTATTGACTCATAACGTTTATAAAAGCCTTATCTTTAATTTTGCAAAACCAATCCAAAATTTTTTTGCTGTCGCCGGTGTTTAACGGCAACACCAAGTGCCTTACTAGACAGCCCGACTTCATCATTCCTTCACCGTCGAAAATTAATGGCTTGTTTGCCATAAATTCAATGGCTTTACTTGCCACTTCAAAATAATTTTCCTTTCCCGTGTATCTTTTGGAAACGACGGGGGAGAAGAATTTTATGTCAGGCAAAAACACGTCGATAAAGTCAAAAATTTGTTTTAATATTTCCACCCTCTCGTAGCCGTGCGTATTGTACACGATAGGTATGCTCGGTTTGTAAATAGTTAAAGCCTCGATTATTTTATCGGAAAAGTGCGTAGGGTTAACAAGGTTAATATTACTTGCACCGTCGTCTTCCAACTTTTTAAAAATATCAGCCAATTCTTTAACTGTAATTTCTTTGCCTCGGGCGTTTCTCGATAGTTCGTAATTTTGACAGAAGATGCATTTAAGACTGCAACCCGTAAAAAATATCGTGCCCGACCCGTTTTTACCCGAAATACAACTTTCTTCAAATGGGTGAAGATAATACTTTGCAATTTTAATTTTATCGTTTGTACCGCAAAAACCGATTTTTTCTCTTTTATCGACGGCACAGTTGTTGGGACAGAGATTGCAATTCATATCAGTCTAATTCAAAGGCGCCCGTGTATAATTGATAGTACTTGCCTTTTTGTTTAATAAGTTCTTCGTGCGTGCCTCTTTCGATAATGTTGCCGTATTCAAGCACCATAATGACGTCGGAGTTTTGAATAGTGGAAAGTCTGTGTGCGATAATAAACACCGTTCTGCCTTCCATAAGCCTGTCGGTACCCTTTTGGACCAACGCTTCCGTTCTTGTGTCGATGGAAGAAGTCGCTTCGTCAAGTATCATTACGGGGGCGTCTTTAACTGCCGCTCTTGCAATAGACAAAAGTTGTCGTTGCCCTTGAGATAGGTTTCCACCGTCAGCCGTAAGCATTGTATTATATCCGTCGGGGAGCCTTGTTATAAAATCGTCGGCATAGGCAAGTTTAGCGGCTGCAATACATTCTTCGTCGGTAGCGTCAAGTCTTCCGTAACGAATGTTATCCATAACCGTGCCTGTAAAGAGGTTTGTGTCTTGCAAAACAATACCTAGCGAACGGCGTAAATCTGCCTTTTTTATTTTGTTAATGTTTATTCCGTCGTATCTGATTTTGCCGTCTGCAATGTCGTAAAATCTGTTTATGAGGTTTGTAATAGTCGTTTTGCCTGCACCCGTAGAACCAACGAAAGCAATTTTTTGTCCGGGGTTAGCGTAAAGAGAAACGTCGTGTAGAACAATTCTTTCGGGGACATATCCAAAGTCCACGTTGTACATTTGAATGTCGCCTTTAAGTTCGGTGTAGGTAACGGTGCCGTCTGCTTGGTGAGGGTGTCTCCAAGCCCATTTTCCCGTACGCTCCGTCGTTTCGTGAATTTCTCCGTTTTCGTCAATCGTGCAGTTTACCAGCGTAACGTAACCGTCGTCTTCTTCTGGGACTTCGTCCATAAGCGTAAATATTCTCGAAGCGCCGGCAAGCCCCATAACGATAGAGTTAATTTGTTGCGAGGATTGAGAAATTTGTCCTGTAAATTGTTTGCTTATCGGGAGGAAAGACATAATAATTGCAAGAAAAGCAATAACGTCGCCGTCGTCAAATCCCGTTATCGATAGATTTTTAACGCCGAGTGCAACCAAAATGCCACCTACCAAAGCAACCATTACGTATAATATATTTCCGAGGTTGTTCATAATCGGCATTAAAATGTTAGCAAAACCGTGAGCCTTTGTCGCATCGTCGCAAAGTTGCTCGTTTTTAACGTCGAATTTACTTTTCGCTGCATCTTCGTGGTTAAACACTTTAACGACTTTTTGTCCCTGAATCATTTCTTGAATATAGCCTTCTTCTGCACCGAGTGACACTTGTTGTTTTACAAAGTATTTTGCACTGTTGCCACCGATAACCTTTGTTATCACAAACATTACTACAACTCCTGCAAAAATAACAAGAGATAGCCAAATGCTGAATTTTAACATAATGCAAAGCAATGAGATTATGCTGATGAAAGAAGTGAGGAGCATAGGTAAACTTTGCGAAACCAACTGTCTCAAAGCGTCCGTATCGTTTGTGTAAACGCTCATAACGTCGCCCGTTTTATGCGTATCGAAATAACTTATGGGTAACGATTGCATTTTGTTAAACAAAGAAGTTCTTATTTGATGTAAAAATTTCTGTGTCAAAATAGCCATCAATTGATTGTACACGAATGATGCTATAACGTTTGCGGCGTAAACGCACCCCATGATAATAAAAATTTTAACGAGGGCGCCCCAAACTGCGTCAAGTCCTTCGATAATTCCCGTGCTAATGTTGGTAAGAACGGCGTTTAAGAAAAGGGAGGATGCAACGCCTGTAATACCCGTTATTACTATACAGAAAACTATTGATATGAAAAGCGCTTTGTTTTGTTTGAAAAGCATTCCGATAAGTCTTGAAAGAGTGCCTTTTTTTGCCTTTTCTTGAGGCGCTTTCATTCCTTTCGGAGGTGTTTTCATAGACGGTGCAGGCATATTATTTTTCCTCCTTTTTAGATTTTTTGTTGGACTTTTTACTTGACTTCAATTTTTCTTCTTCGATTTTGTTTTGAGAATAGTATAAGTCCTGATAAATTTCGTTGTCTTTCATAAGTTCTTCGTGAGTGCCTATTGCAGATATAGAACCGTTGTTCATAATGATAATTTTATCGGCGTCTTTAATAGAAACGATTCTTTGTGCAATAATGATTTTTGTCGTGGTGGGGATATATTCTTTCAGAGACGCTCTAATCAATGCGTCCGTCTTCGTGTCTACGGCACTTGTCGAGTCGTCCAAAATTAGTATTTTAGGTTTTTTAAGCAATGCTCTTGCAATACATAAACGTTGTTTTTGTCCACCCGAAACGTTAACACCGCCTTGTTCTATAACTTTGTCAAGTTCCATAGTGCCTATTTGCGACATATCAAGTGCACGTTGAATTTCTTCGTCGGTAGCGTTTTTGTCGCCCCATTGCATATTTTCTCTAACCGTTCCTGAAAAAAGCACGTTCTTTTGTAAAACCATTGCAACGGCATCTCTTAAAGAAGTCAAATCGTAATCTTTAACGTTTATTCCCGAAACTAACACTTCGCCTTCCGTGACGTCGTAAAGACGGGGGATAAGTTGAACCAATGTACTCTTACTGCTACCCGTTGAACCGATAATGCCTATCGTTTCTCCACTTTCAATTTTTAGGTTTATGTTGGAGAGTGCAAATTTAGATGCTTTTTCAGAGTACTTAAAGGAAACGTTTTTAAATTCTATCGTTCCGTCTTTAACTTCCGTAATCGCATCTTGCTTTGAGGTAATAGAACTTTCCTCTTGCAAAACTTCGGTAATACGTTTAGCAGAGGCCACGCTCATAAGAAGCATAACCATAACCATTGATAGCATCATCAAACTCATAAGCATTTGGAAAGAGTAGGTCATAAACGATTGCAACTCGGTAAGTTTCATTAAACTTTCTTTGCTGTCGATAATAAGGATTGAGCCGACGATGTAAATGGCGATAAGCCCCGCATACACGCAGAAATTCATTAACGGGTTGTTAAGCGCAACAATTCTTTCTGCTTTTGTAAAATCCTGCTTAACGCTGTCGCTGGCTTTTTCAAATTTTTCCTTTTCAAAATCTTCTCTAACGTAGGACTTGACGACACGCATACCCTTAACGTTTTCCTCGACAGATTCGTTTAAATCGTCGTATTTATGGAAAATTCTGTTAAAAAAAGGAACGGCTTTCGTCATAATCAAAATTAAACCTACGGCAAGAACCGGCACCGTGCATAAAAATATTAGCGCCATTTTTGCGTTTAATATAAACGACATAGTTAGCGAAAAAATCAGCATAAGGGGCGAACGTATAGATGAACGAATAATCATCATGTAAGACATTTCGACGTTAGTAACGTCCGTCGTCAAACGAGTAACTAAACTAGACGAGGAAAATTTGTCTATGTTGGAAAAAGAAAAGTTTTGAATTTTGTAGTACATATCTTTCCTTAAATTTTTCGCTAGTCCACTGCTTGCCTTAGCGCACGATTTACCTGCTATTGCACCGAACAATAAAGAAAGTAGTGCAATGCCAAGTAAAATGCCACCCCATTGCAAAATTGTCGGTAACAGTTGCGAGGTTTCGGTAGCGTCGCTTATGTTACTGATTTTTTCTAGTAAAATAGTCATAATAAATGGGATTAAACATTCCAAAATAACTTCAAACGTTACGAAAAGTGGAGTTATGATAGAAGGTTTTTTGTATTCTCTAACAGAGCCCATAACCGTTTTTATGCTTTTCCAAGTAGTAATATTGTTAGTGTCCTTTGCTTTTGCCATAAAAATCTCCTAAAAAAGTGTAAACCTTTATGAAAAGACTTGTCGCTTTTGCCACAAAAAAATTCAAAAGGCGTTTTAAACTTACTTATTATATAAATTGTTTATACTTATATTTAAAACATTATATCCTTGTAAAAATTAAAAGTCAAACAATAGAGTAAAAAGTATGCAAAAATCTTTTTCTTTTTTTTGCTTAAATCATATTTTGTATGGTATAATATTCCAATAAAAATTAAAGAGTGTAAAATGCAAAATTATAAGATAATTAGGTCAAACAGAAAAACAGTCGGTATTCAAATAACGAAAGACTTAACCGTCGTCGTTCGTGCGCCGAAAAGTGTGTCGGTAGACGAGATAAACAGTATTGTAAAAGAAAAGAGCGCATGGATAGAACGAAATTTGAAAAAAATGGAAATAAGAAAAAGCGAGCAAGCGTGCGTTACGAAGTTTTCAAAGCAAGATATTTTTCGAATGAAAAAGATTGCAAAAATTCTTATTCCCGAAAGAGTAAATTTTTTTGTTAAAAATATGTGCGTAAGTTATAAAAGCATTTTTATTCGTTGTCAAAAAACGGTGTGGGGGAGTTGTTCCGCAAAAGGCAACTTAAATTTTAATTGTCTGTTAACTCTTTGCCCGAAAGAAGTCGTAGATTACGTAGTCGTGCACGAGTTGTGCCACTTAAAAGAGTTTAATCATTCCAAAACGTTTTGGGAAGAAGTAAAAAGATATTGCCCCGACTATAAAAAATCAAAAAAATGGCTAAAAGAAGAAGGCTGTAAACTGATAAATCGTATAAAGTAAAAAATCGCATCGAAAACTTTCGATGCGATTTTAATTTATAACGGTATTTTTAAATAAATTTTCCCAAAAAGAAAAATAATTTTTTGTTTTTTAAGTAAAGTTTTGCAAGGATTTTTCTCTTTTTGTCTTTGCCTATATCGATATATCTAGTAGTCCATTTTTCGAGGACTTCTTCGTATTCGTCGTATAAATCTTTTTTACCGTTTCTTGCAAGCCACAAACAAGACGAAACGGAAGAGTTGGCAAAAAAATCAAGTGCAAGATTAGCAATTTCCTCATTAATTTTAGTCGCCATTTTATATATTTCAACGTTTTGTATAACGCCACCAAACATTTTCGATTTGTATTTATTTGTGAGTTTACCGTTTGAACGATAGTAAGTGTAAAGGCGTTCGTCTTCAAGGTAAACACGGGGCGACTTAAACAACAATTTCATAATAAACGTCGTGTCTTCGCCTTTTTGTTGCCTTTCGTCAAACCTTTCGGATAAAAGCGTTTCTCTCTTAAACAATTTGTTCCAAACGTGGAATAGGTATCTTTCTTTGTTTTCAGAACAAGTAAAGTAAGTGTGAAAAAAGACTTTGTTGTCGTCTACCAATTTATCGTATTTAGGTAAATAGGGGGGGGTAGCAAGCGTGCCGTCGAATTCTTTTTCGTTAAAGTGGCAGGAAACGATGTCTGCATCGTTATCTATGGCGTCTTGTAAAAGGACGGAAAAATAATTTTCGTCAAGTTCGTCGTCGCAGTCTACAAAAGCAACATACTCACCACTTAAAGCGTTGTCGCAAACGGCATCTAAACCGACGTTTCTCGCCACCGCCACGCCTTTGTTTTGTTGATGTATAACTCTTATTCTTTTATCCTTTTTCGCTAAATCGTTTAGGAGGGTAGGAGTATTGTCGGAACTCCCGTCGTTAATAAAAATTATATCTAGGTTAGAAAAGGATTGCTTCGCAATTTCGCCGTAAATTTTGTTTATATGTTTTTCTGCATTAAAGCAAGGTATAATTACAGAAATTTTGTGTGAAATATTGTTTCC
>CAYLUH010000014.1:0-23293 GCA_964386845.1 uncultured Christensenella sp.
CATAAAAAGTATAAATATAACGATAAAAAAATAATTGACAAAAGTAAAATATTTTGTTATTATTACCTAACCGTGTAAAAATACACGAAAACCTTGCTTAAACACGTAAAGTTTAAGCCGAATAAGTCCGGGAGGTAAAAAAATATGAACAAGTACGAAATGCTTTACATTCTTGACAAAGATTTAGCAGACGAGGCTAAAGACGCAATCGTTAAGAAGATAGAAGATTTAGTAGTTGCAAACGGAGGTTCCGTTGAAAAGACGGACCGTGTCGGTATGAAGAAATTACAATACCCAATCAACTACAAGTCGGAAGGCTACTACGTTGTAACAACGTTCAGCGCAAACGGCGCTTTCGTTGCAGAATTAGAACGTGTTGTCGGCATTACAGACGGTATCATCAGAAGAATTGTTACCAAAAGATAAAAAATAGGAGTAGGATATGAACAAAGTTATCTTAGTAGGAAATTTAACGAGAGACCCAGAACTTTCCGAAACGCCCAACGGCGTTGCCGTTTGTAGATTTTCTATCGCTGTTTCCCGTGATTTTGCAAATGCAGACGGAAATAGAGAAACTGATTTTTTCAATATAACGGTATGGCGTGGCAGAGCAGAAAACTGTGGTAAATATTTAAAGAAAGGCAACAAGGTTGCCGTTGTCGGTAGTTTACAAAACCGTTCTTACGAAGATAAAGACGGGGTTAAGAGATACGTTACCGACATCGTTGCAAGCGAAGTTGAATTCTTAACGCCGAAGGGAGCCGTTTCCGACGACGACACGCCACCGGCTGTCGTAAAAAGAGAACGCCCTCAACTAGAGGCAATTGACGACAATCAATTACCCTTCTAAATCAATTAAGGAGAATAAAAATGGAAGAAAATACAAACGTAACGACGGCTCAAGAAACGCCGGCTGCACCTGTAAAGGAAGCAAAAAAGTTCGTTAAAAGAATCCCTCGCAAAAAAGTTTGCGCATTCTGTCAAGCAAAAGTTGAAGAAATCGACTACAAGGACGTTAACACATTAAAGAAATACGTTACCGAAAGTGGCAAAATTCTTTCTCGCAGAATGACGGGTGTTTGTGCAAAACATCAAAGAGTTTTGGCAAAAGCCATCAAGCGTGCAAGGGTTGCAGACCTTTTACCGTTCAAGGGTGAATAAAAATAAAAGCGTAACAATCGTTACGCTTTTTTTGTTTTTGAGGGCGAAAAAAAATAAAGTGAAAATTTTGTAAAATTTTAAGATTTAACGGCGTTTTTTGCTTTACAAAAAATTTTTTAAAGTGTATATTATAAGTACGAAGTCAAAAAAACTTCTTAAAAATGCTCATCATTTTCCCCCTTATCATATATTATTCAGGAAGCAATAAACGGTGTTTGTTGCTTTTTGAATTTTTAGGGGTTTTTCGGGAGGCTGTAATGACGAAAGGCGATTTGGCGAAGCAATATTTTTTACAAGGAAACAACTGTTCTAATTCGGTTTTGTTGTCTTTTAAAGACGAAATGAAAATGGACGAAAGCGTCGTGCGAAAACTAGGCATAGGTTTTGGTGGAGGCTTTGCTCGTCAGCGTTTAGTGTGTGGTTGCGTGAGCGGTATGACGATGGTGCTTTCTTATTTACTTTCCGACGGGGAAGACAGGACGGAAATATACGGTATAATAAGAAGTGCGTGCGAAGAATTCAAAAGTCAAGTCGGCTCGCTTATTTGTGCAGAACTTTTGGAGGGCGTTTCGGTAACGAAGGGTGGTGTTCCCGAAGAAAGGACGATAGGCTATTACAAAAAAAGGCCGTGCGCAGAACTTTGCGAAATTGCCGCCGATATAACGGCAAAATATTTAGAAAAGTATTCAAAATAAAGGTTGAAAAAAGATAAAAACTCCGAACTTAATTCAAAAAAGTTCGGAGTTTTTTGCTTAATTAATTGGTAAGTTATTCTGCCGTTTTTACGCTTTGAGTTTTTTCGGGATTGATTTTTTCTATCTCCGTTCTGAAACTTTTAGATGAGAACAATATTGCTCCGACGGCGACGATGATGACGAGTTCTGCTAGCACGAAGAGGTTGTAAACCAAACTCCAAGAAAGCGCCGTGTAGCCTTCCATAGCCCAAGAGGAGAAGACGTAATAACCACTCAAGAAATGTGCCAAATATCTGCCGAAACAAGCCACGCTTGCTCCCAAAATAAATTTTGCGACAGGGGACTTTATGCTCTTAACGTTTTTAAATAGTCCTGCAAGACCTATCGCAGAAAAGGCTATGGGGTAATCTAACAAAACTTGTACGGGTTGATAAAATTGCGGGTTTTGTAGGCATTGCAAAACGCCGTAAATCGCTCCTGCCAACACGCCCTTTCTTGCGCCGAAAACGTAAGCGTAAATAATTAACGGAAGCATACTTGCGAGAGTAACCGAGCCACCTTGCGGAAGCGAGAAAAGTTTTACGTAAGATAGTGCAAAGGAAAGAGCAATGCAAATTCCCGCAAAAGAAATTGCCTTTGTGTTTTGTGCGTCTCCATTGTCTTTGCCGAAAATTATCGACGGAACGAGTATCGCAACCGTCAAAAGCACCGTGAAAATATACATACCCGAATACGAAAGGGGCGTGTAGTCTTCGTAATCGTTTTTAACGGTGGGGATAAAAACAAGCAAAACGACGGCGTAAACGACAATTAAAGAAAGCCCGATGGCATTTGTTATCTTAAAGGCTTTTTTGCTTACGAGCGAGGTTATCATTGCCGTGATTGAGTATGCAAGTAGCATTACGAAAAAGCCTAGCATAAGGTAAAAGTTTGCGTCTAATTCTCCTTTAACGGAAAGTCTTGCAATCATTAAAAAAGATATGCAAGCGGTGACCGTTACTGCGTATCCGACGGTTACGCCGAGAGCAAGCGTTTTAAACTTGTCCATAATTTCCGACTTTTTGAATCGAATGATAAGGTATGCCGTAAGCAAAACGACGGCGACGGCGATTGTGAGGTAAAGAGCAAAACTTTGCAGTAGCGAATAAGCCGACTTCAAGCCGTCTTTACCGAGCGAGTTAATAAGTTCATTCATAAAAACACTCCTTCTATTCGCTATAAACGACGAAAAAAACGCCCCCGAAATGGGAGCGTGATTCAAGCAGTTATTAAAGCATTTTCCTTCAAGCATGACCTTGCGGATTCAATGGTATAATCTCAGCCGAAAACGGCACCCATAGCGAATATTTAATTTTGATACTCGAATCATATCACAAAAAAAGCATTGCGTCAACAAAAAAATTATGATATAATCAAAAAAGTTTTTTATCGAGGAGTAAATTATGAAAAAGTTTTTTGCTTACGTAAACAGAATGAAATATATAAAAAGATGGCAGTTAATGAGGACGACGGCAGAAGAAAACATAATGGAACATACTCAACAAGTCGCCGTTCTTGTGCATGCGCTTGCGCTTATAAACAATAAAGTGTTCGGTGGCGATATAGACGTTAATAAGGCTGTTCTTTTGGCGCAGTATCACGAGGTTGGAGAGGTTATCACGGGCGATTTGCCAACGCCCATAAAGTACTTCAATCCCGAAATTCGCACGGCGTACAAGGATTTGGAAGTTAGAGCGTGCGAAAGAATTTTGGATATGCTTCCCGAAGAGTTAAAGGGGGAGTACGAGCAATTCGTTTTGCCAAAAGATTGCCCCGAATTAAAGTTTGTAAAATACGCCGATAAACTTGCTGCTTACTTAAAATGTATAGAAGAATTAAGGCTTGGTAACGGCGAATTCAAAAAGGCAAAAAGCACCATAGAAAAGGAACTTAAAGGATATAAGAGCAAGGAAGTCGATTACTTTTTGAAAGAGTTTGCCCCGGCTTACGAACTTACGCTCGACGAACTCGATTAAAAAGTTTTAAAACGAATTTGTGCAATTTGTACATATAGGCAAAGAAAAATGATAAAAAACGCCTATTGTAAAAAAATCGTGGATATGGTATCATATTATAGATAAAAAATGCTCGACAAGAGCGTGGAGGAAATATATGGCAAGTGTACAACTTAAAGGTATTTACAAGGTTTATCCGTCTAACGTAACAGCCGTTACAGACTTTAACCTTGATATCGCAGACAAAGAATTTATCGTATTCGTAGGCCCGTCCGGTTGTGGTAAATCGACAACGCTTCGTATGATAGCAGGACTAGAAGAAATTTCTGCCGGCGAATTGTATATCGACGGACAACTTATGAACGACGTTTCGCCGAAAGACAGAGATATAGCAATGGTTTTCCAAAGTTATGCTTTGTATCCACACATGACGGTATACGACAATATGGCGTTCGGCTTAAAACTCAGAAAGATGCCGAAAGAAGAAATCGACGCACGTGTTAAGGAAGCGGCAAGAATTTTGGGCATAGAGATGTTCTTATCTCGTAAACCAAAGGCTTTGTCAGGCGGTCAACGTCAACGTGTTGCATTAGGTAGAGCAATCGTTCGTGAACCGAAGGTATTCTTACTTGACGAACCACTTTCTAACTTGGACGCAAAACTTCGTTCTCAAATGAGGACGGAAATCACAAAACTTCACAACCGTTTGGCAACGACGTTTATTTACGTTACGCACGACCAAGTTGAAGCAATGACGATGGGTACCCGTATCGTTGTTATGAAAGACGGATTTATGCAACAAGTAGATTCGCCGATTAACCTTTACGATTATCCTGTAAACCAATTCGTTGCAGGCTTTATCGGAACGCCTCAAATGAACTTCTTCCCCGGCGTATTAACGGGAACGAAAAAGCAAGTTTACGTTGAATTCGGTATGGAAAAAATCGCTTTACCGAAAGAAAAGTCAGACCTTATCGTTGGTATAGACAAGTATTTAAATACAGGCAAGCCAATCGTATTCGGTATCAGACCCGAAGATATTCACGACGAAGCAATGTGGTTAAAGAACACCAAGTTGCCACAAATCGAAATTTCCGTTGACGTTGTAGAAGCGTTAGGCTCGGAAACTATCGTTTACGGTAAAACAAGGCGTGAAGAATATCACGGCGACGACGATTTCGAAAGAAGTTTGGAAGAAGATAAGTCTAACGTAACTGCAAAAGTAGACTCTCGTTCGACGACGAAGGTTGGCGACAAGATTAAGGTTGCTTTGGATATTATCCACTGCCACTTGTTCGATGCTGAAAACGAACTTACCATTCTTGCTCGTAGCGAAGAAAACAAGGCTGAAATCGAAGCAATGCAATCTCAATACGATTCGATGATGAAAGAAAATCCAGACAAATTCGTCGTTGAATATACGGCAGAAGACCCTGAAGGTAGTATTCAGGCAACGGCTCCCGTAGAAGAAAAGAAATGAATAATAAAAAACGATAAACTGTTTTGAAAAAATCGGAAATTTTTTCCGATTTTTTTATTTTAAGTGCCAAAAAAACTTTTTAAGTTTAAAATCTTGTTGAAAAAATGTAAAAAAACATATATAATAAGTATAATAAAAGAGAGTATAAAAGAGGCAAAATGCGTTTTGCCGAAGATGTTGAAGTAATAGTTAAAAAATCAATTTAGGTGAACAAGTGGAAAACGAATTAAAAATTTTAGTAGAAAGCCTTAGAGATAAAATCGATGTACAACTTGCGCTTTTCAATGCAGAGGGCGTATGTATCGCAGGCGTGGCAGGTGCAAGCGAAAAAATAGACACGTCGATACAAGGTTTTGTTTCCGACAAAATAAACGGCAGAATGCTTTTCGTTGTGGAATTGCAAAACAAAAAATATTTCGGCAGAATTTCCGGGTGTGGAGAAACGGAAAAAAATTACGCCGTTTTAATAAAGCAGTTAATGGAAAATTATTCCGGCAAAGAAAAGGATATGTCGAGGCAAGAGTTTAACAAGGCGATACTTTTGGGAAAAATGAATTATTCGCAAATTCGTTTTTACGAAAACAAGTTCGATATGCCAGACCTTCCGTGTTTTGCGATGGTTGTGAACACTCTTAACGGCAGTGCTGAAAGTTTGATGGAACTTGCAAAAAATTTCGGTAATCCACAAAACGATTTCGTTGTTAAAAACGACGACACACAGTTGACGCTTGTAAAGTTTGTCGATAGCGAAAAGGAAGATTATTATTCTTCGGCAGAATACGCAGAAGCATTTTTGCAATCGGCTTTGGAAGAAGCAGGAATAAAGGTTTGCATATACATAGGTGGTACGGTAAAATCCGTCGGCGACTTAAACGCTTCTTACGCACAAGCGATGAGCGCTATAAGAATGAGCAAAACAATTCAAAGCAAAGGCAACGTTCACTCTTTCAAAGAGTATATGTTGTTAAGAACTTTTGAAGACTTGCCAAAGTACAAACTTAACGAGTATTTGCAAATGTTGATGGATGCAGACGCAAAGGCTTTATTTGCCGACGAAGACATGATTAACACGGCAGAAGAATTTTTAGAAAACAGTTTGAACGTTTCGGAAACTTCCAGAAAACTGTTTATGCACAGAAACACGCTTACCTACAGATTGGATAAAATCGAAAAGATGACGGGGCTTAACATTCGCAAGTTTTCAGACGCCGTTACTTTCAGATTTATAACGATATTAAACAAATTGGTAAAATAGGTTTATGAAAAATAAAGACGTTACGGGGCAATCCCCGAAAGAATTTTTTACTAAAAAGAGAAAAATTATTTTTACAATCGCAACTGTTTTGACAATTGCGATTTCTTTTACGCTTGGTTTTTTTGTGAAAAAGTGGACGACGCCGAAAGAATTATCCACGCTTGGATGGGTTATTTCCACCATAAACAAGCATTATTATTCTGAAGAAGACGGCGTCGTGAAAGAGTTTTCGGCAGAAGATTACGCAAAAGCCATTACAGACGGCTTGCTTGACAAGTATTCTAATTATTACACAAGTCAAGAATATTCCGACGTGGTTAACACCAACAAAGGCAATTATTACGGCGTTGGAATTTCTTACAAAAAGTCAGACGTTTTGCCGATTATTTACAAGGTTACGGGCAATTCTCCCGCAGATAAAGTAGGGCTAAAAGCAGGCGACCTGTTGGTTGCCGGCGAAAGTAACGGCGAGAAAGTACAATTTCAAAGTGCAGACGATTCTTTGAATTTTATTTCGGCAAGAAAGGAAAACGAAGAATTTAAGTTATACTTTACAAGGGACGGTGGCGAAGAGCAAAGCGTGGTGGTAAAAAGGCAGGTTTTCGTCTCCAGTTACGTGTGTTACGTCGATAGCAAAAAAACAGGCGTTTTTCGTTCGGAGGGGACGGAGGCTCTTTCTTTAACGGAACTTGACGGTGGCGATTCGATTTTGGACGAACAAACGGCGATAATATCTCTTTCTCAATTTGAGGGTGGCGCTGCCGAGCAAATGGAAAAGGCTTTGTCAATGATGGTGAAAAGGGGAAGAAGTAAACTCATATTGGACCTTCGCTCCAACGGTGGAGGCGATATGAAAGTGCTTTGCGATATTGCTTCTAATTTCATAAAAAAGGATAACGCAGTGATTGCTTACGCAGTTGATAAGGATAATAAGACGACGGCTTTTAAGATGGAAAAAAGTAAATTTCAAAATGCGATTACTTCTATCAGCGTAACGGCAGACGGTGGAAGCGCTTCTGCGACGGAGTGTTTAATAGGCGCTATGCTGTATTATAAAGATTGCTTCGACGCCAATAAATTAGTCATAGAAAAAACGGGTGAGGAAGCAAAAACTTTCGGCAAGGGAATAATGCAAACGACTTACAAAAATTTGATAACGGGCGAAGCGTTAAAGTTGACGACGGCGTATATTTACCAACCCGACAACAAAACTTGTATACACGGTAAAGGAATTAAGGCGACGGAAAGCAATTCCGTCAGTGTAGGCGAGGCGATAAAAAGAGCCGTTATGGTTGTGTAAAATAATTGTGCGATTGCTTTAATAAAATAAAAATGCTTTTGAAAATCAAAAGCATTTTTATTTTGTGTTTTCGAAGTATTTATTCAAACTGTACACGACGTCTCTATCGGCAAAAGGCGTGATGGGTTTTAGCGCTAATCCCACGTTTTGATTTTGCGATTTGTCGTTTGCGCCGTTCGTTTGTAAAAGAGGCGACAAAATATTAAAAACTTTTTCTATATTTATGTTTTTCAAAAAATTTTCCAAGTTAAAATTGCCGTTAAGTAAGTCGGCAAGTAGGTTTATCAAGGCTTTACTGTTTTCCGAATTTGATAAAAAGGAAGTTAAAATTTGTAATAAATTCATAATTCACCCATAACAATATAATAAAACTTTTCATAAAATGTAAAGAATAATTGTTTTCGGAGGTAAAGATGCAAGATTTTAACGATTACGCAAGTAGCAACGACACGTCAACGCCACAAGACCTTTTAACTTTGGTAACGCAACTCGCAAATAAATACGACGGGAAAAGCCAAAACGAATTGCTTATGGCAATTTATCAAGAAGCCAAAAAGGGTAAGCAAAACGGCACGCTTACAAACGAACAGTTAGACGGGTTTGCCTCTGTTCTATCGCCCTTTTTAGACGATAAAAAGAAAAGCATATTAAAAAAAATAATGGTGGAATTAAAAAAGATTTAACTTCCCGTTATTTCTTTTAACGCTCTCACAAGGAAGGCGAGTTCTCTCGTGCTGTTTTGAACGGCGAGGCTTACTCTTACAAGCCCTTCCTTGTCTGTTTTTAAAAATTTATGCGTAAGCGGTGCACAGTGCAGGCCACCCCTGACGGCGATATCATATTCGGAATTAAGGGTGTCGGCAACGTCTTGCGACGGCGTTTCTTCTAATTTAAAAGCAACGATACCCATTTTGTTCGGCTCGGAATAAATTTTAATTTTTTTGTTTTCTTTTAGGTTGTTTATAAGTGCCGTCGTGTAAGAAAAAAGAGTCGTGCCGATGCTTTTAACGTTTTCGCTTACGTACTTTACGCCTTCCGAAAGAGAAGCGATTGCAGGTAGGTTAAGAGTACCACTCTCCAGCCTTTCGGGATAACACGACGGTTGCGTTAAGTTAAAAGATTCGGTGCCCGTTCCGCCGAATATCAGTGGCGTTAAGTTGACGACTTCGGAAAGAAGTAACAGTCCACTTCCCATTATGCCGTAAAGCCCTTTATGTCCCGATAAGCACAACATATCTATATGTAATTGTTTCATATCGATTTGCTCGTGACCGGCAAGTTGCGCACCGTCCACCAAAAAGAGTATGCCTTTTTGTTCGCAAAGGTCTCCGATTTTGTTTAACGGTAGTGTTTTTCCCGTAACGTTGGAAGCACCCGACGCAATGATTAAATAGGTAGACGGGCATATTTTTGATTCGATGGCCTGCTCTATGGGCATTGAACCGTCGTCCACTACGTCAAGCGTTATAAGTCCTTTGTTTTGCAAATGAAAGAGAGGACGCAAGACGGAATTGTGTTCGTAAACGGTTGTTACGACGTGCCCTCCGATTTTTAAAGAGCCGAATATCGCCGTGTTTAAGGCTTCCGTGCAATTTTTCGTGAAAATCACCCGTTCTAATTGATTGTTGAAAGTTTCTGAAATTATTTTTCTCGTGTTGTAAACAAGTTCTGCGCCCGTTATAGAAAGACGGTGCCCGCTTCTGCCGGGGTTTGCAGAAAGATATTTTATAACGTTGCAAGTGTTTTCGTAAACTGAATGAGGCTTAAAGCCACCCGTTGCCGCATTGTCAAAATAAATCATAAAATCACCACTCGTATTAACAAAATTTTTCTCGTAAAAATAATATATTATATAAAAGTTATATTTATACTTACGAAGGAGAAAAATAATGGAATACGTTATAGTGGCTTTTAGGTCGAGGTCGTACACGATAAAATTTTCTAATTTTTTAAAAGAGCACGGTGTTAGGTGTGCAGTGATTAACACGCCGAAAGAGGCAGGAGTAGGGTGTGGCTTGTCCGTGCAAATTGCCAAAAGCGATTTTTTTCACGTTAAGAAAGCCGTGTTTTCGTCTAATATGGAAAGTTTCGCAGGCTTCTTTTTAGTCACCGTTTACGGGGGAAGAAAGAGCGTGAGAAGTATTTAATAAATACCGAACAATAAAACGCTTGCAAAAATCGTCTTTTTTGTGATAATATATGTTAGAAATATGAAAGCGCAAACAACGAAAGAGATAATAACCGTACTGTCAAAAAATTTTCCGTCCACGCCGGCACTGGAGTTTACCACGCCGTTCGAACTGCTCGTCGCCGTTATGCTTTCTGCACAGTGCACCGACGAGAGAGTTAACAAGGTTACGAAAAAACTTTTTGTAAGTTACAACACTCCCGAAAAAATGCTTTCGCTAAATCAAGAAGAACTTGAAAAATATATATTTTCGTGTGGGCTATATAGGTCCAAAGCAAAGCATATATTGAGTGCGTGTAAAGATATCGTTACAAAGTTTAACGGGAGCGTGCCGAAAAGTTTAGCAGACCTTCAATCTCTTGACGGGGTTGGCAGAAAGACGGCGAACGTCGTGTACAGCGTGGCGTTTAACGGAGATGCGATAGCCGTGGATACGCACGTTTTTAGGGTGTCTAACAGAATAGGACTTGCTAACAGTAAATCTGTTTTGCAAACGGAAAAGGACCTTATGAAAAACGTGGAAAAGGCAGAGTGGAAAAACGCTCATCATTATCTTATTTATTTGGGGAGAAGTTATTGCAAAGCGCAAAAGCCGAATTGCGAAAATTGTCCGATAAGTCATTTGTGCGAAAAGAATATTAAAAGGTGAAAAAATGTTTATAGACAGAGCGATTATTACAATTAAAGCCGGCGACGGAGGAAGCGGGATAACCTCTTTCATTCATTACAAGGGTAAAGTAAGCGGTGGACCCGACGGGGGAGACGGTGGTAAAGGTGGAGATATAATTTTCACATCGGACAGGCATTTGAGCAATTTGTCCGACTATTACTACAAGACGAAATACGTTGCCGAAAACGGTGCTAACGGAGAGCCGAAAGACTGTTATGGTAGAGCCGGTAAAGACCTTGTTTTGAGAGTGCCTTTGGGAACGGTTATCAGAGACAGAGAAAGTGGAAATATTATTGCCGATTTTTTTTACGAAGGACAAACCAAAACGGTGTTGGTAGGTGGAGAAGGCGGTAAAGGTAACGCAAAATTTAAAAACGCTCGTCGTCACGCACCTCATTTTTCTCAAACGGGAGAAAAGACGGAATCAAAGCAAGTCGTTTTGGAATTAAAAACTATTGCAGACGTCGGGCTGTTGGGATTTCCAAACGTCGGCAAAAGCACGATTTTGAGTAAAATAACAAAGGCAAGGCCGAAGATTGCAAATTATCATTTTACGACGTTGTCGCCGAATTTAGGCGTTTGCGACGTGTACGACGAACAATTTACCATCGCAGATATTCCGGGGCTTATAGAGGGCGCTTCAGAGGGCGCAGGGCTTGGTATAGAATTCTTAAAGCACGTCGAAAGGACGAGAATGTTAGTGCACGTCGTGGATATTTCGGGCGTCGAGGGTAGAGACCCGTACGAAGATTACGTTAAAATCAACCAAGAATTAAAAGCGTACGACAAAAAACTTGCAAAGGTTAAACAACTTATCGTTGCAAACAAGTGCGATATGTTCGGCGCAGAAGAAAGGCTTAAAGAATTCAAGCAAAAACTCGGCAGAAAAAAAGTCGTCTGTATAAGCGCCATAACGGGCGAAGGATTAGACGAGTTAAAGCAGGAAATTATGAAAATTCTTTCCAAACTGCCACCTCTAAAACCACTTGAATTCGAAGAATTTAATTACGTTAAACCCGAAAGGTTGGATTGGGATATCGTACGAGAGGGAGAAACTTTCTTCGTTGTCGGTTCGCTCGTGGACGTGTTAAAGAGAAACGTCGTTATGGACGACCCTCACTCGCTTGCATATCTTCAAAAGGTGCTTAAAGACAGGGGCATTATTGCAGAACTAAGAAAAATGGGTGCAAACGAAAAATCCACCGTTATAATTGCCGGCGAAGAATTTGAGTTTGTAGATTAAGGAGAAATTTATGTTGACAAGTAAACAAAGAAGTAAATTGAGGTCGATTGCCTCCGGTTTAGAACCGATAACGCAAGTCGGAAAACTCGGCGTAAACGAAAGTTTTATAGAGGGCTTAGAAAAAGCCATTGAAAAGAGAGAGTTGGTAAAGGTTACCGTTTTGGAAAATTCGGGGCTAGACGCAAAAGAGGTCGGCTTTGAAATTGCCGAAAAATTAAATGCGGAATTCGTTTGTGCGACGGGTAGAAAATTAGTATTTTACAGAAGAAGCAAAAACGACAAAATAGAGCATATCGAATTTTAAGGAAAACCACCGAGAGGTGGTTTTTAATTTGCCTTTTCGTCGGCGTGTTCTTTTACGAAAAATTTTAATATTAAAGAAAAAATCATAAGTACGCTACCTGCTATCACGTAATAAATTTTGAAAGGAACGATAAAACTCATCAATAAAAAAAGTCCTCCGAACAAAAAATATCTGGTGGCGTTTTTCTTTTGAAAAAAATTTTTTGCCGTTACTTTTTTGTCTTTTTCCGTCGTTATGTCGCAAGAGATTTGTGGCAAAAGGTTAGTTTCTTTTAACAGTGCGAAAACGCTTTCGGAATTTCTTAAAATTATTCTTCCTTTAAATCTAGAAGCAAAATTTTTTATCTCGTCGAAAAAATCTGCAGAATAAATCACGGCAATCTGATTTTCTTTCAGTTTGTTAAAGGCTTTAACCACGTCTGCTTTTTTAACTCCGTCAAAAGAAAATACGAAAAATATCGCCTTATTTTCGCTGGGTAAAATTAGATGAGTGGTGCGCTTTTCCACCGTTAAGCCTTTTTGAGAAAACGCCTTTTCAAAGAGTGTTAAAAGTTTTGGCTTCGAATAAAAACAAAGTTGCGTGCAAAGTTCGTTTTGTTCTTTTTGTAATTGTTCTTTTTGTTGTTTTTTGCTTCGTTTGTGAAAAAAATACTTGAAGGAAAAAAGGGTAAACAAAAGGCAAAAACATATAGAAAAAATCAAGTTGAAAGGGTTTTGCAAAAAGTAAGAGGATATTACGAGGCACAATAAAAAACTCGACAGTGCGCAAAACACTAAATCGGAAAAGAAAGAGAAGGTGAAAATTTTCATTGATTGTTCTCCAAAAAGTTTTGTTTTATTATTGCTTAAGGTGGTAAAAATTATACTAAAACATTGATTTTAATTGAAAAATGTGCGATAATGAAAATATGAAAAGGATAGGCATTTTCGGTGGAAGTTTTAATCCCGTTCATTTGGAGCATAAAGTTATTGCAGAGCAAGCGATAAAAGAACTTAAATTAGATAAACTTTACGTTGTTCCGTGCCTGATTGCGCCTCATAAAATAGGCGTGCGCTATGTTGACGGGGCGCATAGGAAGGTAATGCTCGAAATTGCTTTCGAAGGCGTTGACAAGGTTGAAATTTCCGATTTTGAACTTAATAATAAAGGGACCAGTTACACATATATCACGGTTAGCCATTTTAAGGCGATGCACGAAAACGACGAATTGTTTTTCATTTGCGGTGGCGATATGTTAGAAAATTTTAAGACGTGGCGCTATCCCGAAAAAATTTTAGGTTGTTGCACGCTGGCAGCTTTCGACAGGCTTGGTTTTAGCGTCGATTATCAAAAGGAAAGCAAATACTTTTTAGAAGTTTTTAACAAGCAGTTTTTAAAACTAACTTATCAAGGAAAAGAATTTTCTTCGACGAGGGCTAGGATATACCTATCGCTGTATTTAAACGAAGACGGAATGCTTGACGAAAAGGTGTTTGATTATATAAAGAAAAACAACCTTTATTCGGGCGACGCCATAATGGATTTTTTAAAAGACAATTTGACGGAAAAAAGGCGTGTTCACACGGCAGAGGTAACACTCACGGCGCTTTCAAAGTGTAAAGAGTTGGGACTTTGTGAAGAAAAAGTAAAAACGGCGTCCCTTTTGCACGACTGCGCAAAATATTTGGATTACCGAAATTTTGAAAAATTCAGTTTGCCGATAGACGTGCCAAAACCCGTCGTTCACGCATTTTTGGGTGCGTTTGTCGCAGAAAACGTTTTGGGAGTTAAGGACGAAGAAATTTTAGACGCAATAAAATATCACACGTCGGGAAAGGCGAACATGAGCCTTTTGGGGAAATTAATTTTCGTTGCCGATATGATTGAAAGAGGCAGAGATTATCAAGGCGTCGAAAGGCTAAGAGAACTGTATAACGGCGACTTTGAAAAATGTTTTAGAGAATGTTTAAAAGAAGAAATGGTTCATTTGATTAACAAAAAAGAGCCGATATATATAGAAACAATAAACGCTTACGAGTATTACGTAAAAAAGGAAGGATAAAATGGCTAACAAGATAAAAACAGAAGTGGTAAAAAAGGAAGCGTCGTCAAAAGAATTTGCAGAAAAGATTGCAAAAATTTTGGTTGACAGAAAGGCTGAAGACGTCGTTGCGATTGACGTTTCGGGTAAAAGCGACGTTGCAGATTATTTTGTAATTGCGTCGGGTAGGTCAATGCCTCACACGAGAGCACTTATCGAACACGTTGAAGAAGAAATGGATAAAATCGGAATCGGTCCGACAAGGCGTGAAGGCGTTAAGGAAGGAAGATGGGCAGTGCTTGATTACGGCGACGTTATCGTTCATATTTTTAACGACGAAACGAGAGTCTTTTATTACTTGGAAAAACTTTGGGGCGACGAAGACAATATTACGAGGTACGAGTAATTTAGCAAGGCTTTTTAAATTGAACTCTGTCAACCTCGTCGGGGTTAATGGAAATCGTGCGAATTTTTGCACGAGGCTTGCGCTTTTTTTGTTGAACGGGTTTTTGTTCGGGAGGCGAAAAAAGACTGTTGAATTTTCCTTTTACAAAAAGTGCGATGGCTTTTATGCCGACGACTAAAAAGAGTGAAAGTACGAAAAAGCAAGCCGTCGTTAACAATCCGAGAGTGAAAGAAACTATATCTAAACTCATAATAAAACTCCTAACGGGTAAATGATAAAATTTTTTTGCAGATACATTTTATATACCTTTGTAAATAAATAGGATTTTTTGCAAAATATAAGGAGGAAAAATGCAACTAGAAGATAAGGTGGAAATTATAGACGCAGAAATAGTTAGCGTTGAAGAAGTTGTCGAACAGAATGGCGAAGAGTCGCTCCCCGTCCAAACCGAAAGCGTGGAGGGAAGAGCGATTGTGGAAGATAAAAAGTCGAAAAAGAAAAAGAAGACTGCGACATTTGACGGAGATTTTTCTGCTTTTTACGAACTTGCTCTTTTGCTTAATAAAAGCGTCGAGGACGTTAAGGACGAATGTTGCTTGTATCAATTAAGAAAACTTATGGCAAAAACGGGCAAAGTAATCGTTCGTTACGACATCGAAGACAAAGAACTTGAAAAGGTTTTGCTCAATGCAAACGGGCTGTGTTTAGACGAAATTTTGATTGCTCCGTTACATATCGAAAGTATGCGCAAAAGCGTAAAAAAGCACGATTTGGAAAATCAAAAAGTCGGCGTGATAATAAACTTCCCGTTCGGCGAAGACACTCTTAAAGCAAAACTCGTTTCCGTTAACGAGGCAAAGAGGGGTGGAGTTGACAGCGTTACCGTAATGATGCCGACGGCACTTCTTAAAGAAGACAAGAAAAGGGAATTCGTCAAGCAACTTAAAAAAATAGCCCGTGCTTTTAACGGAGAAAAGGGTATCGCCGTTTCTGCCGGTGATTTGAGTACGGAGAGCATAGAACTTGCCGTCAAGTTGGTGGAAAAAACAAAGTTGAATTTTTTAACGCTGATTTTCGGCGACAGTACGGGCGAGCAAGCGCTCGTTGAAAAAATGAAAGCGGTCAATAGCGTAAAGCACAGTAAAAAAATAAAAGTTTTAGGCAACGTTGAAACGGCGGGAGCAATGATAGAGTTGTACCGTGCAAACGTCGATATTATATTGACGCCGTATGCCGACGACATCGGTAAAGAATTGGTCGATAGGTTTAAGATAAAAAGTTTAAAACTCGTTTAAATTGCTTTACACAAGAAAAAAAAGGATATATAATAAGCGTAATTCTTTGGGGCAGGGTGAGATTCCCTATCGGCAGTAAAGTCTGCGAGCCGAAAGGCAGATTTGGTGTAATTCCAAAACCGACGGTATAGTCCGGATGGTAAAAGAAGCATCGTTCGTTTTGTTGACGTAACGCCCCTTTGAAGTATATTCAGGGGCGTATTTTTATGGCAAAAGAAAAAATTTCAAACAAAAAAATAACGTGGGTGCCGAAATTCACCACCAAAAATTTGGCTGTGTTGGGAATACTTACGGCAGTGTCGTTTGTCTTTTATATGTTCTTAAAATTCCCCATGCCGTTTATGTTTCCTAGTTGGCTCGATATGCAGTTTTCCGATTTACCGGCATTGCTTGCGAGTTTTGCGCTGGGACCCGTCGGTGGAGTAATCGTAATCGTGTTAAAGTGTTTGATTAAAATGCCTTTTTCACACACGCAGTGCGTTGGAGAATTGGCAGATATCATCGTTGGCACGGCAAACGTGTTTACGGCAGGCGTTTTTTATCAGTATCACAAAAGCAAAAAAGGCGCAGTATGTGCCCTTTTAATAGGAACGGGCGTTTCGACGCTCGTGTCGTTAATGGCAAACGCTTTTATTTTAATACCGTTTTATAAAAACGCATACGGGTGGGACGCTATCATAGGAATGGCAAAAGCAGTTTTTCCAAGCGTCGGCGAAGAAAATTTTTATTTATATTATCTTCCGTTGTCGGTTTTGCCCTTTAATATTTTAAGGTGTACGGTTTGTGGTGTTCTCACGTATTTCGTGTATAAACCGTTGTCGAAAGCGTTGCATTGGGAAGAAAATTCGAAAAACAAAAATACGGTGGTTAAAACTTTGGAAAACGGACTTAAAGAATACCTTTCAAAATCTGAAGAAGAAACTTTTAATATTGCCAAAGAGTACGCAAAGACTTTACGTAAGGGCGACGTCGTGTTGCTGTCCGGTGATTTAGGTGCGGGTAAAACGGCATTTACGAAAGGCGTTGCAAGTTACTTTGGACTAGACGGGGTTACCAGTCCCACGTACACCTATCTTAACGTTTACGGCGACTATATTTATCATTATGACTGTTATCGTCTGTCGTGTGGAGAAGACGCAGAAATGCTTGGCTTAACGGAATATTTTAACGGCGACAATATTTGTATCGTCGAATGGGCTGAAAACGTTATGGATGTAATTCCGAAAGACGCAAAAAAAGTTGAAATAAAAAAGGTTAACGAAAGTACAAGGAAAATAATTTTATGAATTATATGGCTATTGATACGAGTGGCGCTCATTTAACGGTGCTGTTCAGGATTGGCGACAAGCGTTACGAAAGGTTTATAGAGAACTGTGCTCTTAATCATTCGGTTACGCTTATGCCTATAATAGACGAATTAAAAAGGCAATACGATATTGATTTTAACGACTTGGATTTTTTTGCGTGTTGCGTCGGCGCAGGCTCTTTTACGGGTATCAGGATAGGCATCGCAACGATAAAAGCCATGGCGTTTGCGTTAAAAAAGCCTGTGGTAAGCATAACTTCTTTCGATGTTTTGGCATATAATAAAAAGGGTAAAAACCTTGCCGTTATAGACGCTAAACACGGGTGTTTTTACGCTTGTGGATATAACGATTACAGCGTGGAAATAGAGCCGTGTTTTATAGATAAAGAAAGGCTTTTGGAATTGTCGAAAGAATATAATCTTATCGCAAGTCAGGATATAGAGGGAATTAGCGTGGAAAAAGTTTCTCTCGTTAACGGGTTAATAAAGGCTTGCGAAGAAAAGGGAAAAAAGCCCGAAGACAATATAGATAGTTTAATCCCGTTGTACGTTAGAAAAAGTCAGGCAGAAGAAAACAGATGATAAAAGAACTTTTTATTTCCGACGTAAAAAAGGTCGTGGAACTGCAAAAAGATTTTAAGGACGGTTGGTCGGAAGCAAGTTTTTCGTCGTCGATGGAAAGTGGTCTCGTAAGGCTTTTCGGCATATTCGAAGAGGGCGAACTTGCAGGATTCATATCGCTTGGCATTAGCGACGTCGTGGACGTGGAAACGGTGTTCGTAAAAAACGAATATAGGAGAAAGGGCTTTGCCTTAAAACTCTTGCAACAAGCCTTTAAAATCGCAAAAGAGGTTATGGCAGAAAGCGTTATGTTAGAGGTTAGAGAGTCTAATTTTTCGGCAATTAAACTTTACGAAAAGGCAGGGTTTACAACGATATCCGTTAGGAAAAATTATTATTTCGACGGGGAAAACGCACTTGTCTTAAAAAAGGAGATAGAAAAATAAAAGTCGATAAAAACAAAATCGTTACGAAAGAAAAAAAGGATGTTTTGTTTTTACACGGATATTTAGCAAATAAAGAAACGTTTATTTATCAAAAAAACTTTTTACAAAATTATTTCAACTTGCATTTAATAGACCTTACGGGTTTCGGCGAAAAGGCTTTTATGCCGTATCCGTACGATTTAACCGATTATGCTAACGAAGTTAAGGACTATATAAAGGAAAACGGGTTGAAAAAGCCACACGTCGTTGCGCATAGTTTCGGTGGAAGGATAGTCATAAAACTTGCAAGCGAAAATAGAGATTTGTTTGACAAAATAGTTTTAACGGGGGCTGCCGGACTTAAACCGAAATTCAGCCTAAAAAAATTTTGTAAAGCAAGTCTTTTTAAAATATTAAAGAAATTCGTTAGAAAGGAAAGGTTAAAAAATTTTTATTCTAGCGATTACAATAGTTTGTCGCCCGTTATGAAAAAGAGTTTCATTTTAATCGTCAACGAGCATTTGGACGACAAACTTGCCGATATAGAAAATCAAACGTTAATTATATTCGGCAAAAACGACAAAGAAACCCCCGTTTATTTTGCAAAACGATTGCAAAAAGGCATAAAAAATAGTAAACTAATACTGTTAGAAAACGCAGGGCACTTTGCGTTCATAGACCAAGCAACAAAATTCAATTTGGAGGTAAGGGAGTTTTTGCTCTCGTAAAACAAAATGTTTCCCGTAGGAGTAGCCAGTTTTTCGGAGTTGTTTACAGAGGGGCAACTTGCGATATATTTTTCAATAGCAATCTTAAACGCCGTGCTGTTTATATGTATGTCCATAAAATTCGTTTTGGTTTTGCAACTCGGTGGATATAAGGGTAAAAAATATTTTAAGTGGCTGGCAAGCCCCGAAACGCCGTATCTTTCAAGGCTTATGCTTTTGTGCTTACTGGGACTTTTGTTTTTCTGTTTGCTTTCCACGTGTTTCACATTTTTGGGCACCGATATCGCATCGCACGTAGGTTTTTTATCCTATTTGTTTTTTTCCGTTTTGTATATAACGACGGAAAAGAAGATGGGCAATAAGGTTCGCTTAAAGTACACGAGGCGTGTTATAAGGCTTTTCGTCGTTTACTTTTTCGTCGTCGCCTTGTTTACCTTCGGCATCGTAGTCCTTGTCAATTTTATTGCGTTTAAGGTTCAAGACGAAATCGTCGGCGTAATGCGCTATTCGGTAATTTGCGCAACGCCACTTTTGGTGCCGTACCTTTTATATTTTGCATCGCTAATCGTTGCGCCGTTTGAATTAATGGTAAAAAAATATTACGTCAAAAAGGCAACGCTAAAATTAAAGCGTTCGCAAGTGCTTAAAATAGGCATTTCGGGTAGTTTCGGAAAGACGACGGTTAAAGAGATTTTGAAATCTATTCTTTCTCAAAAATACCGTGTTTTGGCAACGCCCGAATCTTACAACACTCCACTCGGAATTGCTCTTACCGTAAACAATTTAGACAGCACGCACGATATTTTTATCGCAGAAATGGGAGCAAGGAACAAGGGCGACATAAAAGAAGTCGCACAAATGGTAAATCCCATGTACGGCATTTTGACGGGGGTAAATTCCCAACATTTAGAAAGTTTTGGTTCGATAGAAAATATCAAAGACACCAAGTACGAACTTTTTGAAAATTTGACAGACGGCGGAGAAGGCTTTTTCTGTTCCGACAATAAGTACGCCATGGAACTTGCTGAAAGGTTTAGGGGAGAAAAGTATTTTGCCGGTACCGGTGGTTATGAAGACAATTTGGTTTGGGCAACGGATATCGTTACAGACTGGCACGGAACGTCTTTTAATCTATGTATAAAGGGAGAAGAACCCGTTAGATGTGCCACCGTGCTTCTGGGTAAACACAGTATACGTAACATATGTTTGGCGGCGGCAGTCGCTTACAAAATCGGAATGTCGGCGAAAGAAATAGCGTTCGGAATTATAAGAATTCAATCGGTTGGGCACCGTTTGGAAATTATGCCTAACAACAAGGGTATCGTTATAATCGACGACAGTTACAACGCAAACATCGACGGCGCAGAGGCGGCGATGGAAGTGCTGGATATGTTCGAAGGGAGAAAAATCGTCGTAACGCCGGGGCTCGTGGAACTAGGAAAAGAGGAAGGCGTTTTGAACGTCGAGTACGGCAAAATGCTTGCGAAACACGCAGACGTGGTAATAATCGTCGGAAGACATAATGCAGAGATGATACTATCGGGGCTAATCGACGGTGGAATGAAAAAGGAAGATATTCGTTTTGCCAAAAACTTGAATCGAGGCAACGAAGAGCTTAACAAGATGGCAAAATCGGGCGACGTCGTTCTTTTTGAAAACGACTTACCCGACAATTACAACTAAAATTAAATACGAAAGATAAAATAAAAAAGCACCAAAGCAAACCAATAATTTGTAGAGGTGTTTTTTTATGAAAAATATTGCTGTTTTTTACGGCGGAGTATCCGTCGAGCACGACGTTTCCGTTATAAGTGGCGTTTTGACGGCAAACGCACTGGATAAAGAAAAGTATAACGCAGTGCCTATTTACGTCGATTACGACGGGTTGTGGTACACGGGCAAGGGACTAAAAGATATATCCGTGTACAAGAATTTAGACGTTTCAAAACTCGAACAAGTAACGCTTTTGTGTGGCAAGAATGTTTTGTACAAGGTAAAGCGTGGAAGTAGGTTAAAGGAAGTTTGCGTTTTGGCGTGCGCAGTCAACTGTATGCACGGCGAAAGGGGAGAGGACGGAAGTTTGGTCGGGCTTCTTAATATGTGTGGCGTGCCGTTTGCATCTCCGGGGCTTATACCGAGTAGCGTTTGCATGGATAAAAGCGTTAGTAAAATATTTTTTAAGGGGATGGGTGTTAAGCATTTGCCCTGCGTTACGCTTACCGAATTAGACGGCGTGGAAAAGGCGAGCGAGTTAGGATTTCCGTTAATCGTAAAGCCGTCTACGGGAGGCTCCAGCATAGGAGTAAGACGAGTAGAAGACTTTGAACAGTTAAAAAAAGCCGTGGACTTTGCGTTTAGATATTCTCATAAAGTCGTGGTGGAAAAACTTTTGACGGATTTTATAGAAATAAATTGTGCCGTATATAAAAATCATTTGGGCGAGACCGTCGTTTCCGAAATAGAACGTCCGATAGGGAAAAAACAGGTGCTTACCTTTTTGGATAAGTATTCCTTTGGAAGTAGAGAATTCCCCGCAAACGTAGAAAAGCGTGTGGAAAACAAGATTAAAGAGATAACGAAAAGGTGTTACGAGGAACTCGGCACAGAGGGCATCGTGAGATTTGATTTTATGGTAAAAGACGGCGCCGTTTATTTAAATGAGATAAACACCGTGCCGGGAAGTTTGGCGTATTATTTATTTTGCGACACCTTTAAAGAGTTTTCCAAAATACTTAACGGATTGATTGTAAGGGCAGAGCAAGGCTATGCAAAAACACAAACGTTAATAAAAAAATATTCCTCGTCCATTTTGGAACTGAAAGGAGTAAAGTCTTCAAAACGCTTGTAAAACGGCGCTTGCCTGTGTTACAATATACGGGATAAAAAAAGGAGATACTCAGATGCAAAAAATTCAAATGAAAACACCGCTCGTCGAAATGGACGGCGACGAAATGACCAGAATCCTTTGGGGTTGGATAAAAGAAATTTTAATTTGTCCGTTTGTCGATTTGAAAACGGAGTATTACGATTTAGGGCTTGTAGAAAGAGACAAAACAAACGACCAAGTTACCGTGGATAGTGCAAACGCAACGTTAAAGTACGGCGTTGCAGTTAAGTGCGCAACGATAACTCCAAACAATCAGCGGGTAGAAGAATACGGCTTGAAAAAAATGTGGAAAAGTCCTAACGGCACGATAAGGGCAATTTTGGACGGCACGGTTTTCAGAGCGCCTATTTTAGTCGACGGTATAACGCCTTACATTCCTAGTTGGAAAAAGCCCATAGTAATTGCAAGGCATGCGTACGGAGATATTTACAAGGCTGTCGATGGTTTTGCAGGTAAAGGAAAGGCAGAACTTGTTTTCACCGACAGAGACGGCAACGAAAAGAGAGAGCTTGTTCACGATTTCGACGGCGACGGCATCGTTATGGCAATGCACAACGTTGATAAAAGCATTGCAAGTTTCGCAAGAGCGTGTTTTAATTATGCGTTAGACGTTAAACTTCCTCTTTGGTTTTCTACAAAGGATACGATAAGCAAACTTTACGACGGAAACTTCAAAAAGATTTTTGCAGATATTTACGAAAAAGAATATAAAGAAAAATTCGAAAAAGCAGGCATAGAGTATATGTACACTCTTATAGACGACGTAGTTGCTCGTATCGTAAGAAGCGAGGGTGGTGTTGTTTGGGCGTGCAAAAATTACGACGGCGACGTTATGAGCGATATGGTTGCTACGGCATACGGTAGTCTTGCAATGATGACGAGCGTGTTGGTTTCTCCGCAAGGCATTTACGAATACGAAGCGGCTCACGGCACTGTAACGAGGCATTATTATAAGTATAGGCAGGGTGAAGAAACTTCCACCAATCCCGTTGCAACGATATTTGCGTGGAGCGGTGCGTTGAGAAAGCGTGGCGAGTTAGACGGGCTTAACGATTTAATGGATTTTGCAGACAGATTGGAAAAAGCAACCGTTAAGACGATAGAGGAAGGCTTTATGACGGGCGACCTCGTTTCCCTTTTCAAAAAGCAGGGCGTAACGCCGAAGAAGTTATCTTCAAAAGAATTCTTAAAGGCTATTGCAGAAAGAATTTAGTTTTTTATAAAACAATAAAGGAGTCGGTTTTTACCAACTCCTTTTTTTGTACCATTTTTATTTGTTATTTATTATTCGTTTTGTTCTGGTATTTCTTCCGTTACGGTTTCCGTCGCAACAGTTTCGTCGGGTAACTGTGTTTCTTCGTTATCAGCCTTTTTT
>CAYLUH010000014.1:23393-25872 GCA_964386845.1 uncultured Christensenella sp.
AAGGAAACTCCTCCGCCAAGAGAGAAGCCAAAGAATTTCAAAACGAAAAACGCCATAGAACTGTTTGCGATTGCTTCTCCGAAACTAATAAGAAAGGTCGAAAGCAAAACAATGGGGTGCGAGGCTATCCTTTTTAAGCATCTCGTGTTCAAAACTATATTTTTAAGAACGTTATAAGTCGTTTCCTTTGGCTTTTTAACGATTTTTAACTTGCCACCCAAAAACATTACGAAATGTACAATTTTTGCACAAAATCTCGGGAACATAAGGAACAATACTATTAAAAGTGGCATTGTCATCGTGAAAACGACGCCTAAGATTGCCAAAGATAGCACAGCCGCCGATACGACGATGCTGTTGCCGAACAAGTCTTTAATCCCGAAAGTGTTTGTGGAAACGATGATAATGGATAAAATTCCCAACATGCCGTATCCGAATTGATTTAAAAAGTAGGTTGCAACGGGCAGTGCCGTTGCGGGTCCACCACCTACGCCGTGTTTGGAAAGGTGATATATTTCGAAAGGTTGTCCGCCTACGGCAAGTGGGGTAACGCAGTTGTAGTAGTGCCCGACGATACCCGTTCTCATGCAAATTCCGAAATTCCACTTTTTAGTTAATTGCTTGCTCATTATAGAAAGTTTTAAACCTTTAAACAAATAACAAGCGAATAGGGCGAGCAACGCAAGTAAAATAAAATACCACGAACCCTTAAAAATTTCCATAAATTGTTCCATTGTGAAAGGAACTCTGTCTTCGCTGGGCGCCAAAAAGTCGTTGTAAAAAGTAAACGCCAAAACGCCGATTACAAAGACGAAAAACAAAACGGTCATTAACCTTTTGAAATTCTTTTGTCTTTTGGAAATTGCCTTTTCTTCACCGTTATCCAAGAAAGAAGAATTTGCAAGCTTAAACGTACCGCCTTTTTTGTCGGCTTCTTCTTGCAGTCTTTTTGCCTTTTCAACTTGTTCGTTAAAAAAGTCTTCTGCCTCCAAAGAATCTGCAGATATTTCGACAATTCTCGGCTCGTTGGTCGTTTCGTCAAATTCAACCTTTTTGTACATAGGTGTTTTTGTTTGTTTTTTCTTAGCCATATAGATATATTCTAAATGATATAAAAATAAAAGTCAACCAAAATTTTGAAAATAATAAAATGCTTGACTTTTGATAAAGTGTAATATATAATTTTTTAGATAAAAATAAACAATATTCGCATTGAAAGGAATTATTATGGAAATTTATGAAGAATTAGTAGAGCGTGGACTGATTGCGCAAGTTACCGACGAAGAAGAAATAAAACAACTCATCAACAACGGTGGCGCAAAATTTTATATAGGTTTCGACCCGACTGCAGATTCGCTCCACGTCGGGCATTTTATGGCGCTCTGTTTAATGAAAAGGTTGCAAATGGCAGGAAACAAGCCCGTCGTTTTAATCGGTGGTGGCACGGCGCACGTCGGAGACCCGTCGGGAAGAAGCGACCTCAGAACTATGATGACGAAAGAGGTTATAGACCACAACTGCGAATGCTTTAAAAAGCAAATGGAAAGATTTATCGAATTCGGCGAAGATAAGGCTATAATGGTAAACAATGCAGATTGGCTTTTGAAACTCAATTACATCGAACTTTTAAGGGAAGTCGGCGCTTGTTTTTCCGTAAACAATATGCTTAGGGCAGAGTGCTACAAGCAACGTATGGAAAAGGGCTTGTCTTTCTTGGAATTCAATTATATGATTATGCAATCTTACGACTTTTTGTATCTTCACGATAATTACGGTTGCAACATGCAATTCGGTGGCGACGACCAATGGAGCAATATGCTTGGCGGTACCGAACTTATAAGAAAAAAGCGTGGAGAAGACGCTTATGCAATGACCATAACGTTGCTTTTAAACAGCGAAGGCAAAAAAATGGGCAAGACGGCGAAGGGCGCCGTTTGGCTTGACCCCAACAAAACTACTCCCTTTGAATTTTATCAATACTGGAGAAACGTCGACGATTTAGACGTTATGAAGTGTATTAAAATGCTTACTTTCTTGCCACTTGACGAGATAAAAGAAATGGAAAAGTGGGAAGATAATCGCATTAACGAAAAGAAGGAAATTTTAGCATTCGAACTTACTGCTCTCGTTCACGGTAAAGAGGAAGCGTTAAAGTGTAAAGAGGTCGCAAAAGCCTTGTTTAGTGGCGAGGGTGACGATGAAAATATGCCTTCGACCGTGCTTTCGGAGTGCGACTTTATAGATGATAAAATTGCCGTTCCCGACCTTTTGGTGAAGTGTGGCTTGTCGCAATCCAAGGGCGAGGCAAAAAGGTTGATTATGCAAGGTGGCGTTACGGTTAACGGCGAAAAAGTTTCTGATTTTACCGTTGCTTACGATAAGTCTTTATTTACGGGCGGCGTTAAAATTAAAAAGGGTAAAAAAGTTTTCCACAAGGCTTTGATTTAAGGAAATAATATGAAAATTGCTTTGTTTACCG
>CAYLUH010000015.1:0-22523 GCA_964386845.1 uncultured Christensenella sp.
TATCGTTCTATTCTCTCGGCACCGTTAAAAATCGCTTTGGATATTGCGTTTGCGCCACATGCGACGTTATCCGTTATTTCTTCCATAACGTCCACGTTGTAAACGCACGCCTTGTTGGGCTTTGCATATCCGGTATTTTCTAAGTTGCCTGCCATGTATTTTTGCCTATAAAGATAATACGGATTGTATCCATTTTCGCTTAACGTAAAATGGGCAAAATCTACCATCTTTTCTATCTCGTCTGCCATAACGTAAGTGGTGGTCTCTGCAAGCGCAGAGCCTTTTTTTACACACAGGGTATGCACGGTGATATTTTCGGCATCAAGCTTTATACAATTTTCCAAACTGTTTTTAAAATCTTCGAAAGTTTCTCCTTCGAGCCCCGCAATCAGGTCCATATTGACGTCAAAATATTTTCTTGCAAGTTCGTACTTTTCGAAAATATCTTTTGCCGTGTGATTTCTTCCTATCAATTTCAACGTTTTGTCGTTAAAAGTTTGTGGATTTACGCAAATTCGAGTTACGCCGTAATCTTTCAAAAGTTTTAAGTTGTCTTCCGTTATAACGTCGGGTCTGCCTGCTTCCACGGTGAATTCAACGCCGTCGTTTATTAATGCAAATTCTTTTAAAATGCTCTCTAAATTTTCGTTGTCGAGACATACGGGCGTTCCTCCGCCCACGTAAATACTCCTCAACTTTTTTATCAAGCACTTACTCTCTCTTATCTCCCTTATAAGTGTTTTTACGTAATCGTTTACGTACTTCTGCATATGCCTTACGTCTGCGCTTACAAAGGAACAATACCTACATTTACTTGGGCAAAAGGGAATAAACACGAAAAAATCCGTGCCACCGACACTTTTATCGTAAATGCCTTTTTGCGTTTCTATTATCCTTTTGACAAGAGCCGTCTTTTCTTTCGACACTTTCATGGTGTCTGTAAAAAACTCTTCAAACTCGCCCGTTTCTTCTATTTGACTATACGCAAGTTTCGTTGGCCTTATTCCCGTTAACGCACCCCACGGCAAACTTTTACCAAAGGCACGCTCTAACGCTTTGTACAGAGAAAGTTTTGCGTATCTTTTTACAAGACGCTTTTTCTCTATCTCGTCTGCAAACGGTTTTATCAAATTACCGTACGCATAACTTTGCCCGTTTATTATAAAGGTGTTTACGAGTTTATTTTCGCTCTCCTTAAAAAGATGTTTAATCTTTACGCTTTCTTCTATTTGCATTGCAGTTAAAACTTCTTTTAAATCGCTTTCAAACTGCACTAACGGTGTTTCTATCATTATCTTCTACTCAATGGATTAAATGCTCTTTCGTGTGAAAGGGTGGTTTCTTCTCCGTGCCCCGTGTATACTTTATAATCGCCTTCCAAACTTAAAATTTTGTCTATCGATTTTACCATATCACTTAAATTTCCCGACGGGAAATCTACTCTACCGTACGATTCGAAAAACAAGGTGTCGCCTGAAAATATTTTATCTTCCACTATAAATATCAGCGAACCGTCCGTATGTCCCGGCGTTTTAAGTACTTTTATTTTTACACCTTCTATCTCTATTTCTTGCCCGTCGTGTAAAATTTCGTCGACTATCAACGGTTCTGCTTTTAAGCCGAAGTCTTTTGCAAGCGTTTGATTGTTTTTTAATTTTTCCGCTTCCAACTCGCTTGCATAAATTTTTACGCCGTCTTGCTGAAAAAGTTTCGCACTCATACTATGGTCGAAATGAGAATGAGTAAGCAATTCCGTTGTGATTGTAAAATCGTTTTTCGAAGCATACTCTTTTATTTGTCTGTGCAAATGTCCGCCGTCTATCATCACGGCTTTTTTAGTGTCTTCGTTTATTAAAAAATAAGTGTTTACGGCTAGTGGTCCCGTCGTGATTTTTAATACTTTCAATTTATGTCGCCGTCCTAAATACGTCTGAAATTTTTGGCTCTTGCCTTAATTTATCTATCAATCCGTCTAGTTCTTGTTTATTGTTTATTCTAATGTTAAACTCTACGACCGATTGCTTTAACTTGCTATCCGTTCTGCCGTTTGTCGACAATATGTTAAGCCCGAGTTTTGCAACAAGCCCCGATACGACGGATAATATTTCCATTTGACTGTCCCCGATGACTCTTATGCCCGCATTGTACGCAGAGCCTATCTTATCCGTCCAGTTTACTTCGATAAGCCTATCCTTATCGACGGAAGATAAGTTGGGGCAATCCCGCCTATGCACGGTAACTCCACGCCCTCTCGATATAAAACCTATTATATCGTCGCCCGGGACGGGATTACAGCAACCTGCAAAACGCACGAGTAAGCCGTGCATTCCCTTTACGTTTACGCTACCTTGTGTTGTTTTGTTGCTTACGAAGTTGACGATTTCTTCTTTAGGTTGCGCCCTTCTGTAACTGTCGATAAGTTTTAACAAAACCTGATTTGTGGAAACGGCGCCAAAACCTACCGATGCATACATTTCGTCTTGATTGGAAAAGGAAAGTTTTGAAGAAAGCCTTAAAAAAGCCTCCTCCGTCAAAAGGTCTGACAACGCAAAGCCTCTCTTTTTGGCTTCTTCTTCCAACATCGATTTGCCGAGTTTTACGTTTTCCTCCTTCATTTCTTTACGGAAGAATTGTTTTATTTTAACTCTGGCACTGGGGCTTTTTACTATCTTCAACCAGTCCCACGACGGCCCTTTTGCGTTTTGCGAAGTGATTATTTCGACAACGTCGCCAACCTGCAAAACGTAATTTAACGGTACCATTTTGGAATTTACCTTTGCGCCGACACACTTGTTGCCTATCGCCGAGTGAATGTTGTATGCAAAGTCGAGTGGCGTGGCGTCTTTAACCAAACTTATAACGTCGCCTTTCGGCGTAAATACCAAAACTTCCGAACTGTAAATGTCACCCTTTATGGTATTCAAAAAGTCCTTGCTGTCCTTTAAGCCACCTTGCCATTCCATTACCTTTCTTATCCAACTCAAACGCTCCTCAAAGTCGTCCGAAGTGGTTTTGTTTTCCTTGTACTTCCAGTGCGCTGCGATACCGTATTCCGCAGTGTGATTCATTTCGTACGTTCTTATTTGTATTTCGAAAACTCTGCCGAAGTTTGTTACGACGGTCGTGTGAAGCGAACTGTACATATTTTGCTTTGGCGTTGCAATGTAATCTTTTATTCTTCCCGGAACGGGCTTCCACCTGTGGTGGATTTTACCCAAAATTTCGTAACATTGGTCTATGGAAGGCACTATTACCCTAACGGCTATTAAATCAAAAATTTGGTCTAACGTCTTGCCTTGCTTTTTCATTTTACGATAAATGCTGTATAAATGCTTTTTCCTACCGAAAACCTCAAAAGTGTCTATATTGGAATCTTGAAGCATTTTTTTAAGTTCTTCTATCGCAGTGTCGATGAGAGCGACGTTTTCTTCCATTTTACGCTCTACGTTCGTTGACAAGTATTCGTAAAATTCAGGCTCTAAATATTTTAAGCACAAGTCTTCCAACTCGCATTTGATTTGCGATATGCCAAGTCTATCTGCCAAAGGCGCAAAAATATCCAGCGTTTCTCTTGCCATACGCTGTTGACGTTCCACCGACAAAAAGTTTAATGAACGCATATTGTGAAGCCTGTCTGCAAGTTTTATGATTATGACCCTTATATCTTTTGCCATTGCAACGAAAATTTTTCTGAAATTTTCCGCTTGCTCTTCCTCTTGCGACTTGAATTCTATTTTCTCTAATTTGGTTACGCCCTTTACGAGTTCTAAAACTTCGTCGCCGAATTCCTTTTTTATGTCGCCTTCGGAAACGGGCGTATCCTCTATTACGTCATGCAAAAAAGCAGCGGCAACCGTTGCCGAATCTAAACCTAAATCGACAAGGATTTGCGCCACTGCGCAAGGGTGTGTAAAATATTCTTCTCCGGACGCTCTTTTTTGATTTTCGTGCGCTTTTTTCGCAAAATCAAAGGCTTTTTCCAAAAGCAACAAGTCTTTGCCCGAATATACTTCTTCTATCCTTTCAAATACGTCGTTCATAATAAACCTTTCAACGTATAAATTTTACTATATACCGTCGAATTTGTCAATGCGCTTTTTATTTTATTGTCTTTTTTTAGCACGCCGTCCGATAAATAAAATATGCCCAGTTCCTTAAACACGCAAAATGCGAAAATAATTTGCTTTACTTCTTTATCGTCTTTTTTTTCTATCTCCGATAGAATTTGCATTTTTTCTTTACCGATAAACTCGCATATCGTATTAAATGCAGATATCATATCGCTTCTATCGGTGGATATTTTTTCTATCCAACCGTATCCGATTAAATTGTCTATACAATAACTTTCTTCATACCCCTTTACAAAGGTCAGTGGTTTATCTAAATACACCACCCGTTTATAACCCTCGATTACGCTGTCAAGCCCGAAAATGACGGCGTTTTTAAAGTTTTTGTTTTGAGGATAATGAAGATACGTCGGAAGGTCTTTTAAATTTTCGTACAGCGCCAAGTTTTTGTAATCGGCAACGGCGTAAATCGTGCCGTGTTCACTGTCGGTTTTCGGAAGTTTGCTTATAAACTTCGGCTTGTCGGCAATATCTAAATTATTCAAGTTGTCCAAAGAACGCTGTATAAGATAATTTTCTACACAAGAAAAGTCGCCGAACGAGGCTATTACGTTCTTCACCGTGCCTTTTACGCTTTCTCTACCACGATAAACGGAATAATTGCTTTCAAAAACGATGTCTTTTTCCACGGGAAGCGCAAGCACCTCGACGTCCTTTGCACCGTTAAAATGCAAAAAATCTACGTATTCGCTACTGAACGAATAATGAGGCGAACCCATTTTTATGGGCTTTGATATTACCTTGTTTGCCTTAACCACGAAAAGTGGTTTTGGATTTGCCACGCCGAAAGGCTCTAAACTTTCAAGTTCTTTTGCAAACCTTAACGTGAAAGGTTTCGTCACCTCCCACTCAACGTGAATTTTCTTTTCATAATCCACGTTACTGCACCTATGCTCGACATAAGATATGAGTTTATCTTTTAATTTGTAAAAGTTTTCTTCCGAAACGGAAACGCCTGCCGCTTGGGCGTGCCCTCCGTAAGTTATCAAAAGTTCACTTGCGTTACATATTCCGTCGTACAAGTTTATTCCGTTATAACTTCTCGCACTGCCCTTCCAAAAACCGTTGTGCCATGCAAAAACTATTACGGGACGACAAAATTCTTCCACAAGTTTCGATGCGACTATTCCGACAAAGCCCACCTTCCACTCGCTGTCCTTAACCATTATAACTTGGTCGCCGGCGATATCTTCCTTCTTTATCTTTTCTTTCGCTTGCTGATAAATCTTTTCGCACTCGACTTGCCTTTCTATGTTATATGTGTTAAGTTTTACGGCTAAGTCGTACCTCTCGTTTTCGTCTTCCGTTAAGAAAAATTTAAGTACCGACTTTACGTCTCCCATTCTTCCTCCTGCGTTTATTTTGGGTGCAATGGAAAAACCGAAAGTTTGCGCCGTGATTTTATAAGCGTTGTCGCTTACCAAATATTTGAAACATTCTCTTATTTTGTTTGAGTTGAAAATTTTTAAGCCCTCGCAAACGATATCTCTGTTTTCGTCTACTAAATCCATACTGTCGGCAACGGTGGCAAGCGCAACGAAATCTAAGTAAGCGTTTGCCTTTTCGCCGATGAGCGCCGATGCAAGTTTGAATGCGACGCCTGCGCCACATAGCCCCGAAAAGGGATATTTATCGTTTTCTTGCTTGGGGTTTATTCTTATGCAAGACGGAAGGTCTTTAGGTGGCTCGTGATGGTCTGTAACAATGACGGATATGCCCTTTTTCAGAAGTACGTCGACATTGTCTTTTTCACTTATGCCACAGTCCACCGTAACTATTAAGTCTATGGGTTGCTCGTTGTTAAGTTTTTCTATTATTGCCAAGTTTAAACCATACCCGTCCTCTCTTTCGGGAACGGTTACTCTTGCGTTTATGCCGTAATCGTCAAGCGATTTTTTTAAAACTGAAGCGGCAGAAACGCCGTCTGCGTCATAGTCGCCGAATATCAGCACGCTCTCCTTTTTTACCTTCGCCTCGTGAAGTCTTTCGACGGCTTCTTTAACGCCTGAAAGCAAAAATGGGTCGTGAAAATTTTGTTTGCCTGCGTTTATAAATTTTTTTATCTTTTGCGCAGTGTCCATTCCCCTAGAATACAAAAGACGAACGGTGTCGCTAAGCAAACCACATTCGTTTGACAACTCTATGATTTTATCGCTTAAATCTTGATTATATTGTGAATCGTAAACTATTTGCATTTTTCCCCGTTAATTAAATAAGGTGGGAAACTCCCACCTTATCTGAAAGCGTTTTTTTGCTATTTTTTGTTTGTTTTCTTTAACAAGCCGTAAAATATTTCGGTAAATCCATACGACGTGAAAATTGAACTTGCGCCTGCAACTAACAACTGCAAGCCCATAAGTTTTAACATGCCCGTGCCGAGAATTATTAAAAGCAACGAAGCCACCAGTATTGCGCCACCCATAAAAATTATTCTAAGCGTGCTTAAACTTGTTGCCTTTTCGACGATTTCACCAGCCGTCATCTTTTCGTTGGCGACGTTTTTAGCAATCTCTTTACATCTGTTTACTATTACCATCGATATAACCGACGACAAAAGTGCAGAAATTGCTATTGCTCCGTAAAGATACGGATATGCGGGAATTCTTGTGAGCGCCATCAACGCTATCGTAAGTATGCTTGCTATTATTGTGTTAAAGAATACCGTTAAACTTCCCGCAACCTTTTCCATTATCATAATGTATACAAGCATTACGACAACGGCAATTCCGATTGCCAAAACAAACTTCCAAACGTTTTGATTGATAACGTGCGTTGCACTGTAAGCGTTTACTTCTACTTGCAAACCTGCGTGCTTGATTTGTTCGCTTCCTCTATCTACGAACGCTTGTTCTATTTTTGCTTTGAGTTCTGATTTTATCGTGTCTAAACCGTTTGCATCTTCAAACAAAGCTTCGCTCGATTTGAATTTGTAAATGAGTTTTTCGCCGTCTGTTTCCGATTGACGAGAATACTCTGCGTCTTTTATGCCTTTTTCTGCAAAATACTTGTCGACTTCTTCCGTCATTATAACGTTGGCGTCGCCAAGATTTTTTTCTACCTTGACTTGCAATTCGTACGAATCTGAGTAATCGACAGTTTGATTAAAACCGAATATACCCAAAATGGTCATTCCGGCAACGATGAGAGCAAGCGTTATCGTAATCCACAATTTGAATTTTACGTTTGACGTCATTTTCATATTATTCGCCCTCCACGTTTTTTTCTGTTTCTAATGCTTCTACTTCTTTTTTGGTGAGAGGCATCATTATCTCGACAAACATTCTTGAAATTAAAACGTTTACCAAGAAGGATATTACGGCACCTATGCCGAGTGCGATACCGAACGTTCTTACCACACCGTTACAGAATATATAAAGCATTAAACCTACCACGCCTGCAACTAAATTCGTGTTTACTATCGGGAGGAAAGAACGCTTAAAGCCGATTCTGACGGCTGACTTTTTCGTTTTACCGTTTTGGCTTTCTTCTTCTATACGCTTGAACGTAATAACAAGCCCGTCTATACAAAGAATAGTCGCTACTATTGCACCTAACACGCCTCCTACAGAGAACACGATGCCCGGAACTGCTATCATCATTGCACATTCCGTTACCGCAAACGTGATTAACGAATATGCGGAAACAATGCCGTTTACTTTGAATTTAACTATAAACACTACTATTGCTATTACTACCAACGCAAATACGGCTATTGCTGAAAATAGTGCGTTGTTTTCGCCTAACGGTGCCGATATAACTGCAGGGTCGGAAACATCGTACTTGTACTCTAACCCACCCGTCGAAAGTTGAAGGGCAAGTTGTTTTGCGTTTGCTTCCGAACTACTTTGAATATATATCGTTTGGTCGCTAAAATAATCTTTGGATAATGCGCTCGTTCCCGGCAACAATTCCGTTTCGCCGAGCGTTATCGACATATAATAAGACGTGCCGTCTGTCGAAGCCGTGTCTAATTCTTCCTTTATTTCTTCGTACGCTTCGTCGGTAAATCTTAACGCAACTTGATATATCGTATTGCCGTCGCTATCTTCGTAAGAGCCAACGTATTGTACCTTATCTATGGCGTTTATTTCGTCAAACACTTCGTCGGTAGGGTTTTCGGCGTTGCCTGCGAAAAATTGAATGGTGCCGTAAGCAGTAACCGTCGTTATATCGGTCGAGATAGAATCAGTTTGCTTTGACGAAATCCTGATGTCGTACTCTAAATCTGCTTGCTCAACGCCGTTTTTGATTGGCTTTAACGCCGTGATTGAATATTCCGAATAACCTAAACCGTTCATTCTGTCGCTGAGAGTTTTGATAACTTCGTTTATATCGGAAACGTCTTTATCGTTGTCCTCTGCCAACGTCAAGGTGTACGTTATGCCACCTGCCATATCGTAATCTAAGTCGATTGCGCCGAGTACCGAGTTGTAATCTTTTACGCCAACCGGAAATCTCACAAACGTCATTGTTACGAGAAAGGCTAAAATTATTGATAATATCGTTAATAACGAGACTGCCTTCCACTTTTTCATTGTTAGATAAATTCCTCCTAAAACGGATAATTTGGCAAAAATACACTCTTTGCCATTTTACTTTTATATTTGTACCAAGTAATTATATACTATTATCCCCCTTTCGGTCAATAACTTTTTTAATTTTTTTATAAATTAACGGCACTTTTTAAGCATTTTTTAACTTTATTGCCCTTGTTTTTTGGTTGCGTAAATATGCATTGCACATTCCATCCTGGCTTTCATCATATCGCAAGTGATTTCGTACGGCTTGTTTATGTCGCCCGTGCTGTTTATATTGTTCGCAGCGCAACCACCGCTACAGTGGTACTTGGCAAAACAATCTTTACACTTCTCTTTGGTGAATAAATTTGCATTCTTAAAATAATTTCTTATTTCTTGATTTAATTCGCCTTGATATACGTTGCCCATTTTAAATTCCGGCTTTGACGCAAACTGGTGACAGGGGAAAATATCGCCGTTTGGCGTTACGGAAAAATATTCGTTTCCCGCTCCACAAGCAGACACTCTTTTCTTTAAGCAAACGCCACCTTCTAAATCTATGGCAAAGTGGAAAAAGTTAAACAACCTTTCGCCTTTTTCCCTACGCTCTAAATATATTTTCGCAAGACGACGATATTCTTTTTTTATGTCTTCCATTTTGTCTTTACCTATGTAAAGAGGGTCTTTTTCGTCGACGACGACGGGCTCTAACGATATTTCGGTAAGTCCCATATCGGCAAGCGCAAGCACGTCGTTACCAAAATCTAAATTATTTGCCGTAAAGGTGCCCCTTACGTAATAATGCTTGTCGCCACGCATCTTTACGAAATTTTTGATATTTTCCACGATAACGTCGTAACTGCCCTTATCGTTTATCGTCTTCCTAACTTTGTCGTGCACTTCTTTTCTGCCGTCTATCGACAAAACGACGTTTTCCATTTCGTTATTTAACCATTCTGCCGTTTCGCCGTTTAACAAAACGCCGTTGGTCGTTAAGGTAAACAAAAATATTTTGCCTGCCTTTTTGCCCTCTGCTTTCGCATATTCGACGGTTTCTTTAACGACGTCTAAATTCATAAGTGGTTCGCCACCGAAAAAATCCATTTCCAAAATTTTACGGTTTCCACTGTTTTTGATTAAAAAGTCCACGGCTGTTTTTGCCGTTTCGATGGACATATACTCCGACTTTCCTTTATACTTGCCCTTGCCTGCAAAACAATATTGACAACTCAAATTGCAATCGTGACAAATGTGAAGACATAGCGCCTTTACCAAATCGCTTTTTATGGGCGCTTCCGTTTTCATCGGCGTGTATAGTAAGCCTTGCTCTTTTAATTCTAAAATTTCTTTTTCTATTTCTGCGACGGCACTTTCGTCAACTCCGACTAAATCGTAATCTTCTCCGTTCATCTTCTTTATTACTTCGCTGGTAAGCGCATCGCATAGATGAAGAGAGCCACTCTCTACGTCGAACAAATAATAACTGCCGTCTATATTAAACGTATGTACCATTTTTTACCACTCTATAACATAAAAATCAAGGAACGGAAAAAAACCGTTCCTTGACATCAGTTTTTATATTTTATTTTGCTTTATTTATTTTTGCGCCCTTTTCTAATTTTTCGCAATTTTGATTTCCGACCGTGCATGAAGTTTTGCAAGCCGATTGACAGGTGCTTCTACATTCGCCACAGCCTGTTTCCGTTCTTTTTATTGGGGTTGCAACTAATTTAATCCTTTTCATATTGTGCCTCCGAATTTCTTTTATTTTCTTTTTTTTATATAATATAACATTTATCCCGTCTTGTCAAGTGTTTTGATACAACACGGCTAAAAGCACTATCAGTGCCACTGCCGACAACACGCCGAGCACGGTAAACAGTACTTTCCAAAAGGACACGGGCGTTTTTCCCGTTACTTTGCCACTTTCTCCGTTGACGTAAAAATTGTACACCTTTTTTTTATAACTGAAATTTCCGACGTACACGGGAAGCATTGCATACTTGTACGTTACGCCCGTATGCGTGGTTGACATATTGAAATAACTAACGGAATCGTAACTATAACCTTTCAAGATGTCCTTTTTTATTACTTCGTCCATTTTGGCCTTGGCGTCGTCCCAACAACTTTCTAACTCTTTGTCGTAATGATATGCCATAAAGCCGAGCAAATATTTTTCATCGTACTCTAAACTTTCGTTAGACGAATAAGGCATAATTTTGCCGAGTGTGTCTTGCCCCATTTTCGAGCCGGCAGATATCAAAACGTCGTCGAAAGAAGAATTGAACACGCCGGATACGTTGCGCCACACCATATAAGTTTCCACACGCCTGTTTTTGCCGGAGCCGACTACACGGGTGTGACGTTTCCCGAGCCTTGCGTTATAAATTGTGGCTGTGCGACTATCAAAAGTAAAACACGGCGTGTAAACGCCTTTTAATTTTTCTGCCTTGACGTTTTTCTTAAAGGCTTTGGGTGCGAAAAACTTTTTTTTGACCCACGCTTTGGAATAATTTAAAGCTTCCGCTATGCCGAATTTAAAGGGAAGCACGGCGTTTGGTTTTAAGCCGACGAGTTCTTCCGTTTTTTTAACGTGATTGGTGCCACAAAAGGGACATTCCGTTGCCGTTTGCCCTTTTTGCAAAAGAACTTTGGCGCCACAGTTATCGCAAGAAAAAACTTCGGCTTCCTCTAAGCCCCACTTATTGTCGCAAGAAAAACCGTCCACAATAGACTGCTCGTGCGCTAAAATTTTCGCACCGACGTCTTCCGTGCTACCACAGTGTTCGCAATAAAGTTTTTGCTCGTTGGGGTCAAAAACCATGTTTCCGCCACACGACGAGCATTTTATCATTCGAGTGTCGACTTCCGACACGTCTTCTTCGTCTAACACCCTCTCTGCTTTTGCCATACTCTTAAAAATTTATTAACCGTTTAATTCTGCTAATAATTGCTCTAAATCTGCGCCGTGAACGTTAACTGCTTCGCCAACGGTTTCGCCGTGTGCCAATGCACAACCTAAACAGTGCATTCCGTACTTGGATAAAATTTCGCCTGCGTTGGGGTTGATTTCCAAAGTTTCGAAAATAGTCGTGTTTTCAGTGATTTTTTTGTCTGCCATTTTTATATCTCCTTAAAATTTAACTTTTATAATTTTTTTCCACATTCGGGGCAAAATTTTGCATTAGGCGACACTTCTGCGCCACACTCGGAACAAAATCTTTTTGCCTCTATTTTGCTTCCACATTCAGAACAGAATTTTGCTTTTGCAGATACGCTTGCACCACAATTTGAACAAACCCTGCCCGTTTCCTTTTTTGTTTCGTTTTGTTTCGGAGGCGTTTTCATTGCCTCTGCGAAAACGGAACCGATTGTCGTGCCGGCACCTATGCCGACGCCTGCACCCATAAACGTACCGCCTGCACCTGTATTCTTTGCGGCGTCTTTCATGGCTTCTGCAGCAGAAATTCTCATCATGACGTCTGTTTTGTCGCCGAGGATACCGAGTTTACTTCTCTCGTCGATTGCCTTTTCGACTTCTTCGGGAACAGACATATTTTCGATGATGAAGTTTGTGAGCAACAAGCCGATTTCTTTGAATTTTGCTTGTATGTTGGATTTAATTATTTGATTTAATTCTTCCGTGTTTCCGGCTAAATCGAGAACGGATACTTTTGTTTCTCCGATTGCATCGTTCATAGCAGAAATTAACATAGATTTGAGCCAGTCTACGATGTCGCCCGTTTCGAAACTCGAGTTGGTGCCGAACAATTCTTTCAAGAATACGCCTGCGTCGTCGACTTTAAATGCGTAAGAACCGAAGCCCCTTACCCTAACCATTCCGAATTCTGAATCTCTTTTGATTATCGGGTTTGCAGTGCCCCACTTATTGCCCGTAAATTGTTTGGTGTTTACAAAATAAATATCTACCGTTATGGGCGTTTGAAAGCCGTACTTCCAGCCTGCGAGTTTTGAAAGTATGGGAAAAATTTCCGTGTTTAAGTCGTACGTGCCGGCAGGGAAAATATCGCATATTTGCCCCTTATGTACAAACACTGCCGTTTGCGATTCTCTAACGATAAGTTTACTTTTTTGGTTTACCTCTCTGCCACCTTTTTTGAGTGGGTACTTATATACCAAGGTATTATCGGAATCGTCTGCCCATTCGATAATTTTCAAAAATAACGCCATTGTTTTTATCCCCTTTTTGCATCATTTTAATAAGTATATCACAATTTTTTTTATTTTACAATTTTTTTGTGTAATTTATATTTACTTTTTACTATTTTTTTGATATAATACCACCTGCGATGAGGTGATGATTTTTAACTATTTTGCAGGTATAGTACATCGGTAGTATGCGAGCTTCCCAAGCTTGAGAGGTGGGTTCGATTCCCATTACCTGCTCCACTTAAAATGCGAGGCTGACTGTTACGGTTGCGCCTCTTTTTAATTATATACACTAAAATTACGGAGATAACACTTTGAAAAAAAACAACGAAAAAACCAACGTGATGAGAATTTTAGAACAACACAAAATACCGTACAACGGATACTCTTACTCTGATACGAACGCAGTTTCAGGCACGGAAGTGGCAAAGGTCTTAAACCAAGACGAAAACAGGGTTTTTAAAACTTTGGTAACAGTTGGTCAAAGCAAAATTTTTTACGTCTTTTTGGTACCCGTTTGCAAAGAATTGAATTTGAAAAAGGCTGCGAAAGCCGTGAACGAAAAAAATATAGAGATGATAAAATCAAAAGAATTGTTGCCTTTGACGGGATATATTCACGGGGGCTGTTCTCCGATAGGCATGAAAAAACAATTTAAGACGACAATCGACGCTTCTGCAACTAATTTCGACACGATTATGTTTAGCGCAGGCAAAATCGGATATCAGGTGGAAGTAAATTTAAAAGACGTTAAAAAAATACTGAATTTTGAGTTTTGCGATATATGTGACTAAGTTTAACTTTTAAAATAATAACACGCCGAACGACACTCTGTCGCTCGGCGTGTTTTGTTTTATTTTCCTTTTTACTTTTCGAACCTGTATTCCGTTACGGTGTGATAAACTTCGCCCTTCTTTAATACGGAATTCGGATACTCTTTGCAATTTATTGCGTTGGGATGATTTTGAGTTTCCAAGCAGAAACCGTTTCTCTTATAGTAAACGGAGCCGTTTTTACCGTTTACGCCATCTAAAAAGTTACCAGAATAGAATTGAATTCCCGGTTGGTCTGTATAAACGTTCATTTTAATGCCAGTCTTTTTGCTTTCTGCAACGGCTACCTTCCTAAAGCCCTCGCCTTTCAAAACAAAATTTATGTCGTAACCACCACAGTATTTTATTTGAATATGTTCGTCGTCGATATCCTTTCCGACAACCTTTGGCTTGTTAAAATCGAACGGAGTGCCTTTTACCGATAAAAATTCGCCGTGAGGAATAAGTTTTTCGTCTACAGGCGTAACAAAATCGGCATCTATTTGCATAACCGTATCTAATATATCGCCACTGCCTTGCCCGTTCAAGTTAAAGTATGCGTGGTTGGTTAAGTTTATAGGCGTATCTTTATCGGCTATCGCCGTGTAGTCTATTTTAACGCCCTTTTCCGTCAACGAATAAACGACGGTTATTTCCATTTTGCCGGGGTACCCTTCCTCTCCGTCTTCGGCAAAAGTCGATAATATCAATTTCTCGCCGTCTACCTTTGCTTTCCAAACTTTTTTGTTAAAGCCGTTTATTCCGCCGTGCAAAGAGTTGCCGTTATCGTTTAAGCCGACGTTGTATTTAACGCCGTTAAGCGTAAACTCGCCTTTACCGATACGGTTGCCTACTCTACCTATTAACGCACCTATGTAGCCACCGTTTTCGTCGTATTCTTTAACGGTGTCGTACCCCAAAGCAACGTCCACTAACTTACCCGTTTTGTCGGGAACGACGATGGAGCGAATTGCCCCTCCGAAAGTTATTATTTCTACTTTGATATAATCGTTTTGAAGGGTGTAAAGTTCAACCTTCTCACCGTTTATTTCGCCAAATTCTCTTACTTGCATTTCCATTCTCCTATACTAGCATTGATTAAAAAGTTTACTAACAAAACCTACATGGGCCTTTCTTCGTTGGACATAAAAATGTACGACACGGCGTTGGGCCCCAAATGAGAGCCTATTACGGGACCTATCATTCTTATCTCGGCATCGACGTTATATCTTTCTTTCAACTTGCTTTGAAGAACTAACGCCATTTCCATATTGTCGGTATGCCCTATAATTACTTTGCCACAATCTTTGTTTAAAGTGTACTTTTCAAACTCGTCGACAATTTCTGATATCGCCTTTCTGACGCCCTTGCCCTTTTTGTAGTTGGCAAGTTTTCCGTCCTTACCGAACACGATAATCGGCTTTACGTTAAGCATTGTTCCGACAACGGCTTTTACTGCAGATATCCTGCCTCCTCGCATTAAAAAAATCAAACTGTCGGCAATGATAAAGTGTTGAATTTTGGTTTTGTGGCTTTCCATAAATTCGTAAGTTTCTTCTAGCGTTTTGCCACTATCCCTAAACTCGACGGCAAGGTTTACAAGCATACCCTGTCCAATCGTCGTCGTGCTACATTCAACGCACAAACAGTTGAAATCGGGGTAATCTTTTTGCACGGCTTTAACGGCTTCTCTTGCAACGTCTACCGTTCTACAAAGCCCGTAACTTATGGTAAAATGAAGAGCACGCTTTACGCCCGCTTGTGCCATTTTTCTAAAATGTTCTTCGTGAACGAACGGGTTGTTCATACTCGTCTTACTTATGATACCGTCTCGCAACTTGTCGTAATATTCTTTGTACTCTTGCTCTTTGGTAAAAGTATCTTTATATTCGGTTATTATCCCTTGCTTATCCGTAAGAGTAAAATTAAGTGGCAAAAAGTACAAGCCTTTTGCCTCTATTTCGCCTGCATACAAATCACAAGTGGAATCGGTGGAAATTTCAAAATCTCTTAACGTACTCATTTTATCTCCGTTGTAATTATCTTACGTTTTTATTATTTTACCACTATTTAACAAATCATTCAAGTGGTTTTTATTTTTAAATAAAAAATTTAAACATTTATCTGAAATCTGTTCAACTTTCGCCACTCAAAAAAGGTACGCTTAAAGCATACCTTTCTTTGACAAAATTTTTTAAGTTTACAGCACTTTGGATAAAAATTCTTTTAAGCGTTCGTCCTTGGGATTAGCAAAAAACTCTTCGGGAGTGTTTTGCTCTTTTATTACGCCTTCGTCCATAAAAATTACTTTGGACGCAACTTCTCTCGCAAAACCCATTTCGTGCGTTACGATAACCATTGTCATACCCTCTTTCGCAAGGTCTGTTATAACGCTTAAAACTTCGCCTACCATTTCGGGGTCGAGCGCACTCGTCGGCTCGTCGAAAAGCATAACATCGGGTTCCATCATAAGAGCCCTTACGATTGCGATACGCTGTTTTTGTCCACCGGACAGAGTAGACGGATAAACGTCTGCTTTATCAAGCAAACCTATTCTTTGCAAAAGAGCCCTGGCTTTTTCTTCTGCCTCTTCCTTGGTCTTCAATTTTAACTCTACAGGGGCAAGCGTCATGTTGCCCATTATAGTCAAGTTGTTAAACAAGTTAAAGTGCTGGAAAACCATACCGACGTTTTGCCTTGCAAGGTTTACGTTAATATGATTTTCATTATATAATTTTTTTATAGCGTTTTTGTACTCTTTGCCCTCTCGTTTTTTAAGCAAGTCGTTTTCTTTAATATTTTTGATAACTTCTTCATCAATTACTTCGTCGCTTTTTTCGGGCGACAAAGCCTTTTCTTCGGCAAATAGTTGTTTGTAAGTGTTTGACAACCTTATAATATCAAAATGTAAATACGGGTCGATGGGCGTTAAAAGTTTATTCTCTACCCAAATCTCACCGTAAGTCGGTTCTTCGAGCAAATTCATACATCTAAGCATTGTCGATTTTCCACTACCCGAAGGGCCTAAAATTGCAACCTTTTCGCCTTTTTGTATGTCGAGCGAAACGCCTTTTAGCACTTGAAGTTTTTTAAAGTTTTTATACAAGCCTCTTATAGATATTATCGTTTCACTATTCTTCTCGTTCACTGCGATTTAATCTCCTTTCGATAAACCTTATTAACCCCGTCAACGCTAATACGATAACTAAATACGTTGCGGCAAGCATTAAGTACGGCACTATGTATTCGTATGTTCCACTTCCCAACAACTGAAAAGCGTTAGTGAGGTCTATAACGGCGATAAAACTTACGACTGAAGTGTCCTTTACAAGGGCGATAAGTTCGTTACCAAGCGTTGGCAAAACGTTTTTTATCGTTTGTGGAAAAACAATTTTAAGCATCGTTTTTGTATAACTTAAACCTAAACTTCTTCCTGCTTCCATTTGCCCTTTATCTATGGATTGAATTCCACTTCTCATAATCTCGGAAACGTATGCACCCGAATTCATTCCAAACGTTACAATCGCAATTATTAAAGACGGCCACGTCCATCCGAGTAACGGCAAAAGAACGTACCTTACAAGCAATAATTGCACTATGATAGGTGTTCCACGGAAAAATGCAACGTAGACGTCGCCCACTTTTGATATTCCTTTTACTATTTTGTTTTGCGTTCCTGCATGTTTGACAACGGCAATCAATGTGCCTATAACCAAACCTATTAAAAAGCCGAAAAAGGCTATTTGTGCCGTTGCTCCCAAACCTGAGAGAACGTTTTTATAGCCTTCGTTCGTTATAAACGCCTTAACAAATTTATTCCATTTATTAGACATTATTTATTTCCTTAATTATTGAACGTATTTACCAATGCGTTTGCAGTCGTTTTATCTACAACAACGAAAGCAATGTTTCCGTTAATCATATCGTTTACTGCTAACGAAGCACCAGAATATGCACTGAAAGTAAGATTGCTAAATCCGTCAAAACCAAAGTCTGCGCTTCCGTTAATGTAGAATTGAGACGTCGTTCCCTTTTGTCCACCACATTTAGCAGCGTCGCCGGTAAGAGTTTTTAATTTTGCTTCTACGGCTTCTGCTGTCGTAAGCCCGTCAAACGTTGTGTCGTCTGCTTTTACTACGATTGTTTGTGTTGCTCCGAAATATGCATCGGAAAAATCTACTTCTTCTAAACGTTCAGGTGAAATGGTAAGTCCTGCAATACCGATATCATAAGTATCAATTGTTGCAACGCTACTTACTACCGCTTCAAAATCCATGTGAACGACTACAAGAGTTTTGTTAAGATAAGTTGCAAGAAGTTGTGCAATTTCCATATCTATGCCTGCAATCTTGTTACCATTCGTATATTCGAACGGAGCAAAGTCGAGGTTTGTTGCAACAACGAGTTCGCTATCGCTTCCCGTCGGCGTTGTTTTAATATCACTAGAACCAAATTCAGTAAGGTCTACACCGTCTGCAGTGTATTTGTTAAAGATTGCCGTTACTTCTGCTTCTTTATCTTTGAAGAATTGATTTACAGAACTCTTTAAAGCATCATCGCCTTTTTTTACTGCAAAAGCATATTCTTCGCTAGAAAGGTCAACGCTTACAAGTTTGATTTTTTGTTCTGCGCCACAGGCTGTTAAACCGAATACGCATACGACGGAAAGTATCGCCGTCATTAAAATTGTTAAAAACTTTTTCATTTTATTTTTCTCCTCTGCTCCCCTTTTCGGAAAGCCTTTTGTTTTTTACAGTTGCAATTATATTCCCTTTTACTTTTTGCGTCAACTGTTTTTATGCACTTTTTTGAATTTTTTTTATTTTTTTTGAATATTTTTTATTTTTATGAATAATTTTACGAATTATTGTTTAATCTATTCATTTTTAGGTATAACCTGTCCGTTTATTTTGGGTTGAGGTGGACTATTAAAGACTTACAAAACTCATTTTACAAGCGTGCAATCTAAAAAATTTTGTCCGTTTTTATTTTTTTTACGTTTAATCAAGTAATAGTTAACAAAGAATATTTAAAAAGGGTACTCGGGCTTTTATTTTTATCTTAAAATCGCTAAACGACTGATAAACTTGCATTGACTTTTGGTTTTTTGCGTGATATAATGCAAGTTATAATATTATTGTTTATACTATATTATAAAACACTATACTATTTAGTCTAGGGGGAACACCATGGAAAAAAGTATATTCGTAAGTTACGCTTCTGCCGATAAGGACGTGGCGTACGACATCGTTAACTATTTTGAAAACAAAGGCGTGCCTTGTTTTATTGCTCCGAGAGATATTGCTCCCGGCATTTCTTACGCTTCTAGGCTTACAAGTGCCATTAAAGAAAGCAAAGCCGTTATTTTGGTGGCGTCCGGTGCAATCAACGGCTCGGAACATATCCTCAATGAATTAGACATCATCGTTTCCGAAAAGAAATTTTTCGTGCCGTTCTTTATCGAAGAATTCGATATGAGTTACGACTATCGTTATTACCTTGGCAGAAAACAACGCATTATGGCTGACAGTGGCAAGCCGAGTGACCATTTTTATAAACTCGTTGACGCACTTCAAGCAGAAGGCGCACTCGACTTCTCTCAAAAACCTATGCGTCAGGACGACATTGCTCCGGCAACGGCAAACAACACGCAAAAGATTTTTACTTACATACCGCACAGGGGCATTATGATTAACCCCGAAGACCAACAACGCAACGTTTCTTTCAGAACGGATACTTTAATAGGTATGCTCGGTGGCATTTACGACGAAATCGTAAAACTCACCAACGACGAAAATGCACAAAAGGTTCTTAAACAGTCGGGCTACAACTGTGGGCAGGCTTTTGCTCAAAAACTTAATTCCCGTTGGGACCTTGCCGCAAACGGCGTTTCTCTTTACGAAGAAAAATTGCAACAATGGTGCAAATTCGACTCCGACGTCGGCTGGGGTAAGTTTGACATTAAAGTTAACGTCAACGAAGACACGGGCGACTTTATCGGCGAACTTACCATAAACGAATGTTTTATCGTCGACTTCAAAAACAAGCGCCACATTTGCTCTTTTGTTAAAGGCTATTGCGAAGGCGTTATCGAAACGCTTCTCGGCAGAAACGTTATGCTCGTTTGCAAAATTTGTCCTCTCAAAAACAGATTCAAAACGACGTGCGTGTTTGACATTTTGATTGAAGACGACTAATTGGAGATTAAATTGATGAAACTTCTTTTCATTTTTACGGGTGGAACTATCGGCAGTACCCAAAAGGGCGACGTCATCTCCCCCGACCTTAATAAATCGTATATAATACTCAATGCTTACAACGACAAGTACGGCATCGATTTCGATTACGACGTTAAAGAGCCCTATACGGAACTCAGCGAAAACAACACGGGCTTCCACTTAAAAACACTTGCTGAATGTGTTAAAAACAACACGGAAAAAAACTATGACGGCATAATTATAACGCACGGTACCGACACCTTGCAATACTCTGCATCCACTATCGGATATACCGTGGGGCTAAACTCTTTGCCGATATGCTTTGTCGCTTCCAACGCTCCAATCGAAAATCCCATTTCCAACGCACTTGACAATCTTCACGGGGCAATTAACTTTATTAAACAAAAAGCAGGCAGGGGAACTTTCGTTATTTATCGTAACGGCGCAAGCGACACCGTGCTTGCCCACCGTGCGACACGACTTTTAGAGTCGATGGCATACTCTGACGAAGTGATAAGCGTGTTGAACGAGCCGTACGGCAAATTTGACGCAAGTTATAATTTTATTAAAAACGACAAATACCACGAAAAAGACGACGCAATCGACACTCTTTCTTGCGAAAACTTTACGGACACAAATGAGCGTGTGCAAATAATACAAATGCACCCGGGCATTAGTTATCCCGAAATTTCTTCTAATTTAAAATACATTATCGTAAACACTTATCATTCGGGGACGCTGGATACAAAATCGGAAAAGGCAAGAAAATTCTTTTTGGACGCAAAGAAAAAGGGCGTAACCGTTTTCGCAACGGGCATTTACGACGGGCCACAGTATTTAAGCGCAAAACATTTTGCAGAACTTGGCATTACGCCGATTACCAACCTTTCCCCCGTCGTCGCCTATATTAAACTTTGGCTGGCAGACAGTATGAAAAAAGACCCTAAACAAATTTTGGGGCAATCTCTTTCGGGCGACATTATTTAACGCCGTTTACAAAACCTACGATTATAAAAGCATAAAGCACGCTATGATGAGCGTGCTTTTCTTATTATTTTCGTCGATATATTTTGGCAAAAATTACACTTTTTTAACGCAAAATTTTGTCTTTAACAATTGAACTTTTCAAAATATCCGTCACCCCAATCGTATGCGTACGGCGTGTTCTCGTTTTTGGTTATTTTTTCGGGAAGTTTCAAAGAAAGCGCACCTAAAATAATTCCACATACGATGCCGACGATATAATGCCACCACAAAGGAGCAATATCTATTACAAAAGAAACTACGATTGCTATCGCCACAGGCAAGTACCCGAAAATCGTGGTAAAAAGACCTGGATTGTATATCGTCTTTTTACCTTTTCCCTTAAACTTTTTATAAGAAAACACGCCACCTTTTGTATGCCCGAATATCTCTGCCACGCATAAAAACAATTGCATTATCAAAAAAACGGAATTTACACCGACGCATAGTACTATAATTCCAAATACAATGCCTATAATGTTTGTAAACATATCCGATAATTGATTCATAGGATAACGGTCCGTCTTGTTTGAATTTGCCATTACGTTGTACATATAATGAAATCCCCCTGGAAACTTCCACTCCTCCAAAACGTGTACGGGAAGCAGTGCCGTTGCTAATGCAAAAACCTTCGTTTGCAACGTCCAATCACTCCATTTTACGGCTACGACACCTATTATTACGCCACTAATTAAAGTTATAACGTACAACCAAATATTTAACCACGCCTTAAAAATTTTTTTCATATTATACACCTTTTTGATTTTGCTTAATCCAGTTAAGTATTATTTTAAAATTTTTATTTTATTTCCGGTGGCAACGGCAATTGATTTTGAATGGCATTATTTATTTCGTCTGTCAATCTCACGTATTGCTCTATTTTTTCAAAGCCGACACAATGAATAATTGTTTCGATATTTTTACACAACGTATCGTGTAGATTTTTTGCCTGCTCTTCGCCCTCTTTCGTTAGTTTAACAATGGTAACACGTGCATCTTTATAGTCTTTTTCTCTAACGATATATCCACGATTTTGCATTTTCTTTAACAGTATGGTAATTCTTGCTTCACTAACCCCCATCATCTCGCTTATTTTTCTGGCAGAAACGGGAAGCGTGCTTTCTTTTAATATGCGAAGTACTGCGCCAATTCCTGTATTCGTGTCATTAAACAACTTTAACAAAACAAAAGATTGATTTTTCATTAAGTGGTCAAAAACATATTCCGCTTCATTTTTTTCTAACATCAAACGCCTCACAAAATACTTAACCTAGTTTAGTATATTTTATCACGTATAATACATTGTGTCAATTATTTGTAAAAACAAACAAAAAAACAAGCCTGATTTTATTTGATTTTTATCAATAATTTCTTTTTAACACATACAAACGTGGCACTTTTGCAAAATGTAGACATCGATTTGACACCGATTTTCGACACCTTGACGGCAAAATTGCAGAAAAAAGCCAAAAATAAAGGCACTTTTTAGCCGTTTCTTTACTAAAAAATGCCTTTTATGGTGTGAAGGATGGGAACTTTCGCCTGTGCGACCTTCCCGATAAACAGTGGGTGTCCACTGTTTACCCTTCGGGAAAATGCCGAGCATTTTTCTCCTTATTCAAGTCCCATTTTTTTTAACAAAAAAGACCGAACTCT
>CAYLUH010000016.1:0-13873 GCA_964386845.1 uncultured Christensenella sp.
GTGGGGTTGTATATCGGTTTATCTGCGCTTACTAAAAACAAAGAATTTTACTTTTTGCTAGATTTCCTAAAGGGTACATTTAAAAAGAAACCTGCAGAAGCAGACGAAAAAGGTAACGAAGAAGAACAGACTGTGGTAATTGAGACGCCGTTAATTGAAAAAGAAAAAGATATGATAGAACCTGAAGTCGAACAATTCAACGAGAAGGGCGAAGATTGTTCGAACTCACAAAATGAAAACGATGAGGTATAGGGAAAATATGATAAACGTAACAAAATCGTCAATGCCGGATTTCGAGGAGTATTGTCAAGAGATTAAGGAACTTTGGGATAGCAGATGGCTAACCAATATGGGCAAAAAACATATTCAATTCGAAGAGGGCTTGAAAGAATATTTGAAATGTAAAAATATTTCGCTATATGTCAACGGGCATTTGGCACTAGAAAACGTCATAGCGGCGTTTAACTTTCCAAAAGGCGCAGAGGTTATAACCACTCCGTTCACGTTTGCGTCTACTACGCACGCAATTGTCAGAAATCATTTAAAGCCTGTTTTTTGCGACGTTAATGAAGACGATTATACGATGGACGCAAGTAAAATAGAGGGGCTTATAACAGATAAAACCGTTGCCATAATACCAGTCCATGTTTACGGGCATATGTGCGACACCGATAAAATCGGCGAGATAGCGAAAAAATATAATTTAAAAGTTATTTACGATGCCGCTCACGCTTTCGGAGTAACAAAGAACGGAGTGTCGAGCGCAAACTTCGGCGACGCTTCAATGTTTAGTTTTCATGCAACCAAAGTTTTTCATTCGATAGAGGGTGGTGCTATTGCTTACGGCGACGAACGACTAACTCAAATTCTCAAAGACCTTAAAAATTTCGGAATTCACGGACCGGAGTTTGTAAAATTTGTCGGTGGAAACGCAAAGATGAACGAGTTTCAAGCCGCTATGGGAATATGTAATTTGCGACACATCGACGAAGAAATAGAAAAAAGGAAAAAGGTTGCCGAAAGGTATAGAAAAAATCTTTTCGGAGTAGAAGGCTTAACGATTAGTAAAGAGCAAGAAGGCGTTAAGTCTAACTATGCGTATTTTCCCGTTCTTTTCGATAAAGAGAAATTCGGCATGGATAGAAACGAGGTACATAAAGTGCTAGGGGAAAATGGAATCGTTGCAAGAAAATATTTTTATCCGTTAACCAATGCATTCGATTGTTATAAAGATACTTTCAGCGTTGAAGACACTCCCGTTGCATATAAGGTTAGTATGCAAGTGTTAACGCTTCCCATTTACGCAGACTTGGAAGTAGAAAAGGTAGACGAGATATGCGATATAATTCTGAAATGACGACGCAAAAAACTTCTAAACCTAAGTTTAGCGTTTGTTGTACGACGTATAATCACGAAAAATATTTAAGGCGTTGTTTAAACAGTTTGGTGACTCAAAAAACTAATTTTCCGTACGAAATTTTGGTGTTTGAAGATAAGTCAACCGACGGCACGAGGGCAATATTAGAAGAATTCGTAAATAAATATCCTGATAAAATAATTCCTCTTTATCAAGATGAAAATCGATATGGACAAGATATACACGTTCTCGAAAACTATGTGTTTCCTTTGGTGAAAGGCGAATATGTGGCTTTGTGCGAAGGGGATGATTTTTGGATTGACGAAAACAAACTTCAAAAACAAGCCGACGTTTTAGATGGGTATGATAATTGCAAGCTATGTGTACATAAAACCGTTCTCGGCGACGAAGACGGTAATTTCACAGAAGGATATTTGCCTCCCGTTGATTTTGCCAACGGCTTATATGAACCTAGTAAGTTTTTGAAAATGGGATATTTGCATACTACAAGTTATGCGTTCAGGGCTAGTGATTTAGACGAATATTTAAAGAGTGGATTATATAAGACGGCAGACGTGTTTGACGTCCCGTTGCTAAATTATTTCGCTATGCTAGGTTCTGTTTATTATTTTAACGAAACGTTTTCGTGCTATCGAGTTGGCAGAAAAAATAATTGGACGAATAATCACGACGGGGTTAAACATTGCGAAAGCATGATTAAAACTCTAGATGCGATAGACGAGCATTTCGGATATAGATGGACGAAAAGTTTGGATAAAGCACGTTTTGATAATTTACTTGTTAATTGTTACGCAAAGCGAAATTTTTCCGATATAAAAGGTAAACGTTGGAAGCCGTTTATAAAAAAACTTTCTTTTAAAAGACGCATGGTAATCAGAATAGGAATGATGTTTCCATGGACGCTAAAAATGAAAGGTAGAAAAAACGCAAAAACGAACAAATGAAGTTTTTGAATGATTTTCAATATTGAATTTTTTGTGTTTGATTTTTATAAAATTGTAAATATTTGTATTTGCAAACGGTTGATGAGATTTGTGAAATAATAAAAGGTTTGAAAAGGTGATGAAAGAAGGCGACTTTTTAATTGCGCTGATAACTTCGCAGTTGAAAAAGGAAAAACTGGACGACGGTTTGATAGAAGAAATAAAAAAAGGCGATATAAATAAATTATACCGTCTTTCTTGTATGCATAACGTAACCAACCTAGTTTACGACGGACTTGTAGAAAATGCCGTCGCTATTCCCTGCGATGTGGTTTCAAAATTTAAGACGGAAAAATTAAGGCTTAATTTAAAAAGTCAAAGGCTTATATACGACGCAAACGAAATTTTCGAAGCCTTAGAAAGCGAGGGTGTTTATTTTCTGCCATTAAAAGGTATCGTTACTAAAGATTTGTATCCCCGAGAAGATATGCGTTTTTTTAACGACGTCGATATTTTGATAAAGGCGCAAGACGAAGAAAAAGTTTACGAAATTTTAACGAAAAAATGCGATCTGAAATTTTACAAATCGTATCAGGACGAAAAGACTTTTCTCACGCCTAGCGAAGAACTGATAGAAACGCACGTCGATATGGTAGACGGCGAAAAAAAGCACGCTAAAATTTTTGAAAACATTTTTGCAAAGTGTAAAGCAAAAGAGGGGTACGTTTATCGACTTCAAATGCCCGTCGAATATCTTGCCGTTTACAACGTGGTGCATATGGCAAAGCATTTTATGCAAGGTGGATGTGGGCTTAGGCCTTTGCTAGACGCTTTCGTTATAAAAGAAAAAATCGGTTACGACGAAGAAATCGTTAAAAATCTTATGGGTCAGATAGGTCTTGATAAATTTTACGACGGCGTTATGAATTTAGTCGATTGTTTTTTTTACGGCAAAGAGTATTCTAAAGAGTTGCTGTTTATGAAAGAATTCCTTTTGACAGGTGGCAATTACGGTTCCCTTGGCAATAAAGCGCTGTTAGATAGCGTTGAACAAAATAAGGGGGCGTCTTTTTTTAGAAAAGTCTTTCCTAGCGTAAGTTACTTGAAAGGTAGTTATAAAAGTTTGGAAAAAAGCACGTTTTTTTACCCGTTTTGTTTAATACATCGATGGTTTAGTATACTTTTCGGGGAAAGGAAAAAGCTTGCAAAGAAGATGTCTCTTGAAAAAGAGCAGATAACCAGCAAGCAAAAAGAAGCAATATTATCCATGCAAGATTATTTAGGCATTAAATAAAAAGTTGATAAAATTTGCTTGACAAAGATAAAAAATTGCTGTAATATGTAAAGGCTTAAAGCAGAAGTAACCCTTCTCGCCGGAGACAAATGCGTACTCACGGCACATACTTTTAGAGATTACGGCGTTTTTATAGCGCTCGTCTTGTAATGTATCGAGGTTAAGGTTGCTTTTTGTGAAAAGCAACTTTTTTTTGCATAAAAACTTGGTTGAAATTTTATTGAGAGGTACAAAACCATTAAAAAAGAATATCAAATTAACGAAGAAATAAGAGATAAAGAACTTCGTGTAATAGGTGAAAACGGCGAACAACTTGGCGTAATGAGTGCAAGAGATGCGATTGCATTGGCAGAAGAGAGCGGGTTAGACCTCGTTAAGATTTCTCCGTCTGCAATACCACCCGTATGCAAAATAATGAATTACGGCAAATTTTTGTTCGAGCAGACTAAAAGACAAAAGGAAGCAAAAAAGAATCAAAAGATAGTCGAGACCAAAGAAGTTTGGCTTTCGATGACGATAGGCGTCGGCGATTTAAACATAAAAGCAAAGCAGGCTCAAAAGTTTTTGTCGTCGGGAAACAAGGTAAAGGTTTCCATAAGAATGCACGGTCGTCAAATGGCGCACTCCAATTTGAGTGTCGAAGTGCTTAACAAATTTTACGAAATTGTAAAAGAGTTTTGCGTAATGGAGAAAAAACCACTTTTAGAGGGCAAAAACGTTTGGATGATGCTTGCTCCCATAAAAGCGTAAACAAATAAAAAATATTAACGGAGGGTAAATATATGCCTAAAATGAAGACCAAAAGTGGCGCAAAGAAACGTTTTAAGGTAACGGCGTCCGGTAAGATTAAACGTGCTTGTTCAGGCAAGAACCACATTCTTACGAAGAAGGAAAGAAAGAGAAAGAACAACTTGTGTGCAGGTGCTTACGTAGATGCAACTCAAGAAAAAACAATAAAAACGCTTATTTACAATAAATAAGGCGTAAAGGAGAGAATAACATGCGTATTAAAAGAGGTGTAAACGCCGTAAAGAAGCGTAGAAAAATATTAAAACAAGCAAAAGGCTACTGGGGTGGCAGAAGTAAGAGATACAGAGTTGCCAGAGAAGCCGTAATGAAGGCATTAAACTATTCGTATATCGGCAGAAAAAACAAGAAGCGTGATTTCAGGTCGCTTTGGATTACCAGAATTAACTCTGCTGCAAAACTTAACGGATTGTCTTACAGCAAGTTTATTTACGGTTTGAAAAAGTCGGGAATCAACTTGAACAGAAAGATGCTTGCAGATTTAGCCGTTAAGGACGCTCAAGCATTCACGGCTCTTTGCGAAAAGGCAAAAGTAGCATTAAATTAACAAATAAAGCCTACACGAAAAGTAGGCTTTTTTGAGTTTTATGTTAATAAATTCAAGAAGCAATCAACTTATCAAAAAAATTCGCTCGTTGAAAGAAAAAAAATTTAGAGACGAGTTTAACGTTTATCTTGTGGAAGGTGTAAAACTTGTAAAAGAAGTTTTGTCTCTTTCGTTACCCGTCGAGCACGTCGTAGCAACCGAAGAAGGGTTAGCCCTTATAAGCGACGTCGTCGACGAAAATTTTGTAACCATCGTAACGGAAAGCGTTTTTGAAAGCATTTCGGGAGAAGTTACGCCACAAGGCGTTTTGGCAGTGGTAAAAAAACCCGTCGAAAAAGATATCGAGAGTGGCGCAAGCGTCTTTTTAGATTGTGTTGCAGACCCGGGTAATGTCGGCGCAATAATAAGAACGGCCGCCGCAAGTGGATATAAAACAGTTTACGTTGTCGAGGGCTCTGCTGACGTTTATTCACCAAAGTCGGTGCGTGCGAGCATGGGTGGAATATTCAAAGTAAACGTCGTTATGGGCAAGAGAGCAGATTTGATAAGCAAAATAAAGGAGCCTATAATAGTTGCAGATATGCACGGAGAAAACCTTTTTGAGTTTGAAAAAGGAGAATACTGTTTGGTTATAGGTAACGAAGCAAACGGCGTAAGTCAAGAGATGAGAAGCGTTGCAAAACATAAGGTAAGTATCCCAATGCGAAACGGAATGGAAAGTTTAAATGCATCGGTATCTGCAGGTATACTTATGTATGCGTTAAAAAAATAAGGAGAAACAAATATGTCAGGACACAGTCACTCAGCCAATATAGCGGCAAAGAAAGCAAAAACAGACGCCGCAAAGGGAAAAGTGTTTACAAAAATAGGAAGAGAAATTGCAGTAGCGGCAAAGGGCAATCCGGACCCTACGACGAACAGTAAACTTGCAGACGCAATTGCAAAAGCAAGGGCTGTTAATATGCCAAACGACAACATTAAGCGTTGCATTGCCAAGGCCGCAGGAGAATTGAACGGCGACAACTACGAAGAATTGACGTACGAGGGATACGGCCCGTCGGGAAGTGCAGTAATTATCAAGGCACTTACAGACAACAAAAACCGTACCGTAGATTACGTTCGTACGGCAATGAGAAAACACGGTGGTTCGCTTGGAAACAGTGGTTGCGTATCGTTTACCTTTTCTACAATCGGCGAAATAATCGTTGAAAGGACGGTAGACTTAACGGAAGACGCATTGATGGAATATGCGTTGGAATCAGGTGCAGACGACGTCGTTACGGAAGAAGACGCATTCGTCGTAAAAACTTCCGTTCAAGAATTTTCTAACGTCAGAAAATATTTAGAAGAAAAAGGACTTAACTTTTTCGAAGCAGAAATCAAAATGGTATCTCAAAATATGATAACGCTCGAGGGTGAAGAACTTAAAAAATTCCAACGCTTAATAGACGCTTTGGAAGACTTGGACGACGTGCAAGACGTTTATCACAACGTTGACATTCCGGAAGAAGAGGAAGAATAAAAATAAAAAGGGAATAATTTTGCCTATCTTTATTATACTAATAATATCGGTGGTAAGATTAAAACCGTATTTTAGAAATAATTTTAATTTTAATCAATAAATTACTGCCGTTTTAATAAATTAGCAAAAGTTTTACGGCAGTAATTTTTTTTTCGTTAATAAACGATTTTAAGTCTTATAGCATTTTACTTTTTCGTAACGCTTTTGCTTTTACATAAATGTGTTAAAAAGGGCGTTTTAATCGCTCTTTTGATTTTTTTACAAAAAAAATAAAATTCAAGTAAATTTTAAGCAAAAGTATGATACAATATAAAAAAGGAGAAAAAGATGAGAAAGAAATGTTGGAAAATAATAACTCTTTTGCTTGCTCTTGTAACGGCATTGAGTTTAGTGGGGTGTACGTTTAGTTCGGGAGATGAAAACGGCACCGTGGATAACGGAGGTAGCGTAACGGGGTTGGTCGCTCCGACAGTGCTGCCCGATTCGGTTGCTCAAAGTTCGGGCATAGTATTTGCAGAAGATACGGAGGCAAGGTCGGGTTCGCCGTTAAGTTTAACGGAAGCCGCTGCAAAGGTTAAAGGCAGTTGCGTAATGATAACCTCGACGTCGGATAGCGAGTCGGGTGCAGGCTCCGGCGTTATCGTTGACGTTAACGACGGAAAGAGTAACGACGACACGATTTTTTACATTTTGACTTGCGCACACGTATGTAAAGAAAACGCCGAAGTAAAAATTTATTTACCTGACGAAAATTTTAGATACAACGAAAACGAAGATTACGTTTTTTCCGGCGTAATCGGTGGAAAAAAAAAGGACGTTCAAAATAACGCCGTAACGCTTGTCGGCGCCGATAAAGAATCAGACGTTGCCGTTTTAAGATTAAACATCGCAGGCTCAAAACTAACGGCTGATGATATAACGGAAGCAAAGGTTATTCCAAACGGATACGGGGTAACTTACGGAGAGCAGGTGTTTGCAATCGGCAATCCTTCGGGCAGTTTACCGGGAACAATTTCAACGGGAATAATTTCTTACGTCAATAGGCAAATAACGGTAGACAGCATTGGAGCGATGACATTGCTTCAACTCGACATGACGACGCACCCGGGTAGTTCTGGTGGCGCACTTTTCAATATGTACGGCGAACTTATCGGAATAACCAATTCGGGAGACACGGAGTACGTGGGGCTTAATTTTGCAATCCCTCACAAAATTTCCGTTGACGAAGGTAAAATAGATAACGGTTTTGTAAATATTGCAAAACAGTTGCTTGGAACGGCTGTTGCCAACGAGTTTAATAATTACGGTTACGTTTCGGGTAGAGAAGTAAAACTCGGTGTAACGGTGACGCAAGAGAACGGAAACGTTGTGGTTGCATCGCTCACGGAAGACGGTTGGGCGCAAGAAAACGGCATTTACGTTAACGATAAAATCACCAACGTTAAACTATACAAAAACGGTGGCGACGAATTGACGGAAGAAAAGAATATTTCCCTGTTGTCTGATTTTTCCGAAATGATGGAGAAAACCACGATTGGCGACAAGTTGGTAATTACTTTGAAAAGATATATGCAATCGGGAATGAGAATTTACGAAACTACCGTAACCAAAGAATTTACCAAAACGCAATATTATTTCTGCGATACGGGTGTTTATCCTCAGCAGTAAGAAAACACGAATAAAAAGTGAAAGAGTGAACTTAACCGTTCACTCTTTTTAACTGTGCGCATAAAAGCCGTGTATTGTATTGACAATTTTAAGTATTTTAAGTAAAATATATAAGATATGATAATATTAGGATTCGACCCCGGACTGGCGACGCTCGGATACGGTGCAATAAGTTGCGAGCGTGGAAAAAAGCCAAGCATAATCGATTACGGCGTTGTTCTAACGCCAAAAGAAGAAAACTTGGCAGTAAGACTTACCATGCTGGAAAAGGGCATAAAACAGGTTATAGACAAGTTTAAGCCCGACGAGATTGCAATCGAAGAATTGTTTTTTGCAAAGAACGTCAAAACGGGTATAGCCGTCGCTCACGCAAGGGGCGTGTTGCTTCTTACGGCGACGAAAGAATGTGGAAAAATATTCGAGTACACTCCGCTTCAAATAAAGCAGGCGTTAACGGGGTACGGCAGAGCAGACAAAAACCAAATTCAACAAATGGTAAAAACGCTGTTGGGATTAAAAGCCATTCCAAAGCCCGACGATGCTGCCGATGCGATTGCCGTGGCGCTGGCTCATTCTCAAACCAACAAATTAGGTGGATTATTCAAAATATAACGTAGGTAGTCAAATGATAGGATATTTAAAAGGCAATATAATAGACGAAAAAAACAACGTCGTAATAATAGAAGCAGGTGGCGTGGGGTACGAGGTTACTTGTTCGCAAACCGTTTACCAAAAATTGTTAAAGGAAAAGTACGGCTCGGCTTTTATTTATACGGCTGTCAGAGAAGACGGAATTTTTTTGTACGGCTTTGTTAGTCTGGAAGAAAAAGAGATGTTCTTAAAACTTATATCGGTATCGGGCGTCGGACCGAAAATGGGCATAACGGTGCTGTCTGATATGAGTTTAAGTACGCTTGCGTTGTGCATTGCAAAAGGCGATGTAAAAACGTTGTCCAAGGTAAAGGGCTTGGGCAAAAAAACGGCAGAGCGCATTGTTTTGGAACTCAAAGATAAAATGGGTGGCGTGGACGCAGAAACGGGAGAAATTTTAACGCCCGAAGAAAGCCTTGGAGAAAACGAAAACGATGCTATAACGGCGTTAACGTCGCTTGGATTTGCACGAGGCGAAAGCATAACGGTGGTAAAAAAAGCAAAAGGACAAGGCTTAAAAACAGTCGAACAAATTTTGGCTTTTGCATTAAAGAATATTAAGTAGGTAACGTATGGAAGAAGATATATTCGTAAAGAGCACGCTAGGTGAAGAAGAAGTAGAGGTAGAAAACGTATTAAGGCCAAAGTCTATGGACGGATACGTTGGTCAAAATAAAGTAAAAGATAATCTTTCCGTATATATGCGTGCGGCAAAAATGCGTGGAGACGCACTCGACCACGTTCTTTTGTACGGTCCTGCCGGGCTTGGCAAAACCACGCTTGCTCACATCATCGCAAAGGAAATGGGCACGCAAATAAAAATCACCAGTGGTCCGGCGATAGAGCGCTCGGGCGATTTGGCTGCAATTCTTACAAACCTCAACGAAAACGATATTTTGTTTATCGACGAAATTCATAGGCTAAATCACAACGTGGAAGAAATATTGTATCCGGCAATGGAAGACTTTACTCTTGATTTTATCATCGGAAAGGGGCCGTCTGCAAAAAACGTACAACTGCCACTTCCCAAGTTTACCCTTGTCGGTGCGACGACGAAAGCGGGAATGTTATCCACACCGTTAAGGGACAGGTTCGGCGTAATATGTAGGCTAGAAAACTATTCGACGGAAGAACTTCAAGAGATAATAGAGCGCTCGTCGGAAAAACTTGAAATGGCAATCGACAGAACGGCAAGTTTGGAAATTGCAAAAAGGAGTCGTGGCACGCCGAGAATAGCAAACAGATTGCTTCGTAGAGTAAGAGATTTTGCTATGTACAGTGGGCACGAAGGGATAGAATTAAGCGATGCAAAGCGTGCGCTCGAGATGATGGAGATAGACGATTTAGGGCTCGATTACGTTGACATTAAGTTGTTAAAAGCAATGGCAGAAAAATTTAACGGTGGCCCTTGTGGATTAGACACGTTGTCTGCCACCGTCAATGAAGACGCAAACACCATAGAAGACGTGTACGAGCCGTATTTGTTGCAATTAGGCTTTATAGCAAGAACGCCACGAGGCAGAGTATTGTTGCAAGCGGGATATAAACATATCGGCTTAACCATGCCTGAAAAGAGCATAAAACAATTATCGGCGTTAGGCATAAAAAACGGCGACGGAGAGAATGATGAAAACTAGTGATTTCGATTATTATCTTCCCGAAGAACTGATTGCTCAAACGCCACTAGAACCCCGTGATACTTCACGTATGCTGGTGTACGACAGAAAAACGGATAAAATAGAACACAAGCATTTTTACGACGTCATAGATTACTTAAATGCCGGCGACGTGCTTGTGATAAACAACACGAAAGTGTTGCCTGCTAGAATTTTTGCTTATACAGAGCACGGTGGCAAGGTGGAAGTTTTGTTGTTAAAACGGCTAAACTTGACAGATTGGGAAGTGCTTGTAAAACCGGGCAAAAAGGCAAAACCGGGCGTGCGCCTCGTCGTTAACGAAAAGTTGAGTTTAACCGTACTGGAAAACCAAATAGAGTCGGGTGGAAGAATAGTGCGTTTTGAATTCGACGGCGTGTTCGAAGACATTTTGTCAAAAGTCGGAGAAATGCCGTTGCCACCTTACATAACGGAAAAATTAAAAGACCAAAATCGTTATCAAACGGTTTACGCCAAGGTGGAGGGCTCTTCTGCCGCACCGACGGCTGGACTCCATTTTACGCAAGAACTGTTAAAGAAAATAAAAGACAAAGGCGTGTTGATAGCAAACGTTCTTTTGCACGTCGGATTAGGAACTTTTAGACCCGTCAAGGTTGAAGACGTCACGACACATCACATGCACTCTGAATATTACGAAATATCAAAAGAGAGTGCAGAAATAATAAATTCGGCAAAGAGGGAAGGACGCCGTGTAATAGCCGTGGGAACGACTTCGGTTAGGACTTTGGAAAGCGTTGCCGACGAAAACGGTTTCGTAAAAGAGCAGTCGGGCAATACCGAAATATTTATATATCCACCTTACAAGTTTAAGTGTGTCGACGGGTTGATAACCAATTTTCATCTTCCCAAGTCCACCCTTTTAATGTTGGTGTCAAGTTTTGCCAGTCGTGAAAAAATACTCGATATATACAATTTGGCAGTGGCAGAGAGGTACAGGTTTTTTTCTTTCGGAGACGCTTGTCTGTTTTTATAAACTTCGCAATACTGCGTTAACTGTTTCGCATTTCGACCTCGATAACCAGTAGGTTTATCTCGTCCGAAATACTTCACGAGCCTTGTCTTGCTTGTTTCTAAAAGCAGACAAAAGAGGGAAAAACTTCGCAATACTGCGTTTACTGTTTCGCATTTCGATCTCGATAACCAGTAGGTTTATCTCGTCCGAAACGCTTCACGAGCCTTGTCTTGCTCGCTTCTAAAAACAGACAAAAGAGTAAAAATTTCGCAATACTGCGTTACTGTAAATTTTTTTGAATTCGATAACCAACAAGGTTTATCTCACCCAAAAAATAGCGAGCCTTGTCTTGCTCGTTTCTGAAAAATAGACAAAAATTAAACTTAAAATAAAAACAAAAACATATGGAAAAATTTTCTTTTGAACTTATAAAACAGGATAAAAAAACAGGTGCCAGAGTCGGCATACTTCACACGCCTCACGGCGATATTTTAACGCCGACGTATATGCCCGTCGGGACGCAAGCCACGGTAAAGGGGGTTATGCCTCGTGATTTAAAAGAGGCAAAATCACAAATCATTTTGGCAAACACTTACCATTTGTTTATGCGCCCGGGAGACGAGTTGATAAAAAAGGCTGGTGGACTGCACAAATTTATGGCGTGGGACAGACCCATACTTACAGACAGTGGTGGCTTCCAAGTTTTTTCGCTTGCAAAACTTAACAAAATAAAAGACGAGGGCGTTTATTTTAACTCTCACGTAGACGGTAGTAAACATTTTATCACGCCGGAAAGGGCGATAGAGATAGAAAACAATTTAGGTGCCGACATAATAATGGCGTTTGACCAATGCTCGCCGTACGGCGCCGATTACGACTTTTCTAAAACGGCGTTAAAGCGTACGTTGTCTTGGCTTGACAGGTGCTATAACGCACACAAAAACGACAATCAAGCGTTGTTCCCCATCGTGCAAGGAAATATGTACAAAGATTTAAGGTTGCTTAGTTTAAAAGAAACGATTCCTTACGCAAAGCACGGTATCGCCATAGGTGGACTTTCGGTTGGCGAACCGAAGCCGTTAATGTACGAACTTATGGACGAAATGTTACCGTTTTATCCGACGAACGTGCCAAGATATTTGATGGGCGTAGGCAGTCCGGATTGTTTGATAGAGGGCGTTAGAAGGGGCATAGATATGTTCGACTGCGTTTTGGCAACACGTATTGCCAGAAACGGCACGGCGCTTACGAGTAAAGGTAAAATCGTCGTTAGAAACGGCATTTACAAAGAAGACTTTACGCCGTTAGACGACGAGTGCGATTGTTATGCTTGCCGTAATTACACCAAGGCGTATTTGCGCCATATGATAAACGTCGGCGAAATGATGGGGGGAATGATGCTTAGTCTTCACAACATCACTTACTTAAACAATTTAATGGCGCAGGTTAGAGAAGCCATACTTAACGATAGTTTTACCGAATTTGCAACGGAATTTTACGCAAAAACAGGCGAAAAACAGGTGTAAACGAAAAAAATTGTAAGGCGAATTTTAAAAGCGTTAAAATTTTAGCAAAACACTTGCAAAATATTGTGTTGTGATTTATAATATATGCAAAATAGTAGAAAAATAAGGAGCAAAAAATGTTAGTAAATCTTTTAGATGGTACGAGTGAAAACACAAACAACATCGGCACTTGGATTATTTTAATTGTAATCGTTGTCGTTTTAGTTGGATTTATGATTTGGCAAAACGTACAAAGCAAAAAGAAGGCAAAGGAAGCCGAAGAAGCAATCGGCAAACTTAAAAAGGGCGACAAGATTAAAACAATCGGTGGCATTTGTGGATATTTAGTTGAAATGGACGAAGCTGAAAACACTTTCGTTTTAGAAACGGGTACGGACGGACACAAGAGTTACATTAAATTCGATAAGCAAGCAATTTATCAAACTGCTTCGATGGGTGGAGACGAACCTGCAGTGGTAGAAGCACCCGTAGAAGAAACCGTTAAAGAAGTTGCAGAAGAAGTCGTAACCGAAGAAGCACCTGTTCAAGTTGAAGAAAAGCCGAAAAAGAAAAGAACAACCAAAAAGGCTACTTCGAAAAAGACGGAAGAAGTTAAAGAAGAAAAACCTGAATAACATTTCATAAAACAAAACCCCCTTGCATATCTTTTATTAGATACAAGGGGGCTTTTTTGTGGAAGGACATTTAAAATCGTTTTTTTTGCAAGTGTTAAAGGCGACGATAATATCGCTGTCAATTTTGTTGATTGGCGTTTTGATTTTTTCCGTCGTGGTTAAATTCGCAGTGTTAAATAACGGCGTAATAAAAGCCGTAAATCAGTTTATAAAAACGTTGGCGATATTTTTGGGCGTGTTCTTTTCCGTCAAAGAGGGAAAAGGGTTGTTAAAGGGAATGCTTGTCGGCTTGGCGTTTACCTTGCTTTCTTACAT
>CAYLUH010000016.1:13973-22337 GCA_964386845.1 uncultured Christensenella sp.
AGATAACGAAATCTCCGTTTTCGAACACGGGGATTTTTGTTTTGTCCTTTTTTATGCCCTCGATAAATAGGTCGGGTGTGCCTATCATAAAGTCGACGTGCTCGACGGAATTGTTTAACCCCTTTTGCAAAAGTTCTTTTTGTGTTAAATTTTCGCTTCCTTTAACGGTGGTGGGGTATGCTTTTCCAAGCGCCAAATGGCAACTTGCGTTCTCGTCGAAAAGCGTATTGTAAAACAAAACTCCACTTTTTGCGATGGGCGAGTTTTTGCCAATTAAAGCAACTTCGCCTATTCTTTTCGTGCCGGCGTCAAGTTCCAGTAGACCTTTTAGCGTGTCGTAACCGACCTCTGCGTCGAAATCGACGACCTTGCCCTTGTCGAAATCCAAGTAAAATTTATCTATTTTTTGTCCGTTGTATATGAGTGGTAAACTAGAATAAACTCTGCCGAAAGTTTTTAATCTGTGTGGTGCGGAAAACACCTCTTCCGTCGGCATGTTGGCAACGAAAGGCACGCCGTCTTTTGCGTACTCTTTTGCAGACAAAAAGACGTAGTCGTCGCAAAGCCCGACGTAAAGGTCGGTGCCGAGACCGTTTACGAAATGCAAATATTCAAAATTGTTTTCCGTTAAATATTTTGCTCTTTTATCTAAAAGTTCAATGTGTTTTTGCCATTCGGTTTCGGGGGAGGTGAGATTAAGGCGCATAGTACTTTTTATGCTTTGCCACAAATCTTCGCACGGCGTTTCGGAAAAAGGGAAAACTTGTTTTGCCCATTCTTTCGTTGGTAAACTTACGACGCACCACCGTATGCCGTTAGCCATAACCACGTCGGAAAACTTTTTAAGCGCCTTGCTTTTTGCCCCTGCGACGAGAGATAATTTATGGCTGTCCACTTCGTTAAAAATCGTGGGGTTTTCGCTTGCTATTGCAACGTAACAAAAATCATTTTCCACCAAATCCATTTTGCTTTGTACAAGCCACTTCGGAACGTCGGAAAGGACGGACGTTTCTGCGTTCAAGTAATTTATTTTATCCACTTCTTCGTCGTTCCAGCGTATTCTCACTATTTTTGCGCCCAGCGTGTAAGCGACTTTTGTAAACGCCCTTGCCACGTCGTACTGTTCGACGGGGCAGTTTACTTCCAGTCCTTGACCTTTTTGCAAATTGACGCCGATTTTAAGCGTTAAAGAAGCAAATTCCAAAAGTTCTTTTTCTGTCATAAAAAAATTGTTATTCATACAATAATTGTAAAATAAAAAAAATAATTCGTCAAGGCTTTCAAACAATAAAAGAAGTCCGATATTGACGAATTATATTGACTTTTGTAAAGGTCGGTAGTATAATTAACAAAATAACCATAATGGTAGATTTTAAAATCGAAAGGAAAATATATGAGCGTTTTGGACGGGTTAACGTCTTATCAAGATTTTAAAAAGTTGAATATCCGAGAATTAAAGGTTTTGGCATCGGAAGTTAGGCAAGAAATAATAGAAATGGCAAAAACCAACGGTGGACATTTATCTTCAAATTTAGGCGTGGTGGAATTAACCATCGCTCTCCATTACGTTTTCGATTTTCCAAACGATAAACTTATTTTCGACGTGGGACATCAATGTTACACGCATAAGTTGATAACGGGTAGAAGAGAAGAATGTAAAACTATTCGTCAAAGGGGAAGCATATCGGGATTTACCGACGCTTCCGAAAGTCCGTTTGACACCTTTACTTCGGGTCATGCGGGCACTGCGCTTTCTTCTGCACTCGGCATGGCAAAGGCAAGGGACGAACTTAAACAAGATTACTGTGTGATTAGCGTTGTTGGAGACGGGGCTTTTTCCAACGGACTTAGTTTGGAAGGCTTGATGGCGTCCACGCAAAAACCGAAAAATTTTATAACCGTATTAAACGATAACGGAATGAGTATTTCCAAAAATAGAAACGGTTTTTACAAAGTCATTAGCAAAAGTACGGCAAGCAAGGGTTACGTAAAATTTAAGCGTGGTTTAAAAAAGATTTTCGGCAATTCTTTCGTGACGTCGTGGCTTAAAGGGACGAGAAACTTTTTCAAAAGGATGTTCAACAAAACGTCTTATTACGTAGAGCAGTTCGGCTTTAAGTACGTCGGCGACATAGACGGCAACGACTTGGAAGAAGTTATAAAAATACTTAATAAGGTTAAAGATACTTGTAAAAACAAGGCTGTTTTACTTCACGTAAACACCGTAAAAGGTAGGGGCTTGGAGGAAGCAGAAGTTAACGCCGAAGAATATCACGGCGTTAGCAAAGGGCTTTTAACGGGTTCTGCCGATTTTTCCAACACGCTTGGCGACGCTTTGGGAAAAATAATGGAAGAAGACGAAAGCGTTACGCCGATAACGGCTGGAATGTTGACGGGAACAGGCTTGCAACCGTTAATGGCAAAATTTCCGGAGCGTGTAAACGACGTCGGTATTGCAGAAGAACACGCCGTAACGTATGCCGCAGGACTGGCGAAAGGAGGATTAACGCCCGTTGTGTGCGTTTACTCTACTTTCTTGCAACGTGCTTACGACCAAATTATGCACGACGTTTGCGTAAATAATTTGCCCGTAGTTTTCTGTCTGGATAGGGCAGGGTTAGTCGGCGCCGACGGAAAGACTCATCAAGGCGTTTTCGATTTGAGTTATTTATCGCATATGCCGAATATGAATATTTTTGCGCCTAAAAGCACGGAGGAGTTTTCGGAAATGTTAAGGTATGCGATAGCCTTAAAAAAACCGTGTGCGATACGTTATCCCAACGGCAAACCTTGTAAAATAGAAACGGTAACGCCACTTTCGGAAAGATTGTGGGAAAAACTTGTCGAGGGTAAAAAGGTAAGCATTTTAGCAGTCGGGCCGAGAATGATTAAACTTGCGGAACAAGTTAAGGAAAAGTTAAAAATCGAGCCTTCCATAATAAATGCAAGAAGCGTTAAACCGTTAGACGAAGAAATGCTTATGGATATAAAAAAGGACTTGATTGTAACGCTAGAGGAAAACAGTTTGATAGGTGGATTTAACGGGCTTGTAAAATCTTTTTACGACGAGAGGGGACTTTCGCCGAGAATACTTTCTTTCGGCGTTAAAGACAGGTTTATAGAGCACGGCACCGTCGACGAGCAACTTGCAGACAACGGATTGACTGCAGAGAATATCGTAGACAAAATAAAACAAACGTTAAAATAGAGAGCAAAGAAAAATGAAAAAGAATTTTAAACTGGTATTGTTTATAATAGTCGATTTATTATCGTTGATTCTTGCGTGGGCGTTAGCCTTTGTTATTATAGATTTAACAACGGTAAACGTTTTGGAAAATTTTAGGTCGACGTGGTATTTATTCCTTATATGTTTGGCGCTCATGTACGGGCTGTTTATCGTGTTCGGATTGTATTCCAACATCTGGAGATATGCGGGAATGTCGGAGGCGATGAAGTCGTTAGAGGCGTTGATAATATTTACGGCGTGCACCTTTATCATTTCTGCATTTAGCGAAGAACTCGGGTATTTATGGGCGTTCGTGTCCTCTTTCGTATTTATTATATGCGTGGTGGTAAGCAGATTTTTCTGTGGATATCTTGCAAGGGTAATTACAAAAAACAAGGCGAGATATATGCCGTACAAAAGGGTAATCATAATCGGTGCAGGCGACGCAGGTGCGCTTTTAATCAACGAAATGAAAACGTCGGATAAAATAAATATGGACCCTGTGTGCGTTTTAGACGACGACCCCAACAAAATGGACCAACAAATAAACGGCGTTCGTGTCGTCGGACAAACTTCCGACGTTGCGACGTTTGCCAAAGTTTATCAGGCGGACGAAATAATAATAGCGATGCCGTCCGTCAGCGAAAAAATAAAGAGCGAAATAATAGCAAAGTGCCAAGAAACTTCTTGTAAGATAAAAATACTTCCGGGCGTTTATCAATTTGCAGAGGGTAAACTGTCGGTATCGTCGATAAAGGAAGTCAGCGTAACAGACCTTTTGGGTAGAGAGCCCGTATCCGTCAATTTGGATGAGATAATGGGATATATAGAAGATAAAATAGTTTTGGTTACGGGTGGAGGTGGCTCGATAGGAAGTGAACTTTGCCGTCAAATAGCAATGCACAATCCTCGTCAACTCATAATACTTGATATTTACGAAAACAACGCATACGATATTCAACAAGAACTTGTTCGCCACGTTCCTAATCTTAATTTGGAAGTGCTTATTGCAAGCGTAAGAGACAGCAAAAAAATGGACAACGTTTTTGAAAAATACAAACCTCACATAGTGTTCCACGCCGCTGCGCACAAGCACGTTCCTCTTATGGAGCATTGTCCTAACGAAGCGGTAAAAAACAACGTTAGCGGAACTTACAAGGTCGCAGACGCCGCAGGCAGAAACGGAGTTGAAAAGTTTATTTTGATAAGTACCGACAAAGCCGTTAACCCGACGAACATAATGGGTGCAACCAAGCGTATATGCGAAATGATTGTTCAAACGATGAACAAGGTTTACAAGGATACCGATTACGTTGCCGTGCGATTCGGAAACGTTTTAGGCTCTAACGGTTCTGTAATTCCTTTGTTTAGAAAGCAGATTGCAGAGGGTGGTCCGATAACGGTAACGCATAAAGACATAGTAAGGTACTTTATGACGATTCCCGAAGCCGTGTCTCTCGTGCTTCAAGCAGGAGCGTACGCAAAGGGTGGCGAAATATTCGTACTCGACATGGGCAATCAAGTCAGAATTTACGACTTGGCTGTAAATATGATTAGATTAAGCGGACTTGAGCCTTTCAAAGATATCGATATAAAGATAACGGGGTTAAGGCCGGGCGAAAAGTTGTATGAAGAAAAACTTATGGACGAAGAGGGTATGAAGAAAACGGAAAACGATATGATATTTATCGGCAAACCGTTGGAAATAGACGAAAAGCATTTGTTCGAAAAGGTGCAACAATTGTATGTGGAAGCTTACAACGAAACGGACAAGATGAAAGAGTTGGTACACGAACTTGTTCCCACTTACAAAATCGACAGAAGAATAAAAATGTAAAAAGGCGAGTGCTAAAAAGCACGCAACCTTCTGAAAACAAAAAAAATTTTGTATCCGGCGTTAAAAAGCGTCGGATTTTTTATGTGTTATTAGTCAAAGCGTCGTTGCTTTTTACGGAGTTTTTCAAGAGTATATATTTTTTGCAAATTAATACTTGTCGCAAAAGCCGTTTGATGATATAATACAATCGTATTTTGCCGACTGCAAAGTAAAAACTAACGTTTTCTACGGTTTTATGTAAAAAGCCGAACGCTAACTTAATACACGGCGCAAAAATAATTGTTCGTTTTTGTTAGTGTTGTAATCAATCCATTATGACGATGTCGAAAAAAACTTTTTCAAGCCTTAACAAATTTTACGACGGCTTTCAAAATTTAATATATTCAAATTTCTTTCCCTTGTTTGTTTCGATTTTCACGGTAATAACGTATTTTGCAAGTGAAAACGCAGGAGTCGTGGGAGGTGTTTTGGGCATTTCCGTTTTCAGCATTTTGGTCGCCGTGATTTTGGCGTTTCAACAAGATTTATGCCCTGTTTTTCCGTTGCTGTTTAACGCTCCGTTTATTTTTTCCTTTTCGTCTATAACAATGTTCGAAAATCCCTTTTGTTATTTGGTGTTTTTACCCGTATTGGTAGCACTCGTCGTGCGCCTTTTTAGATATAAGACGAAGATAAAATTAGGCGTGTACGGAATAAGTTTGCTATTTGTTTTATCGGGCTATATTTTTAGTGGAATTTTTAACAATTCTTTATCGCACTGCTTTGGCAATATGGATAAACCTTGGTTTTCACTTTCCGTAACGCTCGTTTTAGGCGTCGGCGTGGGAACGATTTTAGAATACCTCGTGTTAAAATCGGGCATGCACTCCGAAAACAGAAAATCGTTTGATTTAAAAGTTTATTTCGCAAAAACGATAATTTATCTTGCGTTCGCCGTCGTTTTTCAACTTTTGTTTACCTCTTTGAAGGTTGAAGAATTAAGGTGGCTAGGCTGGGGACATAGGAACTTTGCTGGTTTTTTAATTTTGTTTGCCGTTCCGATGTGCGTTTACTTAATAATAAAAACGGAAAAAATTTTCCCATACGTTTTTGCCATACTGTTTTTCATTTATGGTTCGATAAAAGCAGAGTGCGACGCATCTACGGGTATTCTTTTAATTTTTTGTCCACTGTTGATTTTTTACATATACACAAAACTTAAAAAAAGCAAAAAAACGTTATTTTTAAATTTGTGTCTTTCTGTAATGATAGCCTTTTTAATCGGTGTAATCTATAAAATTATATCTGACGAAGATTTTATAAATCAATTAGTAATAAAATTTCTTACCGACACGGGTAGGTCTAACATTTATAGGGAAGCAATTAGGTTGTTTAAAGAAAATCCTCTTTTCGGAAAAGGCGTTTATTATCCGTTCGAACATAACTTTTGGTGGACATCTAATTATCATTCGTCCTTTATTCAAGCGCTCGCAACGACGGGGATTTACGGTTTGATAATGCTTTTATTTACCTACTTTGCGAGGATAAAAGTTTTAACGAAAAAGAATACGCCTTTTAACGTGTGTGCCTTTTTTTCTGTGATTTTTTTTATGATACATTCTAGCGTTGACTGTGGTGAATCCTTAATGATTATGATTATCGTCGTCGGCTTTATGGTAGTTACGGAGCACTTAAATAATTTTAACGAAGAAGCTTTGCCGGTGCGTTATCTCAAATAGTTTTTCACTTTATTTTGTTTAACGCTTGCTTTAAGGTTACTTTTAATGTATAATACTAGCGTATGGATACGGTAGTGGTTGAGGGCAGTTGTAAGTTTAACGTAAAGGCTGGCTTCCAAAACTTCATATATTCTTTTTATTTTCCACTTGCAGTGGCATTTTTTACGGTGTTTATTTATTTTACCAAAATGCAACTTGCAGGTTGTTTTACTTTTACCCTCTTTGCTATGATAATTTTCATTACGCAAAAGGACTTGACTCCGATTTTGCCACCACTTTTTAACGTGGTGTTTCTGTTTAGCGATTTAAGTGTTTTCGGTAATCCTTTGTCAGTTATTCTTTTTGTTCCTATGGTCATCGGCATTATCGTGCACGTTATAAAATATCCACCGAAAAAATTCAAATTCGGGCTTTACGGCATTAGTCTTGCCGTCATATTTTTAAGTTTGGCGTTAGGTGGATTATGCACTGGCAAGTACTTGTCTTATTTTAGCGCAAGTAACGTTAATTTGGGAGAAGGGCTTTCTTTAATACTCGGCATAGGGCTCGGAATGATTGTGGAATATTTAATTTTCGCAAACGGCATTTCACTAGAAGAGAGAAAGAAATTCGATTTCAAAGTTTACATTTCTTACGCCGTGCTGTTTTCTGCGTTAACGGTTGCCTTGCAACTCGTGATTATGCGCTTGTTAGGATACCCCAGAGATTTTGGGTGGGGGAATATCAATTTCTGTGGCTACGTGTTTATGCTCGCAATACCTTTTGCGCTTTACCTTTTAGTTAAAACGAACAACGTTTTTACATACTTGGCAATAATTTGCTGTTTGTACGTGGCAACGTATATTTCGGGTAGCGACGGTGCTCTTGGAACCATCGTTGTATTTGCTCCCGTAATGATAATTTATGCATACACGAAACTTAAAAAAGATAAAAAAATGTTTTTCGTAAACACGTGCTGTTTAATTATCCTTGCCGTGATTATTGCAATAACCGTTTCGCTTATTACTAACGGTAATACGCTTGCGTTTATACAAAAACATTTCTTTAACGACACGGGAAGAACGCCGTTATTTAAGCTTGCGTTAAAAGAATTTGCCGAAAATCCCGTTTTCGGTAAAGGAATTTTTTATCCGATTATCAATAGTTCAGACCTGGCAAATGCAATCAACGGAAATCATTGGGGCATAGTGACCTACCATTCTTCTATATTTAACACCCTTGCAACGACGGGTATCGTGGGAATGAGTGCAATTCTTTTTAATTACTTTGCCAGATTTAAAATTTTAACAAAGCATAATTGTTTGTTTAATTGCTGTGCTTATTTTGCAATCGCCATGTATAGTGTATATTCTAGTATAGACAATGGTGAAGTGATAATGCTTTTGATTTTGGTTACGGGAATTATGGCTTCCGTCGAAAAGTCAAACGAAATAAAAAAGCCTTCGTACAGCGTTTTGTTAAACAAGTAAATAACAAATTGGTTAAAAACGGAAAACACACTTTTTAAAAGCGTGTTTTTTTAATTGCTTTGATTAGTAGCGAAAGTTAATTAGATAAACAATTCCTTTTTTTAAATTAAAATG
>CAYLUH010000017.1:0-19279 GCA_964386845.1 uncultured Christensenella sp.
GCCTAGCGAGCCGAACGCTAAAAGCATGCATAAGAGAAGGGATAAAATAAGAGAAAACTTCTTATTTTTTGTCATAATTTTTTCCTCCAAGTTGTTATATATAAACTTTAATTTATATCGGTAAATCAAACTTTTTTGCGCTTTAATTACAACATTGCGTAAATAAAGAAATTCGCCTTAAAGTTATATATGATATTATTATCAAACATAATACCATATTTTATTTACATTTATGATATACGCTTTACACCTTTCTTTCAAGGGGCATTTTAAAATATAGGTTTTTATTTTTTACTTTTTGTAAAATAAAACACACACTTTTTTAAAAAAAACAGACTTTTAATTAAAAATCTGCTTTTTGAAAAAACTATTTAATTTTTTACGCATTTTGCTTACTTTAGGTAAAGAAAGCCTATACGCTTTTTCCGTCGTCCGACACGGCTTTTTTGCCGTTTTTTTCTTTAACAAGGTACACGATGAGAAAAATAAGCGTTACCACCAAAAAGGAGGCAAAATCCAACAACACGTCGTACACGCTGGCGTTTCTGCCGGAGAAAATTTGGAGCGTTTCGTCTAAACTTGCAACGGTAAGCCCCACGCCTGCCGACAAAGACAAATACTTAGGCTTAACGCCGAATATCGACAGAAAATTTAAGTTGACGGATATGCCGAGCGTTAAGTACTCTATGACGTGGGCAAGTTTTCTAAACAAATGCTCGGTGAAAAAACCCGAAAGCCACGTGGCAAAATTTTCGCCAAAACAATTTTGGGAAAAGCCCAAAACTTTATCGTAAAGCCCCGAAGACTGACCCGACGACGAGGACGGTGTTTTTAACGAATTGCTAAATATAAACGCTATCAGCAAAGCCGTAATAATGCTTGTTATAACGATAAACGCTATCCTTAATTTTTTGCTTTTCAAAAGATTATCTCCCGTACTTTTCGTTAAAAGAGAGCAACTTTCTTACAATGCTTTTTTTGAAAAATCTTTTGTTGAATCTTATCGCCCAATTTTGCTCTTTTACGGTGCCCGGTTCGTTGATTCTATAGTCGGTGCCGAGGAGCAGTAAGTCTTGCATAGGTGCGATAAAAAGCCTTGAAGGGCATGCAAATCCGAGTTTTGTTATCGAACGAGCAATACATTTCGGACTGTCTACTCTACCCCTTACTTTCATCTCTTTTAAACTTTTCTTTACGCCGTTTTTTATTAAGTTATAGTTCCATTCGTCGGCACTTTCCAAAAGTCCTATCAGGGTGTCGTTGTCGTGCGTGCCCGTGTAACAAACGGAGTTTTCGTTTATGTTTTGCGGAAGATAAAAATTGTCTTCTTGCCCGTTAAAAGCAAAGGACAAAATTTTCATTCCCGGGTATCCGGTGTATGCCAAAAGTTCTCTTACGCCGTCGTCGATAATGCCTAGGTCCTCTGCGATAATTCTGTTTTGGCTGACGCTTTTATGAATGGTGTCGAAAAGTTCTTTAGACGGAACGGTTACCCATTCGCCCTCTCTTGCGTTAACGGCGTGGCTGTCCACTTCGTAATACCTGTCTAGTCCCCTAAAATGGTCTATCCTGACGAGGTCAAAGGTCTTTAACGCCCTTTTTAACCTTGCCGTCCACCAAGCGAAATTATCCTTTTTATGCTTCTCGTAATCGTAAACGGGGTTGCCCCAAAGTTGCCCGTCTTGAGAAAAATAATCGGGTGGAACGCCGGCAACCTTTTTCGGCGTGAAGTCGCTGTTTAACTTAAAGAGCGATGCTTCCGTCCACACGTCGACGCTGTCAAGCGCAACGTAGAGAGGCATGTCGCCCATTATTTTTACGCCCATAGAGTTGGCGTAATTTTTTAAGTCGAACCATTGCTCTTTTGCTATGAATTGCAAAAATTGCCAAAACATAACTTCTTCTTTATTTTCTTTTTCAAACTTTTTAAGCGCAGTTTTGTCCCTTAATTTTAGCCCGTCTTCCCAAGCGTAAAAGGGGGCAAAATTCGTTTTGTGTTTGATTGCCATAAACATTGCGTAATCTTTGGCGTTTTTATCCCTTAAAAAGGAAACGAAGTTTTCGTCTTTTTTATTAAATCTGGAAAACGCTTTTCTTAAAAGCGGGTACCTTATTTCGTAAAGTTTGCCGTAATCAACGTATTTACCACTTATTTCTGCACCTTTTAATTCTTTTTTTGTTAAAAGTTTTTGCGCCCTTAATAAATTCAAACTTATAAAATAAGGGTTAAAAGAATTCATCGACACCGAAGAATACGGCGAATCGCCGTAACCGGTTTGCACGAGTGGCAATATTTGCCATACTTCTACCTTACTTTCTGCCAATTTATCAACGAATTCGTACGCTTCTTCGCCGAAACTTCCTATTCCGTACTTATTAGGAAGGGAAAATATCGGCATCAATATTCCGTTTTGCCTTTTCATAAACTTATATCCTTTATGTTTTTTTAATTGATTTTATTTGTCTTTTTATTTTTTTGCCGTTTTGCGTTATTTTTTCTATTTTGCGCCATCGTCTACACTATTATTTGCTTCTAATTCTTTAACGTCGGCATTTTCTTTTATGTCGAAAAGCGCTTTCGTTTGAACGCCGTCGTGTTTCAAAATAAGCACCAGCATATATACGCAAACGATAACGCCCAAAATTGCCGTTATTATCACCGTAAGCGTATCCCACTGGTAGCCTTTAAGCAAGCCACCTGCGTTGTTTACGTTGACTAGTCCCAAGCCACCTATATCGTACACGGTGTGAAGAAATACGGGAACGAAAATATTGTTGGTTTTAACAAGCGAAATTGCGCACATACTACCTATTAAAAAGGTGTACCCCAGTTGCAATATCACTGCTCCCACGCTCATGCCTGCAAACAAGTTGACAAGGTGCGACGCTGAAAAAACGGCGCTCGATATGACGACGCTCCAAAATACGCCCTTTTTTACCTTTTTTTGAGAGATTAAGCAGAGTGGAAATATTATTCCCCTGAACACTAATTCTTCGAAAAAACCGACGGATATACAATACACCACGTACGAAACAAGTAGCCCGAAGTTCCCTTCGTACGTTACGTTGCCCGTTATCAAGCCCACTATGGGCGCATTGTTTACGCACACCAAAAGGGCAGGTATCATAAGTAATACGCCGACGCCGTTTATCGATGAAAAAATTTTGCCGAAGTTATACTTTTTGATAAATATCACGGCGACGACGGAAAATATTATTCTCGGAATGGCTTGCGATACGTAATACACCATTCTATCGTCTGCGATAAACGTTCTTACCAAAATATCGAACGGCAACGCCACAACGCCGATTGCAAACAGCATTACGATTATCACATGAGAAAACGGCGTTTTTTCTCCGTCTAATCTTATCTTGTTCATAAGCCGAAACCACCGTCCACGCTGATACATTCGCCCGTTATAAAGTCTGCCGACTCCGACGCCAAAAAGGTTACCACGCCGGCAACGTCTTTCACCGTGCCTATTCTACAAAGCGGAGTGCTCTCCACAAGCGCTTGCATATCTTCTTGCGACAAGTGAGAATTCATTTTCGTGTCGATGACGCCTGGACACACGCAATTAACCGTTATATTGCTCGGTCCCACCTCTTTGGCAAGCGCTTTCGTGTAACCGATGAGCGCCGACTTACTTGATGAGTACGCAACTTCCATGCTCGCTCCGTGCAAACCCCACATAGACGACACGTTTATTATTTTGCCATGCTTTTGGCTTATCATTATTTCCAAAACGAGATTGGTTAAATAAAAGGTGCCTTTTACGTTTACGCCGAAAACTTCGTCCCATTCTTCCAGCGAAGTGTCGGTTACAAGTTTTGTTAGCGATACGCCGGCATTGTTTACCAACACGTCTATTCTATTAAACTTTTTTTTGACTTCTTCAAACGTGCTTTTTATCGAAAGTGGATTATTTAGGTCTACTCGATATGCTTGCACTGTGCCCTCTAAATTGTTTTGCGACGCCCACGTTTTTAACTCGTCCACGCCACTTTGGTTTTTGTTATAAAAACATATCGTCTGATAGCCGTTTAAGACAAAATTCTTTGCAATCTCTTTGCCTATTCCACTGCCGGCACCCGTTACAATCGCTCTTTTCATTTTCTACCTTGCAATTAAAACACTTCTTTAATTACAACAAATACCCACAAAGCATTTTGCGGGTATTTATTATCATCGTTAAAAATTTTTTTAGCCTTTTACACGTTCCATGTATTCGCCTGTTCTCGTGTCTACTCTGATAAGTTCGCCTTCTTCTACGAACATAGGAACTTGGATTTTTGCACCCGTTTCCAAAATGGCGTCTTTGGTGGCGTTGGTTGCCGTGTTGCCTTTTACAGACGGGTCTGCTTGCGTTACACGAAGTACCACGAAGTTTTCGCATTCAACGGAGAATGCCGAGCCTTTGAAGAATTTTACCGTTACGGGGTCGTTCTCTTTGATGTACATAAGAGCGTCTTCAACTTGGTCGTAGTTAAGTGGCGTTAAGTTATACTCTGCGTCCATAAAATAATACAACTCGCCGTCGTTATACGAATACGTCATATACTTGGTTTCGATTTGTGCTTCTTGTAATTTTTCCGTCGGGTTCCACGTCTTTTCCAAAACTGCGCCCGTTATTACATTTTTCATCTTCGTCCTTACGAATGCCGCACCTTTTCCCGGTTTTACGTGTTGGAAGTCTACTATCGTGTAAACGCCGTTTTCGTATTCAAAAGTTACGCCCTTTCTAAAATCGCCTGCTGATATCATTGTTTTTCTCCTTATATATCGCTTTTTCTTTTTTTATTGTTTTATTATTTTTAGGCTCTTGTCGTCCTTAAAAAATCTTTTTATTCCATTTTTCGTTAGCACCACAGTGTCTTCAATGCGAATCCCGTACCTATCTTCAAAGTACACGCCCGGCTCTACCGTGAACACGCTGTTGCGCTTTAACTTGTTTTTTCCTTTGGGACTTAGCCGTACGTTTTCGTGTATTTCTAGCCCTACGCCGTGCCCTAAAGAATGTGTAAAATATTTTTCCAAACCTTGACTTTTTAAATACTCTCTAGCAACGCCGTCGCCCTCGCTTTCCAAAAAGCCCTCTTTTATTTTTTCTATCGCCACTAAATTTGCTTTTAACACGGCGTCGTAATTTTTCTTAAATTCTTCGTCGGGATTTCCGAAAAAATACGTCCTCGTTATATCGGAACAGTATCCGTTGTAAACGCACCCCGTGTCTATCAACACAACGCTGTCTTTTTGCAAAACTGCGTCGCTCGTTTCGTGATGTGGAATTGCAGAGTTTTTGGAAAACGCAACGATTGTTTCGAAACTTTCTCCCTCTGCACCGTTTTTGATTATTTCTTTTACGATAACTTCCCTTATCTCTTTTTCCGTTACGCCTTCACGAAGATGCGTTACGGCCGTCGACAAAGCATCGAAAATAATATCGCAAGATTTTTCTATCGATTTTATTTCTTCTCTACTTTTTACGGTGCGAAGTTTTTGTAAATGCGTTGCGCCGTTACATATTTTTACGCCGATTTCTTTTTTCAATACACTGTATTCCGAAAGAGTAACGTCGTCGTAATTAAGATATACTTTGTTTATGCCCTTTTCTTGAAGTTCGGCTTTTACGTCTTTCAGCGACGAAAACAACTTGTGCTCTACCGAAATTTTACACTTTAACGTCTTTACAAAATCGAAGTATCTGGCGTCGGTAAAAAGCGTTGCAAAATTTTCGTTTATTAATAGATATCCCTCTTTTATCGAAACGCCTAAAAAATATCTTATCGTTATTTCGTCTTTCAAAAGAAAGGTCTTGTTTTTCGGCAACTTTGTTTTTAACATAAATTCCTATATATTTTACCAAAAAAATCGCTATAAGTCAACGGCTTTTTTACTTTTATTATTCCACATAATAAACTTTATATTAAACTTTACGAAAAACGCCGTGTCAAATTAAGGACGGAATTAAATAATTATCTTGTCGAAAAGTTGGTAAAAGTCCAAACGGCTCGCAAAATAGATAAACAATAGTCGCAACCAAGCAATCAATAACACTACAATAGTAGTAACAAAACAATCAACTACACGTCAAATAACATCACAATAATGGTAACGAAATGTTCGACTGCACATCAAATAGCACAAGTCAACATTAAAGGCATAATCAACGCCTTACACGCCTTTAAAAAAATGTTATGAACGTTTTTACTATACACTCTAAAAAAATTTATCGAAAAAATTTTTTAGTATGTTTTGAATTTGTTTTCTTTTTTTTAAATTTTAATATAAATAAGTCAGAATAAGAATAAGACTTATTCTTATTCTACGCATAATTACTAGGGATTTACTGGCGAATTTTGATATAGCAATTTTATAATATTTTTATTTTGATGTTGCACTTTTATAATACTTTTTATATACAATGATTGATATAATGTTTTTAATTTAATACTTTTAACGCAACGCTTTTTGATATATTTATTTTATTGCCACTTTTTTGGCATTTCATTTTTTTTAATGACTTTATGTTTTTACCTGCGTTTTAAAACTTCTTTATTTACACGAAAACAAACCTGAATTTTTACGCAAAAAAAAGAATCGTTTTTGTTAAAACAATTCTTTTTCTACCGTGATAATCGGCGTGTATTTTTTGTTAATTTGCTTTATTTCTTTTTTAAGTGTTTCTGTCAATTCTTCCTTGTTTACGTCCTCGTCTAACGGAACGGCAACGTCAAACAAAACGTTAGTGTTTTTCTTGCCCTTTACCATTCTAAAATCGTGCATGGAAAATTTTTCGTTTATGGATTTTACAAAAGCCTCCACCCTTTCTCGCACGGCGTTTACCTCGTCGTCGTTAATAACAATCGGGTCGTGATGGCAGGTGAGCAAAATGTCCGTTTCAAGGGCAAATTCTCTTTCTATTTCGTCAAGAAGTTCGTGCGCCGTCAAAACGTCGGTATCTGCATCGACTTCCACGTGCACGCTGGCAAAATATTTATCCGGTCCAAAATTATAAACGCTTAAATCGTGTATTCCCAAAACTTGCTTGTGAGAAATTATCCTTTCCTTGATTGCGTCGATTATCTCTTTATCGGGGGCCTTGCCTATCAAAATCGAAGACGTTTCCTTTATGATTTTTATGCCCGACCAACAGATGAAAAGTGCAACGGCAACGCCTATGTAACCGTCTATATTCCACCCGAAAAATTTATTAAGCAAGAGTGAAATTAAAACGGCAAAAGTGGAAACACAGTCGGAAATGCTGTCTGTCGCCGTTGCTTTTAAAAGGTCTGATTTTATCTTTTTTGCCATACGCATATTGTAAAGATACATTATAAATTTTATTAAAATCGATGCAACGAGCACTGCCAAAACCACGTAAGAAAATTCTAATTCTTCGGGGGTTATTATCTTTTCTATCGATTCTTTGGCGAGTTCGAATGCGATGACTAAAATTATGAATGCGACAAGCATTGACGACACGTACTCTATCCTTTCGTGCCCGTACGGATGCTCTTTGTCGGCAGGTTTTGAAGACAGCTTAAACGATATTAGCGACACTAAATTACTGCCACAATCGGAAAGATTGTTAAGTCCGTCTGCCAAAACCGATATAAATCCACTTATCACGCCGGTGATTATTTTTCCGAGTGCCAGCACGACATTGCAAAGTATTCCTATCAAACTTGCAATTTTGCCGACTTTCTCTCTTTGATTTGTTTCTTTTTGCATTTTTTATCCCTTTCTGATTCTATTTAGAAAACAGCGAATTATACTCGTTTTTCATTTCCAGAGCGTCCACGTCCTGCGTGCCTGCCGACTCCGAAATTATTATCGGCTCCAAATTTAATTGTTTAAGCGCTATGGCAAGTGGCATAAAATTCGGCCCGAACACGTCGTCGCTATTTGTCAAATGCCTTACTTCCCCTTTTGCCGTGTACTCTATGTGCGAAAAATGTACGTGAAAATTTTTCATTCTGTCAAAACCGAGTTCTGAAATGAGGTACTCTAACCTGTCTAAATAATCAAGCGTCGTTTTCAAACTGCCGTTTTCCCTTGCGTTGACATGCCCGAAATCTACGCACGGCGTAAAAATTTTATCTATTTTACAAAACCTCGCAATCTCTTCTATAGTGCCGATTTGCGCCAACTTACCCATTGTTTCCGGGCAAAAAATCATATCGTCAAGCCCGTTTCGATAAACTACTTCGGCAAAACGCTTTAACCGTTCTTCAGTCCTTTTAACTGCGACTTCTCTTTCTTCTTTTACTTGACTTGCAGGGTGAAAAACCACCCTCTTACCACCCATAATTTTGCATTTTTGAGAAGACGATAAAAGATAATTTACACTTTTTTCTCCCGACTCCTCGCTTGGATTTGCAAAATTTATGTAGTAGGGGGCGTGAACGGAAATTTCCACGCCGTTTTCCTTAAAAGCTTTGTTTATCGCAAACGCAGTTTCGTCAGACATATTTACGCCTCTGCCGAAAGAATATTCGAATGCGTCTAAGCCGAGGCTCTTTACGTATTTTGCGCTGTCCAAAGTGGTTTTGTAACCGAGCAAGTTAAAATTTGTCGAGTTGCCACTTGGCCCGAATTTAATCATTTTGCACCACCGTTAAATCTTTTTCTATTTGTTCTTTTAACTCATCGACGCTTTCGAATTTCATTACGTCACGAATAAAACTTGTAAAATAAACGTTTAATTCTTTGCCGTATAAATTTTCGTTTACGCCTAGGATATGTGCCTCTAAACGCACTCTGTCAACGCCGACGGAAGGGCTTTTGCCGTAATTTATTACGCATTTTTTTCTTTCGCCGTTTAAGAAAATATATCCACCGTACACGCCGTTTTTAAGCAACGCTTCCTCTAAATAGGGTTTAATATTGACTGTGGGAAAACCTATTTTTCTTCCCAGTTTTCTACCCTCTACAACCTGCCCTCCGATAGAATAATCTTCGGTGAGCATTTGATTAACGCTTAAAACGTCGCCCTCTTTTAACAATTTTTTTACTTTGGAAGATGATATTTTTTCTCCCTCTTTTGTTACGATGGGAATAACGCTAAGTTTTTGCATTTTGCTTAATGCGTAAGATTGTAACGTTTGCACATCTCCCGACGCTTTTACGCCGAAAGTGTAATCCTCGCCACAAAAATATTCTTTTATATCGAATTTAGAGTTTATTAAATCCAAAAATCGTTGTGGCGTATATTTTAAAATTTCGTCGCTGACGTCAAGTGCATAAACCTTATCGACGCCAAGCCTTTTTATCCTATCGAAACGCTCTCTTTTGGAAAAAACACTGCCGTCGTAATTACAATTCAATTTTCTTTTTACGTCTTCGTTAAAGGTTACCACGACGCATTGGCAACCTAATTTTTTTGCCTGCAAACTTGCACTTTCAATAACCTTTTTGTGCCCGATATGAACGCTATCGAACATTCCCAGTGCGACGACAACGCCATTTTTACTATTATCTAACATAACTTTTTATTCTCAAAATGCCTTTTTCTACATCTCCGACGCCCAAAAATTCGCCTTGATTGTACACTCTGTATCTGCCGTCCTTAAAGCCGTAATTCAAAAACACGCCGTTTAGTATTTTTTTCGTCTGTCCTTCAGTTAGTTTAAGTTTTTCGAAACTAACTGCCTCGTCGGAATTTATTAAATACTTTTCGGGATTTACACTGTTTTTTAACTCGTCGAAAGAAACGGCGTTTTCTATCTCGAAAATGCCACTCTTTCTTCTCTCCAGTTTCGACATAAACGCCAAACTGTTTACTGCTTTACCTAAATCTCGTGCAAGCGACCTTATGTACGTTCCACCCTCACATTCAATATAAAAGGTGTACACGTTGTCGCTTAAACGCTCTTTTATTTCGAACCTGTCCACCTTAATTTTTTTGGGGGGCAAATCTACCTTTACGCCCTGCCTTGCAAGTTGATAACTGCGTTTTCCGTTTACGCACTTTGCTGAATAATCGGGTGGCACTTGCATTATTTCGCCGATAAAGTTTTTTAATGCGTTTTCTATTTCCCGTCTTGTGGGGATATTATCAGTTTCTTCGGTAACGATGCCTTCCGCATCTAGCGTGTCGGTACTCTTTCCGAATGTAAATTCTGCTTCGTACACCTTTTTCTTTTCTATCATATACTGAAAAAGTCTAGACGCTTTGCCGACGCCTATCGGCAACACGCCCGACGCCATAGGGTCTAACGTGCCCATATGCCCACACGGAAGATTAAACTTTTTTTTGACCATTCCGACGGCGTACGCCGAACTCATATTTTTTGGTTTGATGAGGTTTATAAATCCGTTCATTTTACTCCGGTAAATGACTTTTTATTGCATAATGCAATTTGTCCAACACTTCAAAATAGTTTCCGTTTATTTGGCAACCACTTGCCAAAACGTGGCCACCACCACCGAAAACGCCTGCTATCTCGTTTACGTTTACGTCTTTGCCACGCAAACTTATTTTGTACTTGTTTTCCTCTTTTTCGAATATGCACGCACCGACTTTAACGCCTTGTATTCCCATTATAAAATCTATAAAGCCTTCCGAATCGCTATCCTTTGCGAGAGAAGATTTTATATTTTCCCTCGAAACTGTTATCACGGCGACCTTGCCGTCTTCAAAATACTTTATTTGACTCATGGTTTTTCCGAACAGCATCGCTCTCGACGCACTTTGCTCGTTAAACATCTTGTAATTTATCAGATTTAAATCGGCGCCGTCGTCTACAAGTTCTGCCAAAATGCGAATAGTATCCCCCTTGACTCCGACGTGCTTTAAATTACCACTGTCCGTTATCAATCCCGTTGCCAAACAGTTTGCTATTTCGGCATCGATAACGACGCCGAGTTCTTTTATCAATCTGAAAACGTTTTCCGAGTTTGACGGGCAATCGTTGACAAGGTTGTATTTTGCAAAATACTCGTTGGAAATATGGTGGTCTAACGAGTACGTGTTTTTAAATTTATCAAAATCGTTTTGGAAGTTTCCGATACGTGACGAGCCGGTGCAATCGACAGCCATATATGCCGTATAGGTGCCGTTAAGCGCACTTTTAACCTCGTCTATTCCCTTTAAATAGCCAAACTTTTGTGGCATCGGAAATTCACTAAAAACGTCTGAATTTACGCCTATTTTTTTTAATGCGAGTTTTAATGCGAGTGCGCTTCCTATCGCATCGCCATCCGGGTTAATATGCAGAAAAAGAGCGATGTTTTTCTCGCCCTTAATTTTTTCTGCCAATTCTTTAAATTTCGTCATCGCCGTCTCCGATTTTTATTTGCTTAAACAGTCTCTCCATTTTGTCGCCGTATTCCATCGAATCGTCTAACAAAAAAGTTAGTTCGGGAACGGTACGAGTGTTGGATATTTTTGCAAGTTCGTGCCTTATGCGTTTTGCTTCGTTTTTTATCTCGCAAAAAGTCGTTTTCTTTTTTTCTTCGTCCGTCGAGAAAATGCTTACGTAAACCTTTGCGCACGATAAGTCGTTGGTAACGTCCATTTTCGTTATGCTGAACATTTCCGAAATTAACGGATTTTTAAGTTTTTTCGTTATAATCTCGTAAACGTCCTTTTTGAACTCTGCGTTTAAGCGTTCTACTCTGTTAGCGTTTTTTCTTCTTTTCATTAAAAAATCCTTATTCTTTGTTTTCTTCTACTTGATAACTTTCTATAAAGTCGCCCACCTTGATGTCGTTAAATCTTTCGATTGAAATACCACATTCAAAGCCTTGCGCAACTTCCTTTACGTCGTCTTTAAATCTCTTTAATTGGAGAACGTTTCCTTCTGTTACAAGCACGTCGTCACGATATATACGAAGTTTGCTGTTTCTTAAAATTTTGCCCTCTACAACGTAACAACCTGCAACTTGACCGACGCCCGATATCTTAAATACTTCTCTAACCTCTGCTTTTCCGAGATATACTTCGGTAAACTTGGGTGCGAGCATTCCTTTAAGCGCCTTTTCGACGTCTTCGATTGCTTCGTAAATAACTCTGTAAAGTTTAATATCGACGGCGCTTCTTTCAGCAACCTTTTTAGCGTTGGAATCGACACGAACGTTAAAGCCGATTATAACTGCCTTACTCGATTCTGCAAGCATTATATCCGATTCGTTGATTGCGCCTGCAACTGCGTGAATTACGTTTACCCTTACTTGTTCGTTGGAAAGTTTTTCTAACGATTGTTTTACTGCTTCGACAGAACCTTTCACGTCTGCCTTAACGATGAGGTTAAGCACCTTCATTTCGCCTTCTGCAATCTTGGAGAAAACGTCGTCGAGAGTGATTGTTTGCGACGCTTTTATCATATTCTCTCTTTCTTTATTCTTTCTTTCTTGAGCAACGAGCTTTGTAAGTTTTTCTTGGTCTACGGCATACATAACGTCGCCTGCATCGGGAACTTCGTCTAAGCCCATTACCGATACCGGAGTTGACGGAGTTGCTTTCGCTACACGCCTACCCATATAGTCTACCATTGCCCTTATCTTACCCGTTACCGTTCCGACGACGACGCTGTCGCCAACCTTTAACATACCGTTTTGGATAAGTATGGTTGCAATAGGTCCTTTACTTTGGTCTAATTTTGCTTCTATTACGACGCCTTTTGCGTTTCTGTTGGGATTTGCCTTTAATTCTCTAATTTCGGCAACTAAATTTATGCTTGCCAAAAGTTGGTCGAACCCTTCGCCCGTTTTTGCAGATACCGGGCAAATGATTGCGTCTCCACCCCATTCTTCAGGGAGTATTCCGTGCTCGGTTAAGCCCGTTTTAACCTTGTCGATGTTGGCTTCGGGTTTGTCTATCTTGTTTACTGCAACGATGATGGGAACGTCCGCCGCTTTCGCATGGTTGATTGCTTCTATCGTTTGTGGCATTATGCCGTCGTCTGCTGCGACAACCAAAATGGCGATATCCGTTGCTTGTGCGCCTCTTGCTCTCATCGCCGTGAACGCTGCGTGTCCCGGAGTATCTAAGAAGGTGATTACCTTGCCGTCCACCGTAACTTGATATGCACCGATATGTTGCGTAATTCCACCTGCTTCGCCTGCCGCTACGCTGGATTTTCTTATCCTATCCAAAATACTCGTTTTGCCGTGGTCTACGTGTCCCATTACCGTTACGACCGGGGGACGTTCGGAAAGCATTTCGGGAGCGTCTGCTTCGCCCTCGAAATTTTCGCTCAAAACGTCTTCTGCCGTTTTGTCGAGTTTAAGTTCTAACTCTATGCCGAGTTCGTCTGCAACGAATGCAGCCGTGTCGAAATCTATAGAGTCGTTAATGGTTTTCATTATGCCTTCTCTAAATAGGCGTTTTGTTATCTCTGCCGCAGTGATACCGATTTTTTCGCTAAGCACCTTTAACGGAATAATTTCCGTGGTAATTACAGCCTTTTCGATTTTTATCGTTTGCGTTTCTTGAGCAACCTTTGCCTTTTTTACGGGACGGAATTTTCTGTAACCCGTCTTATTCTCGTCAAAATCTTCTATGCTTACTTGATTTTTTACAAGCGAACGCTTGTTTAAAACGTGCTTATCTTCATACGAACGCTCTTGCGTTTGTTTTTTCTTTCCACTACGCTTGTTTTGAGATTCTAACACGATTGGAGGTGCAACGTAAGTTGCGTTTGGCTTTTTGTTAAATTGCGTGCCGTTTTGAGACCTTTGAGGTCTATCGCCCTGTGGCCTTTGAGGACGCTCTCCTCTACCTTTATTTTGGTTTGAGTTAGAAGGCGTGTAGGTTGGGCGTTGCGGTTTTTCGTCGCTTGCTCTACGCACGATGAAAGACGGGAGTTTTTTCTCCTCTTTCTTTTCCTCCTTTTTTTCCTCTTTCTTCTCTTCCTTATTTTCTTCGACGGGCTCTTTAACAATTTCTTGAGGTTTAACTTCGGAGGGCTTTTCTTCTTTTACAGCCTCTTTTACTTCTTCCTTTACTTCCTTGACTTCCTCTTTTACCGATTCGGGTTCAACAGCGACTTCTTTTATCGGTTCTTCCATCGGTTGAGCCTTCGGTTCGGATACGGGAACTTCTTGCGCCTTTTCTTTTAATTGTTTGATTTTTGATAAAAGTACGCTCTTTATCCCCTTAACTTCTCCCGACACGCCCTTAACGGTGTCTAAAAGTTCAGTGAGTTTTTTCCCGTTTATTAAATCGTTAACCTTTTTAATGATATTTTCTTGGTTCGTTGATTTTTGTTCAGCCATTTTTTTCTCCATTTATGATAGTTAAATCTTTTTCCATGTTTTCCGTTACGGCTTTTGCCAAAGCATAATCCGTTACAGCCATTATTTTTCCGTTGTCGATAAAAGTAAATTCTTCTAAAAGTTTATTCTCCGTTTTCAAAACGGGGCAATTAAACCTGTTGCCGAATTTCTTTGCAAGCGCCACGGTGTTTTCGCTTGCGCTTTTGCACACTATTATTAAATGCGCTTTCTTTAACGTGCCTATTGCGTTGCCACCGACTTTACATTTTTTTGCTCTTATTATAAAGCCGATGAACGTTTCTAATTTGCTTTTAGTCTGCAAGGAACTCCTCCTCGATAGCCGTGTAAACGCCTTCTTCTACGTTACAAGAAAACACCCTGTTTAACAGTTTTTGTTTTTTTAATTTTGCGATACACTCTTTATCGTTGCATATGTATGCGCCCCTGCCGTTAGCCTTTCCCGTTTTGTCGAGTTTTATTTCGTCGCCGTTTTTTACGACGCGAATCAACTCTTTTTTCGGCTTCATTTGTCGGCATGCGATACACATACGCATGGGAATTTTTTTGTCCATTTTGTTTCTCTCCCTTTTAAGAGGTCAGTTTACTCGTCGATATTGTCTTCTTCGAAAAATCCTTCTTGCCTTGCAACGCTTTCGCTCTTTATGTCGATTTTCCAACCGGTTAATTTTACGGCGAGCCTTGCGTTTTGTCCACTCTTGCCGATTGCAAGCGACAACTTGTCGTCAGGAACGATTACTCTTGCGCTCTTTTCGTCGAGTTGTTTAACTTGCAATACTTTTGCAGGCGACAATGCTCTCGCTATATATTCGAGCGGGTTTTCGCTCCACGGAATGATGTCTATTTTTTCGCCGTTCAATGCGCTTACGATGGCGTTTACTCTGGCACCCTTGTTACCGATACATGCGCCTATTGCGTCTACCGAAGCATCTTCGCTGTAAATGGCAATCTTGGTCCTTTGTCCCGGTTCTCTTTCGATACCCTTTATGACTACGATACCTTGCTTGATTTCAGGCACTTCGTTTTCGAACAATCTTCTTACTAATCCGTTAGACGTTCTCGAAACCAACACTTGCGCATTCTTTCCGACGTTTTTAACCTTTTTTACGAACACTTCGATTTTTTGGTTAAGTTCGTATTTTTCGCCTGGTACTTGGTCTTTCGGCAAAAGTACGCCCTCTATTTGACTACCACCGATTTCGACGAATATATTGTCGCCCTCTTTTCTTCTTATCGTGGCAATCATAAGTTCGCCCTCTTTATCTTCGAATTCGGAAACGGTGTTGTTCCTTTCTATTTCACGAATTTTTTGCAACATCACTTGTCTTACCGTTTGCACGATAATTCTTCCGAAGTCCTTGGGGGTGAATTCTTGAACAAGTTCGTCGCCCACCTTTACGCTCTTTTTAATCAAAAGCGCATCTTCTAAAGAGATTTCCTTGTCGAAGTCTTCAACCTCGGCAACAACGTTTCTTACGCTGTAAAATCTTAAAGAGTGCTTTTCTGCGTCCATCTTAATTCTTATCATAGAAGCATCGCCGGAATATTTTTTGTATGCAATTTCCAACGCATTTTCAAGCGCATCGATAAAATCTTGTTGCGCAATGCCTTTTTCGGCTTCTAATAATGCTAACGCTTCGTAAAATTCTTGACTAATCATCGTTTTTCTCCTATATATAAACAATTATTTTTTTATCTTTATTTACGATTTTTATTCAAAATCGATATATTCGTTCATTTTGACAATGTTTTTTAATTCTATCGTAAAAGTGTTTTTTTCGTCCACTTTTAACGTTACCTGCCCGTTCACGTAACTCGTAAGTATTCCGTCGTAAAACTTTTTTCCCTTTATCGACGAGTGCAGTTTTACTTCTACCCTTTGTCCTATGTGGCTTAAAAAATCTTCGTCGGTCTTAAAAGGCCTGTCAATACCTAGCGAAGATACGTTTAACGTATACGGCATATCGAAGGAGGGGTTAAGTTCGTCCAACGGGTCGAATATAGCGTTGTGGAAAACTTCGCACGTGTCTAAATCGACGCCACCCTCTTTATCGATAAAAATAGTGAGCGACGGATTTTTGCCGAGCTTAAACTCTACTTCCACGATTTTTACGCCGACGGCGTTTGCGATAGGGTCTAAAAATTCTTTTATTTCTTCGTTTGATTTTACCTTCATAATTCTCCTCTACAAAAAGATATGAGAACGGGAAGTCCGTTCTCATAAGTCAAGTACCATATGAACTATAAATATATTAACATATATTTACCTTTAACGCAAGCGTTTTTTTATTTATTTTTGTATTTTATCTTAAATAATTCTATAAAAATTTCAGCCGTCGCATATGCGTCCGACAGCGCTCTGTGATGATGGAACACTATATTAAACTTGTCGGCTAGAGTACCTAAATCGTGATGCTTTGATTGTGGCAACGTTTCCCTCGCTAGCGCCAAAGAGTCTATCACTTTATTGCTTATTTCGTACAAACATTTCGACGCGTACTTTTTAATGTACTTCATATCGAACGAGGCGTTGTGCGCAACAAGCGTCGTGCCTTTTATAAATTTCATAAAATCGGGAAAAACGCTTTCGATTTTCGGCTGACCTCTTAACATATCGTCAGTTATTCCACTTATCTTTTGCGCCTCTGCACCTACGGGATATTCTGCGTCTATAAGAGTGTGAAAATGTTCTGTGATTTTGCCGTCTTTTATTTTTACAGCACCTATTTCCGTTATAGCGTTATTATTTTCTTCAAGTCCCGTCGTTTCTAAATCGAACACGACGAACTCCGTTTCTGTAAGTTGCTTCGGCAAAGACTCTTCGCCAAAGAGAGATACCGTTTTTATCGTTTCCGATTTTTCGGGCTTTACGACGGTGTATTCTTTCGGAACGTCGGTTTTCAACTTTTCCACTTTGACGAAATTTTCGGGAAAAGTGCACCTGTTTATTTTGTCGATTGTAAAAGACGGCTTGCCGTTGTAAGCACCCATTCTTCCACGGCATATAATCCCGTCGCCAACGCTTAAATATTTGATTTTTTCGTAAGTGCTTTTTTTGGAAAAATACAGTCCGCTCATATCCCCAGTCGTATCGTTAAAACGAACGACGAAAAAGGGCTTGCCTTTTTGCGTTTTTCGTTCTTGTATTTCAGTTATATTTCCGCAAAGTGTTAAATTTTCGTTTATCGAGCCGACGTTTTCGCCCTTTTTAACAATGCTGTCTTCTATATAATAAGCGACGTCGCCCATATGCAAGTCGTCGATAACGACGGGGTTTTCCACTTTAATGGTTCTTCGCTCTATCTTTTGAAGTTCGCCCTTAAAAACGTCTTCGTCCGACAAGTCGATGACTTCGTCAAACTCTTTTTCTTCGGCAGAGCCCATAAATTCAGAGCAAAATTTGGTTGCAAGATATGCGTTAAGTTTTTCGAAAACGCCGTTTCGTTTAGCATAATCGACGCCGTCTCTCGTTAAACGAATAACGTACTTTACGTCGTCGCCGAAAACGGTGGACGAAATGTCGTCCTCTTTCAAAAAAATGGAAATGGACGGGTATTCTTTTCGCAAAAAATCCAAAATCGCAATGTTTACAAGTTGCTTGTCGCTTGCAATTTTCGATACCTCGACGCCCACTTCCCTAAACGACGGAGAATAGAATTTTTCTATCTCCTCAAGTATTCTATCCTTTAACTTTGCATCGACGGTTTCGTTACATATAAAGCGATAAATTATTCTCTTTTCCTTTCTGTCTATCTCGATTTGACTTAAACGAATTTTTTGAAGCCTTTCGTCAAGTTTCCTTATATCTGCGATAAATTCTTCTTTGGTTTTTATTGTAAACATTTATCGATTTCCTTAAAAAATTCTTGCAATGCAAAATCCTTTTCGACCTTTCTTATAATTTCGCCGTTCTTAAAAATCAAGCACCCGTCTTTGCCACCGGCAATTCCTATATCTGCGTCTTTTGCTTCTCCCGGTCCGTTTACCACGCAACCCATAACGGCGATTTTAAGTTTCTTTCTTTTATCTTTAACGTACTCCGTAACCTTGTTTGCAATGCTCATACAATCCCATTCACAACGCCCGCACGTTGGACACGCAACGACGTCTATCATATCGTCAAGTAAGCCTACGCTACTTAAAATGGCACGCCCTGCAACGACTTCTCTTACGGGGTCTGCCGACAAACTTACTCTTATCGTGTCGCCTATGCCTTTTAACAAAAGCGAGCCTATCCCTATTGAGTTTTTTACAACTCCGTTATACTCTGTGCCTGCTTCCGTTACGCCTAAATGCAAAGGGTAATTTGTTTTCGACGCTAAATATTCGTATGATTTTACCATTAACGGAACGTCGGACGCCTTTACCGAAATTACTATGTCGCTAACTCCGTATTTTTCTAAAGTGGCAACGTGTTTTAAAGCACTTTCTACAAGCGAAATCTCGTTTTTGCCGTATCTATTTAAAAATTCTTTTTCCACGCTACCCGTGTTCGAACCTACTCTTACCGGCACGTTTGCGTGCTTTAAGGCAAGCGCAACTTCCTTAACCTTGTCTTCGCAACCGATGTTGCCAGGGTTAATTCTTATTTTATCGGCGCCGTTTTCTATCGACAACAGTGCAAGTTTATAATCGAAATGTATGTCTGCGACAAGTGGAATATGTATTTTATCCTTTACCTTTTTTATGGCGACGGCATCTGCTTCGTTAAGGACGGAAAAACGAATAATATCGCACCCGACTTTTTCTAATTCCAAAACTTGATTTATTGCCCTTTCTGTATCGGAAAGTTTTAGCGTGGACATCGACTGGATTGCTATCCTATTTTTTGCGCCTATATTCACGTTGCCGATTTTTACTTGTTTTGACATAATTATTCCTTTTATTCTGTGCCGAAAATATTTTTCTTGCTTACACCACACAAAAAGTCGTGCCACAAAATATTCACACAAAGTATTTTAACACGGCGAAAAAGTTTTTTCAAGTTTTTTTCTTTTATTAAGCCCTTTTTACAATATATTTATATATGCTTATTTA
>CAYLUH010000017.1:19379-20489 GCA_964386845.1 uncultured Christensenella sp.
AATTATTTTGTAATCGTCGTGCGTTCCATATTCGCAGGATTGTCGGGATTGAGCCCTTTCAAACAACTCATTTTACATGCAAGCATTTGCGCAAAAATGGCAAAAGCAAACGCAGATATTTTTTCCGGCAAACTAAAATAAAGAAGTGCATCGTTGCAATTTTTAAATTTACCCGTCAAAACACAGTCGTTAGTAATAAGTAGCACCGGTGCATTCAAACTCAACATCTTTTTAATGAGTTTTATTTGGTCAGCCCTGATAATGCTTTGCACTTCCTCGTCTCCGTCGAAACGGGCGCAGTATATGATTATCGGCGTGTTTTCGTTTACCATCGCCATCGGTCCGTGATAAAATTCACTTCCCGCATAGCCCTTTACGGGAATTCGGCAAGTCTCTTGCATAATGAGTGACGATTCGAGTGCTATCGGATAAGTTAAACCTCTTGCCAAAACAAACCCGTCTCTCATATCCTTAAACTTTTCGGCATAGGTGGTGGTAAGTTCGTCTATCTGAGGGATAACGTGCTCCAAGTCGATGCGTAAATGCTTTAATAATTTCCTATTCTCTCTTGCTCCTGCAAGTTCCGTTGCAAGCCATAAAAGAATAAACATTTCGGCATTGAAGGTTTTTGTCGCAACAAAACTTTGTTCTTCCCCGGCGCATAAATTTAGGTGAAATTTTGCGTTTCTGGCAATGGGGCTATTTTCGTCGTTGGTAACGGCAACGGTTATCGCCTTTTGTTCGTTACCTTTTTTGATAACCTCCAAAACGTCTTCCGCACGGCCACTTTGGCTACAACCTATTATTATACTGTTTGCGTAACTGATTTTACCTTTATACAGCGTTAAAATACTAGGCGCAGAAAAGCCCACGGTGTAATCGGACATAAATTCCAACATATACTTGAAAAACACGAGCGCATTGTTTGACGAACCTCTTGCGGCGGCAACAAAGTTTGTTTTTCCACTTTCTTTAATTGCCTCGACGAGTTCTGCTAAAACAGTGGCGTTCTTTTCAAGAATTTTGGTAAAAATTGCAGGCGTTTCGTTGATTTCTCGCCAAGTATACGTTTGATTAAATTCCATCTTTTATCCCCTTGTTTTCACTTTT
>CAYLUH010000018.1:0-20423 GCA_964386845.1 uncultured Christensenella sp.
TATTATAGATTCTACAAACTTGCTTAAAAATGCGTTTTTCACGACCTACTCCATTAAAATTGTTCTAAAAATAGAATATCATAAACAAAAAACAAAATCAACAAAATGATAATTTTAAACATTTAAAATATGAAAAAAATTGCGTTAAAACGATTGATTATTTGTGTTTACTGTGTTAAAATATACAAGCAAAAATACGCACCCGTCGGGTTTTGAATATTCGTGTTGCCAAAAATACACTTTTCAATTGGCGATGTTATTCAAGATAACAAACTCACGGGGAGGTAAAACGGAGGAATTATGGCAGTTATCACAATGAAACAACTCCTTGAAACGGGAGTACACTTTGGTCACCAAACAAGGCGTTGGAATCCAAAAATGAAGAGGTACATTTACGGCGAAAGAAACGGTATTCATATTATCAACCTCGAACAAACGGTTGATATTATCGAAAAAGAAGTTTATCCGTTCGTTGTAGAAATGGCAAAACTCGGCAAACCGATTCTTTTTGTCGGCACCAAGAAGCAAGCGCAAGAAGCAATCAAAGAAGAAGCAGAAAGATGTGGACAATATTATATCAATGCTAGATGGCTCGGTGGCACGCTTACCAACTTCAAGACGATGAGAAGCAGAATCGAAAGATTAAACAAACTCGACAACATGGAAAAAATGGGCGAGTTCGATTTACTTCCTAAGAAAGAAGTCAGCAAATTAAAAATCGAAAGAGACAAACTTCAAACCAACCTCGGTGGTATCAGAGAAATGAGAACGCTTCCTTGCATGATGTTCATCGTTGACCCCGAAGAAGAACACAACGCAGTTAAAGAAGCAAGAAGTTTGAACATTCCAATCGTTGCTATTACGGACACCAACTGCGACCCCGATTTAATCGATTACGTTATCCCCGGTAACGACGACGCTATCAGAGCCGTTAAACTCATCGCAAGCGTTATCGCAGATGCAGTTATCGAAGCAAATCAAGGCGAACAAGTTGCAGAAAGCGAAGTGGCAGAAGATGCTACCGAAGCAACGGACAGCGTAGAAGAATAATATTAAGGTTAAGGAGAAAATAGATATGTTTACAAGTCAAGACGTAATGGACCTCCGTAAAAAGACGGGTGCAGGTGTAGGCGATTGCAAAAAAGCTCTTACCGAAACTGACGGCGATATGGAAAAGGCCATTGACTTTTTAAGAGAAAAAGGTATTGCTACGGCTGCTAAAAAGGCAAGCAGAATTGCCGCAGAAGGTATCGTTGCATCAAAAATTTGTGGAAACGTGGGCGCTTTGGTTGAAGTTAACTGCGAAACGGACTTCGTTGCCAAGGGCGACCAATATAAAGAATTCGTAAACAGCGTTTGCGATTACGTTGTTAGCAACGACGTTGCAGACATCGACGCTCTAGTTTCGGCAAAAAGCGAAGAAACGATTAACGCAACTGCAAAAATCGGCGAAAAGATTTCTATCCGTCGTTTTGCAAAATACGTTGTAGACGGTGGCGTTGTTGAAAGTTACATTCACGGTGGTGGAAAGGTTGGCGTTTTAGTTGAAATTTCCGGTTGCGATTGCGACACGGTTAGAGAATTAGCACACGACGTTGCACTTCAAATTGCCGCTGCAAAACCACTTTATTTAAACGCAAGCGAAGTTCCCGCAGAAGTTGTTGCTCACGAAAAAGAAATTTTAATGGCACAAATTCAAAACGACCCCAAACTTGCAAGTAAACCTCAACAAGTTATCGAAAAAATGGTAGAGGGTAAAATCAATAAGTATTACGACGAAAACTGTTTGCTTAACCAAGTTTTCATTAAAGATTCTTCTTTAACGATTGCAAAACTCGTTGCAAGTTACGTTCAAAAAACTGGCAAAGAACTTTCCATCGTAAGATTTACTCGTTTCGAAATGGGCGAAGGTTTAGAAAAGAAATCTAACGACTTTGCTGCAGAAGTAGAAGCACAAATGAAGAAATAGTTTTTTATAAACGCAAATTAAAAACCCTTCAAAAGAAAACTTTTGAAGGGTTTTTCGTTTTAATTTTTAACTCATTTTAATTGTGCGACTGCATTTTCCACAGGCAAATATCTTTCAGAATTTATTTCTTCCAAGAGTATTTCCCACGGGTCGATTTTATTTGACAAAACCATCTTGCAAAGAGTTGCGCTGTATCCACTGACGAGAGCAACGCCTAAATCGTTTTGTTTTACGGGTATTGTTTTGGTTCTGCTACCCAAATTCCAAAATACCAACTTTGGCAATTTATATCCGTAATAGTTGTATTTAGAAGCGATAACTTCAAACAATTTTTTATCGACACTATAACCGTCTGAATTTGTTGTGCAATCGTCGAATTCCATATCCGATAAAATTAATACCGTTTTAGGAATATCCGATTGTTTCATTTTTTGTGCGACGGCGGTTGCTAAAATCAAGTCGAAAACGGCTTCTATATTTGTGTTTGCAACTTCGGTGTAGGAGGTTACTTTTCCGATTTTATCGTGCAAGGTTTCGCAATTAGAAAAGTCTATTAACTGTGGCGTTTCGCTAAAAGTAATAAATTTATCTTTAAATTGTCCCGTGCATTTTTCTGCAAAATATATTGACAACGAGCAAGCAATCTCTAAAAAACTAAGGGAAGTTTTGCCAACGCATCGTGTCATACTGCCCGAGCCGTCCATAACGCATATCGTGTCGCTTGCGCCGTTTACAAAATCGGGCAACGCTTTCCAGAGCTGTTCCAAAAAAGCGTCGAACGGCTTTGTCTTAAAATAGTAAAGTTGTTGATTTGAGTATTTGTGAACAACGTCGTGGGGGAACAAAACGCCTGCGTTTACTGTTGCTTCGCCTTTTTCAAGCCTGTTTAAGTATTGTTTGCGACGCTTTTTGTCGTGTAACAAAAAGGCATCGGCGTAGAGGATATTTGCTTTCGAAGGCACCTTTTCGTAATCGACTTTCTGCCATTCGTTAGCACTCATTTTACATTCTACAACGTTTAAGTTTTCACGCAAGGTAGAAAGCGTTTTTCTGTACCATTCTTCGTTGACTTTTAATCCGTCAATCAAAATTCGAGCAAGGCGTTTAGTTTCTACGCTCGTTGCGTTTACTGAAGGAAGCCACTTTGCGAGTAACGATACGGGCTTGTTTTGTTGATAATTATTTAAGTCTTTATCAAGTTCTTTCTTTATGTAATCGACGACGAATTGTTTTGCTTTTGTGTCTAAAAGTACAAGCAAGTTGTCAAAGCGGGTGTATTCTGCAACGAGGGGGATAAGTCTAGCACAAACGTCGGGTTCTGCTTCTGCCAAAAAACTTAAGCCGATACGGAAAAGACGGCGTTCTCCCAAACCTTGTCGAACGTCACCTGCAAAAAACAACCACTTGATTGTTAAAACTTTGTCGTGATAATAAGCCCTTGCAAAAGCCTTTTCGACGTTATATTCGTTTTCTTTACGGAACGAGGCAACGTTAAAGTTTAAGTCCAATAAAGGGTTATAGGTGGTGGCAAACCCTAAGGCGCCGTTTTCCGTGGTTGACTCGTTGAATTCTTTGTCAAGCGTTTCTTTTAATTTGTCAAAAAAATCTGCCATAGTAATTTACCTCCTTTTTGCGTCGTTCGATTAAAAAATAAGTAGACCGATTTTAGAAAAGCGGTTAAGCGTTTTTCCAAAATATTGCCTTGCTGTAATAATTGTGGGGGCGGCAGGATTTGAACCTGCGACCTCGAGATTCCCATTCTAAAAAAGTTTGCTGTTAGAGATTTTGTACAAACCTCTATTTACGCGCTCTACCAGACTGCGCTACGCCCCCATATTTTGTAAATTTTTCGTAAACACAAAACGATTGTAAACGCTTTTCGCTTGCGTTTTCTTTTGTATTATATCATATAAACGGAAAAAAGCAAGCGTTTTTTTGCTTTTTATTAAAAAATTTTTAATTTGATAAACAAAAAGTGTAATGTTTTACAAAAAAAATTTAGATTAGTAAATATTTTTGTCGCTTTTCAGCCTTTTTCCTTTACATTTTATCATATGCTACTTTTGCTCAATGTATAGACAAAATGAAAAAAATAAGATATAATAAAAAAGTATGAGCGTTTTTTCGGTAACGAAACGCTTTAAACTCGTCGTTATACGTAGCGACGTGAATAGGTACGGTAAAAAATAAAACGCCTTGCGTAAGGAGAATAAAATGAGTGAAGCAAAGTATAAAAGGGTTATAATCAAACTGTCGGGAGAAGCGTTGGCAGGAGAAAAGGGACACGGCATAGACGAGGGTGTGCTGGCAAAGGTTGTCGACCAAATAATAGAAGTAACAAAACTCGGCGTTCAAGTGGGTATTATAGTAGGTGCAGGAAACTTCTGGCGTGGCAGACAGGGAACGGAAATGGACAGAAGCACGGCAGACCACATGGGAATGTTGGCAACCGTTATAAATGCGCTTGCCATTCAAGACGCTTTGGAAAGAAAGGGAACGCCTACACGTGTTCAAACTGCGTTGACAATCACGAGGGTGGCAGAGCCGTATATTTTGCGTAAAGCGCTTTCACATTTAAACAAAGGGCGTGTAGTTATTTTTGCGTGTGGAACGGGCAACCCGTACTTTACAACGGACACGGCGGCTGCGCTTCGTGCCGCAGAAATAGATGCGGACGTACTTCTTTTGGCGAAGAACGTCGACGGCATTTACGACAGCGACCCGAAAGTTAATCCGAATGCGAAAAAGTTAGAAGAAGTAAGTTACAGAGAGTATATCGAAAAAGGCTTAAAGGCAATGGATACGACGGCGATTACGATATGTATGGAAAATAATATTCCCGTTCTTGCTTTCGGCTTGTTTGAAAAGGACGCACTTGTCAGAGTTGCAAAGGGCGAAAAGATAGGAACGCTTATAAAATAAAAAAATAAAAGTTACAATATAATATAAACAGGAGTTTAACATGGCAATCGAAAACGAACAATTTGAAATGATTATGATGGAAACAATGGAAAGGACGGAAAAGACAATTTCCGTGCTCCAAAGCGATTACGTAACCATAAGAGCAGGCAGGGCCAATCCGCATATTTTAGACAAAATTTTGGTAGATTATTACGGCACGCCGACGCCGATAAATCAAGTCGGCAACATATCGGTAAGCGAGGGTAGATGTTTAGTTATCGCTCCGTGGGACGCAAGTATGTTAAAAGTTATCGAAAAGCAACTTTTAGTAGAAAATATCGGAATAACGCCTTCTAACGACGGCAAGGTTATCCGTCTTGTTTTCCCCGTGCTTACGGAAGAGAGAAGAAAGGAACTTGTTAAAGACGTCAAAAAGATGGCTGAAAACGCAAAAATCGCAGTCAGAAACATTCGTCGTGACGCAATGGATTCGTTAAAGAAAATGAAAAACAACAAGGAACTTTCCGAAGACGAGCACGCTCAATGCGAAAAGGAAATCGACAAAACTATATCTGAAAATATCGATAAAATAGATGCAATGTGTTCGGCAAAAGAAAAGGATATAATGTCGGTATAATTATGGGCGAATGCGAACTCAAAATTCCTTCTCACGTCGGCATTATTTTAGACGGTAACGGCAGATGGGCGAAAGAGCGTGGAAAAAAGCGCACGGAAGGACATAAGCAGGGGGCGAAAAACGTTGACAGAATAACGATGCACGCATTTAAAAGGGGTGTTAAAGTTTTGTCGCTTTACGCCTTTTCTTCTGAAAATTGGCTTAGGCCGAAAGAAGAAGTCGATATGCTTATGAAACTTTTAAAAACCTATTTTACAAAGTATTTGAGAAAAATAATCAAAAACGGCGTAAGGTTAAAAGTTATGGGCGACGTTTCCAAACTGACGCCGGAACTTCAAGAGATAATAAAAAAAGACGAAGAAGAATCTGCTTTAAACACCTTGCACACCTTAAACATTGCAATCAATTACGGTGGCAGGCAAGAAGTCGTTATGGCCGTCAATAAACTTATCGAACGGGGCGAAGCCGTCACCGAGGAAAGCATTTCCAAAAAATTGTACACGGCAGATTTAGGCGAACCCGATTTGATTATAAGGCCGGGTGGAGAAAAGCGAGTTTCTAATTTTATGATATATCAGGGTGCATACAGCGAATGGTATTTTACCGACACTTATTGGCCCGATTTTGATGAAAAAGAATTTGACAGGGCGATTGAAGATTATTCTCATCGCCAGCGTAGATTCGGAAAGGTTATAGAAGAATGAAAACGAGAGTAATATCAGGCACCGTTTACGTAATTATCGTTGTCGGTATGTTTTGTCTTCGTCAATTTGTAGACGTAAGGCTGTTTCAATTATTAACGTATTTTTACTCAATAGTGGGAACGTTCGAGGTGGCACGTGCGTTAAAGGAGCACGGCGTCGATAAATTAGTGTTCGTTTCCGTTATTTACAGCGTACTGTTTGCGCCGTTATACGCATTGTTTACTTACCTAGATATAGCGCAGTTAAGTGCATATTTAGTTGTGTTTGCTTTGTTTATGTGCTTTGCGTTTATACTTTGCGTAATGGCAAACGTGCAAAAAAAAAGCATAAAAGAGTACGGTGTAAGCGTAGTACCGTTGGTATATCCCATGGCGTTCATACTGTGTATGCTTGCCATTAACGATTTAAGTAGCAACTCTTTCGTTGCGATGCTCCTTCTTTACGTTATCGCACCCGTCGCAGACACGATGGCGTATTTTGTGGGAAGTTTAATAGGTGGCAAAAAACTATGTCCCAAACTTTCTCCCAAAAAAACTTGGTCGGGCGCAATCGGTGGCGTACTAGGTGGAATAGGTGGCGCAATAGCCGTGTACGCTATTTTTAAGCCACAAATAGCGATAGGACTTCCTTGTCTCGTGTTCGGTGTGATAGGACTTGTTTCTAGTATATTGACGATTTTAGGAGACCTGTTCGAGAGTTTTATAAAAAGAAACGTAAACATAAAAGATATGGGCAAAATAATGCCGGGGCACGGTGGCGTTATGGACAGAATAGACGGAATGACGATGCTTTCTCCCTTTATTTTGCTGGTGTTTAGTTTGATTTAAGGTATGAAAAAGATTTCACTTATAGGAAGCACGGGCGCAATCGGTAGGCAGGTACTTAACGTTGTAAGACGGCACGGCGACAAATTTCAAATTGTGTCGATGTCGGCAGGCGAAAACGCTCGGCTTTTTTTTGAACAAGTTAAGGAGTTTAAGCCAAAGGTTGCGTCGCTTAAAAAAGAGCCGTCGGATTTTGACGAAACTTTATTTTCGGGAACGGAATTTTTCTTTGGCGAAAATGCTTTTACAAACGCAATTTTAGATGGTTGCGATATCGTTGTCGTTGCGCTTGTCGGTTTCGTCGGTATAATCGCCGTTTTGGATGCTATAAAAAAAGGCAAGGATATTGCACTTGCCAATAAAGAAAGTTTAGTCGTCGGTGGAGAATTGGTAACCCGTCTTGCAAAAGAGAAGGGCGTTAAAATTTTGCCGATAGACAGCGAACATTCAGCAATTTGGCAAGCGCTTTCTTTTGATTTTGAAAAGCCGTTCAGTAAGATTATATTGACGGCGAGTGGTGGTGCGTTCAGAGATAAGAAAAAGGAAGAACTGGAATTTTTAACGGCGAAAGAAGCGTTAAAGCACCCCAACTGGCAAATGGGCGAAAAGATAACGGTAGACTGTGCGACGCTTGTAAACAAAGCCTTTGAAGTTATAGAAGCGAGGTGGCTTTATAATACAAGTTTTGACAAAATTTCCGTTATAATTCACAGAGAAAGTATCATACACTCTATGGTAGAGTTTTTAGATAAAAGCGTAATTGCGCAACTATCGTATCCCACGATGGAATTACCCATTGCGCTTGCACTAAGTTATCCCGAAAGAATAACGGGAGAGTTAAAGAGTTTAGATTTCGCATCGCTTAAAACTCTTACTTTTGAAGAACCCGACAGGCAAAAATTTCCGTCGCTGGATTTAGTTATAAATTCGGGTAAAATGGGAAAAACTTATCCGTCGGTGGCAAACGGCGCAAACGAGCAAGCCGTGAAAATGTTTTTGCAAAACAAAATAAAATTTACCGATATACATAAGAGCATCGACAGTGCGCTTTCGGCACACACGCCGTGGCAAGTTTCCTCCTTGGAGGACTTAACTCGTGCAAACGACTTTGCTGCAAATTTCGTAAAAAATATGTTTGGAGAGTAAATGGTAAACAACTTATTGGCGTCTTTTCCCGAGATAATGTCTTACGCAGGATACGTTTTGTTGGCAATCCTTGTGTTGCTGATAATGATAACGGTACACGAACTGGGGCATTACGTAACGGGCAAGGCGCTTAAATTTTCTATAGACGAGTTTGCCGTCGGCTTCGGACCCCCTTTGATAAAAAAGAAAAGTAAGGGAGGGGAAGTTTTTTCGTTAAGATTAATCCCTTTGGGAGGCTATTGTGCTTTTACGGGTGAAGACGGCGAAGAAAAAAGTGAAAATTCTTTCAATGCAAAAGCGCCTTGGAAAAGGATTTTGGTGCTTTTGTCTGGCGCCGTTATGAATTATCTTTTCGCACTGCTTATAATAATAATTATGTTTAGTGCGTACGGGCAAAATGCGTTAATAGTAAAAAAGACGATAAACGCTTCCTCGCAAACGGTACAGTCTTTGCAGACCGACGACGTTATTTTGAAAGTAAACGACAAAAACGTTTATCTCGTAACAGACTTAATGAAAGCGTTGGAAAATAAAAATGCAGGAGAAAAGGTGCAAGTCGTCGTCAAAAACAACGGCAAGACGGCGACGAAAGAAATAATACTTTTGTCAGATACTTTTTTCGACAATATGGAAGACGTCGACAAATTGAATTCTGCGCTCGGTACCTATCAAATCGGAAGTTCGGGCGAAAGGCAAAACGGCTTGTATGCGTGTAGTGTAAAAATCGGTTTTTTCGAGTGTGTCGGCAAAAGTTTCGAATATTCTTTCAAACTCGGCGCAATGGTTTTTCAAGTACTAGGAGAATTGTTTACGGGAAGAATAGGTTTGTCGTCAATGGGCGGAACGGTTACGACAATCACCGTTACAGCCGATGCGATAAGGCTGGGTGGATTTAGGTATTTACTTTATATATCGTCCTTTATCGGCGTAAACCTTGCCGTGTTTAATTTACTGCCTATTCCTGCGTTAGACGGCGCAAGGATAATATTTACTCTTATAGAATGGATAAGAAAAAAGCCCGTCAACAGAAAGGTGGAAGGCATTATACACACGGTGGGGTTGATTTTAGTTTTTGCCTTTGCCGTGCTTTGCGATTTGCAGAGGTGTTTTTAGATTTTAATAGAGCCGTCAAACATAATTTAAAATAATAACGGTATCAAAAATTTTAATGAAATTAAAAAAATATTTGGTTGTTTATAATATTGCAATCTTAAAAAAATGGTGCTATAATGCAAGTAAACTTAAGTTAGGAGAAAACAAAGATGGCAATTAAAAACGAGTATTTACTTGACCTTTTGAAAAGAACGGAAAAGCGTAATCCGGGCGAGCCTGAATTTATTCAAGCCGTAACCGAAGTATTTTCTTCTTTGGAACCGGTAATCGAACAACGTCCTGACCTTGTAGAAGCAGGCGTTTTAGAAAGAATAGTAGAACCTGAAAGGCAAATTATTTTCAGAGTTCCATGGGTAGACGACAACGGCAAGTTCCACGTAAACAGGGGCTTCAGAGTACAATTCAACTCTGCAATCGGACCATATAAGGGAGGCATAAGGCTTCACCCGTCCGTATATCTCGGAATTATCAAATTTTTGGGTTTCGAGCAAGTTTTCAAAAACTCTTTAACAACGCTTCCGATGGGTGGCGCAAAGGGTGGTTCGGACTTTGACCCGAAAGGAAAGAGCGACGGCGAAATTATGAGATTCTGCCAAAGTTTCATGACGGAAATGTATCGTCACATCGGCGCAGATTTAGACGTCCCTGCCGGCGACATCGGTACGGGCGCAAGAGAAATCGGTTATATGTTCGGACAATACAAACGTATCCAAAACGAATGGACGGGCGTGTTGACGGGTAAAGGTTTGACATACGGCGGAAGTTTGGCAAGAAAAGAAGCAACCGGATTCGGACTTTGCTACTTTACAAACGAAATGCTTTTAGCAAACGGCACGAGTTTCGAAGGCAAAACCGTTTTGGTTTCGGGCTCCGGTAACGTTGCTATTTACGCTTGCCAAAAGGCAACGGAATACGGCGCAAAAGTCGTTGCGATGAGCGACAGCAACGGTTATATTTACGATAAAGACGGCGTTGATTTAGATTTAATCAAACAAATCAAAGAAGTTGAAAGAAAGAGAATCAGCGAATACGCCGTAAGAAAGCCGAGCGCAGAATATCACGAAGGTTGCAAAGGCATTTGGACGATTCCTTGCGACATCGCACTTCCTTGCGCAACGCAAAACGAAATCGACGGAGAAAGCGCAAAGATTTTGGTTAAGAACGGCTGTAAAGTCGTTTCGGAGGGCGCAAATATGCCGTCCACGCCGGAAGCAATCGACGTTTACCTTACGAGTGGCTTATTGTACGGCCCTGCAAAAGCAGCAAACGCAGGTGGCGTTGCAACGAGTGGACTAGAGATGAGCCAAAACTCTTTAAGACTTTCTTGGAGTTTCGAAGAAGTAGACGAAAAACTTCACAATATAATGAAGTCTATTTTCAAAGCGTGCGACGAATATTCTGCAAAATACGGAATGAAAGGAAACTATATGGCAGGCGCAAACATCGCAGGCTTCTTAAAAGTTGCAGAAGCAATGAAAGCACAAGGCAACGTTTAATAATTAAAATTAAAATAGAAAGCACTCCGAAACTTCGGAGTGCTTTTGCGTTTTGAAAAAAATCGTATCGTTTAGCGATTAAACGAACAGCGTTTGATATTCGTTAAGTTTAACGCCGAACGCCAAGTTGTATAGGTCTACGGCGAGCGTGTCTATTTTGAATATTTTTTCTGCCGTCTTTTTTAAATTTACAACGTCGCTTTTTCTCGTCAAAAGTGGAATGGAAGAAGATTTTGCAAGCGTGCTGATTAGTTCTTTGTCGTCTTCGCTTACGGCGAGGACCTTTGCGTAAAGTTTAGAGTTTAACGCTTCCGAAACCACGTCGTTGGTGATGCCGAGTAGGTTGGAGACGAGTATTCTTCTTATGCGTGATTTCGTGTATCTTTTGGTAGCGATTTTGTCGATTAATCCTTCCAAATTCAAATTGTCTTTCGAAAGTGCCTTTATTCTGTTTTCTAACCCTTCCGTGCAGTCTGGAAGCCCTTTTAATTTTTCCACCGACGAAGTGAGAAGGGCGGTAAGAAGCATATTGTCGAAAGAGCAGGAAGTGTTTTGTAAATCCTTAAAAACGAATTTAGGCACGCAACCTTTCACTTTCTTTTTTTGCTTCAACGAAAGAGCGTTTCTGATACTACTTGCGCTTGTAAATCCTTTTTTGAGTTTAATTTCGTTATGGCAAGAATTTCTTTCGAAAGGAAAAATTTCCAGTTTTGCGCCTGCACTTAAAATGGCTTTTGTGTATTCGACGCCTAAAATATTGTTTGGCGAAGATATAAGTTCTTCGTTAAACTTGCCGTCCGAAGTGTCTTTTAACGCCAAAAATTTTGCCTTTGCCAAAGAAACGCCACCGTCTAGATATTGTTTTAGTGCTATTTTGTATTCTTTGCTTTCGTTGTTAAGTGCACGAGCAAGCCTTAAGTAATCGTCTTTTTCGCCACTTTCCACGCCGAAGCAAATTCCTCCGTCGACGCCGAGAGAGGATATAATACCGATTGCGCCTTTCGCAAAAGTTTCCGCATTGCCGTTTGCAAACACCGTCGGCAATTCGATAACCATATCGGCTCCTGCGATTACGGCGTGTTTTGCACGAGTGTATTTATCGAGTACGGCGATTTCTCCACGCTGAGTAAAGTTGCCACTCATAACCACGATTATTTTTTCTGCGCCCAAGTCGTTTTTAATATGTTCTATATGCCTTAAATGCCCGTTGTGAAAGGGATTGTATTCGGCAACTAAAAAGCAAAATTTCATAAAATATCCTTAAACTACCTTTACTTTTCGTATAAAATGATGTATTATATTTAAAATAATAAATTTTTATCGCTTTCAATTATATTCTACACCATTTTACAAAAAATATAAAGCGAAATTTTACATTTTTAGGAGTTTTATTTATGGCAGACGTTTTACAAAACATTATGGATAGAGCCCGTGCAAAAAGTAAGCGCATCGTTTTACCCGAGGGCGAAGACAAAAGGGTTGTTCGTGCAAGTGCAGAGGCTGTTAAAAAGGGTTTGGCGAAAGTCGTTCTTTTGGGCGATAAAGAAGAAATAGAATTAAACAATCCGGACGTCGATTTGTCGGGCGTGGAGATTGTTAATCCCAAAACAGATGCCAATTTAGAAGTGTATGCGGAAATACTTTTCAAAGCAAGAGCAGGTAAAATAAACAAAAAGACGGGGCTTGCAGAATACCCCACGATAGAAGATGCAAAAAAGAGTATATTAAAAGATTACACGATGTACGGTGCGTTAATGCTTAAAAACGGCGACGTGGACGGTTTGGTTTCGGGTGCGTGTCACTCGACGGCAAACACATTAAGACCGGGACTTCAAGTTATAAAAACGGCTCCCGGTATCAACACCGTTTCCAGTTGTTTCGTTATGATTGCTCCGGAGGGAGAAAACGAGTGCGTGCCCGACGGCGTTGCAGTTTTTGCCGACTGTGCAATCAATATAGAACCGTCGGCAGAACAACTTGCCGATATAGCGATTTCTTCGGCTAGCACGGCAAGAGATATCGCAGGAATAGAACCGAGAGTTGCAATGCTTTCTTTCTCGACAAAGGGCAGTGGAAACGACGATAAGTATTTCCAAAGCGTTCCCAAAATGCAAAAGGCAACGGAGATTGCAAAATCGCTTGCACCGGACCTTAAACTTGACGGCGAATTCCAATTCGACGCCGCAGTCGCAAAAGAGGTCGGTAAGTTAAAAGCCCCCGATTCAGACGTCGCTGGAAACGCCAACGTATTTATTTTCCCCAACATCAATGCGGGCAACATCGGTTACAAAATCGCACAACGCTTCGGTAAATTTTTAGCGTTAGGTCCTGTTTGTCAAGGTTTTGCAAAGCCCATTAACGATTTATCGAGAGGTTGCTCTAGCGAAGACGTCGTTGCAGTTATAGCAATAACGGCGCTTCAAGCGTAAATAAAAATCACGGCGTTCGCAAAAAAGTTTAACGCCTCTTAAAGAAAAAATAAAAGGAAATGTTAAAATGAAAATTTTAGTAATCAATGCAGGTAGTTCGTCGCTTAAATATCAACTTATCGATATGAAAGACGAAAGCGTTATTTTGAAAGGACTTTGCGAAAGAATTACTTTTGCAGGCAGTAAACTTACCCAAAAAACTTTCGACGGCAGAAAAACGGAAATTCTTTCCGATATGCCGACGCATAAAGAGGCAATGCAATTAGTGCTTAAAGCAATGTTAGACCCCGTTAACGGAGGATTAAAGTCTGTCGACGAAATAAGCGCCGTAGGACATCGTGTTCTTCACTCGGCAGAAGATTTTAAAGAAAGCGTTATTATTAACGACGAAGTTATTGCCATTTGCGAAAAGAACGCAGAACTCGGACCTTTGCATATGCCGGGCAATATCGCTTGCATAAAGAGTTGTATAGAAGTTATGCCGGGCGTTCCCATGGTTGCCGTTTTCGACACGACGTTCCATTCGACAATGCCACCCAAAGCATATATGTACGGTATCCCGTACGAAGTTTACGAAGAATACAAAATAAGAAAGTACGGTTTCCACGGCACGTCGCACAAATTCGTGTCGGAAGAAACGGGTAAATATTTATCAAATAAAAACGCCAAAATGGTTATATGCCACTTAGGTAACGGTTCTTCCATTTCTGCCGTAAAGGACGGAAAGTGTCAAGACACTTCAATGGGCTTTACGCCACTCGAAGGGCTTGTTATGGGAACTCGTTCGGGCGACATCGACCCTGCTGCCGTTGACTTTTTGAGGGTGAAATTAGGACTTAAAGAAGACGAAGTCGTAAATTACTTAAACAAAAAATGCGGTATGCTCGGAATAAGTGGATTTTCAAGCGACTGCCGTGATTTAACGGAAAGCGCAGAAAACGGCAACGAAAGGGCAAAACTCGCATTAGAAATGGTTGCTTACAGAGTTAAAAAGTACGTCGGCAGTTATATCGCCGTTTTAGGTGGTGTAGACGCAATAGTATTTACGGGAGGCATAGGAGAACACTCTGCACTCATCCGTGGGCTCGTTATGGAAGGAATGGAATACTGTGGCGTTAAGTTTGACGAAGAGAAAAACAAAAACGTCGGAGACGGTATCGTAGAAATCAGCGCAGAAGATTCCAAAGTTAAAGTGCTTGTTGTTCCGACGAACGAAGAACTTTCTATCGCAAGGGAAACAAAATCTCTCGTAGAAGGCTAAAAAATTGCTTAAAAAAAGTTGACAAGTAAAAAATAATATTATATACTTGTTAAGCATTTTTGCGAGTTAGTATGATTATAGATTTAAGAAAAATTATAAGGGCAGGTAAAACGGAAGAAGATTTTTCTTTCGAATACGTGCCGGAAGAGTCGCTCATATCAATTCCGTCTGCAAGGTTACAAGGAACAATAGCCGTGCAAGGAACGGTTACGATAACGGGTAATCATTCTGCCTTTTTGGAGGGTAGTGCAAAAATGTCTTTGGTTGGAGAGTGTACGAGGTGCTTATCGCACGCCGAAAACACTTACTCGTTCCAATTCAAAGAAAACGTCGACAGGGACGACGAGTTTAGTTATCCGCTCAAAAACGATACGATAGAACTCGACAAAATTATCGACGACTTGATTTTAACGAATATGCCCGTAACCTTTCTTTGCAAAGAAGATTGCAAGGGATTGTGTACGAGGTGTGGCGCCAACTTAAACGAGGGCGCTTGCAAATGCGAAAAATAAAGGAAGGTGAACAATTATGGCAGTTCCAAAGACCAAAACGTCTAAACAAAGAACAAATACGAGATACGCACAATGGAAAATTAGCGCTCCCAATCTTTCCGAATGTCCACAATGCCACGAATTAAAGGCTTCTCACAAAGTTTGCCCCAAGTGTGGCTATTATGATGGCACTTTGGTTGTTGACGTTCAAGCCAAAGAGAAAAAGAACTAATTTTTTGTAAAAGTTTTTTCTTAAAAAACAAACAAAAAAGCCACTTGAAATGCAAGTGGCTTTGTCCGTTTTAAATGTAAAATTAAATTAAATTCTTTTTACGATTGCGTTGGCGTGCACGGAAATGCCTTCTTCACGGCCAACGAATCCTAACCCTTCAAGCGTTGTCGCCGTTATGCCGACGGCGTTTTTTTCTACTTGTAACACGGTGGCAAGCGTTTCAGTGATAGAGGGAATAAAGTTTAATAGTTTCGGCTTTTCTGCCATTATGACGGCAGACACGCTATGCACCTTAAAACCTCTTTCGTTTATTTTTCTAACAACTTCGGAAAGTAACGCCAAACTGTTTGCGTCCTTGTATCGTTCGTCGGTGTCCGGAAACCAGTAACCTATATCACGCAAAGATAGGGAGGATAGCAAAGCGTCGGACACGGCGTGGCACAAAACGTCTGCGTCGGAATGTCCTAGTAGTCCCTTTGAATGCGGAATTTTCACGCCTCCCAAAATTAGTTTTCTGTTTTCCACCAAACGGTGACAATCGAATCCCACTCCGAAACGGAATTCTCCGTTCGGGTATAATTTGTTAAAATCCTTTTTGAAAGTTAGTTTAACGTTTTCCGAATCCCCTTCGAAGTAGTAAAGGGAGCCGAAAGTGTTTTTGTAAATTTCCCCGTCGTCGTTAAAACTTTTGCCGTCTATCGTTTTGTAGGCTTTTTTAATTCTTTCGGTTAAAAAGCCTTGTGGTGTTTGAACTTTGTAAAGGTCTGTTTTTCCTAAGTATTCTTCCACTTGCCCGTCGATTGCACGGCAAACGGTGTCTGCAGAGGGGCAGAGGGGAATGGCAGAACCGAACTTGCTCGCACACAAAATACAGTCTTTAATAATCTTTTCGTTAACGAAAGGTCTTGCTCCGTCGTGAATTAAAACGACGTCGCCCGTCACGTAAGAGAGTGCGTTTTTAACGGAGTTTGTTCTCGTGTCTGCACCTATCACGATTTTTGCCGAAGTCGGCGAAAGCGACTTTATTTCGTCAAAGTCTTTCTCGTTCGCCGTAACGATAAATTCGTCGATTAAGCCCGTTCGCAAAAAAGCGTTCAGCGTTTTTTGGAAGCAAGTGCTTCCGTTAATGCTAACGAGTAATTTGTTTTTTTCAAAACCTGCACGAGTTCCGTTTCCTGCACAAGTAAGTATTAAAGATATTTTCATTTTAATCCTCGCTTTATTCCGAAATAATTCTGTAAAGGCTGTCGGCTTCTTCCTTTTTAACAGTTTCTTTTAACTGTAAAACTTCAAGTTTAATAGTGCCGGAAAGAAAGGCGATTTCCAAAACGTCTCCGACTTTTAATTTGTAAGCCGGTTTAACCACTCTGCCGTTAACCGACACTTTGCCCACGTCAGCCACTTGATTTGCGAGCGAGCGTCTTTTTAATATTCTTGCAACTTTTAAAAATTTATCTACTCTCATATTACCTATTGTAAAAAAAAAAGAGTAAAAATACAACGATTTTTGCCAAAAAATAAAATAATTTTAAAATATTTTCAAAAATGCTTGACAATGTTGACAATGTAATTTATTATTATAAAATGCATTATGATAGGTTATTATCGAATCTTATCGCTTTTTTGCTGATTTTTCAATATTTTTTGAAAAAGTCAAAAACAAAAAAACATTAAGAAAACAATAATAATTTATTGATTTTGCAAAAAGAGAGGCAAGAGGCAAACTTTTAAGTTTTGTCAAGAGCCGAGCATAAATTACGTAATTATTTTTTTAAGGAGAGTGAGATAATGTCACGAAATCTACCTGAAATCGAATGTGGCAAGGTAAAGAGGAAAACCTTTAGCAAAATTAAAGAAGCCATAGAACTTCCTTATCTTGTCAAAGTCCAAAAAGATTCTTACGACGCCTTTATCAGAGAGGGCATCAGCGAAGTTTTGGACGACTATTCACCAATCACCGATTATTCGGACCACTATGAACTTTACTTTTTAGACCATAGTTTGTCCGGCAATCCCAAATACGACGAAAAGGAATGCAGAAACAGAGACGCAACTTTCGCATTGCCACTCCGTGTTAAAGTTAGGTTAGTAAACAAAGTAACCGACGAAGTAGTCGACCAAGAAGTATTCATGGGCGACTTCCCGCTTATGACTGATAACGGCTCGTTTATCATCAACGGAGCAGAGAGAGTTATCGTTTCCCAACTCGTTAGGTCGCCGGGCGTATACAACGAAGGCGAAGTTGACAAGTCGGGAAGAAGATTGTTTGAAACGACGGTTATTCCTTCGAGGGGCGCATGGCTCGAATTCGAGCAAGATTCTCAAGGCGTATTGTGGGTTAGAGTAGATAAGAACAGAAAACTCACGGGTACAGTGCTTTTAAGAGCATTAGGCTTTGGTACCGACGAAGAATTGCTAAATCTTTTCGACAACGACGAAATGATAGTCGCAACGATAAACAAGGACACGGCAAAGACGGAAAACGACGGCTTGGTAGAATTGTATCGTAGGCTCCGTCCTGGTGAAATTCCGACAGACGAGGCTGTTCGTCAACATTTGAAAAACACCTTCTTCGACCCGAGAAGATACGACTTGGCAAGAGTAGGCAGATATAAATTTAACAAGCGTTTAAGGCTCGGCGAAAGAATCGTCGGCTTAAAGAGTGCTGAAGACGTTGTTTCTGAAGACGGCGAAGTACTCGCAACGAAAGGTCAAATCATTTCCAAGGGTATGGCGGAAATGATTCAAGACGCCGGCATTAACGTATTCTTTGCCGATGTAGACGGAAAGACGCACAAGATGATAGCCAACAACGTCGTTTCCTTTGAGAATACGACGGGTAAAAACCCCAGAATTTTCGGACTTCTCGATTACGTTTACAGACCGACTTTGCTTTTCTCCAAAAAGGTTAACGAAATGGTTAACGAATTCGGCGAAGAAGAAACGGCTGAAAAACTTAAGAACGAAATCAATGCAATTTTCTACATTGACGAAAAAGAACCGAGCGAAGACGACAAGCCCGAAGAAAAGAAAAATCACGAAAAGGCAAAAGAAATTAGAAATAAATTCGTTAAAGCCTGCGTGAAATTCGAAGAACTTTTGGCTAGCGACAAAACGGAAATCACGAGAGAAGAAAAGAAAGAAATCGTTCTTCTTTTGGACAAATTAAATCACAAACATATCACGGTTGACGATATCGTTGCAACGGTATCGGTAAACCTCGACTTAAACGTAGACATCGGAACGACGGACAACATCGACCACTTAGGCAATCGTCGTGTTCGTTCTGTCGGCGAACTTTTGCAAAACCAATTCAGAATCGGTATCTCCAGATTAGAAAGGGTTATCAAAGAAAGAATGGCAACGGCAAAAGACCCGAAAGACGTTACACCGCAAAGTTTAATCAACGTAAGGCCGGTAAGTTCAGCGATAAAAGAATTCTTCGGTTCGTCGCAACTTTCTCAATTTATGGACCAAACAAACCCGATTGCAGAATTGACGCACAAGCGTAAACTTTCTGCGTTAGGTCCGGGAGGATTAAACAGAGACAGAGCAACGTTCGACGTTCGTGACGTACACCACTCGCACTACGGAAGAATATGTCCTATCGAAACGCCTGAAGGACAAAACATCGGACTTATTTCGTCGCTTGCCGCTTATGCGCAAGTAAACGAATTCGGCTTTATCGAATCGCCTTACAGAAAGGTAAATCACGTTCTTAAAGACGACGGCTCTATCGAAACGATAGTTACCGAACACGTCGATTATTTGACAGCCGACGAAGAAGATAAGTACACCGTTGCGCAAGCAAACGAACCTTTGGAAGATAACCGTTACTTTGTAAACGAGCGTGTGTCTTGCCGTCGCAGAGATGAAATTACCGAAGAAGTAAGAGAAAAAATCGATTATCTTGACGTTTCTCCGAAGCAACTTATCTCCGTCGCAACAGCCCTTATTCCGTTCTTAGAGAACGACGATACCAACCGTGCGTTGATGGGCTCTAACATGCAACGTCAGGCAGTTCCGTTGCTTTGCCCCGAAAACGCAATCGTTGCAACGGGCATAGAAAGAAGAATAGCATACGACTCGGGCGTTATGGTAAACGCAACGGAAGACGGTGTTGTTAAAACGGTTGCCAGCGACAGGATAGTTATCACGGGCGCAAACGGCGACAAAGAATATAGATTAAAGAAATTCGAGCGTTCCAACCAAGGCACTTGCTTGAATCAACGTCCTATCGTCGATAAAGGCGAAGTCGTTGTTAAAGGACAAACCATTGCAGACGGTCCGTCTACGAGAAACGGCGAACTTGCATTAGGTAGAAACATTTTAGTCGGCTTTATGAGTTGGGAAGGCTATAACTACGAAGACGCTATACTGCTTTCCGAAAAACTCGTTCAAAACGACGTGTTCACGACTATTCACATTAACGAACACGATATAGAAGCCAGAGATACACGTCTCGGCGACGAAGAAATTACGAGAGAAATCCCGAACGTCGGCGAAGACGCACTCAAAGATTTGGACGAAAACGGTATCGTTAGAATCGGTGCAGAAGTTAACAGTGGCGACATCTTGGTAGGTAAAGTAACGCCGAAGGGCGAAACGGAACTTACGCCGGAAGAAAGATTGCTCCGTGCAATTTTCGGTGAAAAGGCAAGAGAAGTTAGAGACACTTCGTTAAAGGTACCACACGGAGAAGGCGGTATCGTCGTAGACGTTAAAATCTTCACCCGTGCAAACAAGGACGAACTTCCACCGGGAGTAAATAAATTAGTAAGAGTTTACATCGCTCAAAAACGTAAAATTTCCGTCGGCGACAAGATGGCTGGTAGACACGGTAACAAGGGTGTCGTTTCAAGAATTTTGCCGGAGTCGGATATGCCGTTTATGGCAGACGGTACACCACTTCAAATCGTGCTCAATCCGTTGGGCGTTCCGTCACGTATGAACATCGGACAAGTTTTGGAAGTGCACCTCGGTCACGTTTGTAAACAACTCGGCTGGAAGATTGCAACGCCTGTTTTCGACGGTGCAACCGAAAGCGACATAAAAGCATTATTAAAAGAAAACAACATTGTAAATCCTGACGGAGAAGTTGACGGTAAAATTCAACTTTACGACGGAAGAACGGGAGAACCGTTTGAAAACCGTGTAACCGTAGGACAAATGTATATGATTAAACTTATCCACTTAGTAGACGATAAGATTCACGCTCGT
>CAYLUH010000019.1:0-18628 GCA_964386845.1 uncultured Christensenella sp.
TAAGTTTGTACGAACAGGCTATTGAAGAGTTTAAAAAATAAAAACAAAAAGACCACTGCGAAAGGATTAATTTACCGTTTATCCTAAACGCAGTGGTTTTATTTTGTGTTTTTAGTTTAATCGTTTTTAATGACGACGATGATTTTTGCCGTTTCTTCGGCAGATATTCTTATTTTCACACTGTAATTGCCGATTGCTTTTATGTTGCCGTCCAAAAGTATTTTCTTTTTGTCGATATCGTAACCTAATTCGTACAATTTTTCTGCGATTTCCTTGCTTGTTACGCTACCGAAAAACTTGCCGTTTTCTCCACATTTAACAGATATTTCCACCTGTTTGCCGTCCAAATTTTCCTTTAATTGTTTGTTGGCTTTTAACTGTTCTTGTCTATGGAAGGCTTGAGCGTCTTTTTTGAACTTCGTGTCGTTAAGAACTTGTGCGTCGGCTTCCTTTGCCAGTCCGTTTTTTATTAAAAAGTTTCTTGCAAAACCGTCTTTCGCTTCGACGATATCACCCGTTTTGCCTGTGCCTTTGACGTCTTTAAGTAAAACAACTTTCATAACATTTCCTCTTAAAATTTTGTATGAATATTTTAACAGTTAATTGGCGTGTTTGTCAATAGTTTAAGTGAATACTTTTTGTCAATCTGCTCATAATTAAAAAGGAGGAGAGTGTTATGAATACGAATTATTCAATAAGGTGCAACGTAACTAAGTGTAGGCACAATAGCGAAGGTTGTAATTGCTGTTTAGACACCGTTAAAATAACCTGTTGTAACGGCTCGCAATGTACGTGTTGTGGCGATTATTCCGAAAAAGAATAAAAAAGAAACTGCCTTGGCTTTTGCTAGGGCAGTTTTCTTTTAATTTTAAGATACCATCATATATTATTCAGTCAATCTCTATCGACAAGTAAAGTGTAGCACAAAATTTAGCGTTGTCAATACTTTTTTTAAAAATAATAGGTAAAATTTTGGAGGGGAGAAAGAAGATATATAATTGACAAAGGCAATTTAATATATTATAATATTAAACTAGATAAATATATACCGTACGGTAATAAAATAAAATCCTTGGAGGGTTATTATGTCAGAAGAAGTATTGCTTACTAAAGAAGGCAAAGAAGAACTTGAAAAACGTTTAGAGTACTTAAAACTCGAAAAACGTCCGGAAATTACGGAAAGAATTAAAGTCGCAAGAGAACACGGAGACCTTTCCGAAAACGCCGAATACGATGCCGCAAAAAACGAACAAGCGCAAATCGAAGGCGAAATACTTGAAATAGAAGAAAAATTAAAGCACGCCGTTATCATTAAAGACGGCGCAAAAAAAGGCGTTGTGTCTTTGGGCTCGACGATAGTTTTCGTTGACGAAGAAACCAAAGAACAATTCACTTACGAATTGGTAGGCACGACGGAAGCCGACGCAGAGAACGGCAAGATTTCTAACGAATCACCCATCGGCAACGCACTTTTGGGAAGAAAGGCAGGCGAAACGATAGTCGTTAACGTTCCCGCAGGTTCCACAACGATAACCATTAAAAAAGTATACTAAAAAGGACTAACGAAATGGACGAACAAAACGTAAACAATCTCCCCGAAGAAGACCTTTCGGAGGTTTTAAGAGTTAGGAGAGAAAAATTAGAAGCATTAAAGAGCGCAGGCAAAAATCCTTTCGAAAAGGTTAGATACGATAGGACAGCAATGAGCACGACCATTAAAAATGCGTACGAAGATTACGAAGGCAAAACAGTCGGCATTGCGGGAAGACTCATTTCCAAAAGAATTATGGGTAAGGCGTCTTTCGCCGTTATTTTAGACGGCGAGGGAACAATCCAAAGTTATCTTTCGATAAACGACCTTGGCGACTCTTACTTAGAATTTAAAGATTACGACATCGGCGACATTATAGGAATTACCGGCGTTGTGTTCAAAACGAGGACGGGGGAGATTTCCGTTCACGCACACAGCGTAGAATTGCTTTGCAAATCGCTTTTGCCGTTGCCTGAAAAATATCACGGCTTAAAAGACGAGGATACGAGATATCGTCAGCGTGAAATAGACTTGATTGCAAATCCCGAAGTTAAGAGGACGTTTGTTGCAAGGTCTAAAATATTGACGGAGATAAGGAGATATTTAGACGGCGTTGGATATTTAGAAGTCGACACGCCCGTTTTACAACCTTTGGAAATAGGCGCTGCGGCTCGTCCGTTTAAGACTTTTCATAACGCTTTGGGTTTAGATATGTATCTTCGTATAGAAACGGAACTTTATTTGAAAAGGCTTATAGTCGGAGGCTTTGACAGAGTTTACGAAGTGGGCAGAATTTTCCGTAACGAGGGTATGGACAAGTCTCATAACCCCGAGTTTACGACGGTTGAGATGTATCAAGCGTACAGCGATTATTTCGACATGATGGATTTAATCGAAGATATGTACAAAACCATCACGGAAAAGGTATGCGGTACCACGCAAATTACTTATCAGGGCGTTGACATCGACATGGGCAAAAAATGGGAACGCTTAACGATGGTAGAGGCCGTTAAAAAGTATGCAGGCGTCGACTATAACGACTGGAACAGCGACGAAGAAGCAAGAAAAGTTGCAAAAGAAAAGGGCGTAACCGTAGAAGAAGGGGAAAGCGCAACGAAAGGGCACGTCTTGATTGCATTTTTCGAAGCGTTTGTCGAAGACAAGTTAATTCAACCGACAATCATTTACGATTATCCCGTGGAGAATTCGCCTTTGGCAAAAAGAAAGCCGAGCAATCCGTCTTTTACAGAAAGATTCGAATACTTTATTTACGCAAGAGAAATGGGCAATGCTTTCTCCGAACTCAACGACCCTATCGACCAAAAAGAAAGGTTTGTTAAACAAGTCGAAGAAAAGAGAGCAAAGGGTGGAAACGACGCAAAGGTGGACGAAGATTTCGTAACTGCTTTGGAATACGGCTTGCCACCGACGGGTGGATTAGGATTCGGCGTCGATAGACTCGTAATGCTTTTAACAGATAGCGCAAGTATAAGAGACGTAATTCTTTTCCCGACGATGAAACCTATTAAAAAATAAAAGTTTATCGGGTGTGTAGAAACTAGAAAAAGGGAAACGAAATGGATAATAAAATTACAAAAAAACGTCTGGGTAACTTGTTTGCTTACGATTGGATTATGATGATTGTGGTAATGGTTATCTGCGTTATTTGTTGGGAACTGTTATATGCGTTCACGTCGGTTCGTTTAACCGTTGGACAAGGTTTTTACTACTATTACGATTACGATGTAAGCGGTAGCAACGACAGTGCGTTTAAGGTTTACCTTAAAGATACTTTCAGTTACGACGTTTTAGATTGGCACGGCGAAAGTATGCCGACGGAAAATATCGACCAAGACGTGTTAGATTTAAGATATATGTCTAACGACGTCGACGTGGCGTTTACGAACACCGTGGAGACCAAAGACGAAGAAACGGGATACGGCGTTTCGAGGGCTAAAAAGAGAATAGACAGATACGATGCGTACGATTTTAGAGAATTGTACAGCGATTGTGAAAAGTATCTTACAAAGTTCTTGAAAGACGGCGAAACCGACGTTTTTGATTTTGACAATTATAATTTAGAAAAAATAAAATCGTATTTTCATTCTAGGCAAAGTGGCGACAATAGATACAAATGGAAGGAGATAACGGAACAAAACGAGATTGACAGGATAAAAAAACTTTCCGTCGACCTTGCCGATTTTAAAACCGTTTTGGACTACGAAAGCACTTTGGAAAAAGAGGATAGTATTTTTTACTACTATCACAAATACGAATATTATTTGATGCAAACTACAGATGAAGAGCAGAAAGCAGAGTATCAAAAAGCATACGACGCAGAGGGTGGAGAAAAGGCTTTCGGGCTTAAACTAGAAAATTTACCGAAAGATTCTGCAAAACCCACGACGGACGCTTTTTTCAAAATGACAAACGCTTCTGACAGTAAAGACGTTATACTCGTTGTGTTTAACGTCTCCGACTTGCAACCCGATTTACAATTCGAAACGATTTCTTTTGTAAACACCGTTGTAAGAACTTTTAGTTCCATATTAAATTGATTACGATGTATAAAATTTATCAAGCAATAAAAAATCACGCAAGTAAAAAGTGCGTAAAAGGATATATGCCGGGGCATAAGGGTAGCGAAGAATTTAACAGTCTTTTCCCCATTGCCAATTTAGACACGACGGAACTTGAAGTGAACGGCGTGGTGGACACGGTAAAAGAGGTGGAAGAAGAACTTGCTCATCTTTTGTGCGTTCCCTTTTTGCGTCTGCTTTGTAACGGCTCGACGTCGGGCGTGTTATCCATTATGTATGCCGTGAAAAATCGTGGCAAAAAAATTATTATCAATAAAGACGCTCATAGGTCGGTTTACAACGCTTTGGAAATTTGTGGAATAGAGCCTATTGTCGTCGGTGGAGAATTAGAAAACGGGCTTTCCAAACTTATCACCGTAAATGACGTTAAAAATGCGTTAAAAAAGGATAAGAACGTTATAGGCGCATTTTTAACTTATCCCGATTATTACGGAAGATGTTTCGACATAGAAAGCATTTCCGACTTTTTGCAAAGCGAAAATAAATTACTGCTTATAGACGGCGCACACGGTGCACACTTTAATTTTTTGGGTGGGCTTAAAAGGGCGTCGGTTTACGCAGATTACGGCGTAGAAAGTGCGCACAAAACACTTTGTTCGTTAAATCAGGGTGCATATTGCTATGCAAAAGAAGAGTACAAAGAAAGCCTCGACAACGCCGTGAATAAATTTATTTCTTCAAGTCCGTGTTATCCCTTGCTTGCTTCCATAGAATACGGTTTAAAATCGTACGACAGGAAAAAAGCGTACAAGGTTATCGGATACGTCAACGTGGTTAAGGGCGTACTTAAAAAGTACGGATTCGGATATTTGGAATCTGCAGACCCTATGAAATTGACGATTGACTTTTACGGATACGACGTTAAAAGCGCAATGAAAATTTTCGAGAGAAAAAGAATATACGCAGAACTTGTAGGCGACAGATATGCGTTGTTTATGTTTTCGACGGAGAACGGAAAAAAAGATTTTTCCAAGATTATAAAAGCCGTAAAAAAGATTTACAAGCAACTTGAAAAAAGGGCCGTCGTCGTTTCTAACACGGTTTTTAAAAAGACTAAGACGATAGGCTTTTTGAATTCTAAAAAGTTAGACGGAGAGTTTGTCGCTTTAGAAAATTGCGAGGGAAGAATTTCCAAAGAGGAAGTCGGCATAACGCCACCGTCTTATCCCGTTATAATAAGTGGGGAAACGATATCCAGAGAGAAAATAAATTTTCTCATCGAAGCCGAAAGCACGGGTAAAGAATTGTTCGGCGTGACGGACGGCAAACTCAAGGTGGTAAAAAATGAGGAATAAAGGAAAATTCGTAACGTTCGAAGGTTGCGAAGGGGTTGGAAAATCCAAACAAATTTCCATGTTGCAAGAATATATGCTTGCAAACGGAATTAAATATTATTTGACGAGAGAGCCGGGTGGCTCTAGGATAAGCGAAAAAATAAGGGGCATTATCCTCGACAAAGACAACGCCAACATGACGGACCAATGCGAAGCAATGCTTTACGCTAGTGCAAGGGTGCAACTTTTAGACGAGATAATCAAGCCGAAATTAGATGGTGGCGAACTTGTTATTTGCGACAGATACGTTCATTCGTCGCTTGCTTATCAAGGGTATGCAAGGGGGCTGGGATACGATTTTGTCGCAAGCATAAACGCATACGCCATGCAAAATTTCGAGCCTGACGTAACCATATTTTTGGACCTCACGCCCGAACTTGCTTTTAAGCGTAAAGGTGGCGTGGATAAGGGCGACAGAGTGGAACTTTCGGGAATGGAATTTCACAACAAGGTGTACGCAGGATACAAGGAACTTGCGAAAAAATTCGGCGATAAATTCGTCGTTATAGATGCAAGTGGCGAAAAAGAGCAAACGCATCAAAAAATAATAAACGCCTTAAAAGAAAAAGGTATATTTTAATGGAGTTACTGTCTTTACTCAAAAAGACCGATGCGTATTCGGTAATAAAAAAGGAAAAAGATGCAGGCGCATTGTCGCACGCATATTTAATATTGTGTAAAGACGGGGAGTTTTTGACGGAATACTTAAAACTTTTGGCGTCTTTAATGGTGTGCAAGGAAAAAGAGCCTTGCCTAAATTGTAGGGATTGCAAGTTGATAGCGTCAAACGTCCATACCGACGTTTTGCTTTATCCGAAAGTGGAAGAAAACGTTATCAAGGTGGAAGACGTTGAAGATTTAATAGAACAAAGTTTTGTAAAGCCGTTGGAAATAGACAAAAAAATATTTATAATCACTCACGCCGAAAAGATGAACGTACAGGCGCAAAACAAGTTGTTAAAGACTTTGGAAGAGCCTCCTAAAAACGTTGTCATTTTAATAGGCGCAACGGGGGAATACGGGCTTTTGCCCACCGTTTTGTCGAGGGTAAAAAGGCTTAACGTAAGAGATTTTAACGAAAAAGAACTTTTGGAATATTTTGATTCGCCAAACGCAGAATTCGCCGTATCTATGTGTGACGGTACCGTGGGAGACGCCGAGAGGCTGATGGGCGACGAAAAGTTTTTAGAAGTGCAAGAGTTTTGTTTGAGCGTGATTTCGGAAATGAAGTCGAGCAAAGAGGTTTTGGAATATTCGACGAGAATGGTCGAATTAAAAAGCGATTTTTCTCTCGTACTTTCCGTGCTAGAAATGTTTTTCAGAGATTTGCTCGTGCTGACGGAAGGCAAGAAAGAGTTGGTGAAAAACAAAGGATATTTACAAAGGCTTGACGGTATAACGGGGTACAAGAGGGGCGCCGTTATAGAGATATTAGAAATGATAAACAACGCCAGAGCAAGAATGAAGTTTAACGCCAACCAAACGATGCTGGGCGAATACGTGCTCTTTCAAATTTTGGAGGAAAAATATAAATGGCAAAAATTATAGGAGTAAAATTTAAAAATACTTCTAAAGTATATTATTTTGCGCCGGAAGAAAACGTGGAATACGCAGAAAAATCCGGCGTCATCGTGGAAACGGCAAAAGGTTTAGAGTATGCCGTCGTCGTGTTCGGCACGAAAGAGGTTGACGATAGCGAAGTGGTGTATCCCTTAAAACCCGTCGTTAGAAAAGCCACGGAAAAAGACGAAAAGCATATGCGAGAACTCGACAAAAAAATTCCCGAAGCAATGGCGTATGCAAACAAAAAAATACAAGAACGAAACTTGCAGATGAAACTTATTTCCTGTGAATATTCTTTCGACGGCAAGAAACTCGTTTTCTCTTTTACTGCCGACAACAGGGTGGATTTTAGAGAACTAGTAAAAGACTTGGCAGGGCATTTTCACACCAGAATCGAACTTAGGCAAGTCGGCATAAGGGACGAAGCAAAACTTCTCGGAGGAATCGCACCGTGTGGTAGAGAATGTTGTTGTGCGTCTTGTATGCCGGAATTCGGAAAGGTTACGATAAAAATGGCAAAAAATCAAGGTTTGCACTTAAATCCCGGAAAGATAAGCGGGCTTTGTGGCAGGCTTATGTGCTGTTTAGAGTATGAAAACGAGTATTACGCAGGCGTGTACAAAAAGATGCCTAAAATAGGTGGCACGGTAAAAACGCCGGAAGGGGAAGGCATTGTAATTTCCAACGATATGTTAAAACTTGTTTGTAAAGTAAAAATAATCGCAAACGACGGCACGGAGACTTACAAAGATTTTCCTCTCGACAGATTACAATTCAAGAAAAACAATAATCAAAAAGGCGCTGACGACGATGATGCCGACGGCGACAAGGAAGATATTTAAAAATATTTTCGATATCGTGTTTACAAACTGAGATTATTGTGATACAATATTAGACGAAAATAAATGGGAGGTGCAATTACAATGGCTTATAAAATTGGTGATGCTTGTATTTCTTGTGGTGCTTGTGCTAGTACTTGTCCATGTAGCGCAATCAGCGAAGGCGAAACACAATACGTGATTAACCCTGAAGAATGCGTAAGTTGCGGTGCATGTGCAGAAGGTTGCCCGGTAAGTGCTATCGCAGAAGAGTAATATAAACTCATAGAGATTAAAGGTGCGATTTTTTTCGCACCTTAATTTTTTGTTATGGAAAGATTAGAAGATTTATTTATTGACAATTTCAAAATTTATCAAGACGACGAACTGTATTGCTTTACCAGTGACGCCGTGCTACTTTCAAAATTTGCCACCGTCAAAAAGGGCGATAAAGTGGCAGACTTTTGTTCGGGCAGTGGAATAGTCGGGTTAAACCTTTACGCTTTGCATCAGGACGTGGAGAGCGTAACTCTTTTCGAAATGCAATCGGAACTGTACGAGTTGTCAAAAAAAAGCATTGCTTACAACAATTTGGAAAAAAAGGTTGAGGCTGTAAACGTGAGAGTGCAAGATATCGACAAACGATACAACGAATATTTTTCTCTCATTGTGTGTAATCCACCGTACATGGAATCGGGTAGTGGCTTTTCGTCTTTTGAATATAAGATTGCAGTTTGCAAGGCAGAACTTGAGTTAACGCTTGCGGAACTTGTAAAGGCTGTGTCGAAAGCATTAAAATTCAAAGGCCGTTTTGCACTCGTCCACAGGGCGGACAGGTTGGCAGAAATTTTTGACGAAATGAAAAAAAACAACATCGAACCAAAAAAAATGCAACTTATTTCTGCGAAAAATAAAAAGCCGTATCTTGTGTTGGTAGAGGGCGTTAAGGGTGGCAAAAAAGGTATTGAAATTTTGCAAAACGAGGTGAATTAAAGTATGTTATATTTGATTGCAACGCCGATAGGCAATTTGAAAGACATATCGCTCCGTGCGATAGAAACCTTAAAAAGCGTTGACGAAATTGCATGTGAAGATACTCGTCATTCGCTGTCGTTACTTGCCCGTTACGAAATAAAAAAGCCGTTGTTTTCTTACCATAAATTTAACGAACGGGAAATATCGGAAAAGATTATAAGTAAGTTAGAAAGTGGTTTAAACGTTGCCGTAATCAGCGATGCCGGTACGCCGTGTATATCAGACCCCGGCAATATTTTGATAAAAAAGGTAATTGAAAGGGGATTAGAATATACTGTTATTCCGGGCGCATGCGCCTTTGTAAACGCACTGGTGCTTAGTGGCTTTGATACGGACAGATTTTGTTTCATAGGCTTTTTGCCGGAGAAAAGCAAAGACAGAAAAGAACTTTTGGAAAAATACGAAAACTTGGATATGAGTTTGATTTTTTACTGCGCCCCTCACGACGTGAAAAAGGATATAGAAAGCATATTCAAAGTGTTTGGCGACAGAAAGGCTTGCGCCGTTAAAGAGATAACGAAAGTGTACGAAAGCGTGGAACACTTTAATTTGAAAGACGGGTTACAAAAAGAGCCGAAAGGCGAGTACGTATTAATAGTGGAGGGAAAAGAGGCTGTTAACGACTTGCTTAATCTTTCCGAAAAGGAGCACATCGATTATTACGTAAGTCGTGGAATAGACAAAAAGGAAGCAATAAAAATGGTGGCGAAAGAAAGAGGCGTTAGTAAATCGTCGCTGTATAAATACACCATAGAAGAATAAAATAAAAAAAGAGCGTGATTTTTTCACGCTCTTTGCATTTTAAAAACTTTTTATGTCGGTACTTCCAAGCCCGCCACGGCGCATATTTTCGCAAGCGTCGTCCTCCGTTATGCCGAACGGAAGAAAAACGCCTTGTGCAAAGGCTTTTCCCTTTTCGACGGAAAGCGTTTGTTCTCCACAATTAGTCATTTTTATGAAGATGTGCCCTTCGTTGTCGGCAAAGTAGTAATCGCTGTCGATAACGCCGACGGTGTTGTTAAGAGTTAAACGATATTTAAATCCTAAAGAACTTCGTGGAAATATGCAAAGAACCCAGCCGTTTTGTATTTTAACTCTAATGCCCGTGGCAATTTTAATGCTTTCGTTTGGTGCAAGCGTGAAAGAGTGCGGAGCAAAAAAGTCGTAACCTGCGCTCCCCATCGTTGCTCGCTTGGGTAAAACAACGTCGTCGTATGGTATGTTGGGCGTATCAGCACAAAATTGTTCTTTGCTGACTTTGTAAAAACGTGCAATTTTATTCATAACAGTGTCGCCTTTTTTAATTTAAAGTTTTTAAGTGTTTATCAAGTATTTAACGAGTACGACGAGTGCCGTCATTGTCAAAAAGAACTTTAATAAATTCATTAATCTGCGTGTTTTTTTTGCGCTTTTATCGTAATATTGTTCGTTTGCCAATTCGTTTACTTGGCAAGAAGATGAAATTTCTGCCACTCTGTCGCTGTTTTTTATATCGTTTAAACTGACGACTGTGTAAGAGTCGGTGGGGGAGTTTATAACGAAATTCAAGTGCGTTACTTGGCAAGCCCTTTTTTGCTTAACGTCGAATATGCCGAAAAAACTTATGAAATAGCAAAACAGCCACCACCAAAACCAGCCTTTGCCCGTGTATTGATGAGTTTCGTACATAACGACTTTTGCTTCTTTTTCTTCCGTTTGAAAAGATATGCGTTTCGTGTCGGAAGAAATTGTTTGCATGGGTTGAATTTTGCCGTTTACGGTAACGTTTTTAACGGCGTTGTTTTTGCCGACAAAATCTATCGTGTGTGTTACCATTGTGCACCTCTCAACGCCAAAAGTACGGCGTAACAAATTGTTAAGATTGCAATCGAAATAAACAAGGATACGATGCGTACTTTGCTCTTTCTTCTTTTGCAAGTAAAGTTAAAAATAATTGCCAAGGTTGTTATTACAAGTCCTATCGGGCAAATCACACCCGAAAAATTATACAAGGCACTCGCAATAATATCTATTTTATCCGTCGAGTTTGAAATTTCTTCAAGGGAAAGCCACACTTCGTTTTTGGTGCCGAGCGTAAATATGGTTACGCAAAGAGCAACGATAAAAACGGCGAGAAAAATTATAGCCCACACGGCGTACGATACGAAAGTGCCAAGTTGTAACAGCACGGTGACGATTGTTAAAAAGAACGCCATTTTAGAAAATATTTTCGTTAGCCTTTCAAACCGTATACTTCCAACCGACGGAGCGTCGACGGGAGAGGTGGGTTGATTAAAGTTTTCATCGGGTGAAAAGTTGCTAAAAGCATTGCCGTCGTCAGACGGTGCTTGTGTAAAATTATCGGTAAAAACTTCCGTGTTTTCTTCCGAGACCTCTTCTAAAACTTCTTCGGGAACGGCGTCGTTTTTTTGCACGTCAATTTCTTCCGTGGATTGCTTTTTTTGAGCATCTACCGAAGCGCTTTCCCGTGGAGGAGAGGTTTTTGAGCGTGTGTGTTTATTTACGACGGGTTGTGATTCGTCGTCGAAAGCGACGACGTTTGGCAATATGTCGTCTTTATTTTTTCTCATTTTTTCCTCCTTGTTTTAATTTTTTCTAAATTAAAATTATTTTGTAAAAGTGTGATTTTGTTTGGCGCACTCGATAGGATTTGAACCTACAACCTTCAGAATCGGAATCTGATGCCCTATCCGGTTGAGCCACGAGTGCGTGTCGTCGCCACCGAAGAGGTGGCGCAATTCGGTTAATTGTTTTTTAATTTGTCTAGCCTTGTAACTTTAATTTGTAGCACTCTCCGAACAGTCGATTTTAACACTTCTATCGACAGTTTGCCGTATTCGAACTTCTTGCTCGATAATGGAATTTCTCCCAAAAATTCAACCACCCAGCCGTTAACCGTCGTGGCTTCGAATTTTTCTTCTTCGCCCGCCATGTCGAAATGGCTGAACATATCTTGAATGGGAGCGTTGCAATCGACTATCGTGGTTGCACCGTCCACGTCCTTAAAATAATTTATTTCTTCGTCGTGCTCGTCGTAAATTTCTCCAACGAGTTCTTCCAAAATATCTTCTAGCGTAACGACGCCGAGCGTCCCACCGTATTCGTCCAAAACGACGGCAAGGTGTACACGCTGTTTTTGTAATTGTTTAAGGAGCGCAGAGATTTTAATATGCTCCGTCGTGTAAACGGCGTTTTGCAAAATGTCGTCGATATTTTCTTTGCCGTTAAGGTAAGCGAAAAAGAAGTCGTTTTGGTGTATGATGCCGATTATCGTGTCGATGTCGTTTTTATAAACGGGAAGCCGAGAATATCCTTCCTTTTCGAAGATGGATTTTATTTTGTTCATGGAAGAATTTACGTTTACGGCAACCACGTTTACACGAGGCACCAAAATGTCTTTTACTTCCAAGTCGTCGAATTCTATGACGGAGCGAATGAGTTTTGTTTCGTCCTTTTTCAAAGTGCCGTCTTCTGCCGCCTCTGCCACAACCGTCAAAATTTCTTCTTCGGTTATAACTTCCGAAGTTTTGAGTTTGAAAATTTTACCAAGCACCCATTTCCAACCCGAGAGAAGCAAGTTAAAAGGGTAAAAGATATAATAGCAACAAATGACTATGGGGTAAAATATTTTTGCAAATCGTTCGGGTGCGGATTTTGCCAAAAATTTAGGCGTAATTTCCCCGAACAATAAAACGGCGACGGTAATTGCTATCGTCGAAACGACGGAACTGTCCACGCTTCCACCGACGATGATTTTGGCGAAAAACAGGGTGGATAAAGTTGACGCCGTGATGTTAACTATATTGTTGCAAATCAGCACGGTGCTAATAAGTTTGTCGAATTTTTCTTCTGCAAGTACCAAAACGTTGCTTGCGATTTTATCCCCTTTAGAAGACATTGCTCTTAACTTAATTCTGTTTGCGCAAGAATATGCAGTTTCGACGGCAGAAAAAAAGGCTGAAAAAACCAAGAGTACGAGTATTGCAATAAGTAACGGGACAGAGCCTTCTGGCATAAAAATCTCCTAAAATATGTGTATATAATATTATAGTATATCATAAAAAGGCAAATAATCAAGTGTTTTTTACTTTTAAAAGATTGAATATTTCTCTCCTTTATGTTATATTATTCAAAGGAGATTTTAAGAATGAAAAAGACAGTCGTTGTTGGAATGAGTGGTGGCGTGGATAGTTCTGTTGCGGCACTTCTTTTGAAAGAACAAGGTTACAACGTAATCGGTTTGTATATGAACAACTGGGAAGAAAAGGACGAGTGTGGCGCATGCACGGGTGAAGAAGATTTTGCAGACGTTCGCCGTGTGGCTAACCATATCGGAATTCCGTACTATTCCGTAAATTTTGCGAAAGAATATATGGACAGAGTTTTTTCCTATTTTATTTCCGAATATAAGGCGGGAAGAACGCCAAATCCCGACGTTTTATGTAATAGAGAAATCAAGTTTAAGGACTTTAAAGAGCAGGCTTATAGGTTGGGCGCAGACTATATAGCAACGGGGCATTATTGCGATATATTGCACGACGGTGACGTCCATTATTTATTAAAGGCAAAAGACCAAAGTAAGGACCAAACGTATTTTTTAAATCAACTTTCGCAAAGTCAATTAGACGGCGTTCTTTTTCCTCTCGGGAAATTAGATAAATCCGAGGTTAGAGAGATTGCCGAAAAAAACGGACTTGCGACGGCGAAGAAAAAGGATAGCACGGGGATATGTTTTATAGGGGAGCGTAATTTTAGGAACTTCCTTTTGCAGTATATCCCTGCAAAGAAGGGTGAAATTCGCACTTACGACGGCAAGGTTTTAGGCGAACACATGGGACTTATGTATTACACGATAGGTCAGCGCCGAGGCTTAAACATAGGCGGGCAAAAAGGCGACGACGGAAGCCGTTGGTTCGTCATAGAAAAGGACTTAAAGAACAATATTTTGTACGTTGCGCACGGCTCGGAAGATAGGCTTTTTAGTAAAGGCTTAATTGCCAAGGATATGAATTTTATCCCGTCCGTTCCCGAAAAGAAAGAGTTTGAGTGTACTGCGAAATTTAGATATAGACAGCCCGAGCAAGGTTGTTTCGTAAAGATAACGGGCGATAAAGTGGAAGTAGAATTCAAAGAAAAACAGCGTGCCATTACCGAAGGGCAATTCGCCGTCTTTTACGACGGGGATAAGTGTATCGGTGGGGGCGTCATAGATAAGGCTGTTTTTTAAAAGCGTATTGACAAAAAACACGATATCGTTATATAATAAATAAGACGGTTTTTAACCGCAAGGGGAATAATGATGTTAGGTAAGTTTTTTTCAAAATTAAAGTTTTTGATAACGCCCGTTATTTGCACTATGCTCGGGCTTGTTTTTTGCGACATGGTGTTCGGGCTTATTAACGTCGGCAACGTGGGGTTTGCGTTTTCTCTAATATTTGCAGACTTGACGATTATGGCGATTCTCGGCTTTATGTTGTTTTCTCATCTTAAAGGCAATAAAGAATGGTTTAGACTGACGGTGATAATTTTTCTTTCGTACACCTTTGTGTCTGTACTGAAAGGTTTGTTTAGTTCTATGGCGTTTGTTTCGGGTGCTCACTGGCTTTACGTCGTTTTGGGCATTTTTGAGTTGCTTGCAACTTTTGCTTTGTCAATTGTTGCCGTTGCACTTTTTTTAACGATGGTAGTAAAAAAAGAAAGGTTTGAAAAGATAGTAAAAGAAATTATCGATTATGCTCTTTTAACTTTTTTCGGGCTCGTGTCGTTGGTTTTTATACTAACGGTTGTCGGTGCGTGCGTAAAAGAAGCGGGCGTTTCGTGGACGGCAATTCCAAGCGTTTTGTATGATTTTTCTTTTGCATTGCTGTTTGCCCTTTTGTATCATTACGATGACAATGTGAAAACGGGAAAAGAAAAAGGTTCTGTCGCCGTAGATAAAAAGGTTGAAGACGATACTGCAAGCGATGAAAAGGCGTCGAAAACTGAAGACGTAACGGAAGAAGCCAAAAAAGAAGAAATTGAAGAAAAGACGGAAGAGGTTACCGTCGTAGAACAAGAAAAACCTGCAAAAAAATCTACAAAAAGGGCAACTTCCAAAAAACCGAAAACAAAAAAAGATTCAGCAAAGTTTGAAGGTGGCGTGGTTGAAATTATAGGACCTGCCGGGTCCGACACGAAAAAAAATAAATAAATAAAAAAGACCAAGCGTGGGAAGTTTACTTCATGCGTCTTGGCTTTTGTTTTTTTACAAATAATTAAAGAAGGGAGAATGTTATGGCAAAAAGCGTGAATGATGTTTTAACGCTCATTAAAGAAAAAGACGTTAAGATGATAGATTTTAAAATGGTGGATATTAACGGACAGTACAGGCACGTTACCATTCCTGCTTGTCACTTTGACGAAAGCGTGGTGAAAAACGGCATAGGTTTCGATGCGTCAAATTACGGGTACGCCGTCGTCGAAAAAAGCGATATGGTGTTTATACCCGATTTAGACACTGCCGTTATAGACCCGTTTTGTGAAATAACGACGCTCTCTATGAGTGGCAATGCGATGATTATCGACACGCCCTGCAACAGACCTCTTGCTCAATATCCGAGAAATATCGTACTTTCTGCAGAAAATTATATGAGAGATAGTGGCATTGCAGACACGATGATGATACTTCCCGAGTTTGAGTTTTATCTTTTCGACAACGTCGGTTGGGAAGTGAGTGCAAATTCCGTCTCTCATTACGTAGACGCAACTCAGTCGTATTGGAACAGTTACACGGAAGGACAAGGCAACGTCGTTCCAAAACAAAAGGCTTATCATATCGCAAAGCCCTTCGACACTTCGTACGAGTGTCGTAGCGAAATGTGTATGCTGATAGAGGAAGCCGGAATACCCGTTAAATATCATCACCCCGAAGTTGCGGCGTCGGGACAATTCGAAATAGAGCCGTTGCTCGGGGAAATGAGTAAAATGGCGGACGCCACCATGATGATAAAATATATAATTAAAAACACGGCTAAAAAATACGGCAAGAGTGCCACGCTTATGCCAAAACCCGTTTACGGCGAGGCGGGCAGTGGTATGCACGTGCATATGCTGTTGTTAAAAGACGGCGAGCCTGTTTTCTCTGACGATAACGGTTATTCGCATTTGTCAAAAACGGCGCATTATTTTATAGGTGGCTTGTTAAAGCATATATCGTCGCTTTGTGCAATTACAAATCCCAGCACCAATTCTTTTAAGAGGTTGGTTCCCGGGTTCGAAGCGCCCGTTACGGTTGGTTACGCAACTTCCAACAGGAGTGCCGTTATAAGAATTCCCGCATATGCGAAAGGACCAAAAGAACGCCGTTTTGAAATTCGTAATCCTGATGCGACTTGTAATCCGTATTTTGCTTACGCCGCAATTTTAATGGCGGGGCTAGACGGTGTGAAGAATAAAATCGACCCACACGAAAACGGTTGGGGCCCGTACGACGTAAATTTATATAATTTACCCGACGAAGAAAAAGCCAAATTAAAAGGCTTGCCCGTGTCGTTAGAGCAGGCGCTCGACGCTTTGGAAAAAGATTATGCGTACTTGACGGAGGGTGGAGTTTTTCCCGAAGAACTTATTAAGAATTTTATTAAAACAAAAAGGGCAGAGGCTTTGGAAATTTCAAAAGTGCCAACCCCGATAGAGTTTGAAAAATATTATAACTTATAAAATTGATGGTATGTAAAAACGCTTTGCCTTTAGTTTAAGGCAAAGCGTTTTAATAATTTTCTTGTATTATTTGAAATATTTTCTTGCTTCTGCGTAAATGTTTCTTTCGACGATTTGTCCGTTTGTAAGCGTCGCTGTCGTAAGAGTGGTTGAAAACGTCGTTGCGTTGCCACAATATGAACACATACATTCAAAAGCAACGTTTGCTTTTTGTGCTTCGTTAGTGGTTGTAACGTTTTGTACTTCCCACGAAACGTCGGAATCGTAATCATAGTGTTGTCCACAATACGGGCAGTAGGAACGATGTATTCTTATTTTGCTTTTGTAAGAAACAAAAAGAACTATGATGGCGGCGATTAGTATTGCAAGGCTAAGCACACAGAATGTCGGAGCAATATCTTGAATCGACGCAGTTTCGCTTTCCGATTCAAGTATTACGGCAATTAGAAATATTGGTAAAGAAATAGCCAACATTATCCAGCCTGCAACACGTCCCTTTTTGTTTTTTGCCAATGCGTTTCCCAATGGCGTCCCTTTTAAATCTTGGTCTTGACTCATTTTTCTTTCTCCTTTATCTTTAGTCAATTATTAGTATACAATAGTATTTTTAAAATGTCAACTAATTTTTTATTATAGTATATGAATAATTGATAAAGGGAATAAAGGGATTATGTCGTTAAGTGAAAATATAAAATCTTTGAGAACGAGTTTCGGTTTAAGTCAAGTTGAATTTGCAGGGAAATTACACGTTACGAAACAATGCGTTTCCAACTGGGAAAACGACAATGTTTTGCCGTCGATAGAAATGCTTGTGAAAATTGCAGATTTCTTTTCCGTTTCCACCGATTATCTTTTGGGACGAGACGATAAAAACGTTATTTTGGCACACGGGCTTGAAGACGGGCAACTGGCACACGTGTCGCAAATAGTAAACGATTTTAGAGAATTGAATAAAAAATGTAATAGTTTAACGGATAAAAATAAAGGCGAGTAAAAAGTTTTACTCGCTTTTGTATTTTTTTCGCATAACGTAATCTGTGTTTATCATTCCGTTTTCCAAAACGACGTCGTGAGATAATTCGATTTCAAAGCCGTTTTTCAAATAGCACTTAACGGCTCTTTTGTTGCCTCGGTTGACGTTTAACGTAATATCTTTTTTTCTAGACAGTAAAAAATCAAAAACGAGTGAGGGGACGTTTTTGCCTCTTAAATTTTCGCTCAAATACAGTTTGTCCAAAAAAACGTCGTTCTCTCTTTCCAAAAAAATCAAAACGCCGCCGTTTAAAATTTTAAAGTATTCGTAGCCTTTTTGTAAAAAGGTGGCAACGTTCTCGCTTTTAAAGTATTTATTTACCAAAAAATCAATTTGTTCGCTAGAAATAACGCCTACGTACGTATCTTTCCAGATTGGCAACATAAAATCGTAAAGCCCTTCAAAATCTTGTTTTGTAAAAGGCGTTAAAAGTTTTTTCATATAAAAAGTCCTTCGTAAAAGATTAAGGTAATTTTATCATCGTGGCGTTTTTATGTCAACGAAAAGAGTCTAAAAAGCCTTCTATATATTTATATATAATGTATATGGGTGTCCGTGTGTTTTTTCGTGGTACACAAAGGTTGCGATAAAATACGAGTTTTGATGAAAAAACACTTAAAAGAAAAGATTTAAAGTTTTTTTAAAAATTGTCCGAAAAACGCTTGACAGAAATTAAACTTTCATTTATAATCACATATGCTCTCAGGTTGAGGGAGGCAAAATTAAAAATCGTTAGGTAATATCAAATGATTTTTAATATAGCCAAACTAAATCTCGTGTGTAGTCAAAGCATAAAGCACAACATTTTGTGCTAAATCGGAAGGTTACAAAAAAACCAAAAAAAAGTTAAAAAAACTTTAAAAAAACGGTGAAAAATGCTTGACTTAAAAAAACGCCTATGTTATTATATGTAGGCTGTCGCAAGACGAGAGCAACATCAACTGTTGTTGATGGGAGTAGCTTAAAAATTGAATAGAAGGAAATAAGACGAAATAATAGTTATTTTGAAAGTTTCT
>CAYLUH010000020.1:0-18024 GCA_964386845.1 uncultured Christensenella sp.
ATGTCTTTAATGTATCTGCCGTATTGATTTTTTTTGTACAACTCGTAAGTTTTTATTAAATCTTCTTTATTTATCCAGCCGTTACGATATGCAATTTCTTCTAAACAGGCAATTTTTCTGTGCTGATGATTTTCTATCGTCATAACGAAATTAGTTGCTTCCACCAAACTTTCGTGAGTGCCCGTATCGAGCCACGTAAAACCTTGTCCCATAACGTCAACCGACAGTTTACCCTTTTTTAAATACACTTTATTTAAGTCGGTAATCTCGAGTTCGCCTCGCTTTGACGGCTTTAACTTGCTAGCGTATTCGACAACGCTGTTATCGTAAAAATAAAGCCCGGTTACACAATAATTGCTCTTTGGTTTTTTAGGTTTTTCCTCAATGGAAACGGCCTTTCCGTTTTTGTCGAATTCTACTATGCCGAAGCGTTCGGGGTCGTCTACGTAATAACCGAATATAGTTGCGCACCCTTCTTCTTCGACTTTTTTAACGGCTCTTTCCAACTTTGTTTTCAAGCCGTGTCCCGAAAAAATATTGTCGCCGAGTATCATTGCCACGCCGTCGTTACCGATAAAATCTTTACCGATGATAAACGCTTGAGCAAGTCCGTCGGGCGAAGGTTGCACTGCGTAACTTAAATTAATGCCAAAGTGACTGCCGTCCCCTAACAACTCGGAAAATCTGGGCGTATCCTGTGGCGTTGAAATAATCAAAATATCTTTTATCCCCGCCATCATTAAAACGGACAACGGATAGTAAATCATAGGTTTATCGTAAATCGGTAATAGTTGTTTGGACGTTACCTGCGTAAGCGGATAAAGCCTCGTACCCGACCCACCTGCCAATATAATTCCTTTCATCTTTTATTCCCCCGTTCTGTCAAAGATAACCATAAACAGTCCTTTGAATATTATTTTTAAATCTAGCCATACGCTTTGGTTTTCTATGTAATCTAAATCTAAATTGACCCATTCTTCAAATTTCAAATCGTGCCTGTTTTTCTGTATCTGCCATAAACACAAAAGTCCACCTTTTACCATCAAACGCTGACGCTGTTCTTCGGTGTACTCTGCAACCTCTCTCGGAAGAGGTGGCCTTGGTCCAACAACACTCATCGTTCCGTTTATAACGTTAATGAGTTGCAACAATTCGTCGATAGACCACTTTCTATAAAACCTACCGACCTTGGTTATCCTAGGGTCTTTTTTCATTTTGAACACAGGCCCGTCCGTTTCGTTAAGCCCGTCGTTAATAAGGCCATCTTTTTTCTTGTCGGCGTCTACGCACATTGTTCGTATCTTAAAAAACTTAAACTCTTTGCCGTCTTTTCCGACACGGGTGGAAACGTAAACGGGATTGTGAAAATCTTCTAGCCACTTAATTAATAAAAAAACGGCGATAAACGGCGACAAAACGATAAGCAAAAGGCTTGCCGAAACAACGTCGAAAACTCTTTTAAGAAATAGATAACAGCCGTACTTAAATCCGGACTTTTTTGTTATTATGCGTGGCGAAGACGGAACATCGACCTTTTCTTTTTCTATTTTTTCAAACGGCGATGCGACGGAAGACGCAACCTCCATTTTAGCAACGTTTTTTTTTAAGGCTTCGTCCTCTACCATAACGCCTAATTCTATTCCGTTTTTTTGAATCTCAACACTCATTTTCCACAAACCAACCGTACTATTAAAAGGATACTTTTTGCCGTTAATTTGGCACCCTCTTAAAAAAGGGCAGAGTAAGGCACTATTTATCCAATATACTAAATTATTATAACATAATATAAAGCACATATCAAGAAGAAACGGTAAATTTAACTTTATTTTTCCCCTATTTTACCCATTTTGCCTTGTTACTTACTAACTTTGACACAATGTGAAAATTTAAAACGGTGATAAAAAACGAGTTTTTGCTTATTAAAAGTTTTTAGCGACAACTAAAAAAACGAACGCATAGAAAATTCTTATCGCTTTTTATTCATAACGACAATACAGATAGTTTTAAAAACAAAAATCCCCGAGCGAAATTGCTCGGGGATTTACCGACTATTTATTATTTTTTGGAAGTCGTTTTCTTTGTTGTCCCACTTACTTTTTTAGCCGTGGTAGATTTTTTTGCCGTCGATTCTTTCTTTTCGGCAGTCTTTTTTGCTGTTGTTTTCTTTTCCGTCGAAGCCTTCTTTTCGGCAGGCTTCTTTTCCGTTGCCGTTTTCTTTTCTTCTACAGCAGCCGCAACTTCTTCCTTAGGCAATTCTTCGATATCGGAAACGAGTGCAAATCTACGAACAGATTCAATTGCGTTTTTACAATTTTCAACGCTTTCATACGCTTCGCCTATGCAGATAACCGATTTTTGAACGTTCCTAAGTTTATAATAGAATCTACCGAATTTATCTTTGTCGATAACAAAGTTTCCGCTTTCTGCGTTCTTTCTAACAGAATCGATATTTTTCGTTGCCGTTTCGACACTTGCGACGCCTTCCGTTGCAAGCATAAGTTGACCGTTAGACGCATAAAGTTTTGCCGTATATCTACCTTGGTCGGTCGTTTCGATTTTCCATTTACCACGAACTTTAATTTCGTTTACGTCTATTGCTTCTGGAACGTATTCGATATACTTATCGCCTTGTTCGAGTTCCGTCATTATAACGCAATCGGTAACCAATCTTTTAACGGATTCAACTGCTTTAACGCATTGGTCTTTGGTCTTGTAAATTTCGCCGACGCAAAGCAATCTCTTGTTAGCGTTTTTGAGTTTGTAATAATAATTTTTGTTTTTGTCTTGATAAATTTCAAACGTGCCCGTTTGAGAAATGTTTTTAATCAACGTTGCAATACCGTTTCTTGCGCCCTTTTCCGTTGTGTAAAGTTCGCTAGAAAGCATTACTTCGCCGTTGTTAGCGTAAAGTTTTGCAATGTACTCGCTTTCGCCCTTAACCTCGATGACCCATTTACCACTTGGACGTTTTTCTCCACTAACTGCCATTTCTTCTTTCGCCTTCTTTGCTTCTTCTGCAGCCTTCTTTTCAGCCTCTTTTGCCTTTTCTGCTTCTTTCTTTGCAGCCTCTGCTTCTTCTTTAGCTTTCTTTGCTTCGGCAGCGGCCTCTTCTTTCGCCTTTTTAGCCTCTGCGTCTGCCTTTGCCTTCTCTTCGGCAATCTTCTTTTCAGCCTTTAACGTTGCAAGTTCTTCCGTCCTTGCTTTTTCTTCTTCTTTTTCTTTCTTTAAGCGTTCTATTTCCGCCTTGTAAGACTCTTCTTTTTCGGCTTCGAGTTTGCTAATCCTTTCTCTCATCGCCTTCTTTTCTTCGTCTTCTTCAGCAGGTTTTTCTTCTTTCTTGGTCTTCTTCTTAGCCGTCGTCTTCTTTTTAGCAGGCTTCTTTTCTTCCGCAAATTGTTCTTCTTGAACGACTACTGGAGTTTCTTCCACTGTTTCTTGAACAACGGGTTCTTCAACCGGTGTTTCGTCTACAACAGGTTCTTCTGCTTTCGCAACGACAGGCTTGTCGCCGGACGCATTATACGTTCTGCCCCTCTTTAATGCAGCAAGTAATATTTGATTCTTTCTTGCTTCTTCGCCTTCGGGTACTACAGCCATCGTCGTTCTAACGTGAGCGTTGTCGGTAGCAGGAGTTTCTTCAGTATGTGCTTCTTCAACAGGTGCTGCAGCAACTATAACCGTTTGTTGAACGGCTGGTTGTTCTTGAACGACAGGTTGTTCTTGCGCAACTTCTTCCACAACCGGTTGAGTTTCTTCTGCAACAGGTTCTTCTTGCACTGCAGGTGCTTCGTTTACAGGTTGAGCGTCTGCTTGTACGTTGGTTCCGTTTACGTTAACGACAACTTGAATGGGTTGTTGTTCTGTAACCGTTGCATTGCTTTCAACAACTTCTTCTTGACTTGCTTTCTTTTTCTTCTTTGTTGCAACGGGAATGGCTATTGCCAAAACGATAATTGCAACTATCACTACAATAATTGCTATAAAAGTTTCCATAGCAAACCCACCGAGCGCTGAGTTCATAGCTACTACCATATTATTCCATATGTTTTGCATAAAATAATTCTCCTTACAAAATTAAATTATTTTCCTTTTTTATATAATATCACAAAAAAACAAAGTTGCAATATACATTATTTAATTTTTTTGCAAAATCAATATCTATTTAACGATTAAAAAATATTCTCTCCGTCGTTAAAATACAAAATGCCGAGCGTGTTTGCACCGCAGTGGCTGGCAACGGTTGCGCCCGCCATCGTTTCAAAATACTCTGTTATTCCGTAAGACGCAAGCGTTTTCTTTACGCTTTCCACCATTTCGGGCGTGGCAGAACTGTAAGTTATAAAAAACTTGCTCTTGTCGGGATTAGGAAAATCTTTCAAAACTTCTTCCACGTATTTTGCCATTACCTTGGGCATACTGCCACGATAATTTTTATCCGACGACATAAGCCCGTCTTTCAAAACGATTCTCGGACGAAGTTTCAAAAGATTTGCGCCGAAGCGTTGCAAACTGTTGCATCTTCCACCCTTATACAAAAAGTCTAACCTTTCAACGACGAAAGAGACCTGCAACTTTTCTCTCCTTTCGGTGAGTTTTTCTGCAATCTCACTTGCCGTAAGCCCTTGCTCTGCAAGTTCTCTGCCGTAAATCACTAGTAATCCGATACCCGTCGATAAAGATTTACTGTCAACGACGTAAACTTCTTTCAATTCTTTTGCTGCGTTTATAGCGTTATTACAAGACGACGACGCTCCACTTGATAGACATACGTGCACGACGGCATCGTATTCTTTTAATAAACTTTGAAAGTATTCCGTATACTCAACGAAGTTTAACGCATTCGTTTTCGGGAGAGTACCCGTCTTTTCGACGAAATCGAAAATCTTTTGATTCTCCAATTCCCCGTCCTTAAAGCATTCTGTTCCCAAAATAACTTCGTACGGGATAACTTTTACGTCGTATCTACTAATCAATTCTTTACTCAGGTCACAAGTTGATTCACACGAAATTGCAATTTTCATAGCACGCTCCCAATAATACATCGTTTCTAACAACGATTTTACCACACTCGGCAAATAATTTCAATATGTTTTTTAAAATTTGTACCTTTAATTTTATCAATTTTTTCTTATTTTTCAAAAAAAGCGCAAAATCTTTTTTTTCACTTGCTTTTTAACGCCAAAAGTAGTATTATGTTTATACTTTTTTACGAGGTGTTTTATGGACAAAATAAGTGGCGTTATCAACAAGACTACCGTTGATTTTAGCGAATTCAAAAATCACAACGGCGAAATAGTTACCATTTCGGGATACGTTCATCGTATCAGAGAAATGACGGGCTTCGCCTTTATTATTATCAGAACTTCAAGGGATATTATTCAATGCGTTTACGCCCCCGAATTTTCCGATTATCGTTTAGACGAAAGGCTTTGCGAAGAGGCTTGCGTAAAAGTAACGGGAAAAGTCGTTTCCAGTGTGGACGCTAAAGGCAACGAAAGATTCGAATTACAAATTCACGATATCGAAATTTTATCATTACCTGCAGAAAATTTGCCGATTGTTATAAACAAAAAACAACTCGACAACATTCAGTTAAACACCGTTCTCGATTTGAGACCTATTTCTATGCGCAACCCGAAAGAGCGTGCCATATTTAAGATACAAGAAGGAATTCAAAGAGGATTTAGAGAATTTTTATCGAAAAACGATTTTACAGAAATTCGTTCTCCGAAAATAAACTTTGCAGGTGCAGAAGGCGGAACGAACGTTTTTAAGCTAGATTACTTTGGAAAACAAGTTTACCTCGCTCAATCGCCACAATTATATAAGCAAGCGCTCGTCGGCGTTTATCAAAGAGTATTCGAAGTCGCCCCCGTTTTCAGAGCAGAACATCACGACACTTCTCGCCACCTTAACGAATACACTTCGATGGACTTTGAAATGGGATTTATCGACAGTTTTACCGATATTATGAATATGGAAACCGGCGTGCTTAAATACATAATGAATTTACTTAAAACAGAGTACGCAAACGAAGTGGAAATTTTACACGCAGACATTCCTGAAATTACGGAAATACCCTCCATTAAGTTTATGGACGCAAAAAAACTTATCATGGAAAAATTCAAATACACCCCGTCGGATATGAAAGACTTCGACCCGACGGAAGAAGAACTTTTGGGCAAATGGGCTAAAAAAGAATTGAACAGCGACTTCTTGTTCGTTACCCATTATCCCTCCAAAAAACGCCCGTTCTACACTATGGACGACCCCGAAGACCCCGAATACACCTTATCTTTCGACCTATTGTTTAGAGGCTTAGAAATTACTTCGGGCGGACAAAGAATACACGACTACAAACAACAAGTGGAAAAAATGGTTAAGTGCGGAATGAATCCCGAAGAATTCGAAACCTATTTACTCTTACACAAATACGGCGCTCCCCCACACGGAGGACTCGGCATCGGGTTGGAAAGATTAACGATGCACTTGTTAGGTTTCAAAAACGTTAGGAACGCAACGATGTTCCCGAGAGACATTAACCGTGTTACTCCATAAAACATAATTGTTAAAATATCAAATAAAACTCTTAAAGTCGACGATGTTTTTTCGTCGGCTTTTTCTTTTCTTAAAGGCTCTTTTTTATTCGACCTTTTAAAACAAAATATTTTTTTCGTTTTTTTGATAAAATCGTTGACAAATTTTCGTATCGGTATATAATAAATATTAGCACTTGAAAGGCGAGAGTGCTAACAATCGACAAAAATTTTTATAGGAGATATATATTATGAAAGTTATTCCATTGTTCGACAAAGTGGTTGTCGAAAGTTATGAAAACGAAGAAAAGACGAAAAGTGGATTTATATTGCCCTCTGCTTCTCAAGAAAAGCAACAGATGGCAAGAATAGTTGCCGTCGGTCCCGGTGGAGTTATAGACGGAAAAGAAATCGTTATGCAAGTTAAGGTCGGAGACGTCGTTTTGTACTCTAAATATTCGGGAAGCGAATTTAAGGTAGACGGCAAAGACTTAACGATTATTCGCCAAAGCGATATTTTGGCAATCGTCGAAGAATAATTCAAAAACAATCTATATAAAAGGAGTTGATAATTATGGCAAAACAATTACTTCACGGAGAAGAAGCAAGAAAAGCCCTCGCAAAAGGCGTTGATACTCTTGCAGATACAGTTAAAATTACGTTAGGACCGAAAGGCAGAAACGTTGTGCTTGACAAAAAGTACGGCGCACCGCTCATCACCAACGACGGCGTTACAATCGCCAAAGAAATAGAACTTGAAGATGCTTTTGAAAATATCGGCGCAGGCATCGTTAAAGAAGTTTCCACAAAAACGAACGACATCGCAGGCGACGGCACGACGACGGCTGTTATTCTTGCCCAAGCAATGATTAACGAAGGCTTGAAAAACGTAGCCGCAGGCGCAAACCCCGTTCTTCTTAAAAAGGGTATTGCAGGCGCAGTCGAAGTTGCAGTTAAAAGATTGAAAGAAATCTCTAAACCAGTAGAAAATAAAAACGACATCACGCAAGTCGCTTCCATCTCGGCAGGTGACGAAAGCGTTGGAGCACTCATTTCCGAAGCAATGGAAAAAGTCGGCAAAGACGGCGTTATCACCATCGAAGAAAGCAAGACGACGAAAACAGAACTCACAACCGTCGAAGGTATGCAATTCGACCGTGGATACGCTTCTGCGTATATGGTTACCGACACGGATAAAATGGTTGCCGTTTTGGAAAGCCCGTACATTTTAATCACGGACAAGAAAATTTCTTCCATACAAGAAATCTTACCGATAATAGAGCCTATCGCTCAACAAGGAATGAGGCTTCTTATTATCGCAGAAGACGTTGAAGGTGATGCTTTGGCAGCCCTCGTCGTAAACAAACTAAAAGGGATTTTCAACTGTGTTGCGGTTAAAGCCCCCGGCTTTGGCGACAGAAGAAAGGCGATGCTTGAAGACATTGCTATCCTTACGGGTGGTCAAGTGGTTTCCAGCGAACTCGGTTTTGAATTTAAAGACGTTACTTTGGATATGCTCGGAAGATGTTCGACCGTTAAAGTAGACAAAGACAACACGACGATTGTCGGAGGCGCCGGCGAAGCCTATGCTATCGAAGCAAGAAAACAAGCAATCAAGGCACAAATCGCAGAAACGACAAGCGAATACGACAAAGAAAAATTACAAGAAAGGCTTGCTAAACTTGCAGGTGGCGTTGCCGTAATCAACGTCGGTGCGGCAACGGAAGTCGAAATGAAAGAAAAGAAACTTCGCATAGAAGACGCTCTTAACGCAACGAAAGCAGCAGTTGCAGAAGGTATCGTTCCCGGTGGTGGAATTGCTCTTATCTCTACTATCGACATTCTTAAAGCCTATGCGGAAACGCTTTCGGGCGACGAAAAAACAGGCGCAAACATCGTTCTCTCTGCATGCGTTGCCCCACTTAAACAAATCGCAACAAACGCAGGACTTGACGGCTCTGTTATTTTGAACGAAGTTTTGAGAAAAAACCAAGTAAACTTCGGTTTCAACGCTTTGACAAACGAATATACCGATATGGTTAAGAGTGGTATTATTGACCCGACGAAGGTTACAAGGTCTGCTTTGGAAAACGCAGCATCGGTTGCAGGCGTATTCTTAACGACGGAAGCAGTCGTTGCCGATATCAAAGAACCGGAACCTCCACAAATGCCACAAGGCGGTATGTATTAAAAAGCAATACAATGCGACTTAAAAAATTATGCCCGACGAAAACCGTCGGGCATTTTTACTACGAAAAAACTTGATATGCGTTATTATTTTTGATATAATTTGTCGGTAAAATAATTTTTGCAAAACCCAAAGGAGCAACAATGGACGAAAGGTTAAAAAGACAAAAAGACTTTGCTTTGGAAATAGACAAATTAAAAAACGTTTTTAGACAAACAAGTTTATCCGGGCGCATCAGAAAGGAAAACGACGCAGAACATTCTTGGCATATGGCGATTATGGCGTATTTACTTAAAGAATATTCCAACGAAGATATAGACGTTACAAAGGTAATGATAATGTGCCTGCTTCACGACGTCGTCGAAATTGACGCTGGCGACACTTACGCATACGATACGGATATGTTAAAGACGCAACAAGAAAGGGAAAACAGCGCAAAAGAACGAATATTCTCTATTTTGCCCGACGACCAAAAAGCAGAATTCATCGCACTGTTCGACGAGTTTGAAGAATGTAAAACGCCCGAAGCGAAATTCGCACACGCAATGGACAATTTTCAGCCATTAATCTTAAACGACAGCAACGGCGGTGCCGACTGGATAGAACACGGCGTTACGGCAAAACAAGTGTACGCAAGGCAGGTAAAAACAAAACTCGGTTCGGAAAAAATTTTCTCCGTTACCGACGACATTCTTAAAGAGAACGTAAAAAAAGGCAGTTTGAAATAATTCAATCTGCCTTTTTCTTTTTTGTCGATTACCTAAGTCTTTTTAATCCATTGCTTGTAATTCTGCAATAGCGTCTACCCTCTCGTACCTCGACTTTGCTTCTATTTCAAATTTTTCTATCAAAGCGTCGATAAGTTCGAAAGCCTTCTTTAATGCCCTATCCGACTTAACCTTAACGGTGAACGGTACTTCCTGATAAGCCTTTACGTCCGACATGTCTTTTTGGAAGTACACCTTTTCGTCGAAGGCGTCAACATCTAACGCAAGATGAAGTTTCATAGTTTTTCCTCTATAAGTTATCTTTGCAACGAGTTCTCTGCCAAGCCTAAAAGATACGCCCTTTGCAGAAACACGTGCGTGCATTTTTCTTAAACTTATAAACTTATTGTAAAGTTCGTCGTAATAGCCTTGAATTTTACCTTCCGAGCCTAAAAGTTTTTCTTTGAACGGCACCCTAGCCTTCAATTCGACAAACTTATTAGTGTCGCCGATAACCAATTCTTCGCCGTCTTCAGGCACTTCTTCTTCGTCCAAAAGAACGACGTCTACCAATCCGTTATCTTCGTTAGGTTCTTCTATTTCTTCAACTTCTTCTTGTCCCGTTTGTTCGGTTACTTCTTCCACCACGGGTGCTTCTTCCGACGGCGTTTCAATGGCTTCTTCCGGTTTTTCTTCCACGGGTTGCTCTTCGACTTCGCTTCTTTCCACAAGCATTACTTTGACACGTGGAATAACAATTTCGTCTTCATCGCTTAAATATTCGCTTATATCGACTCTGGAAGTGGGTTCTGCAACTTCCTCACGTTTTTCTTCCGTTACTTCTTCAACGACGGGCGTTTCGTCTGTCGTCGTCATTTCTTCGCCGACCTTTTCCACCGTTTGATTTTCTTCTACACTTTCATTTTTGCTTTTTTTGTTTACAACGCAAAATCTGACCATTGCAAAAATGAGCACGATTCCCAAAAGCACCGCATCTACAATTAATAAAATTTCAAGTAATTGCGACATAGTTTTTTCTCCTTTCAATTTGTCAAATTATAACATAATAAAAATTCACTGTCAATCATAAACGATAACTTTATTTACCCTTACTCTACTTCGAATAGGACATGGCTTTGGTACTACACGGCTCGTACGTTACGTCCACGCCGAGTTTTTTGAACGTGGCTTCGTCAACGTTAGAAAGACTTACCGTACAATGTAATTGCGCCCCTTTTAAGTTGCCTAGTTGCTCCATAGCCCTCTTTGCCATCGGGTCCGAAACGGCGCTCATCGCCAAAGATATCAAAATCTCGTCGGTGTGTAAGCGTGGGTTTTTGCTACCCATATAATCTACCTTTAAGTCTTGTATAGGCTCTATTACGGTCGGCGAAATCAGGTCCACTTCGTCGTCTATATCGGCAAGCACTTTCAAAGCGTTAAGTATTCCTGCCGAAGCGGCACCCAAAAATTTACCCGTTTTGCCCGTAACTACTCTGCCGTCCACAAGTTCTATCGCACAGCACGGAACACCCGTTAAACTTGCCTTTTCGAGCGCAGGTTTAACAACCACTCTATCGAAAATGGTAAGGTTTAATTTTTGCATAAGTATCTCTATTTTAGAAACCGTTTCTTTGCCTATCCTACCTTTTCTTGCGTCGTTAAGCGCAGAATAATAACGCCTTACGATTTCTTGCCTAGACGCTTCTTTTACAATCTCGTCGTCTATTATGCAATTACCTGCCATATTCACGCCCATATCCGTCGGCGACTTGTACGGGGACTTATCCATAATTTTCGTAAGCATTGCAGAAAGCACCGGGAAAATTTCTATATCCCTATTGTAGTTTACGCTCATCTTTCCGTATGCGTCCAGATGAAACGGGTCTATCATATTCATATCGTTTAAATCTGCCGTCGCCGCTTCGTAAGCAATGTTTACCGGGTGACTTAACGGCAAGTTCCAAACAGGGAAGGTTTCGTACTTTGCGTATCCTGCCTTTACGCCTCTCTTGTATTCGTGATAAAGTTGAGAAAGACAGGTTGCCATTTTACCACTTCCCGGTCCCGGTGCCGTTACTACGACTAAAGGCCTTGAAGTCGCAACGTATTCGTTTTTGCCGTAACCTTCTTCGCTAACGATTTTTTGCACTTCGGTGGGATATCCCTCTATGGGATAATGCCTGTACACCTTTATGCCCAAATTTTCCAAACGCTTTTGGAAAGCAATGGCTATGGGCTGTTCTGCAAAACGAGTAAGCACAACGCTACCAACGTAAAAACCTTTGCTCCTAAACACGTCGATATGCCTTAAAACGTCCACGTCGTAAGTAATTCCGAGGTCGTTCCTATACTTGTTTTTTTCTATATCGTTTGCGTTGATGACGATTAAAATTTCAGCCTTGTCTTTTAACTGAGAAAGCATTCTTATTTTGCTGTCGGGAGCAAACCCGGGAAGCACCCTGGACGCATGATAGTCGTCGAAAATCTTGCCTCCGAACTCCAAATATAATTTATCGTCGAACATAGAAATACGCTCTAAAATCTTTTCCGATTGCATTCTTAAGTATTTATCGTTGTCAAATCCAATTTTTTTCATAAGTCTTACCCTTTAATCTACTCTATTATCCCGTTTTCTTTTAGTTTCCGCGTAAAAATCTCAACGTCTTTTTCTGCAACGCTTTTGTCCACTTGATAAACTTCTAGAAGTTTATCAACCAAAGTTTCCGTATCTGCGCCTTTTTCCAAAACTTGCCACAAAAGTGCGCTCGATTCATTTAAATTTATAACCCCGTTAAACTCTTTAACACGCTTGCCGACAGACACGACGATGTAATCGTTTTCTATTTTTCTCAAAACAAATCCACTTTTAATTTTCATCTTGCGCCCCACTCATAGTTTGATACGATAAGCGTGCCGAACTTATATCCATATTGCAATATAGTTTGTAAGTTTTAACACTCTTTGACAATTTTAAAATTCTTTCAAGCAACAAATCCATTTTTTTACTTTCTTTCGGACGAACCGTTTGATTTAACAGCGTTGGCAAAATTTCTTTCAAACCGACGCTATTTATGGAATTTTCTTTTGCTCTGTTTATCTCGCACACGGCCTTTAACTTTGAACGCCTGTCAACGTCGAGTTTATGTTTTCCGCTCCACGGCGTTCCGTAAACGTAAAATTCGCCGTCTATAATTCTGATTATCGGCTTGTCGTCGTTAATAACGACAGCCCTTTCCCCCAACATTTCTTTCCAAAGCCTAACGTGAGTCGATTTACCGACGCCACTCGGTGCAGTAAACAAATAACATTCCCCGTCCACGCTGACGGCACTGCTGTGAAAAACAAACCCGTCGCCCTTATCGAAAATATAATCGCAAAGTTTTCTGTAAACGGCAACACACTCTAAATATTCGTTGGTACTGTTGCCAAACTTTCTTTCTTTTTCTATATCTTTTAACGTGGTAGTTATTGTTAAAAGTGGCTTCTCGTCGCCTACATACTCGTAATTTTTGCAAAGTTTATGCGTAAAATCGTAAATTGTGTTAAGTTCAAAAATCACGTCTGCAATTTTATACTTTTTTACGCCCATTTTCAACTCTCCAAACAACAACTTTTGCCTTAAAAAATACTATATCATTTTAACAAATTACAAAATTATTGTCAATATTTAATTTGATTTAAAAACTTTTTTATGTATAATATTATGTATGAAAGTATATAAGAAAATTTTATCAATTATTTTGGCATTAAGCATTTTGATTGCCTTTACCGGTTGCAAAAACGATTATTATATCATAGAAAAAACCTTTTACGGCACGAACGTTTACCTTGCGTTAAACAAAACGCCGTCCGAAGAAACGAAGCAAAATATTTTTGCCACCCTTTCCGAAATAGAAAACACGCTGTCTTTAAACAAACAAAATTCTTTTGTCTCTCAATTCAACGCACTAGCGACTAATGAAAGCATCGAAATACCTGCGTTGGCAAAAGAAGTTTTAACGGCTTCTAAACGGGCGTACGATTTTTCTAACGGAGCCTTTAACCCCGCCACGATTTCTTTACTAAAAAGTTGGAAACTTTCTAGCGACACCTTCCAAAAACAAACCGTCTACGTAACGGTGCCGACGGAATCTGAAATAAAAGACGGGCTCTCTCGCCTTAACTACTTTGAAGATTTACAAATAAACGAAAATTCCGTTACTAAACCGAACGGAAATTTGGAAATTGACCTTGGTGGCATTGCAAAAGGTTTTGCCGTCGACAAAACCGTCGAACACCTAAAAGGCGAAAATATAGTTAGTGGATACGTAAGCATAGGTGGAAGCAGTATTTACATTTACGGCACTGAAGATAACCTATCTGTAATTCACCCCAGAAAAAACGGAGAATATATTTTATCCATTGACAAAAACACTCTTAACGGCGTTTCCCTTTCCACAAGTGGCGACTACGTAAGATTTTATCTAGGGCAAGACGGCAAGCGTTACTCACATATAATAGACACGAAAACGGGTTACCCCGTCGACACGGGCTTTGCAAGCGTTACCGTAATCGGAAAATCGGCTTGCGAGTGCGACGCTTTGTCCACTGCGCTTTGCACGATGCAAAAATCCGATTTTATTAGTTTTGTAAAATCCTCTCTTGCCGATTACAAAATTTACGCCGTGTACGAAAAGGAAAACAAAATTTTAACAAATGCCGTTCAAAACGAATTTACCTTACTAGATGGCGATTACACCATTGAATTTATCCATTAAAAAAATTCTCGATTTTTTTCGAGAATTTTTATTTTTGGCATTTCGTAGACGCAACGTTTATCATCACGTCGAAAAGTTCTTTTTCAGTTTTTTCGCCCTCGTTTAAGGTGTCGAAAATTATTTCGCCCTTTTTAATAACTATTATTCTGTCGCCCAAAAGCACGGCTTCTTTTATATCGTGAGTAACTAGCACCGTCGTTTGACGACTTTCTTTTTGGCGATTTTTTATCATATTTATCAAGTCGTATTTAAGCGCTAAATCGAGATTTATAAAGGGCTCGTCCAAAAGGAGCGTTTTTGCAGGATACAAAAGCCCCCTCAAAATTGCGACTCGGCGAGCCATTCCACCCGAAAGATTTTTCGGATACTCGTCTTTTTTGTCGAGAATATTAACTTTTTCCAACTCTTTTTCCACGTCCACGTTTTTGACGACAAGTTGTAAATTTTGCTTAACAGTCAAATTGGGAACGAGAAAATCTTTTTGAAAAACAAACGACGTCGGCTTATAATCGCCCTCGACGACGCCGTCGTATTCTGTAAGCCCTGCCAAAATATCCAAAAGCGTGGTCTTTCCGCTTCCGCTTTCACCCAAAATAACGGTGATCTTTCCACACTCTATTTGCAAATTAAAATCGTCGTAAACAGATAAACTGCCGTAACTTTTGTAAAGATTTTTTATACTAATCACTGCCAAGCACCCACCTTTTTAGATATTAAGCCGAACAGCCACTCTATTAAAAGTCCTAACACTACGCACACACAAACTAGAGACAAAAGGCTGGCAATTTCAAAAAAGACTTTGGAAGTGTTAAGCATATAGCCAATGGATTTCGGCGTGGCAGATAAAACCTCGGCGGCAACCATAAGTTTTAAGTTAAGAGACAAGTTACTTCCGACGAGCAAAAAAAGAGACGGCGCCATTTGTGGAAGAATAACCCTTTTTATTATGCTTTTTCTGTCAACGGAAAAGGCTTTGCACATGCGAATTTGCCCTTTGTCTATGCCGTCGTATAGCCCGCCAAGCCCCGTGTAAGTCGAAGGCAAAATGACGAGCATCGTAACGATGACGGGCGCAACTTGAGAGTTCGTCCAAAACAAAAGAAGCAACACGATGGCCACCGTTGGCAACGCCCTTAAAATGCTTATTATAGGCGATATAAGTCCCCTTGCGACACGGTATCTCTTTGACAAAAAAAGGCAAACACTTGCGACGGAAAAAGACAACACGAAAGAAATAAGCGTTCGAAGTAAGGTAAATGCAAGCGACGAATAAAATTCTGCGCTTTTTACAACGACTACAAGCGCCCTCAAGGTTTGTAAAACGCTTGGCAATATATATTCGCTATCCACCGATAAGGAGACCAACGCCCAAATGCCAATCACCGCAAAAAGGGAAATTATCGGCAACGAAATATTTAAGATTTTTTCTCTTTTATTTTTCATTTACTATTAAGCGAAAAAGTTTACGGTTACTGCTTTTGCAGATGCCGAATTTAAGGCAATCAAATCGTTTATATAGTTTGTTACAGAAGTTACAGCATCTAAAGAAGATTGCCAATAAATTTTGCAATTATCGACAACGCCTTCGTTTATTGCCGTGGCTTTAAGAGACGCCGTTATTCCCTCGACGAGCGCACCGTTAACGGCGTTAACCGCACTTTCCGTGTTGTTTTTTACCCACTCGACGTTTAAATCGAATTTATTTTTAAGCGTTTCCACCAAATTTGAGTTTTCATTTAAAATGCTTGTTTTAACCATTAAAACGGCTTGCGGATAAGCCTTTGTTTCTGCGTCGTAAAGTTCTTGAACGTCTAACCTATAAGCAAAATCGCTTGCCATTTTGGTTAAATTTGTGGCAGCAGGTTCCGGCAACAAACCGATTTCCAACTTACCTGTTTTTAATTGAGGAATAAGGTCTGACGCCTGACTAAAATATCGTACTGCAACCTTGTCGCTAACGGGGACGTCGCTTTCCACGTATTCAAGCCCGTTTTTTTCTAAAACGGCAGAAAGAGTAAGCCCCGGAACGGCACCCTTGCCAATTGCACCGATAACCTTTCCTTTTAAGTCTTGAACGGAAATTTGCGTTTTGCTGAGTATATAAAGGTTGCCGTGAGTTATAACGGACACCATTTTGTAACTCTCGTTACCTGCGTCGTACAACTTGCTTGCAAGGTTAACGGGAGCAATGACGAAATCGCCCGTGTTTTTAGAAAGTGCCAAACCTATGTTATCAGCATTGGTAACCGAATAATTAACACTTGCGTTAAGCCCAAAATTTTCTTTGTCGGAAATGAATTTTGCAATTGCCAAAGCAGGCGCACCGTCGGGTGCGACAAAAGAATACTCTTTGCTCTCCTCTTTTCCACACGCCGTAAAAGATAGACAAGCGACTGCAAAAATCATTGATAAAATTAAAGCCCAAAATTTTTTCATTTTAGTTCTCCTTTTGCATAAATTTTTAATTATTTTATTATAGTTTTAAGTTCGTAAACGCCACCAAAATTTTTTGCCACAATAAACCTTTTTGGTTATCGAGGTCAAAAAGTTTGTAAGTTAACGAAGTTTGCGCCGTTTACCATACAATTTTTTAAGCCTTAGAAACAAGCAAGACAAGGCTCGACAAAATTTTTGGACGAGATAAACCTTTTGGTTATCGAGGTCAAAAACTTTATAAGTTAACGAAGTATTGCGCCGTTTATCGTACAATTTTTTAAGCCTTAGAAACAAGCAAGACAAGGCTCGACAAAATTTTTGGACGAGATAAACCTACTTGGTTATCGAGGTCAAAAACTTTGTAAGTAAACGAAGTATTGCGCCGTTTATAAGGCTTAAAGAAACTCCCTTCGCAAATTACAAGCAAAGGGAGTGACACGATTTAACAAGGCTAACGCCTTGTGAAAAACAAACGTATTATCCTTTGCTATCAGGCGCACCTTTTAGTTTAGGTTTGTGAGTTTATTTTATACCCGATTAAAGTTTTTGTCAACTATTTTTTTCCTTTAATCTTTGATACTTAAGTTTAGTTGCCTCGCCACCACGAACGTGGCGTTCTTTAAGATTTTTTTCTAACACTTTTTTTACCTTTAAGTAAAGAGAAAAATCTATTTTTTTTAAGACGGTAGTAACGTCTTTATGAACGGTGGATTTTCCGAGATGAAAAATTTTTGCCGTTTTTCTTACCGTTGCGCCCGTTTCCACCAAAAATCTACCCTCTTCGATAACTCTGTCGATTATATAGCTTCGCATAAACATTCCCCTTAAAAATTTTGAATAGTTATGTTTATGTTTTTTTTCGACAAGTTATGCCCTATTGTTCCAAAAACGGCAGGATTTTAAGCACAAAAAAACGCATTGAAAAATCAATGCGCTCTTTTGTTATTTAATTGTTAGTTTTCTTTTTTCTTGAAAACAAGCACGCTTGCGCTAGCCAAAGCAAGTAAGGAAAGTACTATCGTCGATACGCCTCCGATACTAGAGCCACAGCCACCACTTACGGAAGTGTCTGCTTCGTACGTTACCGCTATCGTTACGTCGCCTGTTATCGTTTCGCTGAAACTTGTATTTGCGGGGTTAGAAATACTGATACTCTTGCTTCCGAATTTTATGCTCTTTATTACGTATCCTTCTTTTGCAGTTATCGTTACGGTTATCTTCGTCCCCTTGTCGTAATACTTAGTCGTTACGCCCTTTATCGTTCCCATTGTGAAATCATTTTTCACAGTTACTTTGAACGTCTGTTCAGTTGCTTCACTGCTCTCTACAAATGTTACCGTTATAGTCGTATTTTCAGTTACGTTTGTTACAGTTACAACGCCGTCGCTGTAAGTTGC
>CAYLUH010000021.1:0-17756 GCA_964386845.1 uncultured Christensenella sp.
GGAGTAAAACGATAAGGAAAAGGCGTGTAGAAATACGGAAAAAGTAAAAATCGGCAGGGGATACCTATCGCACGATAAAAAATAAAAAAGCAAGTTTTTGGTGCCACTTAAAAAGTAGTTACAAAAATTTGCTTTTTCTATATTCTTTTTTAATTTTTATTGTTTGCTTCGGCACCACTGCAAAAATTCTTCGAAGCCGTTAAAAAGTGGTTTGGTTTTTAAAAATTGTTCGTAACTTAATTGAATACTGTTTTGGCAGTACTTAACAAGTGCTTCTTCCACAGCTTTTGGGATAGGTTTAGTCCTTTCGCAAAACAAAAAGGCAAATTCTCTAAATTCCGAAAGAGGTGGCTCTGTATTAAAAACTCTAACGTAATTTTTGTAAATATTAAATGCTTCTTTTAATTGTGAATTTTGCATTTTTTTTCTATGTTCTTCTAGCGTGCAAATTTTTTTAACGGGGTTGCCTGCGTAAATATATCCACTTTCTAAATCTTTATACACGACGGTGTTTGCGCCTATTATAACGTTGTCGCCTATATGTACGCCTTTTAAGACGATGGAATTCATTCCGATAAAAACGTTGTCGCCGATGACGACTTCGTCTGCTTCTCCTAACACGTCGCCAAACATATGTTGCGACACGAACCAGTCGCCACTGTGGGTGAGAATAACAACGCCTTTTGCAATTCTACAATTTTTGCCAATCGTGATAAGGTAAGGGCGATGTTCGTCGATATAAACATCGACGTGCTTGTCCGTGGGTGCGCAAATCATCGTGCCCTCGCCGATGGTAACGCCGATTTCTCTTAAATGTTTTATGTAAGTTTCGGAGTTTATCCTATCCCCGAAAACGTATTGCTTGAGTGAGTTTTCCATGATGTTATCTATTGATTAGTTGAATGGAAAAATCTAAACGTCTTAACGTTTCTTCTTTTCCTAATAGTTCTGCAATTTCCATAACGCCACCGGGGGTACTTTCTTTACCGGAGATTGCCACCCTTACGCACCAGAAAACTTGCCCGTTTTTCATTTGTAATTGATTTACCGTTTCCATGCAAACATCGTGTACGCTGTCAAAAGTAAACACGTCGCTATTTGCGATTTTTTCTCTAACCACGGGCAATACTTTTTTTGCGATTTCAACGTCCGTTTTCATTTTTTTGTGTGAATATAAGTCTAAACTATATTCGGAGAATTCTTCCAAGAAATTGATTTTTTCGGGAATTTCGCTAAAAATTTCGACACGAGTTTTTAAGAGTTTTGCAATTTTTAACAAGTCGTATTTTCCGTAAACCTTGCTTTCTTTAAAGAATTTATCTGACCTTTCGACGAATTCTTCGTCGGTCATTGCCTTAATGTATTCGCCCGATAGCCATTTCATTTTAACCTCGTCGAAAATAGAGGGCGATTTACTTATTCCGTCCAAAGAGAAATTTTCGATGAGTTCGCTTAAACTCATTTTTTCGGTATTTGTTTTCGGACTCCAACCGAGAAGAGCGATATAATTTATAATTGCTTCTTTAACGTAGCCTTTGTTTACAAAATCTTCGTAACTTGCGTCGCCGTTTCTTTTAGAAAGTTTGTGTTGTGCGTCTTTCATAATGGGGGGAAGGTGTATATAAACGGGTCTTTCCCAACCGAAAGCGTCGTACATAAGATTGTATTTAGGTGTGGAAGATAAGTATTCCGTACCTCTTATTACGTGCGTTATATTCATCAAATGGTCGTCGATAACGTTTGCAAAATTGTAAGTGGGAAGCCCGTCGCTTTTAATCAAAATGCCGTCTTCGATATCCTTGTAATCAACGGTGATGTCGCCGTAAACCAAATCGTGATAACTTCCAGAGCCTTCGAGTGGAACGTTTTGACGAATAACGTACGGTTCTCCCGCATTGATTTTTGCTTCTATTTCTTCTTTCGTGAGGCTTAAACAGTGCTTATCGTATCTAACGTTGCCGTCTTCGTCTTTTAACGAAGCAATCCTTTCCGGTGTGCAGAAACAATAATACGCACCACCTTTTTCCACAAGTTCTTTTGCGTATTTTAAATATATGTCTTTTCTTTGACTTTGAACGTACGGACCGTAGTCGCCACCGATATCGGGGCCCTCGTCGTACATAACGCCTGAATCACGCATGGTGTCGTAAATAATTTGAACAGACCCGTCAACGTACCTCGCTTGGTCGGTGTCTTCTATTCTCAAAATGAATTCTCCACCCTGCTTTTTAGCGTAGAGGTAGCCGTATAAGGCAGTGCGAAGCCCGCCTATGTGTAAATAGCCCGTCGGACTGGGTGCAAATCTTGTTCTAATTTTATTCATAATAAATACCTTTTGTTAGTTTTTAATTTTATCTATTAACTTTCCGTCTTGAAAAGATTCTCTTATCGCAAAAAGATTACCGTGCATATGGTAGCTATAATAGTTATCGGGTGCAATGATTATATGGTCAAGCACCGTTACGCCGTGCGTCATGGCAAGAAAGGTTAATTTTGCCGTTGCCAAGTCGTCGCTAACAGACGGCTCTGAATTGCCGTCGGGGTGATTGTGTGCAAAAATCACGTATCTCGGTGCGTTTATAGAAATGGCTTTTGCAATTTCTTGCACGTCTCCGTTAACGCTTGCGTGTAAGCCTTGAGAATAAACGAGTTCGGAAATAATTTGTCTCTTTTTGTTTAGCAACAATATCAAGAGTTCTTCCGTCGTTTTGCCCGAAAACTTGTTTTGGAAATAGTCTATAAAAGTTTCTGGATTCAAATCGAACAAACGTTGCTTGTCTTTTCTCGCATTTAGCCTGTTAAAAATCTCGCCACAAATTTTAATGTTTTCTGCCGTTTTTTTGCCAACGCCTTTCACAACCATCAATTCTTTCATGCTGGCTGCAAACAAATTCTCCAGAGAGCCGAACGTTTCAAGCAGTTTATGTGCCAAAGGATTGGTGTCTATTCTCGGCAAAGTGCCGTAAAGTAACACTTCCAAGAGTTCGTGGTCGGCAAGTACGGAAGGATTGTTTAAAACTTTTTCTGTCATTCTGGCTCTATGCCCTAAATGAGGATTAAATTTTGCGTCCATATTCATATTGTAACATAAATTTTAACAAAACACAAAATAAAATTTTTGATTTTGGCTTTTTATTGTACTATTTTTACCTTTTTGTTATATAATGATATATGACTAGCAAGTGGAGAGTGTTAAAATGACAAATTATTCTGCATTTTTACAAGACTTAAAAGAGTTGTTGTCAATAGAGAGTGTGCTTGGCGACAATATGCCCAACGCCCCTTTCGGAGAAAAGGTTAAAAAGGCAATGGACTTTTTCGAAAACAAAGCCAAAAGTTTTGGGTTTCAAGTGATAAATCATAACGGCTTTGCGCTGGAAATAATTTTCGGCGAGGGGCAAGAATACGGCGTTATGGGGCATTTAGACGTTGTGCCGTCGGGGAATAATTGGCAAACGGAAGCATATTCTCTTACCAAAAAGGACGGCGTTTTTTACGGCAGAGGCATTGCCGACGATAAAGGACCCATGCTAATTTGCTTATACGCATTAAAAGAAATTAAAGATTCTAATCTTCCGTTTAACGCAAAGATAAGAATGTTCGTAGGTGGCGACGAGGAGAGTGGTTGGCGAGACGCAGAGTATTTGCAAAAGCACGTTGCCCTTCCTAAATACGGCTTTTCTCCCGACGGCAATTTTCCTATCAGTTACGCCGAAAAGGGAATGGCAATCATCACTTTTAAGGTGCCTAAATTAAATCATTTCGATTGTGTTTTGGGAGGAACGGTTGTAAACGCCGTTTGCGACAAGTGTGATTTTTGTTGCGATAAAGAGATTGAAGAAAGTTTGTTAAAAAAACATAACGTTACTTATGGCGACGGCGTGTACACGGCTCACGGAAAAAGTGCGCACGGTTCGACGCCACAGTTAGGGGATAACGCCATTAAGCATTTTTTGAGCCTTGCGCTTGACTTAGGCGAAGACGTGCAAAACCTTTTCGACTGTTTGTTCTTAAATAAAACGGGGCTTACGAGCCTCTGCTCGTCGGAAGGAAGCGTTACCTTTTCGCCGAATATCGTCTATCAAGACGAAGATAGTATTTACTTTAAGTGCGATTGCCGTTTTCCGAATCCGTTTACTTACGAAGACGTGATTGAAAAAATTAAGCTTTGCGATATAGAGTTTGAAAGTTCGTTAAAACACGGCGTGCAGTACGTGGAAAAGGAGGGCGAGTTTGTTTCCACTCTTTTAAAAGCGTACAACGATTGTACAAAAGAAAACGGCGTGCCCATAAGTCAAGGGGGAAGCACCTTTGCCAGAGTGTTTGAAAAAGGGGTGGCTTTCGGTCCTGAATTGGAAGGGGTAAGCAACCTTATTCATCAGGCGGGCGAAAATATGACGGAAGAAAATTTGTTAAAACTTTACGATATATATCTAACGGCGTTCAAACTTCTAGGGCGTGGATAATTATTGACTAATAAAACAATTTGTGATATACTAACAAAAAAATTTAAGGATAAAATTATGAAATTCGATATGGACTTGGTTGGCAAAATCGGTTCGATGGCGCTTATCAATAAAGAAAACAACATTTTGGATTACACGTTGATTGCAAGGCTTTCCAGCGAATTAAGGCCGGGATACGTTTGGGTTACCAGTGGCGCAGTGGAAACGGGAAGGTTAGATTTTGTCAAGCGCAACGGCTTCGAATTAGAGGGCAAAGAAGAAGAAATTAAAACAGACTATTCTGCGCAAGGGCAATCCATTTTAATGTCTACTTATCGTCAATACGTCGATTCGAAATATTCGCTAAGGCAAGTTTTGATAGAGCACCAACATTTTAACGACGAAGTCAAAAGGGAGCATTTGAGAGAAATGCTCGTTCGTTGCATAAACCAAAACGCCATTCCTATCGTAAACTATAACGATGCGATAAGCACGGAAGAAAGTAGAAGATTGGAAATTCAATCGGTAAAAAGCAAAAAGGGAAAGGCTGTGGAGTGCGTCGACAACGACGAGACGGCGGCTCAAATCGCATGCCTCGTAAAAGCAAAAACGCTTTTGATTTTGACGAGTGCAGATGGTATTTATCAAAACCCGTCGGACCCGAGTACGCTTATTAAAGAGATAACGGGAAAGGATGTGTACGAAGTTTTGGACAACATAACCGAGTGCGAAAATTATTGCCACGGCGCATCAAGAAAGGGTGCAAACGGAGCCAAGGCAAAATTAAAGTATATTAAGCCTGCCGTTCAAAACGGAACGACGACCATTATCGCTTCTGCAAAATATTCCATAAAAGATATATTGAGTGGCAAAGCCCCGGCTACACGAATAGGTGTTAAATAATTGTCAAAAATTGGCGAAAAAATAAAGAATAAAGTTTTGTTGCTTGCTCATAATAATACCAAGGGAGGAAATTATGAGGAGTAAAAAGAATACGAAAAACTGTTCCGGTAAGGCAAAGAATTCGACGAAGAATTGTAAATAACAATATAAAAGTTAAAAGCAAATTCGACGTTGACGGTGCTTACACGGGCGTCGTAATAAAAGACGAATACGAAAAACCCGTGCAGGACGCAGACGATTTGTAGAAAAACTTATAAATATAGTACCTTAAATTAAGGCTGTTCGACGTAAAAGAACGGCCTTTTATTTTTGCTTGACAAAAGAGAAAAAGGATATTAAAATAAAAATACTTTAAGTTGGTTATACGGTCGCGGGGGCGGAGAGAAACCGTCAATGAGGAAAGTCCGAGCTTTATAGAAACAGGGTGCCGGAGAAATCCCGGTGGAGGCGACTTTAAGGAAAGTGCAACAGAAATAAACCGCCAAATTTTTGGTAAGGATGGAAAGGTGGGGTAAGAGCCCACCGTCGAATTGGCAACAAGTCGAGCAATGTAAACCCCACCCGAAGCAAGATTGACAAACCACATATATAGGGAGTTTCACCTTTGTGGTTTAACAAAATATCGCTAGAGTTTATTGGTAACAATATTCGTAGATAAATGGCCGTACACGACAGAACTCGGCTTACAGACCGACTTAAAAAACGTGGCGAAAAAGGTAATTCCTTTTTCGCCACTTCTGTTATTTTTTATTTTTTTAAGTACACCATAAGTACTGCGATATCGGCTGGGGAAACGCCGGAAATTCTTTCGGCTTGTCCCAAATTTAGAGGCCTTATTTTGTTTAACTTTTGCCTTGCCTCGAGGCGTAACCCTTCTATTTCCAAATAGTTAATGTCTTCCGGTAAAAGTTTTTCTTCGAGGCGTTTTGCCTTTTCGATTTGGTCTAAACTTCTTTGTAAATATCCTTCGTATTTAGCGTCCAACGAAACGGTGTCGATAATTTCTTTTGAAACATTATTAAAGCCACCGAACTCTGCGATTATCTCGTCGACGCCTATGCCACGTCTTATTAAATCGGCTCTCGAAATTGACGAGTTGGGGTAAGGGAGAGAGTGTTTTGCAAGAATGTTTTCCACTTGTTTCGGCTTTAACTTTTCTTGCATAACGGAAGTCGCCCTTTCGTACTCTAATTTTCTTTGCAAAAAGTTTTCGTATCTTTCGTCGGTAACGAGCCCTGCTTTTCTGCCTATTTCGGTAAGCCTAAAATCGGAATTGTCTTGTCTTAAAACAATTCTGTATTCTGCTCTGCTCGTCATCATTCTGTACGGCTCGTTTGTGCCTTTCGTAACCAAGTCGTCGATTAAAACGCCGATGTAAGAACTGTCTCTCGATAAAACGACGGGCTCTTTTCCACGAAGTTTAAGCGAGGCGTTAAGCCCTGCGATAAGTCCTTGTGCAGCGGCTTCTTCGTAACCACTCGTCCCGTTTATTTGACCTGCCGTGTAAATGCCTTCAATCTTTTTGAATTCAAGGCTCGGCTTTAAGTCGAGAGAATCTATGCAGTCGTATTCGATGGCGTAAGCGTAGCGCATAATTTCGCAGTTTTCAAGCCCTGCAATCGTGCGATACATTGCCTTTTGTACGTCGTGGGGGAGAGAAGTCGAAAGCCCTTGAACGTAAATTTCGTTGGTGTTTGCGCCTTCCGGCTCCAAAAATAATTGATGCCTGTCTTTATCGGAAAATCTAACCACCTTGTCTTCTATGGACGGGCAGTATCTCGGGCCCGTGCCTTTAATCATTCCCGAATATAAGGGGGAACGGTGCAAGTTGGCTTTTATAATTTCGTGTGTTTTTAGGTTTGTGTAAGTAAGGTAACAGGGACGTTGTTTTTGTGGCACGCCTTTGGTTAAAAAACTGAAAGGATAAACGTCCGTTTCGCCCTCTTGAATTTCTAGTTTAGAAAAATCGATAGTTCTTGCGTCCACCCTTGCAGGAGTACCCGTTTTAAAACGCCTAACGTTAAAGCCTAAATTTATTAAGTTTTCCGTCAGTTGATTGGCAGGAGCAAAGCCGTTTGGCCCCGACGCCATTTTCCATTCGCCTGCAATTACGCTACCCTTTAAGTAAACGCCCGTTGCGATTATTACGACTTTACATTCCAGTATAGAGCCGAACGCCGTTTTTACGCCCGTAACACGTGTACCGTCGGTTAAAATTTCCACAGCCTCGCCTTGTAAAATTTTAAGGTTTTGGGTGTTTTCCAACGTTTTTTTCATGTTGGCGTGGTAAGCAAATTTATCTTCTTGACCTCTAAGCGATTGAACGGCAGCGCCTTTGCCACGGTTAAGCATTCTTATCTGTAACAAACTTTGGTCTGCGTTAATACCCATTTGCCCGCCGAGTGCGTCTATTTCTCTAACGATTTGCCCTTTTGCCGTTCCTCCGATGGAAGGATTGCACGCCATAAAGGCTATGCTGTCTAAATTAAGTGTAAGCATAACCGTTTTAAAGCCTGTTCTGGCAAGAGCCAGTGCCGATTCGACGCCTGCGTGTCCTGCGCCGATAACCACTGCGTCAAATTGTCCTTCGGAGAAAGTGTTCATAATCTTTATTTTTTCAAAATCATATTTTTTATATCGTTAATTTGAACGGAAAGTTTGTTGTCCGTTTTAATTTGTTCTGCAACTTTATCTCTTGAATAAATTACCGTTGCGTGGTCTCTGCCACCCATTTTTTGCCCTATCGTTACGAGAGGCAAACTCATCATTTCACTTATCAAGTAAATGCAAACTTGTCTGGGCTCTGCAAATTCTTTGTTTTTCTTTTTGCCCAAAATTTCCGCTTTGGAAATTTTGTAAAATTCGCAAACGCACCTTATGATGTCTTCCACTTGCAATTCTTCTTGCGTGTCGGAAGCGCTTTCTTTAAGGGCCTCGTTAACAAGGTCGATGGTAATGGGCTTTTCGTGAAGTTTGCTTGCAAAAATAACCTTTGTGAGTTTTCCTATTAAAGAACGAATATCGCTCTCGTTTTTCTCTGCGATATAGGATAGCACTTTTATGTCTATTAAGCATTTTTGTTCTTCGCTTTTTTTTCTCAAAATAGCAATTCTCGTTTCCAAATCAGGTGGTTGAACGTCAGCCAAAAGTCCACCCTCGAAACGTGTTCTTAACCTGTCTTCCAAAATTTCAATTTCTTTCGGAGAACGGTCGCTCGTCAAAACGATTTGTTTGTTTTGCATTATGAGTTCGTTAAAAGTGTGGAAAAATTCTTCTTGCGTGGCTTGTTTTTTTGCCAAAAACTGAACGTCGTCGATAAGCAAAACGTCGACGTTGCGATACTTGTTCCTAAAATCCGAACCCGTGTTTTTGCCTTTGCTTATTCTCTCTATAAGTTGGTTTGTAAATTGTTCGCAAGTTGCGTACAAAACGTTAAGAGAGGGGTTGTTCTTTTTAATTTCGTTGGCGATAGCCATAAGTAAGTGAGTTTTTCCAAGCCCCGTGCCACCGTAAATGAACAAGGGGTTGTAAGCGTCCCCGGGGTTAGAAGCAACGGCTTTTGCGGCAGCGTAAATAAACTCGTTGGAGGGACCTACGACAAAGGAATCGAAAGTGAATTTTTTGTTGATGTTAGAGCCAAGTCCCGACGTTGCGTCTTCTTCGTCCTTGCAAAAAAGTTTTAAGTATTCTTCTCTGTCTTTTGCAACGTAAACGGCGAAATCGCTTACTTCCACGTTGGAAACTTTTAACGCCGTAACGATTCTGTCCCTAAGCGTTTCGTCAACCGTTCTTGCAAATAAACTTGCTTCCGTCAGTAACACCAATTTGCCGTTTTTAATATCAACGGGTTTTAATCGCGAAATATACGTTTCGTATGCCACGGAACTGATTGTTTTTTCAAGTTCGGGCAGGGCTGTTTGCCATAAAATTTCGTAACTTTCCATTATAACTTTTCCTTTTTGTTTGCTTTTGAGTAAAAGATATTATATAATAATTTTGAAATAAAATAAAGAAATTTAAGACAAAAATATTTATTTTTTTTAATTGTTATGAAAATTAATTCTCTCACCTTAAAAAATTTTAGAAATTATTCGGAACAGCAAATAAACTTTTCCGAAGGAATAAACGTTCTTGTCGGCGCAAACGCACAAGGCAAAACGAACGTGGCAGAAGCCGTGTTCTTTTTGTGTACGGGTTATTCTCCGAAAGCGCACAGCGATAAACTCGTTATAAAAAACGGCGAAAACGAGGCGAGTATTAAGGGCGAGGCAGAGGGAATTTACGGCAACGTTTCGGTAAAAATAGATTTTAATAAAAACGATAAAAAAAGTATTTACGTAAACGGTATGCAAGTAAGGCGTGTCGGCGAAATTTTCGGTAATATTTACAGCGTTTTTTTTAACCCCGGAGAATTAAAACTCGTTCAAGAAAGCCCCGAAGACAGAAGAAGATTTTTAAACATATCGCTATCGCAAATGTCGAAAAATTATTTTTACGCATTGCAAAGATATAACAAAATTTTAGAACAGCGCAACAATCTTTTAAAGTTGCCCGACAGGAGCGTTATAAAAGAAACATTGCCGATTTGGGACGTGCAACTTTCCGAACAGGCCTCCAAAATAATTTCTGCACGAAACGTTTTTTTGTCGGACCTTGCGCCCGTTGCAAAAGCCGAGCACGACTTTTTGTCGGATGGCAAAGAAGATTTGATAATAAAAACGGAAAGCGGTTACATTGGCAGTCAAGAAGAAATTGCTTCGGCAGTTTACAAAGATTTACAAAAAGCGCTGGAAAAAGATATGCGTTTAGGCTTTACGACGATTGGTCCTCACAGAGACGATATTAAATTTTCTCTCAACGGGTTAGATGCAAAAATTTACGCATCGCAAGGGCAACAAAGGACGGTTGCGTTGTCGTTAAAACTTGCCGAAACTCATCTTTTTTACGATAAATTCAGCGAATATCCCATTCTTATTTTAGACGACGTTTTAAGCGAACTAGACAAAAAACGTCAAAGAAAACTTTTGTCTCGTGTAAAGAATATGCAAACCATTTTTACCACGACGCACGTGGATAGAACGGTTTTTAGGGGAGTTGATTTCGTCAAACTGACGGTGGAAAAGGGGACTGTTAAACAATGAAAAAATTGATTTTGGCAAGTGGCTCGCCTCGTCGACGTCAACTTTTAACGGAATACGGCTTTTCTTATCAAGTCGTAAAGAGCGAATTTTCGGAAAGCATTTACGCTTCTCCCTGTCAAACGGCAAAAAATAACGCCTTAGGAAAGGCACGGGAAGTTTTTTCAAGGTTAAAAGAAAAAGACGTCGTCGTTCTCGGTGCAGACACAATCGTCGTTTTCGGAAATGAAATTTTGGGAAAACCTAAAGACGGCGAAGACGCTTTTTTGATGCTAAAAAAATTATCCGGAAAAACGCACGAGGTTATCACGGCGTACGCATTTTGTTTCGACGGTGGAGAAGTCGTAAAAACGGAAAGCAGTTTTGTCGAGTTTAACGATTTGTCGGATACCGATATTAAAAATTACGTGGCGACAGGTAGTCCGCTAGATAAGGCGGGTGCGTACGGCGTTCAAGACGAAAACGGAGTGGTAAAAAAAGCGGAGGGGAGCATAAACAACGTCGTTGGGCTTCCCGTGGAAGTTTTTGAAAAAGAGTTGAAAAATTTATTAAAGTAAAAGCGTGCTCATTAGCACGCTTTTTAATATCCTCTTAAACTTGCCTTTTTAACGAAAGGCGAAACGATGTTTAAATATTCTTTTGCTTTTTCTTCTTTCACTTCCGTAAGGTCTCCCGAAATACAGTTGTCGCCCGATTTAAACTTTTGCATAAAATATTTTTTTGCGCCCTTTATCCATTCGCCTATTCTTTTAATGTTTTCTTCACTGTGATATTCGTTAATAAGCGTCGTCCTAAATTCGTAATCGAGGTCGTTTGTAATTAAGTATTCGACGGTTTTTTCAACGCTTAAAGTGTCGTATTTGTCAAAGCCGATTATCTTTGCGTAATTATCTTTGTCGTTTTTAATGTCCACGGCAAAGTAATCAACCAGATTGTTTTCGACAAGCGTTTTAACTATTTGTGGGTTTGTTCCGTTGGTGTCCAGTTTAATTTTAAGTCCCGTTTTTCTCACCTTTTCCAAAAACAGTGGCAAGTCTTTTTGTAAGGTGGGTTCGCCACCCGAAACGCACACGCCATCTAATATTTTCTTTTTGGAATTCAAGTATTCAAGCACTTCTTCTACGGGAATAACAGGTAAATTTTTGCTGTCTAAAACAAGCAACGCATTGTGGCAAAATCCACATCTAAAGTTGCAAGTTCCCGTAAAGACGGTGGAAGCCACCAACCCGTCAAAATCGACTAGCGATAATTTTTCCAAACCGAAAATTTCCATAATTACACCTTTTAGCAATCTAAATTATTTTTTATTATATTATAAAATAAACTGCTTGTCAAAACAATTTTCGTTGTGATAAAATAACGTGTAGGAGAGTAAAATGAAAATAGTAGCGCAAAGGGTATTAAACGCAAGTCTAGTTGTGGACGGCAAGGAAATTTCTAAAATAGACAAAGGAATGGTGGTTTTCGTCGGTGTAAAGTGTGGCGACGAAAAATCGAATGCAGATTATTTTGCAAAAAAACTTCCGTCGCTTAGAATTTTTGAAGACGAAAACGGAAAAATCAATAAAAACATAAAAGACGTAGGTGGAGAGATATTGCTCGTATCGCAATTTACTTTGTACGCAAACGCCTCGCACGGCAATCGTCCCGATTTTATAGAGGCAGAAAAGCCGGAAAAGGCAAACGAATTGTATATTTACTTGGCAAACAAATTAAAGGAAAACGGGTTAACGGTAAAACTCGGCGTGTTTGGTGCAGATATGAAAATTACGCAAACAAACGACGGACCGTTTACTATAATAATGGAAAAATAGGAGAAAGAAATGAAGGTTTTACGCAGAATTATAATAGCAATATTCGTCGTTATATTGCTTTTGGCAGGTGTTTTGGTGGGAGGATATTTTTACGTTCGTTCGTCGTACGGGATAGACTTAATCAAAACGGCGAAAGAATTAAAAACTTTAAGTCAAACGGTAGACGAAAAGCAACTTTGCACCAACGCTTTTACGATAGAAGATATGCAAAGCGCACAAACGGAAATAAACAATTCAGTCGAAAATTACGTTACCTTTACAGAGCAAGGTGGGTATTATATAAACTTTAATAATTTACCATCTGAAATGAAGTATATAATCAAACTTACAGATAAGCAAGTCGGCGCTTTGGCGCAAACCGTCGTTAAGCAAGAAATGAACGGCGAACTGGAAGTCGGCGAGCAAAAGGTAAAAGGGGAGATTTTACAGATAGATTTTTCCGACGTGCAAAACGGAGGCGCATTGTTTAATACGATAATTAAAGTTGACGTTACTTCGATAAAAGAGCAAATGTCGTCTTTTCCGTTAAGCGTCGTGCAAAAGTTAGTGCCTGATAACTTTTACGTTTCGTCAACGGTTAAGGTTACGAAAGGCGAACCGTTTGCGTACACGGTAGAACACAGTAGTCTCACGATAAACAATCTTTCGTCGGAGGAAACGGAAGATTTGTTAAACACCTTAAACGTCGTGCTTAAATTAGGCACTGCAAAAGATTTTAACGAAATAATCGGAAACAAAGTCGTCGGTTCTTTGGTCGGCAGTCAATCGCAAAGGGGCTTGGCGTATTCGTTAAAAAGTATAGGTGCAACCGATTACGAGTTTTTGGTTGAAAACGGCACGGAGTATTTTGCCGTAACACGCTAAAAAGGTACGACGGCGACTAATCAGGATATAAAGATAAAAAAAGAGCAATGCGTTAAGCCTTGTAAAAGGTTAATTCGCATTGCTCTTTTAATGCTTTTTAGAGTGTGATTTTCGCCGTTTGTTTAAGTAGTGTTTGATAAGCAAAAAACATCAAAACAATTAAAACGGCGAGATATAACGGTAGAAGCGAAATGCTTAAATGGTTTGCGATAAGCCCGAAAACGGGAGGTGCAAAACAGGTGCCGACGTATGCGCTTGCCATTTGCACGCCGATGAGTGCGCCCGAATTTTCTTTGCCGAAATGGAAAGGCGTCGAGTGTATTATGCAAGGGTAAATAGGTGCGCATCCTAAACCTATTAAAATTATTCCGACAAGCATCGTGATTTTTCCAAACGGCAAAGCCAAAACGATTATGCCCACAACGATTATCGTTTGCCCCATCAAAATAAGCGTTTTGTCGCTTAACTTCATCGTGATAAAGCCGTTGATAAATCTACCCAAAGTTATGCCGATAAAAAAAGTTCCAGCCAAAGTGGCCGCAAGTTCTTCGCTCACACCGTCGTGCAAAACGAAATAACTGCTTGCCCAAAGCATTGTCGTTTGCTCCAACGCACAGTAGCAAAAAAAGGTTATCATAACAGCCAAAGCGCCTGGCATTTTTAATATTGAAAAAAAAGATTTTGCTTGTTTGTTTTCTTTCGTAGTATCTTTTTCTTCGTTCAAAAGGGGCTCTTTTCCTGCCTTTTTCCATAGTGGCAAACTTACCACCAAAACAACAGTTAAAACAATTTGAATCAAAGAAACTGCGCCGTATCCCGTGTTCCAAGTTTTTCCGACAGTCAAGAGTGCGCCCATTATTGTAGGCCCGATAATTGTTCCCACGCCCCACATACAGTGAAGCCAACTCATATGTTTGCTAGAATAGTTTAACGCAACGTAATTGTTAAGGGCCGCATCGACGCCACCCGCACCAAGCCCGTAAGGAATGGCGCATAAGCATAACAGCCAAAAGTTATTGCAAAGGGAAAATAATAAAAGGGCAAGCGCCGTCATGCCGACGCTGACAGTCGTAACGAGTCCCGTTCCGAATTTTTTGTTAAAGAAGTCGCTTGTTAGACTGGAAATTATCGTGCCCAAAGCAATTATCATAGAAACAATCCCCGCAAAAGAGACGGGGACGTTGAACTCAGTAAACATCGTCGGCCACGCAGAGCCAAGCAAAGAGTCCGGAAGCCCTAGACTTATAAAGGATAGGTAAATAATTATTAGTAGTAAGTGCGTCATAGGTTATTTTTTGTAAATTTTGTAAATGGTTTTCGTGTTTTCGTCGATTTTTACCTTGTCGGAAATGGCAAGCCCGAAAATTCCGTACACGATATTATCTTTTGCGATGAGGGGGAGTGTGTCTCTAATTCGTAAAGGCACCTTTTTGTCTGTTAAGTAGTCGTTTAGTTTTTTTGTTCCGCCACCGAATTTTGTAAAAAGGTCGCCGTCGGTTTTGTATCGTATAACTGCGCCCTCGGGAATCTTGTCGCCGTCGACGAATAGTCCGTTTTTTAAGTCTAACGGGTAAGACGCTTTTTCTATGCAAAGTAAATAGCCGTTAAACTTCAACGTCCCTTCCGAAAATGGAATGGAAAGAGGAGCGTTTTCGGTTTCTTTGAAAAAAACAATTTTGTCGTATTCTTTAACGACGGTAATTCCGTCCAGTAAATTTAGTTTGGCGCCGTTTTCGTTTTCCGTTAAAAGAAAGCAGGAGTCGATATGCGATTTTGTCCAGTCTTTTTTGACGCCGAGATTTTTTAACGCAATAATGCAAGCACGGTTAAAAAGCACTTTGTTTATCGGCAGTTTAATAAAAACGACGTCTTGTTCTTTTTGCACGCTTTCCGAGGCAAGTTGGTCCAAAAATTCGTCCTCTTGTTTTGCGATAACGCTTAAATTATAAATTTTGTCTTGATAATCGGGGAATGCGTTTTGAATGACGGGCAACAAATTAAGCCTTATATAGTTGCGCTTGTAGTCGTCGCAAAAATTTGTTTGGTCGGTAACGAAAGGAATGGCGTTTTCTTTAGCGTACTCGTCGATTTCTTCTTTCGAAACAGAAAGGAACGGGCGTATAATTTTGTTTTCAAAATTGTCGTTAATACCTGCAATGCCTTTTAATCCGGTGCCCCGGAAAATGTTAAACAGGACAGACTCCGCATTGTCTTTTTTGTGATGTGCCGTGGCGATTTTATCGCATTTTTTCTCTGCTAAACAAGAGTAAAAGCACTCGTATCTTAAAATTCTTGCCGATTGTTCCAACGTCAACTTGTCGTCTTTTGCTTTTTTAACGGCGTCGACTGTAAAAGAAAAAAGCGTAATGCCGTTTTTAGCGCAGTAATTTTCGACAAAGAGACTGTCGTTTTTAGACTCTTTTCCTCTAATGCCGTGTTCGATGTTGATGGCAACAAGACTGAACGGATAATATTTAGTTTGTTCTTTTAAGTAATAAAGGAGAGCCATAGAATCACTGCCACCGGATACGGCAACGCCCACGGTTTCGCCTTTATCGATAAATTTTTTTAAGTCGATAATCATACAGGTATTGTACCAAAGTAAAAAAGAATATTCAAGTATTAGAAAAAGTAATTTTAAATTTTTGCATAATTTTCGTTGACAAATAATAAAATATAGTATATTATAAACAAGCGTTTTGAGAAAAGAACGGAAAATATCGCGGGATGGAGCAGCTTGGTAGCTCGTCGGGCTCATAACCCGAAGGTCGTGAGGTTCAAATCCCACTCCCGCAACCAGTAAAAACCAGTACACAAAGTGTGTGCTGGTTTTTTCGTTTTGGTATGAAAGCAAGAAGAGGGATTTGAATGGGGAGAAAAATGCAAAGCATTTTGCCGTAGGCTAAACAGTGGACACCCACTGTTTATCGGAGAAGGGCGCACAGGCGCCAAATCCCACTCCCGCAACCAAACAAAAAAACAACGGAAGTACTTTCCGTTTTTTTTGTTTTGACGTAAAAGTAAAAAGTTTTTAATAAGATTTTAAGTAAACTGAGGAACAAAAATATTAACCTGATTTTTTATAAAAATTGATAATTATTTTTGAATATTAATATCAATAAGGCATACCCTAAACAAAGAATTGCTAAACTCGTTATTTTTTTGAATCGTAAAATTTTTTTTGTTAAACAGAGCAACATTATCTTCAAAAATTAAAAAGGCGTTACTTTTGGTAATGTCTTTTAAAAGTTTTAATGAATTATGTAAATTTTTTTTATTGTCAAAAATGATTTGATTAAAGTATTTCTTTAAATTTAACTCGTTTAATAAATATTGTGCTCGGCGTTTATCTGCGCTTGTCCAAAGGTAGCAATTTTCTTTGTTTTGATTTTTTAATATTTTTAATATACCTTCATTAATAACTACTCTATATTTAAGCCATTTTTGTGTGAAATAGTTTTGTTTGTCGATTATTAATTTTTCGCTAGGTGTGGAGCCTAAATTTTCTCGTGTTAACCGTTCGTTTGTTTCAATCCGTTTTCGTCCGTTTTGTTCTAATGCGAAATTATAAGCGTCGTTATTTAGGTGTTTTGTTAAAATTAAAGTGTCGTCCAAATCTACAACGTAAACCAATTATAAATCCTCAATTGCCTTTTTAGAAATGACTTTTTCGCCTTGAAAAACGTAGTCTTTGTTTAGACCAAACGTCAAGTCGTTAGAGTCGCTTTCTCGATACATAACAAATCGCTTTTTGTCGTATTCTTTTGCTTTTTCAAAAGCGTGGCGAGAGCCACTGTCTCCTTCGCCTTTTCTAAAGCTAGCAATTAAAACAACTGCTTTTGAATAAAGTGCTTGAAGTCTATCTCTTTCTATAAATCTTTTAACGCTTTCGTATTTGTTTTTAGGTTCGTTTATGTATTCGCTTATAACAAGCCCGCCATTGTTAATGATTGTATTTGCTAAAACAACGTTTTCTTTAGGGTAAATGTTTTTTATTGTTGAAGGAAGAAAAGCAATGGCTTTTGTGTTGTTTTTAACACATTCGCTATGTGCGACAGTATCACAACCTTTTGCAAGGCCACTTGCTATATTAAACCCTTTTCCACCTAAATTTTTTACAATTTTTTGTTCTCGTTCTATTGTTTCTTTTGTAGGAGTTAATAAACCGATAATCGCAACGTTTTTCCTTGTGTCGTTAAGCAAAGAGATGTTGCCTTTGTATGCGAAAAAGAAAGGCTTTTCGCTGTTTTTCAGTTTAACGGTTACGCCGGGAAAATTGCTGTCGAATATACTAATAACGCTTAGTCCTTCTTCTTCAAGTTCTTCTGTTATTGCCTGTGTATCGCAAGAAAAAGTGTTTATATAATCTTGATTATAAAACAATTTCCAAAAATGAGCGTTAGATTTTATAACGCCCGTTTTTATTAAGTTGTAAAGTTTTAATGAAATATTTGAATTCATAACAATTACCTTGTTTTTGCTATCACGTATAGTATAACATTTTTTGCACCTAAATCAAATAAATATTCTATACAATCTTCAATTACGTTAACACCTTCGGTATAAACGTCGTCAACTAAAATAATATTTTT
>CAYLUH010000022.1:0-17110 GCA_964386845.1 uncultured Christensenella sp.
CTTACCTGCGCTTGCGATATGCCGACTTCCTTTGAAATTTCCGTTTGCGTTTTGCCTTGATAATATCTAAGCAATATTATCTTCTTTTCCCTCTCCGGCAAACTTTTTAACGCCGTGTCAAGCGCCACCTTTTCCGTCCAGTTTTCGTCGGTATTTTTGTCGTCGCCGAGTTGGTCCATAAGCATTAGCGTGTCGCCCGATTTATTGTACACGGGTTCGTAAAGAGAAAGAGTGTCCGAAATGGCGTCTAACGCATACACGACGTCGCTGACTGCCACGTTCATCTTAACGGCAATGCTCTCTAGCGACGAATCCTTGTCCTCCTTTTCCAGTTCCGAACGGGTTTTTAACGCAAGGTAAGCCGTATCCCTTATACTCCTTGCAATTCGCAAAGAATTGCCGTCACGAAGGTGCCTTTTCATTTCGCCGATTATCATAGGCACGGCATAAGTGGAAAACTGTACGCCGACGCTTAAATCGAATTTATCTATGGCTTTAATTAGACCGATAACGCCGGCTTGAAATACGTCGTCGAAGCACGCTTTACTCGACCAAAATCTTTTTATTACGGAAAGCACCAGCCTCATATTGCAAACAATAAAATCTTCCCTTGCGTTTTTGTCGCCCCGCTTTATTTTTTTAAGCATTTCCATACTTTCTTTTTGCGTTAAGCGTGGCAGTTTCGCCGTGTTTACTCCACAAATAACAACCTTACTGTTCATACTTTTATCCCCCTATGTAAAACTTTTACGGGGCTTAAAATAGTATGATTTTATTTCTTCCTTTTTATACCATTTTTGCGAATTCTTTTTTTAATCTCAATATGATTTTTTTCTCTAACCTCGATATGTAACTTTGCGATATTCCCAACATATCTGCGACCTCTTTTTGCGTTTTTTCTTCCCGTTCACCGATGCCGAATCTTAGCATAACGATTTCTTGTTCTCTTGCGTTTAGTGAAGAAAGCGCAATTTTAAGCAAGTCGTTTTCCACGCCTCTTTCTATTTTTTTGTACACGACGTCGACGTCGGTGCCCATTACGTCGGATAATAAAAGTTCGTTGCCTTCCCAATCGGAATTTATCGGCTCGTCAAAAGACACTTCGCTTTTTAATTTCACCGTCTTTCTTAAATGCATTAAAATTTCGTTTTCTATGCAACGGGAAGCGTAAGTGGCAAGTTTTATGTTTTTATCGGCGTTGAACGAACTTACTGCTTTTATCAGCCCGATTGTGCCGACGGAAATTAAATCGTCCAAATCGACGCCCGTGTTTTCAAAACGCCTTGCTATGTACACGACTAGCCGTAAATTATGTTCTATCAAAAGCCCCTTTGCCTGCTCGTCGCCTTGCGATAATCTTTTTAGCATTTGACTTTCTTCTTCTGCATCGTACGGCTCGGGAAGCGCTTCTCCACCACCCACGTAACGAAGCAAATTGTCGCTTAAATTAAAAATTTTAAGAAACCTTTTTATTATATCCAACATATTTCCTCTCCTTTAACGTGTCGGGGTGCAAAATAACTTCGTACTCCGAACCGATATTTTCTTTGCTTACGCCGACGCTGGCCCTATTTATTATACGCTCGCCCTTGTCCGAATATATCTCGACGATCGCATTTTCGATAACCGTCATTTTCGCCGGCCCCGACACCGTTCCGTATTCTAAATATTTTATTTTCGGAAAACCGTCCAACAATTTTTGCGCATTTTTTACGCCGATTATTATAACGGGATTATCTCCGTCGTAAAGCATATTGCCAGTGTCCACAAAACCCTTTAAATCTATCTTTTTGTCTTTCACTTTTATCGATACGAAATATGCGTTTGTTTCTATATTTTTACGTTTATAAAAATACGTTATCAAACTTTTCGTTATCTTGACCAAAAAATAAGCGGGCAAAATTATCGTCGCAACGGAAAATTCCGAATTATAATCCAAGTTAAAAATATTGTAAACGCCGATTATTGTGCCACCCAGCAAAAAGGTAAGAAAAAAGAAAAAAAGCGTGCCTCTGTAAAAATCTTTTGCCGATGTAAATTTCGTCGAAAAACAAAATATTAAAATTCCACTTAATATTTTGAAAACCGTTAATAAAATTAAATTAAAATACATAAGTGGCGTTACAAGTGATAGTACGGCTCCGAGTAGAGCGCATAAAAAAAGCCTTGCCAATTTAGGTCTGTAACCTAAAATTTGCAAGGTCAGTTTTAACAGCATAAAGTCTATAACAAAATTATCTATTAAGACGTATTCTATATAAACCGTCATTTTTAATCCCCTTGCAAAAAAATTGTACAAGGTTTTTAAATGAGTTTATTATGATTTTTTATTGTAAAATAAATTTTTTTGTCAAAAGAATTAAACTTCCATAAACTCCATAATTATATCGTTTTGGACGTAAAGATATTCGTCTAAAATTTTAACGCTTTTGCCAATTTCCAAATACTTGCCTTTTTTTTGTAAAGCCTTTTTGTATTTCGTTAAAAAATCCACGCCGAATTCTTTGTTGAAACTTTCCACGTCAAGCCCTCTTTCCGTCCTTAACGCAAGCATAATCCTTTCGAATTCTGCATCTTCTCCACTTATCGTTTCGCTGGCAATCTCGGGGGCTTTGTTGTAAATTATTGAATTCATATATTCGTCTATTTTGTAAGTGTTCGTAAAACGCCTGCCGTCTATAAAACTCGACGCAGAAACGCCCATTCCTATGTACTCGCCACGCATCCAATAATTCATATTATGCCTAGAATAAAAGCCCTCTTTTGCGAAGTTTGAAACTTCGTAACGATTAAAGCCTTTTTCCTTTAAGTACGCCCTTGCCCCGTCGTAAATATCTGCGACCTCGTCGTCAGACAAAAGTTCGCCGTTTAAATAATCTGTATAAATGGGTGTGCCGACTTCGGGCGTAAGCGCATACATCGATATATGACTAACCCCACCTGCTATGCACAAATCGATGGTCTTTTTAACCTGTTCTAAAGTTTGACCGTTTAATCCCAACAACACGTCTGCACTTAAATTTTCGCCTTTCAAAAGAGAACAAGTTAAAAGAAAATCTTTTGCAGTGTGAATTCTGTTTAGTTTTTTTAATTGCTCGTCGTATCCCGTTTGAAGCCCTATTGAATATCTGTTAACGCCTGCCTTTTTGTAAATTTCCGCCTTTTCCTTGGTAAGCGTTCCGGGGTTAACTTCTATCGTTATTTCTGCGTTTTCCGACAAGGTAAAGAATTTTTTTATCTGACGCATGAGCCCCAATATAAATTTAGGCTCGACAAAAGACGGCGTACCGCCACCTATGTACACAGTGTTAAAAACTTTGTTTTTTAAAGCCCTGCCTCTACCTTCCACTTCTCTGTAAAGGCATGCAAAATAACTTTCTATCTTGCCGTTTTCTTTGGGGTAAGACGCAAAATCGCAATACGTACACTTACTCTTACAAAAAGGTACGTGAATATATATTCCTGCCATATTAACCTACTTATTATCGTTATCTGTTTTGAGTATCGAAATAAACGCTTCACTGGGAATTTCAACCGTTCCGATACGACGCATCTTTTTCTTGCCTTCTTTTTGTTTTTCCAAAAGTTTTTTCTTTCTCGTCACGTCGCCACCGTAACACTTTGCCAAAACGTCCTTTCTGAACGCCTTAACAGTTTCCCTTGCAATGATTTTACCTCCGACTGCCGCTTGAATGGGAATTTCAAACATTTGCCTTGGGATAACTTCCTTTAACTTTTCAGCAATCTGTCTGCCACGCTCGTATGCCTTATCTTTGTGAACGATAACGGAAAGAGCATCGCAAATATCGCCGTTAAGAAGCATGTCGAGTTTAACAAGTTCGCTCTTTTGATAGCCACAAAGTTCGTAATCGAAAGAAGCGTATCCCTTCGTTCTCGATTTCAAACTGTCAAAAAAGTCGTACACTATTTCGTTGAGAGGAAGAATATACTTTAACTCCACTCTCGTTTTATCTAGGTACACCATATCGACGTACACGCCCCTCTTGTATTGACAAAGTTCCATAATGGGGCCGACGTAATCGGGTGGCGTAAATATACTAGCCTTGATAATGGGCTCTTCCATATAATCTATTTCCGAGGGGTTTGGCAATCTCGACGGATTTTCCACAGTAAGTTCCGTTCCGTCAGTTTTAAACACTTTGTACGAAACGGAGGGCGCCGTCGTTATAATTTCCAAATCGAACTCACGCTCTATTCTCTCTTGAATAACGTCCATGTGCAAAAGCCCTAAAAAGCCACATCTAAAACCAAAGCCCAGTGCCGCACTGTTGTCGGGTTCGATAGAAAGCGCAGCATCGTTTAATTTTAATTTAAGTAGTGCGTCTTTTAAGTCGTTAAACTTGCTTCCGTCAAGTGGAAACACACCTGAGAATACCATCGGAAGTGCCTTTTTGTAACCGTCGAGGGGTTTTTCTGCCCTATTAAAAGCATCTGTTATCGTATCTCCCACGGCAGTGTCTTCTATACTTTTTATGCTTGCAGCGATATAACCTACTTCGCCGGCGGAAAGACTGTCCGTCGTCGTCATTTTAGGCGAAAAAACGCCGACTTCCGTAACGTCGAATTGCTTTGACGACATAAAGGTTGTAATTCTCATGCCCGGCTTTACAACGCCGTCAACTATTCTTACAAAACATATTACGCCTTTGAAATTATCGTAATAACTGTCAAATATCAAAGCCTTTAACGGAGCGTTTTCGTCGCCCGTCGGTGCAGGAATTTTTGTAACAATCTGCTCTAAAACCTCTTCCACGTTAAGTCCGTTTTTTGCAGAAATTCTGGGTGCGTCGTGCGCCTCTATTCCCAAAATATCTTCAATTTCTTCGGCAACGGCATCGGGATTGGCGGAAGCCAAATCCATTTTGTTTATAACGGGCATAATTTCCAAATCGTTATCGACGGCAAGATATGCGTTGGCAAGAGTCTGCGCCTGTACGCCTTGCGTTGCGTCAACGATGAGTATCGCCCCTTCGCACGCCTTTAACGAACGTGACACCTCGTAAGTAAAGTCAACGTGCCCAGGTGTATCTATGAGGTTTAAGACGTACTCTTCTCCGTCTTTTGCCTTGTAAAACATTCTTACGGGCGTTAATTTAATGGTTATGCCACGCTCTTTTTCTAAATCCATGGAATCTAAAAGTTGTTCTTGCATATCACGTTCGGAAACTTGCCCCGTTTTTTCCATAAGCCTATCGGCAAGCGTACTCTTGCCATGGTCTATGTGCGCAACAATGCAAAAATTTCTTATATTTTTTTTATTTATCGCCATACAATTACCTTTTTTATGCTATACTAATCATACTTAACCATTATATTATATACTTGAATTTTTTGCAAGCGACAAAAAGGAGTTTATTATGAGAATAAATAAAGAACATTGGTTGTTAACTAAGCCGATTGCTCACCGTGGGCTATGGGGAAACGGAGTTCCGGAAAATTCCGTCGTCGCATACGAGCACGCATCGGAAAAAGGTTATCCTATAGAAATCGACCTTTTTTGCACAAAAGACAGGCATTTAGTAAGTTTTCACGACGACACTCTTAAAAGAATGACGGGAGAAGACGGTTTCGTTTACGACAAGACGCTTGCAGAATTAAAAATGCTTGACATCGGCAACGGAGAAAAAATCCCGACTTTTGAGGAGGTTTTGGAAATTGCAAAAGGGAAAAGTCCTCTACTCATAGAAATAAAAAATCAGCCTTGCAAAGACATTGTGGAAAAAGTGCTTGAAAAATTAAAAGATTACGACGGAGAATTTGCAATACAGTCTTTTAACCCGTTATATATAAAGAAAGTAAAAAAACTTGCCCCCGATTATATTCGTGGAATACTTGGCACGCACGACGCTACGCAAGAAAAATTTTTCACGAGAATAACTCTTAAACGTTTACTGTTAAACTTTATCATTAAACCCGATTTTATAAGTTATAACTTTAACGGTATGCCCCTTAAAAAATGCAAAACGACAGGCAAAACCGTGCTCGCTTGGACAATCACAGACGAAAAACAAGAAGAAAAAGCATATAAAATGGCAGACAACATCATCTACGAAAACTTTACGCCGAAAAAATACAAATAACACACCGACTAAAATAAAAAAATAACAAGTATATCTCCACACCGTTTAGGCAATAATGTGCATACCCGTAACACAAAAAAATCTTTTTGTTTCATAAAATATAACGGGAATCACTTTTGCGCTTGGAGATATCATGATAAAACGTGGAGAATTATATTATGCCGATTTAAGTCCCGTCGTCGGGAGCGAACAAGGTGGCGTAAGGCCAATTTTAATCGTGCAAAACGACACGGGAAACAAATACAGTCCGACAATTATTGCAGCCGCAGTAACCAGCCAACTGACAAAGGCAAAACTTCCCACCCACATAGAAATCAGTGCACACGAATTCGGGCTTGTTAAAGACTCCGTAATACTTCTTGAACAAATACGAACGCTAGACAAACGGAGGCTGAAAGAACGAATCGGAAAACTTACCGAAGTAACCATGCAAAAGGTGAACAACGCCCTTTTAATAAGTTTAGGCTTTAACGAAACGAATAGTAAAATCGGAAGTTAACAAAAAGGCAAAAGCCGTGAAGTATTTTCTTCACGGCTTTTTCACCCTCAACAAATGTTTAATGCTTTTTCCCTTTTATATCTCTCCACGGCTTTTAAGTACTTTTCGCTTAAACTCAAATTGTAGCGCTGTTTCTCTGCGTAACTCAAGCCATCGTATTCTTCGCTGTCCGTCAATCGCCCTAGTGCGTCGGACACTTCGCCCTCCGTATCTAGCAACTTTTTTACACGCAAATAAAACTCGTCTTCTTCGGTAGAATTTTTCTTTATTGAATTACTAACCTTTTTTACGTAATATTCTTTCACTTGACTTTTTGAAATGCCCTGTTTCTCTGCACGCTCTAATTCGCTTTCCAGCCCCTTTTGATAATCTTGCCAAAATCCACTTTTCATTCTCTTTTTTGCTTCTCTGCAATATTCTTTCAAAGACTTTTGCCCGTCTTTCATAATCTTTTTCCACTTCCCCTTTAACATAATTCGACAATTTTTTTAAGCATAAACAAAAAACCTACCAAATCATCTTTGGTAGGTTTAAGTTTTAGCCTTTAATGCTTCTTTTTCTTGCTGCTTCAGATTTTTTCTTTCTCTTTACAGAAGGTTTCTCGTAGTGCTCTTTTTTACGGAGGTCTCCGATGATACCGTCACGAGAACATTTTCTCTTAAATCTTCTTAAAGCAGAATCGAGATTTTCGTTTTCGCCAACTCTTACCGTGCTCATTTTTCAACCCTCCTTTGCCCTATGGCAGTTACTCATCGCCCTGCGACTTTTTACATTATACAAAAGGATAAAAAAATTGTCAATTATTTTTTTATTTGTTTTAAAAACTTTTTAAGCCGGCGTCCAATTCATCTTTTGTCCAGACAAAATGTGTATGTGAAGGTGGAAAACCGTTTGCCCTGCGTCGTCGCCTTGATTGATTACAAGCCTATAACCGTTTTCTAATCCCAACTCTTTTTCCAGCATGGGAATTTTAACAAAACATTCTTTAAGCATTTTGCTTTGCTCTTCCGTCATATCTTTTAAAAGTTTGAAATGCGACTTAGGGATACACAAAAAGTGATTTTTCGCCTTTGGGTCAATATCTTTTATTATAATCATATTCTCGTCTTCGTAAACTTTCGTGGAGGGAATTTCGCCCTTGATTATTTTACAAAACAAACAGTCTTCCATTTTAATTCTCCTTTATTTATACGTGGCTTTAACGCCGTCTAAAAACCTTTCTTTAACTATTACCTTGCTTATTTTATCGCTACCGTCAAATTCTTCTAAATATACTCTTATATAATTTTCCGAATAGCCCTGATAATATCCGTCTGAATACTCCTCAAACAAAAAGTCCAACTCTTTGCCTATAAATTTTTTCAAAAACTCGTCCTTTAATTTTGCCTTTTCTTGCAACAAAACGTTCAAGCGTTCTTTTTTTACATTCTTATCAAGGTCTTTTAACTTGCTTGCCCTAGTGCCTGCTCTCTTGCTAAAAGGAAAAGCGTGAATATCCGAAAAGGCGCATTTTCTTGCCAAGTCAAGAGTGTCTTCAAAATCTTTTTGACTCTCCGTAGGATAACCGACTATGATATCCGTCGTTATCGCAGACGAAGGGAAAAATTTTCTTATCAACTCGACTTTGCTTAAAAACTCCTCTCTCGTGTAATGCCTGTTCATATCCTTTAACACTTTGTTAGAGCCCGATTGCAGTGACAAATGAAAATGAGGAGCAAAATTTTTTAATTCTTTTAACGCCGTTAAAAATTCTTCCGTGACGACGTTTACTTCCAAACTGCCAAGCCTAATGCGTGCGTCTACCACACTCAACTTCTTTACAAGCCCCGTAAGGTCAACGCCTTCAAAATTATACGCCGATAAATTTATTCCGTTTATAACGGCTTCTTTCGGCTTTAATTCTAAAATTTCTTTTATTATTTTATTGTAATCACGGCTTCGGCTTCTACCACGAACGTACGGTATTAAACAGTAACTGCAAAAATTGTTGCAACCGTCTTGCACCTTAATAAAATGTCTGGAACGAAGTGTCATCGGTGCGTGCATTTCTTCGAATTCTTTGGGCTCGTCAAACACGAATATGCCGTTATTATCCAAAACGCTTAAAATTTTATCCTTGGAAAAAGTACCCGTAACGCAGACGGTGTTCTCTTTATCGGCAAAAGCCTCGGGGCAAAACTGACTTGCGCAACCCGTGTAAATTATTTTAGCGTTAGGGTTCAACTTCTTTATTCGACTAAACGTTTGGCGAGATTTCTTTTCCGCCTCGTTTGTAACTGCACAAGTGTTAACTATATAAAGGTCTGCAACCTCCAACTTGTCGCTCACCGTAAACCCTTTTTCTTTTAAGCCACAAATCAACGAATCGCTCTCGCACTCGTTTACCTTGCAACCCAACGTAAATACCACGGCTTTCATTTAATCTTTCCTTTGCATGACGAGAGCGCTCCACTCTCCCTTAACTTTGCTTTCTAAATACTTAAAACCTGCCTTTTCGTATGCAACTTTTACCTTGTCTAACCTATCGGCAAGTATTCCACTTAAAATAATCACGCCGTTATCTAGTAGATTTTTTGCTATATACGGTGCAAACGCAACAAGCACTTCTGCCATAATGTTACAAACTATAACGTTGCCTTTCAAACTTTCGTCGTCGAGCAAATTTTTTAACAAAACTTGGCAATCGGTAACCCCGTTAAGTTCCACGTTGTGCTTTGTCGCCGTAACGGCGCACTCGTCGATATCAGTCATCAAAACTTTTTTTGCGCCCAGTTTTTTTGCAGTTATACCGAGAATGCCACTTCCACAACCGACGTCTATAACCAAGTCCTCTTTAGACATGTACTTTTGCAAATACTCAACGCACATCGCCGTCGTTTCGTGCTCCCCGGTGCCGAACGCCATATTAGAATCGAGCAAAACTTTTATTTCGTTTGGCTTTTCAGAATATTTTATCCATTCGGGAACGATTACGACGTTATCTATGTGTATGGGCTTAAAGTGTTCTTTCCATTTAAGTCGCCATTCGTCGCCGTCTATTTCCCTTTTTACCACTTCCAAACTGCCAAGTTCTAAACCGCTGTTTGCTTTTAAATTTTCTATATCAGCCAAAAGATTTTTTATGCAATCTTCCTCTTTCTCGGAAAAATACCCCTTAACGAGCACCGTCTTGTCGGCGGAAAAAATGCTCTCGTCGGCATAATCCCACGACTTGCCCTCTCTGTCCAAATCTATAACGTCTTGCACGTCGTAAATAACCACACCGCTTTCGGTGTAATTCCAAAAGAGGTCGCTAACAAGTTCGCCTCCGATATGCGTCGTATAAACGGTTAATTCTGTGTATTTATTCATATTACTTTTTCTTTGAAGCGTATGGGTCAACGCCGTACATTGCAGACATATTGTCCCTAAATTTTTTCATATCGGTCGTTTGCTTAACGTCGAACGTAGACGCCAAGTTTTCCAATATTTTTTTCTGTTCTCTCGTGAGTTTAGACGGCGTTTCGACGTTTACGATTATGTAAAGGTCGCCCGTTCCTCTGCTGGTTTTAATACCCTTGCCACGAACGTAAAAAATCTTACCGCTCTGCGTTCCCTCGGGTATGGTGTAATCCATAACTTCGTCAAGAAGCGGTACCTTTATTTTTCCACCCAAAGCCGCCGTCGTAAAACTTATCGGGACCTCGACGTAAAGGTCGAAATTCTTGCGCTTAAATATCTTGCTTTCTTCAACGTTTATGGCAATGTACAAGTCCCCGCTAGGTCCACCGTTTCTGCTTGCTTCGCCAAAGCCAATCTTTTTAATGTAACTTCCGTTGTCTGCACCTGCCGGAATATCTACCGTAAGTTTCGTCGTTTGCTTAACGTATCCCTTGCCCTTACATTCGTCGCACGTGTCGATAATCTTTCTTCCAGTGCCGTTACATTCGTCGCAAGTACGAACTTGTACCGTTCTGAACGGTCCGTTGTTTACGGCGTATTCTATCTGCCCCGTGCCGTGACACTTCGGACAAGTTTTGTAAGCCGTGCCGTTTTTTGCGCCCGTGCCGTTACACTTCGAACACGTTGCGTTTCTGTTGTACACGACCTCTCGTTTGCAACCTTTTGCAGCATCTAAAAAGCTTAACGTTATGTCGACTTGTATATCTTGCCCCTTGGTTTTCGTTTGCGCACGAGTTTTTCTGCCACCCATTCCACCGAATAAATCACTGAATATGTCTTCAAAACCGAACCCACTGAAACCCGAACCACCAAAGCCCGAGCCACCGAAACCATTTGCGCCACCCATTCCCGGGTGTTCCAGTTCAAAATCGTATTGCTTCCTTTTATTTTCATCGGACAAAACTTCGTTTGCCTCGTTGATTTCCTTAAATTTTTCTGCGCATTCGTTATCGTTAGGATGAAGGTCGGGATGATATTTTTTTACGAGCGTTCTGTAAGCCTTTTTAATCTCGTCTGCGCTGGCATTTTTTGAAACGCCCAATATATCGTAATAATTTTTAGCCATATTTTCCTTTATTTATGCCAAACTGAAAGGCAGAATTTGCCTTTCAGTCAGTCAATTTTTTATTAATTATTATTTATTGTCGCCACCTTGATGGAATTCCGTATCTCCCTCGCCACCGGCACCTGCGTCGCCACCGTTAGGATTTGCGTTTTGATATACTTTTGCAAACACGCTTTGAGATACGTTAGACAAGTTTTCGAAAGCCTTATCCATCTTTTCCTTGTCGTTGGTTTCGAGTTCTGCTTTCGCCGTTTTAATTTCTTCTTCCAATTTAGCCTTGTCTTCGTCGGTTATCTTATCTGCTAAATCTTTGATAGATTTTTCAACGGTGAAAATCATACCGTCCAAACGGTTTTTGGAATCTATGTTTTCCTTTCTCTTTTTGTCTTCTTCTTCGTATTGTTTTGCTTCTTTAACAGCCTTATCGATTTCTTCGTCGGAAAGGTTTGTCGATGAAGTAATAGTAATGTTTTGCGACTTGCCCGTGCCTAAATCTTTTGCAGAAACGTTTACGATACCGTTTGCGTCGATATCGAAAGTAACTTCGATTTGAGGTATTCCACGAGGAGCCGGAGCAATACCGCTAAGTTCGAATCTGCCAAGCGTTTTGTTGTCTTTTGCAAATTCTCTTTCGCCTTGTAAAATGTGAATGTCAACTTGCGTTTGATTGTCTTGCGCCGTCGAGAAAACTTGCGATTTCTTTACAGGGATTGTCGTGTTTCTTTCGATAAGTTTGGTGCAAACGCCACCAAGCGTTTCGATACCGAGTGACAACGGCGTTACGTCTAATAACAATACGTCTTTAACGTCGCCCGAAAGTACGCCACCTTGAATTGCTGCGCCGATTGCAACGCACTCGTCAGGGTTAATTCCTTTGAATGGTTCTTTGCCCGTTATCTTTCTAACTTCTTCTATAACGGCAGGAATACGTGTCGAACCACCGACCAAAATAACTTTGTCGATTTCGCTGTAAGATAATCCTGCGTCTTTCATTGCCTGTTGCATAGGAGCAACCGTTGCTTCTACCAAACTTCTGGTAAGAGCGTCGAATTTTTGTTTTGTCAAATCAACATCTAAGTGTTTCGGACCCGTTGCGTCTGCAGTGATAAAGGGTAAGTTAATGTTTGTTTGCCCCATACCCGAAAGTTCTATCTTTGCCTTTTCTGCAGCCTCTTTCAATCTTTGCATTGCAAGTTTGTCGCCCGTTAAATCGATGCCCTCTTTTGCTTTGAATTCGCCAACAAGGTAATCCATAATCTTTTTATCGAAGTCGTCGCCACCGAGTTCACAGTTACCGTTGGTTGCCAAAACTTCGAAAACGCCGTCGCCTATTTCCATAATGGAGACGTCGAACGTTCCACCGCCTAAATCGTAAATGATAACCTTTTGGCTTTTGCCCTCTTTATCAAGTCCGTAAGCGAGAGCGGCGGCAGTCGGTTCGTTGATAATACGAAGTACGTTTAAACCTGCGATTTTACCTGCGTCTTTTGTTGCTTGACGTTGACTATCCGAAAAGTATGCGGGGCAAGTAATAACGGCGTCGGTTACCGTCGTGCCTAAAAATGCTTCTGCGTCTTTTTTAAGTTTTGCAAGCACCATTGCCGATATTTCTTGTGGAGAATATCCTTTACCGTCTATGTTAACTTTGTAATCGGAGCCCATATGCCTTTTAATGGAGGCAACCGTTCTTTCGTGGTTAGACACTGCTTGACGTTTTGCAACTTGACCTACAAGCCTTTCTCCGTCCTTTTGAAATGCTACTACCGACGGCGTTGTTCTTGCGCCCTCTGCATTTGCTATTACAACCGGCTCGCCGTTTTCCATAACGGCTACGCAGGAGTTTGTTGTTCCTAAATCAATACCAATCGTTTTCATATTTTTCTCTCCTTTCCTTTTATTTGGTTACGCTAACCTTAGCGTATCTTATAATTTTTTCGTTTAATTTATATCCTTTTTGGAATACCTGTTTAACGACGTTGCTTTCTTCGCCCTCGTCGCCGTCGACTTGTATGAGTGCTTCGGCAACCAACGGGTCGAACTTTTCGCCGAGTGGATTTATTTCGGTTACACCTAAACTTTTAAGCGTGTCGGCGTATTTTTTTATAACAAGTTTAATTCCCTCTAACGTCTTTTCATCTAAATTCATCGAAAGAGCCATTTCTAAATTGTCGCCTATCGGCAAAATCTTCAAAATAACGTCCGTCGCACCTTCGTTAAAAGCCTCTTTCCAAACGTTTGCGTTACGCTTTTTATAGTTGTCGAATTCGGCAACCGAACGCATCCATTTGTCTTTATACTCGTTTGCTTCCGACACGGCTTTGTCGAGCAAACTCTTCTCCACCATTTCGGGCTCTTTTTCTTTTACTTCTTCTTGGCTGTTTTCCGTTTGTTCGGTTTCAACCTTCTTGTCCTTTTTGTCCATATTTTATTCCTCTATTTCTCACCTAATATATCTTCCAAAATTTTGCCGACGCCCTCTAGCACGGAAACGACTTTGCCGTAATCCATTCTCAACGGTCCTATAACTCCGTAGGTGCCGACCTTAACGCCACTTGCCGAATAGGTTGCCGTTACAATGGAACAGTCGCTCAACTCTCCCCCGTCTTCTCCACCTATTTTTATGCTTATCTCAATGTCGTCGTTATCTTCCGAAAGCAAACCTTTAAGCCTATCCTTACTCGTTACGACGGATAAAAAGTTTTTAACCTTTTCCACGTCGTTATATTCGGGGTGAACGAGCATTCTGTCCTCGCCTTCCATTATTACTTGCCCTATATCCGATTGAATATATTCTTCAACGGCAGACATAACTTTTTCGAAAATATCACGATAAAGATTAAACTCGTCGCCAATCGATTCGCCCAGCGCCCTTATTTCGTTTAAGCCTTTGCCGACGACTAGGTTAGATATTATTGCGCTTGCCTCCTCGATTTGCTCGTCCGTCATTCCCTCCGGGATATCTATAAACTTATCTCTGATGAGCGTGTTTTCCGTTACGATTAGCAAAAGCGCTTGTCTCGGCCTATGCCTAAAAATATCTATTTTTAATATTTTTTCGCTAACCTCGTGCTCCGTGTAAGCAACGGAGGTGTAATCTGTAAGCGTGCTTATAACTTGCACGGCACTGTGTACAACGTCTTCCAAATTTCCGGTATGCGTTGCAAAAGCAGAACGAATTGCTTGAATTTCTTTGTGTGTGAGTTTGCCTTTCCCGATAAGTTCTTTTGCGTATAACTTGTACGCTTCTATCGAAGGAACACGCCCGCTACTTGTGTGAAGTTGAGTAAGCAGTCCCATTTCTTCAAGCCCGGCAAGTTCGCTCCTCACCGTCGCACTGCTGACTTCCGGCATATATTTTTCCGTAATGCTCTTACTTGAAACGGGTTGAGCCGTGGCAATATAATCATCGACAACGTGCCTTAAAATTTTTCTCTTTCTGTCAGAAAGTTTCATTCCGTTTCTCCTTTGGCAATAACTTTTGCCGTTTGTTAGCACTCTTTACACCCGAGTGCCAACTTTTGAGTTAATTGTACTCTTATAATTACGCTTTGTCAAGACTTTTATTCAACTTTTTAAAAAATTTTTTTTCGTAAAAAAAGTCGTGGCTTTTTTCGTGCGATTTTGCCGTTTGTTCGGCAAATTTCTTACATTTAAATATATTACTTTTAGACAAATAATTGTATAAAATACAAAAAAACAAACGCCGAAGCGTTTGCTTATTTTTTAATATTTATAAAAACGCAAAAATCAAACGGCGTTTTTTCCGTCCCCTTCGTAATCGTCTTTTGCCTGGCAAACTTGTTCTTCACATTCTTGCCGATTGCCGTCTTCATCGCTTTCTTTTTCAGCATTGTTTTGCGCATTCGTATCTATGCTTTTTCTAAACACGACGAACCTTTGATACAAAAATTCCGTAACGAAATTAACTATCATCGTTAAAGCGAGCACTAAATATTCGTTCCAGCCGACGCCTGTCAAAGCATCGGTCCAAAGCGTGGAAAGTGGAGCAAAAACAAGATAATATGCGCCTACAAGCAACATTGCTATCGGCACGTTAGACGCCGATTGAAAGGTGAATTTTCTGTTAAAAGTAAAATTCCACAAAACAGACAACGTAAGCGACAAAAGGTGCGAAAGCCAAGGCGCAAAATGACAAACGTCATTAAAAATCGCACACGTTATAACTTCTATCGCCCCTGCGCTTATAGAAAATAACCCGAATTTAATCGTTCTAATCCATTCTTTTTTCTGCATAAAACTTTGCCCTAATTATTTTCTAACGGCGCCGTCGCCAACGACGAAATATTTTGTCGTTACAAGTGCTTCTAAGCCCATAGGTCCACGAGAGTGCAGTTTTTGCGTGGATATTCCAATCTCTGCACCCAGTCCGAAAACAAATCCGTCGCTAAACCTCGTGGAAGCATTTAAGTACACGCAGGAAGAATCTATTTTGTTTAAAAATTCCGTTGCGTTTTGCATATTTTCGGTAATAATGCACTCAGAATGTTTTGTGCTGTGCTCGTTAATATGAGCAATGGCTTCTTCCAAACTGTCCACCGTTTTGACGGAAATAATGGGGCCACCGTATTCGGTGTAAAAATCTTCTTCCGTTGCCATCGACACGCCGTCTAGCCCCTTCAACACTTCGTAAGACTTTTCATCGCAACGAACTTCAACCTCTTTTTCTCTCAGTTTATTGTAAACGAGAGGCAACGCCTTTTCCAAAACGGCGCTGTGAATAACGATAGACTCCAAAGCGTTGCAAACGCTGTATCTTTGCGTTTTCGCATTGAAAATGATTTTTACGGCTTTATCTAAATCTGCGCTTTCGTCGATATACGCATGGCAGTTGCCCGTGCCCGTTTCGATAATGGGAATTGTGGAATTTTCCAAGGCGCTGTTTATTAAAGAAGCGCTTCCTCTCGGAATCAAAAGGTCCACGTACTTGTTCATTTTCATAAACACTTTGGTAGTTTCCCTCGAAGTGTCTTCGATAAGCGTAACCACCCTTTCGTCGATACCGACCTCTTTTAACGCCTGCCTTATGACTTTAACGATGGCTTTGTTAGAATTTATCGCATCGCTACCACCTTTCAAAATAACGGCGTTGCGAGTTTTAAAGCATAAAGAAAAAGCGTCTGCAGTAACGTTGGGGCGAGCCTCGTAAATCATACCCACCACGCCGAACGGCACCAATTTTTTTTGAATACTTATGCCTTGATTTTTATTTTCGTGGCTGTACACCACTTTGCCGACAGGCGAGTTAAGCGTCGCAACCTGCTCGATACCCGTTGCGATACCGTCTATAACGGAATCGGAAAGTAAAAGTCTGTCTAAAAAAGAGGCGCTTTTTCCGTTTTTTGCCCCGTTTTCCATATCGATTAAATTTTCTTTTTTCAAGAATTCTTTGTTATCCCTCAAAAATTTTGCAGTGAGGTTGAGCGCATCGTTAATTTTGTCTTCGCTAATTTCCAGCAATGCGACTGCGCCCTCTTTTGCGCCACTGCATAATTCAATTAAATCCATTTTAATTCTCCTTGTCCCTTTTGCAAAAAAGTTTGTTTTTAACCCTTTTCCAAAAATAATAATTTTTTATCTTGCGTGCTCTCCTTGTTAAATTTGCATACCACTTGCAAACGGCTTTTTGATATTTTTCGTCGTCAACGGCGACCACGTTTTTGCCTTTGTAAAACTCCGTCATCACGCCGAACGCTTGATTAAAAGCAACCTTTTCCGTCGTCATTTGGCTGTCGCCGATAACGATATACCCGCCTTCGTAAAAATCAATAATCCTGTGCAAAACAAAACTTCCGTCCGTACGCTCGTAAAAACACACGTCGTATTTTTTTAGTGGCGCAGTTACAGGCTTTATGATAACGGTCTGCCGTCCGTTCTTTATGAACGGCCACATACTGTTCCCCTTTGGTACAAACGCAAGCACGCCGTTTTTTGTCAAAGTTTTTTTGTAATCACTTTGCATTCCGTTTAACGCCTTTTGGTGCC
>CAYLUH010000023.1:0-16024 GCA_964386845.1 uncultured Christensenella sp.
GCTCGGTGTTCGTATTATTCGCTTTTGGCGGAGAAAGAGGGATTTGAACCCTCGCTACGCTTACGCATACTACTCCCTTAGCAGGGGAGCCCCTTGAGCCACTTGGGTATTTCTCCGTGTTTCTAAAAAGTTTTGTATCAAGTATTTGTTATACTAACATAAATTTATTGTTTTGTCAAAGGGTTTTTAAGATTTTATCCCGTTTTTTATAAAAAAATTTGCCGTCTCTTTTTTTTGAGACGGCAATGCTTTTTTTATCGTTACTTTTTCAAGTCTATAAAAGCGACTTTGTATTTCTTTTTGCGCCCAAAATTCGTGGTGCAAAACACACCGTAAAATTTCTTATTCCTCTTTACCACGCCTTATTTTTTTAACCACGATAAAAAAGATTGACGGCAAAATTGCGACTACGAAAACACCCATCGGCATTTGACCGGAGAAACAATTAAAAAGCCCCTTTCCTTTAGCAACGGTAATTTCCGTGCTTAATGAAGTTTCTAAATACTTATCTTTTACGGCATCTACGACGACGATTATTTTCAGCGTTTTACCCTCTGCACTTTCGGGCACGACAAAACCATCTAACTTTGCTATTTTCATTCTTTCGTCGCTACCGTCGATAACATAATAAACGGTGTATTTACCAAAGTCTTTTATCTGCTCGTTATATTTATTTTTAAGTTCCACAGTTATCTCTATCTTATCACCAACTGCACAACTCTGCTTGTTCACTTGCAAATCAACTATCGGGCTATCTGCAAAAGTTGAAAGGTTAACGAATGTACTTGCGACAACTCCCTCATCACCTACAAAATCCAGCCTAACGACTGTTTTACCGCTTGGCACGATAGACGCATCGCTAAAGTTCCATACCCCCTCTACCGTTGCGTTAGACGAGGTTTCGACGACGTTTCCTCCCGTTATTTCTGCAGAAGAAAGTTGCTTTCCGAAAGCCACGCTTGACACCGACGGCGTTTCTAAAATTCTAAATTGACTATTTACGGTAACGGTTTTTGTAACGATGTCTGCACTTTCGTACTTATAATTATCCCCCTCACACTCTGCGCTAAACGTAATTACAGTTCCGTCTTTAGTGCCGTTTGGCACGACAAAAAAATTATCGTATATTTCGTTTTTAACGCCACCGTCCATTTGATAATAAAGTTTAATGGCGTTAAAATCGTTTATTTTGTCGTTATAAGGATTGTTTGCCACCACGTCCACGTAAACGTTTGAGCCTATACAAACGGTGCCGTCGAGATTAGACATTGCAAGCGTCGGCTTGGTCTTGTACACAGTGGCGTAAATGGTGCTTTTTACAGTTTGATAACGGCTGTCTTTCGGGGTAAAAATAACTTCTACCCTTTGACCACTATACATAACGGCTTTTTCCTTAAACGACCACACGCCTTCTAAAACCTTACCCGTATCGCCGTCTACGACGACGCCACCCGACAATAAATCGTCGGTAGGCACTTGCCCGTAATTTATGCTTGCACGCATTTGAGGAGAAGTTTTTACTACCGTTTCGCCAACATCCGTGTTTACAGTAAAGCCTTTAATCCTAAAATTATACAGTTGAGGGTCTTCTGACTTTTGGGCAATGTAATAAATATCATTCCACGAATTGCCACTTTTAACGTAAGACTGATGCTCGCCAACAGAAACCGTTGACTTTCCTAGAATTTGCTCTCCACTAGACGTACTTGCGCTTATGTCACCCGTCATATCGACGGCAATAAACGCACAAGTTTCCAACTCAATCACAAACACGTCGCCACTTTCAAGGTACACTTCGCTATCGAGTGGAATTGTAAAATACCCCTGTGATTTAAATCTTCCCGTAACCGTGGAAACAGGCGTACCCCAACTAAAATTCATTACGCTACTATCCAAGGTTTTTGGATTTTTGTAAACTCTTATCGTGTAATCGTAATCGCTTTCCGTCGCATCTTCGCAAACGCCTTGAATATACACGCCGACAGCCTTTAATATCTCTTTAGACTTTGCCGTAAAAGTATTTGCATAATTACCTTTGGTACCTGCATTTGAATGTGGAATATAGGACGGACAAATTCCCCCGTCGTGCTGATAATTGTTTTCGTATTCGTCAGCGGGAACGACGTCTATCGAAGCGGCTGTACTTATCGACTTATCTTCGTAAGAAAGCCAAAAATATCCATTATTTCCCCAGCCCGAGCCCCAACTGTTTTTAACAAGCCACGCACCGTTTGAAGAAGGGCGTGCACCACGCCTAAAATTCTCCGTCGCAAAACTATCGTCAAAGCCGACGATGGTTACCATGTGGTCTGCATACGTACCGTCTACGTAACAATATTGTGCAGAAGTGTCGGTATTTAAATACGAATTACTTTGGTTGTAAGAAACGGTTATGGCGCCGTGTTCCATAACGGCTTTTTTCATTTGGTCGATATCAGTTTTTACATCGAATATTTGAACGTTGTTAACGATATAAGAGCATTCGTTCATTTTGTCGGAAGATATCGTTGCGTTCGTATCTTTTTGCAACGTTTCTAACGGAGCAACGCTTTCGTCTGCAAGGCCTATCCAGTTTGAAAGTGCGAAAGCAACGAAAGTGTCGTTACCACCTACCGAATAATAAGGCACGTCGTTTGTGTAATCGAATCTATCCCCCGTGCCGACTCTTTCGCCGTGATACAAAAAGTAAGCAAGGTGCCACTCTGACAAATCGATTTGCGTCTTGTCGGCGCCGTGATTTTTTATTGCGTCTGCCTCGGCTGTGGCGACTGCGCTAAACGCCCAGCACATACCTAGCGAACCTTGATTTTTGACACTTGTGGAATAGAATAAATTCGTGCAGTCGTTTTGAAAAGAAGACGGCAATTCTTCGGTGGCGTACGCAAGGTTACTTTCCCCTTGAAAATTTATAAAAAGAATACCTGTTACAGATGCCAATATAAAACATATGCCAAACAGTAATATCAATGGTTTTTTTAATCTCATAATCATAATCCTTTTAACGAATGCGCAACCGTAACGCATGTTCATAAGTTAAACAAAGGGGTAAAACCCTACGTTTTTAATAATATCATATTTAATTTACCTTTGCAAGTTGATATAAAAAATTGGCGTTTTTTACCAAATAAAACAACATTTTAATTTCGCACAAAATTTTTTCTTCCTAAAAAAAATTAAAAAACGGCGCAAAAATTTTCGCCGTTTACAATCGAATATCATTTCGTTAATTGCTTTCTATTTTCATTTTATCAAAATCTACAAGTTGCCAAAGCGAAAACCCGTCTTGCACGCCGAACAAAAAAACCACCGACGACAAAAAAGTTTCCACGCCGTAAAAAATAACGTGCGATTGTATTGCAGATGCGCCGTGAATAATAAGCAAAACAGTCATAATAAGTATTGCAACAAACATTAAAAGTGTGTACCAGCCACTTTTTTGCCCTATTTTTAACTGCTTTATTCCGAAAAGCAAATGTATAACGACCTTAACCACGCCGTTAATAATCCAAAAAATCACGGTAAGCGTAAGACTAAAACTGCTTTTTGCAAAAACAATATTGACTATTCCCACTATAATAAGAAGCGTCGAACACAAAAGCGTAACAAGTGCGTATTTTCGTTTTATCATTTTTAAGAAATATATCACAAAATACATAAAGCCCAAAGAAAAGGTTAACGCCCCGAAAAAGTAAGCAATGTTTTCCGTGATGAATTTGTTAAAAATTATAAACAACAAGCCGAACACGGTAAAAAACACGTGTGTATATTTATGTAAAAGTAATATAAAATTTTTAATTTTTGCCATAACTCACTCAAAAAAAAGACCTCTCGGTCTTTTTTCATTTTTCTTTTCGTTAATCTTCTATTCTGATAACGCTGTCGATGGAAATTACGCCGTCGAGTTCTTTTATCTTTTCAAGCGATTTGTTTACCGCACTTTCGGGACAAGTGTGCGTTACGATTACCATAGGCACGTTACCGTCCGTTTCTGCAACTTGTTTCATTTCCTTTATGCTTACGTTATGCTTTGCAAACAAGCCTGAAATTTTACTCAAAACGCCTGCGATGTCTTTAACCGAAAGACGGATAAAATATTGAGAAATAAAATCTTCTGCAAACTTGGTGTTCTTAACACCCTTTTCGCTGTTATCGAAACTAGTGTAATAGAACGACGGGTGTCTTGCTGCAAAAATAACGTCGGAAACGATTGCGCTTCCCGTCGGAAGAGCGCCCGCACCTCTGCCGTAAAGCATAATTTCGCCAACCGAATCACCCACTAAATGAACGGCGTTAAAAGAATCGTTTACCGTTGCCAAAGGATTGGATAACGGAACGTATGCGGGGTGTACCCTAACTTCCACGCCCTTTTCGGTATTTTTGCCGACAGCCAAAAGTTTTATCGCATAACCGAGTTCCTTACCGAAAGCGATGTCTTCTTTCGTAATGGAAGTAATACCCTCTCTATGAACGTTGTCGATGCCGATTTTCGTTTTGAAAGCAAGGCTAGACAAAATGGAAATTTTGTAAGTTGCGTCAAAGCCCTCGACGTCTGCCGTAGGATTAAATTCCGCATAGCCTAAACGCTGTGCCTCTTTTAAAGCCTCCTCGTAAGAACTGCCCTCGTTTGACATTTTTGTCAAAATGTAATTGGTTGTACCGTTGATGATACCTTTTATAGACTTAATTTCGTTAGCCTGCATTCCGTCGATAAGCGTTCTTATAATGGGAACACCACCCACGCAACTTGCTTCGAAAAATAATCCCGAATGATTTTCTCTTGCCGTTTTTTCAAGTTCCGGCCAATGTTTAGCAAAAAGTTCCTTGTTCGACGTTACGACCGATTTGCCACTCTTTAACGCTTTTAATACAAAAGTTTTTGCAGGTTCAACGCCACCGATAACTTCTACCACTATATCTACGAGAGGATTTGTAACGACTTCTTCGATACTGCTTGCACAAATGCTTCTGTCGATACCTAAAGCGTCTGCACGCTCTAAATACTTTTCTAAAACTGCCTCGACAGTAACGTCAAGCCCTTCGTTTTTGGCAAAAAATTCCTTTTTGTCGGTTAAAATTTTATAAGTGCCTCCACCAACGACGCCTAATCCTAAAATTGCAACACCAACTTTTTTCATTCTGTTCACCTACTTGTTTAAATTGTAAATAATTTTTAACCCTTCTAGCGTCAACGTTCTGTCAACCTTAGAAATGGATTTGCTTTCTTTTGCTATAATTTCGCCTAATCCGCCCGTTGCCACAACGGTTAAATCGTTAACTTTAAGTTCTTTTTTGATTTTATCAACGATGTTGTCGACAAGCCCTGCAAAACCGAATATAATGCCCGCTTGCATACAATGTTTTGTATTTTTACCGATAACCGATTTCGGAGCGTCGAGTTCTATCATGGAAAGTTGCGCCGTGTTGGAAACAAGCCCCTCCAAAGAGGTTTTAATTCCCGGTGCAATTACAACGCCTAACAACTCGAAATTTTTTGAAATTATATCGAAAGTCGTTGCCGTTCCGAAGTCGATAACAACCATCGGCCCGTCGCCACCGTACTGATTAAAAGCCGAAACACTGTTTACTATAATATCTGCGCCGACTTCCCTTGGGTTATCAGCCTTTATGTTTAAGCCCGTTTTTACTCCGGGGCCGACCATAATCGGTGATATACCGAAAAAGTATTCACACATATGGCATATCGTGTAATTAAGGCTAGGAATAACCGAAGACAAAATAACGCCGTCTACCTCGTTTTTTTGAATACCTTTATCGAGCAAAAGGTTAACTAAAACAGAGCCGTACTCGTCTGCCGTTCTGCTCATTCTGGAAGACACACGGAAAGACGCAATAAGTTCGTCGCCCTTAAAAACACCGTATTTGATATTCGTATTTCCAACGTCAATGGCAAGTAACATATTAGTCTTGTTCCTTGATATTTTTATCGTTCGTTTCATCTAAAACGGCTTCCGAATTAAGTTCGCCGTCTGCGTTTACAACTTCTTTGCTTGCGATTTCTTCGCTTTCCGTAGTTGCATATATATCGGAAACGCCGTCATCTTCGCTTTCAGCATTTTCGTCGCCACTTTTTGTTTTTTCTTTCATTATCCCCGTCGCCTTTATAACTCTGTGAAGCGATGGTGCAACGATAAGATTTATTCCTAATTCTATAAAGAAGTTAAAAGTTACGATTGACACGAGAATAAATTCCAACAAATTGGTTCCACCCGATATTGTTGATATAGGGTCTTTCATCAATAAACAGCCGACGATAAACAACGCCGTGTTTACAACAGGAACTATTGCCGACGACACGAAAATCGCAACAATTTCGTTTTTCTTGGCAATAGGTTCGTATACTAGACCAGCCAAAAAACCTGCGACAGTCGTTTTAACCAAACAGGTAAGCAATGCCCACAGGGGAGTTGCAGACCAAATAAGCGAATAAAAAGGCACTAGCCCTTCTGCCACTTGAATGGATACGACTATTCCACACGCAAGACCTACTATGGAGCCACCCCATTTACCCAACAAAATGGCACCTAACGCTATCGGAATTAAGGTAAAATTCAAAGATACCGTTCCGAAACTTACAGTTGCTCCGAAAGATTGCATTACCACAACCAAAGCAACGAGTATTGCCGTAAAAGTTAAATTACGTGCAGTAAGAAACCCTTTTTCATTATTCATTTTTTCACCTCTAATCGCACTCCTAAAAAGGATGTCCGTTATTTTTTGCCAAAAGTTACCAAACAAAAGTCGAAATAAAACATTTTCGCTTTTAGTTAATTTTAGCACAATTTACCCACTTTGACAAATAAATAATAGGGCAAAGTGTAACATTTTTATATTTTATTACCTATAATGATATTAGAAATAACTCGCCAAATAATTTTTTACATAGGCGAAGTTTTAAGAAAAACTTTGGAGGTTTACAATGAACGGTTTCGACTTTAACTCTAACAACTGTTGCCTTTGGATTTTAATCATATTGCTTATAATTTGTCTTTGCAAAAGTGGTTGCCTAAACGGTTTTTTTAACAGTTGTTACTGCTTGCCTGTGGCGTTACTTTTAGTTTGCCTTTGCTGTAAAGGTAACGGTGGATTTTTTGGTAATATAGGCTGTGGCTGTAAATAATTTACCTTAAAATTAGAAACAAAAAGAGCACGACTCATAATGTAGTCTTGCTCTTTTTTCTCTTTTTATTTATCGCTTACTCCAAGCCTCTCGCCTTTCTTTTAAGCCTCGTTTCGGTATCGAGCGTCTTTTTACGAATTCTTATATTTTTCGGCGTTACTTCCAAAAGTTCGTCGTCGTTAATAAATTCCATCGCTTCTTCTAAACTCATAAGTTTTGGCGTTTCCAATCTTAGCGCATCGTCAGAGCCGGACGCTCTTGTGTTTGTCAAATGCTTTTTCTTGCAAACGTTAACGCTTATGTCTTCGCTTTTCGGCGACACGCCGACAACCATTCCCTCGTAAACTTGCGTGCCTGCTCCGATAAATAATTGTCCACGCCCTTGTGCGTTAAACAATCCGTACGTTACCGCTTCGCCCGTTTCGAATGCCACGAGCGACCCCGTCGAACGACGTTCTATATCGCCCTTATATTCTTCATAACCGTAAAAAATCGTGTTAAAAACGCCTTCGCCCCTCGTTTCCGTCAAGAACTGGCTCTTATACCCGAAAAGTCCACGTGCCGGAACCTTAAACTCTAAACGAATTCTGCTGCCGATATTTTCCATCGTTAAAAGTTCGCCCTTTCTTACGCCCATGCTGGAAAACACACTGCCCGTTTTATCTTCCGGAACGTCCACGACGAGTTTTTCGATAGGCTCTAACATCACTCCGTTTTCTTCCTTAAACATAACCTTGGGTGGACCCACCTGAAATTCGTAACCACCACGACGCATTGTCTCTATCAAAATGGAAAGGTGCATCTCACCTCTACCGCACACTCTGTAAGAATCTGCAGAATCTGTTTCTTCAACTCTCAAAGAAACGTCTTTAAGCATTTCCTTAAAGAGCCTGTCTCTCAAATGCCTCGTCGTTACAAACTTACCCTCTTTGCCTGCAAACGGGCTGTCGTTTACCGAAAAAGTCATTTCAACGGTCGGCTCCGAAATCTTAACAAAAGGTACGGGCTCTATGTTCGTCAGTGCACAAACGGTGTCGCCGATGGATAAATTTTCCAATCCCGAAATGCAAACGATATCGCCCGCCTTCGCACTTTCCACAGCCACTCTGTTTAACCCTTCTATTTGATAAATGGAAATAATTTTTCCCCTACCGTTTGTCGAAGATATGTTGTAATTGCAAGTTGCCACTTCTTGGTTTACTTTGACGGTGCCTCTTTCCACCCTGCCGATACCTATTCTGCCGACGTATTCGTTGTAATCGACGGAAGATACAAGCATTTGGAAGTCGCCGTCTACGTCCACCTCTTGTGGTTCGAAATAATTGATAATCTTTTCGAAAAGCGGTGTTAAGTCTGTGCCCGGCTTGTTGTAATCGAGCGTTGCCGTTCCACTCCTTCCCGAACAAAATACTATGGGCGAATCGATTTGCTCGTCGCTCGCATTAAGGTCGAAAAGAAGTTCCAAAATCTCGTCCTGCACCTCTGAAAGCCTTGCATCGGGACGGTCTATTTTGTTTACTACTATAATAAGTTTGTGGTTTAATTCTAATGCTTTTTGCATTACGAAACGAGTTTGTGGCATAGGACCTTCGCAAGCGTCCACCAAAACCAAAACGCCGTTTACCATTTTCAAAACACGCTCTACTTCGCCACCGAAGTCTGCGTGTCCCGGCGTGTCTATAATGTTAATTTTTACGCCCTTGTAACTTGCAGAAGTGTTTTTTGCGAGTATGGTTATTCCACGCTCACGCTCAAGGTCGCCCGAGTCCATAACTCTATCCATAACTTCTTGATTGTCTCTAAATATTCCACCTTGCTTTAACATCTCGTTAACCAGCGTCGTTTTACCGTGGTCAACGTGTGCGATTATGGCAACGTTACGTATGTCTTCTCTTTTCAAAATTGTAATCCTTCTTTTATTTTAGATTTCATTTTCCCGTTTATCTACAATATTTTTAACAGCGCAATAAGTGTTTTTGCATCACGAATTTCGCCGTCTGATATCATTTTTCTTAATTTTTCCTTTTCTATCCAATGACAAGATAAAAATTCGCCGTCGTCTAACTTTTGTTTATCGAAAACAAAGTCGGTGGCTTTGTAAAGATAAATTTTTTCTTCGGTATACCCCGGCGTCGGATAAATAACGAAGGTAAGTTCCAACTCTTTTGCAATTATTCCACCCTCTTCTTTAAGTTCCCTTTTCGCCGTCTCTTCGGGGTTTTCGCCGTCGTTTATCTTGCCTGCCGGAATCTCGTAAATTTCTTCCTTGTACGGATATCTAAACTGTTTTACGAGTAGCACCTTGCCGTCCTTTTCGCACAAAACGGCAGAGCCACCACTATGCTCCACTATTTCTCTAAACGCCGTCTTTCCGTCGGGAAGTACAACCTCGTCACGACGCAAATTCAAAATGGCGCCGTTATAGACGTAAGTTTTTTTAACGGTTTTTTCCTTAAAGTTCATTTATCACTCCGTCTATGAGTTTTTTCACCTTGTTTTTTCTGCCGAACAACAACACGGGGTGTGAGGTGCACGCATACTTATATGCTACGAAAGCATAATTCACAGCGTCTTTATCGTTTGATTCGATGACGTTTGCAAGCATATCTATCACAAGGAGCAAATCCTCCTTGTCGCCGTCTTTTAACTTTGATTCTTTAACGCTCTTTTTGTCGGCGAGCAAAATCTCACGCAGTTTTTTCAAACTTTCGCCGTAAGTTTTTTTAAGAAGTTCTTTTTCTTTTTGCTTTTCTTCTTCGAGTTTTCTTTCCTTTTCCAGTCTTTTTTCTTCTTCTTCCTTAAAAGCGTCCAACGGGTCTTGCAGTTTACCGTCGATAACGTTTTCCATAAGCATTTTTACAGAGTTTCTAAACGGCTTTACCATTTGATTGATAAACAGCGCATAGCCCGAGTAAGAACTTCCGTCAACGTAAAAATATTTATCCAAAAAATCGCCCAAAACGATATTGCCTGCATCTATATCAACCAAAACATTGAAAATAAACGCCAAAAGTTCTCTCGAAGTTTCGGGAAGAACAAACTCGCCTTTATCTACCATAAAAGAACTTTTTATAAAATATTTTTTTTGCGCTTCCTCATAATCGAAACTCGTCAAACAATTTCTAAAAAGGGCAAGCAACGTCTCCGACGACGCAATCGCCTTTAATAAATTGACAATCTTTACGTCTGCCAATATATACTTACTGTCTATAAATTCGTCTGCACGCATTAAAAATAAATCCAATTCTTCACGTTTGGTCATTTTTCTTTACTGCTCCTTTGCCGTCTTTTGCTTTTTTATTGTACCACATATTAAAAGTTTAATAAACTTTTTTTTAACATTTTCTTTAAATTTGTGTCAAAGTTATTTACAAATTTTATTTTTATGGTATACTATAAAGACACTTTGCACGATTTTTTTAACAAAGCGACTATTTTTTACAAAAGGAAAGAAACAATGCAACTCAAAGGGGATTCTTCTTTAAACAAGTTAATACTTTTGTTTGTTTTTGACAAAATGGAAGTTCCACTTTCAGAAAACACCATTTTAGATATGTGTTGTTCTGCAAACAACTGGCTTGCATATATGGATTGTCAACCTATTCTTTCTCAACTTTTGGACTGTGGCTGGATTTACAACATAGGCACTCAGCAATCCCCGCTTTACTCCATCACTCCCGACGGGCGTGTTTGCCTTGCAAACTTTTTTATTAAAATTCCCGCATCTACTAGGGAAGCCATATCTCTGTTTATCAAAACAAACCGTTCAAAATACAGGCGCAAGCAAGAATGTGTTTCCGATTATTTTATGAATAAAGACGGCACTTACACCGTTTCCCTTAAAATAATAGAGCCGTTACAACCCGTTTTGGAATTAAAACTTGTCGTTCCAAACAGGCAAACGGCAAAAAATATTTATAACAAATGGGGCGAAAAAGCATCCATCGTTTACAGGAACATTTACGAAAACTTAGTTGATTAATCACTTTTTATAGGAGACTCAAATGAACATTTATCAAACGAAAGGAACATGCTCAAAACAAATTATTTTTGACGTTAAAGACGATTTAACGCTTACCAACGTCAGATTTATCGGTGGTTGCAGTGGAAATCTTCAAGCCATCGCAAAACTTGTAGAAGGCAAAAACATTGACGAAATTATCCCCCTCCTCAAAGGCATCAAATGCCGTAACAACACCTCTTGTGGAGACCAACTTGCCGTCGCCCTCGAAAATTACAAAAAGAAACACAATATAGAATAAACAACTTATAATAAAAAGCAAAGCGAGAATATTTTCTCGCTTTTTGTTTACGAAAAAAGTAGCCGATTTTCGACTACTTTTCCTTTTTAATTTTTTAAACTTTCTAGATATATCGAAGCGTTTGTTGCTGCAATGGCACCGTCGCTAACGGCTGTGGCAACTTGGCGAACGGCTTTCGTTCTGCAATCGCCTGCAACGAACAAGCCCTCCGTTTTAGTTTTGCAATGCTCGTCGGCAATAATATATCCGTCCTTATCTAAATCTACAAGATTTTCAAAAACTTTGTTATCAGGCACTTGCCCGATTGCTATAAACACTGCGGGGATTTCGTGGCGTTTAATTTCGCCGTCTGCATCTTTATATTCAATAGCAGTTAGTTCGTTTTCGCCGATATAATCTATTACCGAAGTGTTTGGTCTGACTTCTATATTTTCTTTCGCACGCAACGCCTTTACAAGCCTTGCATCGCCAAAGAATTTATCAAACAAAGTGTAAACGTAAACCTTTTTGCAGTAACTAGACAAGAGCAATGCATATTGAAGCGCCGTGTTTGCGTCTCCTACGAGAGCAACCTCTTTGTCTTTATAAAACGGCCCGTCACAAATGGCACAATAGTAAACGCCCTTTCCGACCAAGTCTTCCCTATTGGATTTTGTTCTCAAACGTTTATGCTTTACGCCGACGGCAATAACGACGGTTCTTGCCTGATATGCGTTGTATTCCGTCTTAACGTTGAAAACATCGCCGTCCTTTTCAATGCCGACAACCTTTTCTATCTCTACTTCGGCACCCAAAGCAACTATTTGCTCAAACAAATTGTTTGCAAATTGCTCGCCACTTATTTCTTTTATAGAAGGAAAATTTTCCAATCTCGGACTTGTCGCAATTTGTCCGCCCAAACTTTCGCTTTCCAACACTAAAACGCTTTTACCGTTTCTTAAAGCGTACAGTGCGGCTGTCATTCCGGACGCACCTGCGCCGATAACTAACATATCGTACATAACTATTTAACACTCTCTATATATTTTCTGATTTCGCTTGCATTGTCGTATGCTTCGAATCCGTTGCCGTTAGGAACTAACAACGTAGGAGCCTTTTTAACGCCGAATTTCATCGTCATTTCCTTGTCTTCTTCTGCATTGATAACGGCATATTTAATACCTGCTTTATCAAGCATCATTTTACTCGTCATACAGTTAGGACAACCGTTCCTCGTGAAAAGCACCGGCCCGTTAAGTTCCGGAGTTTCGGCAACCTTTTCCGTCGAACAAACGTGCTCTTCTCCCTTTTTATTAAGTTTTGAGTTTTCGATATCGTAAACCTTTCTTTGTGCGAATTCTGCACGCTTACCGTCGTTCCAGTTTTGAACGGGACGATAGTAACCTGTGATACGGCTGTAAACTTCCGTCGTTCTTCCACAAATCGGGCACTCGTAAACTTCGCCTGCAATGTAGCCGTGGTCTGCACAAACAGAATACGTCGGGCTGATTGTGTAATAAGGCAATTTATAGTTTTCCGCAATCTTTCTAACAAGTGCTGCGGCCGACTTCCAATCGGGAAGTTTTTGTCCCAAGAATGCGTGAAAAACGGTACCCGAAGTGTAAAGCGTTTGCAATTCGTCTTGAATATCCAAAGCCGAGAAAATGTCTTCCGTATAGCCTACCGGCAAGTGAGAACTGTTGGTGTAATAAGGCGTTTTGTCGTTGTCGGAAGCCGTAATGATATCGGGCCATCTCTTTTTGTCGTGTTTTGCCAAACGGAAAGAAGTCGATTCTGCAGGCGTTGCTTCCAAGTTGTAAAGGTCGCCGTACATTTCTTGATAATCGGAAAGTTTGTTTCTCATGAAGTTAAGCACTTCTTTTGTGAAACTTTGCGCTTCTTTATCCGTCAAATCCTTTTTAATCCATCTTGCGTTTAAGCATGCTTCGTTCATACCTACAAGCCCTATCGTGGAGAAGTGGTTGTTAAAGGTCCCCAAATATCTCTTGGTGTACGGATACAAACCTGCTTCGAGCAATCCGCTTATCGTATCCCTTTTTACTTTTAAGGAACGTGCAGAAATATCCATTAAACGAGCAAGCCTTTCAAAGAATTCTTCCTTCGTCTTCGATTGATATGCTATTCTAGGCATATTGATGGTAACAACGCCGACGGAGCCCGTGCTTTCGCCACTACCGAAGAATCCACCCGATTTTTTACGGAGTTCTCTAAGGTCAAGTCTTAAACGACAGCACATAGAACGAACGTCGCTAGGTTCCATATCGCTGTTGATATAGTTCGAGAAATAAGGCGTGCCGTATTTAGCCGTCATTTCAAACAAAAGTTTGTTGTTTTCCGTTTCCGACCAGTCGAAGTCGCTGGTAATAGAATAGGTTGGAATAGGATATTGGAAGCCTCTGCCGTTAGCGTCTCCCTCTATCATAATTTCGATAAAGGCTTTGTTTACCATTGCCATTTCTTTTTCGCAATCTTTATACTTAAAGTCAAGTTCCTTGCCACCTACGATAGCGTTCATTTCAGCCAAGTCGTTAGGAACAACCCAGTCGAGCGTTATGTTGGTAAACGGTGCTTGCGTACCCCATCTAGACGGCGTGTTTACACCGTAAATGAAAGATTGAATACATTGTTTTACTTCCTTGTAAGAAAGATTGTCAACCTTAACGAAAGGAGCCAAATAGGTGTCGAATGAAGAAAATGCTTGCGCTCCTGCCCATTCGTTTTGCATTATACCCAAAAAGTTTACCATTTGGTTGCATAGTGTAGATAAGTGACTTGCAGGCGCAGAAGTAATTTTACCGGGAACACCACCCAAGCCTTCTTTAATAAGTTGTTTTAAAGACCAACCTGCACAGTAGCCCGTAAGCATGGATAAGTCGTGAATGTGAATATCTGCGTTTCTATGTGCTTCGCCGATTTCGTCGTCGTAAATTTCAGACAACCAGTAGTTTGCCGTAACAGCACCCGAGTTAGACAAAATAAGTCCACCGACAGAATAGGTAACGGTAGAGTTTTCCTTTACACGCCAGTCTGCAACTTTCAAATAGTCGTCGATAACCTTTTTGTAGTCGATAATGGTGTCTTGAATATTTCTAACCTTTTCTCTTTGTTTACGATAAAGAATATAACTCTTTGCCACTTCAACGTAGCCTGCTTGAATAAGCACCACTTCAACACTGTCTTGAATATCTTCAACGGTAACGATGCCGTCTTTAATCTTCTTTGAAAAATCTGCGGCAACTCTTAAAGACAACATATTTAATATGTCGGCAGAGTAATTTACTTGTTTTGCGTTAAAAGCTTTGCTAATTGCAATAGTGATTTTCGACATGTCGAATTCAACTATAGCGCCATCTCTCTTCTTTACCTGAAACATTTGTGTTCCCTCCGTTATTTACATTTTTTCGTCTTAATTTGTGAGTGTTTTTACTATATCACACAGACAATATCGTTGTCAACAGTTTATGCAATATTTTGTAAAATTATTTTTTTCAGACACAACATCTTGTGTTTTTTAAAAACAAAAGCGTCTTCCAAAAATTTGCAATTCTTGAAAAACGCTTTTATTTTACTAATTGTTTTTTGTTTCGGTTAAACGGGAATAATTCTCCAAATATGTTTAGAAATAGCCATAAAGAATATATCTAGTATCCAAATGATGTTCCAGCCCAAAACCAATCTTAAAATGCCTGCAACGATTTTGCCTTCTTTGAAACGTGTAACGAAGCCGAGCACCCAAGACGTTACGGGAATAATGGCTAAAATCAAACTAACGATGTAACCTAAACCGAAATAATCTCCCTTCCTTGCCATAAGAAAATTCTCCTTAATTTTTTTGTATTATTATATTATCACAAAAACAAAAAAATGTTAATATTTTCGAAAAAAATAATTATAATTTTTTATTAAAAAAATGTGCGAATAAAACTTGATTTTTTTTGAAAAATAGATTACAATGTTAAAGACTTTTTCTGGAGAGATGTCAGAGTGGTCGAATGTGCCCGCTTGGAAAGCGAGTATACGGCAACGTATCGGGGGTTCGAATCCCCCTCTCTCCGCCAAGCAAAACCTAAATCGAACCCATAAAGTTCGGTTTAGGTTATTTTTATGTAAGGAGAATAAAAAGAATCAATACGAATTAGATAAAGAATATAATGAATTTATAGCCAAATTTACAAAAACTGGAAAAGAGTTTGTAAATGACTTTAATAATTTGTCAGCAGAAAACAAAAGAAAATTTCAAACTTTTTTAAAAACATTTAGTGGAAAAACCATAATGGATTTTAGCAATTTTCTTAATACCAAATTTTAATTATTTCAGTGGCTACTTTATGCCGTGAAAGGTGCTTGACAACAAGACAAAAAAATCCAACAAATATTTACAATTCTTCCATCAATAAGAAATCTTTTAGTTTAATATGTCTTACACTGCTAGTTGAGTAATCTATATCGTCATTTGTGATAATAATCTTTTGAGAAAGGTTATCAATATTCGAGAATGCCCCAAACTCTCTTTTATAGGTTTTTTCATCTAAAACGCTATACGCCACTTGAATAAAATATTTCTTATTACCCTTTTGAGCAAGAAAATCAATTTCTTTGCCATTGTTATCATAAACATAAAGAT
>CAYLUH010000024.1:0-15383 GCA_964386845.1 uncultured Christensenella sp.
AGTTTCCCTAATTTATTCATCATCTCTTTTTTGTGTTCCATAAGGCTGTGAACGTAACGATTGAGCGTTATCGTGGCGTTTTTGTGACCGAGTATTTCTGATAACGTTTTTACGTCCATTCCGCACTCTAAAGCACGGGTGGCAAAAGTGTGCCGTAAAGAGTGAAAACCTTTATGAGACAATTTCAACTTCTTTAATAATAATTCAAAAGTGCGTTGATAACTACGAACGAATACGGGCTTTTTCCCGTCTGCAATTAAAAAATTACATCTGCTTTTCTTTTTCAAATCTTTTAGTAGTGGCACGATTTGTTTTGGCAGGGGAATTACACGGCTAGAATTTTTTGTTTTCGGCGTGTCTATAATCCGACAATACACACCCTCTTTATTTGCATCGTAGCAGTTCTTCGATATTGTTAAAACTTTCTTTTCAAAGTCTATATCCGTCCATTCAAGCGCCAAAAGTTCGCCGATGCGCAAGCCCGTGTAAAGACACAATACGATACCGAACAATTTGTTTTTTTTACTATTAATTACGTATTGTTCTATTTTCTTTTGCTCCTGACAAGAAAAGCAATCGACTTGCTTTTCAACCGTTTTCGGACGTTTTATTTTGTTCGCAAAATAGTCGTGCGTTAAGCCTATCATAGACGCCGTTTTAAGCGAATTTTGCAAAACGGATATGATGGAGTTGACAAAATTATGAGACAACCCCTGCCCCGTTTTTCGATTGCCGTTTGCAAGACAATCGGTAACGAATTTTTGTAAAACAATAACCGTAATTTCCGTCAATTCGTAATCGCCTAGTTTCGGTACAATATGCAATGCGCAAGTTTGAGAATAATGCTTGTAAGTGCGTGCTTTATTTGACGGCTTTATGTAATTTTCAAGCCATTCTTTTAACCATTCTTTGTATTTCATAAATCATCTCCTTTTTATTTAAAATAAAGTACACAACAAAAAAAATAAACAAGCACTACAAATGTTTTTCAAAATATTCGCAAGGAAAAATTTTATAATATTTTACGCCTTTAAGTACAAAAGAAAAAACGGCAACGCTACCACAAAAGTTACTATCCACATAAAAAAAGACGGAAACGTTAAATATACGTTTCCGTTCTTTTTTTACTTTTGACGCTTAAAAAAGCAAGCCTTTATATCTTTTTCGCCTACCTACAAGACTTTACTTTACGACTTTAAATCTATCATTTTATAATAAGTGCACATGGTTTCGTAAAAATCTTCTAAATAAAGCATTAGTTTCGGGCAAGCCGAAAATTCGCTGTACACGGTTGAATCGTCAAAACGCTTGTAATATTCCGATATGCAATCGACAACCTCGCCGTAATAACCCAAATCGATTAAGTCTTCTTTCGTGTACGGCGTGGTTCTGATTTCTATATACTTCACCTGCAAATTGGCTTTGGTGTTTTCTATATAATTGGCGTACTTTACGTTTTTTTCTTGCACGCTGTTATTATACTTTAACACTTCTATCATAAAATCATATTGCTTTTGTTTTAACTCTGCCACCTTGGAAGACAATGCGCTTTGGTGCGTTTTTGCAAAATATTCTTCTACCCCTTTTTCTTGTTCTTCAAGCGACGCAATCTCGCTTTTTAAGGCACATATTTCTTCCTCTGCGTTTACCGTTAACTCTTTTACTTTTTCATCTCTCTCTGCAAAAAGTTTTGCTTTGTTTCGCATTATCACATTGCTTTTTATCAAGCCGTTTTTTTCGCCGTCTTGCTCTAAACTTTTTATCTTTTCTTCATAATTGTTAATTACCGCCTTTTGCTTTTCTTGTAAAGTACAAGAGCATTGTTCGATTAAAGACTTTTTTTCTTTTATCTCTTTTTGTAAGTCTTCTTTTCTTTGTAAAATTTCTTTTTGTTGCTCGCCTAAAAGCAGTTCTCTTGCGTACGCTTCTATCTCCTCGTCCGTCATTTTTTCGTATGATATTTCTTGCAAGTTTATTAAGGGTAAGTCGGGCTCGGAATACGGGTCCTTTCTTAACCTATAATATTTGTAAATGCTGTTTAACGTGGAAAGCAATTCCTTTTCCGTTTCCGGTTTTTTGTACTCCATTTTTCCCCCTTACGAATATTCTATTTCTAAATTATCTATTCTGCCGTTTTTTTCAAAATCGAAGGTAAATGCAAAACTGTCCGAATACAAATTGAGTTTTACAGCCACCAATCCCTGTCCGACGAAAATTTTTTTAACACCGAATCTGCCGTGAATACTAATCGTCGTCGGCGTCGTCGCATTAAAACTTATCATTTCTAGCCTTGCGTTTTTCGATAAAAATATTTGGCGTGTACTTAACTTTCCGCCGTCTTTTTTTAGGCGATAAATTTCGCCCTTTACTGCGTCTAAAAAATATTCGCCGTCTATGAATTTTAAGTTTTTCGTGTCTATCTTGTAAAAGGCGTTTTTTTCTGCGTCAACGTACACGGCGTACTCTCCCATATCGTACACGACGTTACCTAAATGCGCATATGCTCCCTTTACGTCAAGCCTGTACTTAAACACGTCGCAAACGGCGTTTACAGAATTGTCGCTATAACAAAACACCCTTCCTTTTTCATCTAAAAAATACACCTTGTCGCCGATGCTGACGATAGAATTATCTTTAATTACACAATCGTGCGAATACTCTTTTGTAAGTGCAAACACGCTTTCCGACTGACTAATTGATAATGAGTACACGGCACTTTCCGTAAATATTAAGAGTCGATTTTTTTGTCCGACAATTTTTAACACGCCCTTTTCTCCGGTTATTCCCACGTACGACACGGTGGCTTGATTTTGGTTTTTTAAATACTCGTTTAAGTTGGCAAAAACTATGCCGTTTTTATATATGGCAAAAAGGTTTAATCCGACTTGCACGTAGTCGTGCCCGCCGAAAATATTTAAGTACTCCCTGTCGCCGTCCAAAAACAAGCACTTATCCTTTATTATCGCCATAGTCCTTTTTTCTCCGTTATATGTAACGTCGATTATTGTCGGCGCTGTTCCTAGCCACAAGCCGTGAATTTTTTCCTTTCTGTCTTCAAAAATTTTTAAGAATTTTCCATCTTTGTTAAAGGCTATAAAGCCTCCGTCTATTTTATATAACTTTTCCACATTTTCCGATAATTCGCAAATTTTGACGGCTTTATATCCACAGCGAATTTCATCTTTATATGCGTATGCCGACACGCTTTCTTTTTCTATCTCTTTAAACAAATTCCACCTGCGTTTCTTTTTCGTAACGTTGGGATTTTTTATCAAAGGCAACGCCATTTTACATCCACCTCCTCGCCTTTACGCTTTTCGTTTTTGGCAAAATAAGTTTAGATATTTCTTCCGAATAACGCTTTCTGTAACTTACGCTCTCGTCGAAAGCACGCTCTATTAAACATACCTCGGCTACGACGCCGTATGCAAGCGTTCTTGCAGACACTCTTTTATCTTCAAAATTCACCTCGTCTTTTAACCCGTACGTCGGGGGCAGATATTTATAAGTAACGGCACAACGCTCGGCTTTTACCTTTAAAGCGTCGCCGTCGTTTGCGTAAGGTATTTCCTCACAACTCTCGTTTTCCACGCTAACTATTTCCATCGGCGTTTCGGAAAAAGCCGTGTATTTTATTCTGCCGTTTTCCGCATTCATTTTTTCCGTTTTCTTCATCGAAAAAAAGGACGACGCAAGTTCGTTAATAACTAAATTGGCGCAAAAAACAAAGGTTTCCGTTTGTTCTTTTGCATCTCTATTGTCAACGTCATCTCCGTCTATATATTTTACGACGTGCTCTCTGTTTAACAAGTACGCCGAATTTTTTACAACCTCTTTTAATTTCATTTTTTCCTCACAATCGATTATATAAATTTTTAGCGCCGAGAAAAATTTCTCGGCGCTAACTCTACTTTTACTACGCTTCGGTTATTCCTGTGATAACGCCTTGACCTATCGGACGGGCGCAAAGTAAATCTGCATACTTCACAAGCGTTGCCGTGTAAATCGGCTTGCCTGCCACCTGCCTAAGCACTTTGCCCTCTTCACCCTCTAACCATTGCCAATCGCAAAGTTGACAAAGGGTAAAATCGGCAGTGTTTAATAAATACATCGTGCCTTCCGGACAAAATCTGTCTGTCACAATAGGAATTCCGTTATAACTCATCGCCTTGTAACCTCCGGCAAGTTCTACGGTGTCTACCGTGCGTTTACTTTCGGAAAAAAGTTTTTGTAGCGCACGCCTTACTCCCCACGAACAAACGATAAAGTTTACGCTTGAGCCTGCTTGTTCTTCGATGGCGTCTAACGCCGTTTGAAGTTCCATTTCGGTAATTGCGCCGTCAAGTTTCTTTTTGTACGGGGTAAGCCAAGAATGGTCTTCTCTCCTTAAACCGTAAAGATTTTCGCTGTCGCCGAAAATGGCTTTAAGACCTGTAATTTCGTTATTGAAAGAGCCTTGTACCGTTATAATATTATTCTCCGTCGCTCCACTTACCGTGCCTGATAAAATAATCTTTTTGTTAACTCTGTCAACGCCGATAATTTTTTTACATTCTCCACCCGAAACTATTTCGCCGTTTGATTCTCTTACGTCAACAATCATTCCTTCGCAAACGTTTTTAACGCTGTCTACCGTAAACGTTGCACCGTTTACTTCTGAAACGACGGCAAGCGTTCCCGTTCCGTCGCCGAACAACATTCTTCCGAAATTGAAACTGCTTGCTTTTAAAAGCCCTTCCATTTCTGCGTTTAACAAACTTACGAATGCGCCCGAATTGTTTTCCGACGCCCTTACAGCCTTATCCGATATTTCGATTGTGCCGTACAAGTTTTTTAAAGTCAACACGAATTGCTCGTAATTATTGCCGACGGCTTCGGGTAATTCGCCGTCTTCCGTGCCTGCTCCTATGCCACCGTTCATACCGTAAACGGCAAGTTTTCTAACTTCTTTTCCCCACACGTCGTCGCTACTTTGACAAATTGCAGAAAGCAACGGATTTGCGTTTTTGTTAAGTTGCTCTGCAACCACGTCTAGGTACAAAGTTTTTAATGCCTTATCGGCACTAGATAATGTTATTGCCATATTTTTTTCTCCTTATTTCTTAAATATATTTTTTGCCAGCATACCTGCTTCTCGTATGCTTTTAGGTTTGTCGACGGGGGCTTTTACGCCACCTCCGTCTTTACCTATTACTATCGCCGTTTGCTTTGACGACAGTACGTTTTTTAAGTACTCTTTTACTATTTCTTCCTTTTCCTCTTGTGCTATTTCTTTTGCCCCGTTAACTTCGACTTCGACAGCCCCGTTAATTTGCCCCTCCAATTCTTTTATTTTCTGACAGCGTTTGGTAAATTCAGACTGTAAAGAATTGTACGCACTAAGTAGTGCCGAAACGTCTTTAAACTTCCCCAATGAGATTTCCGTTTTATCTTCGCCTAAAATTTCCTTGTCCACCTCCGTGGCGTGCTTTTCAACTTCTATTTGTTCATTTAGTTGTTCTTCCATTTTCCCCTCCACTTTTTACTCGATTGTTTGATTTTTGTTTTTATTCATTCTTTCCTTATGCTTTTCTATGTGCATAAAAATATTTTTTCTTTGCGCCTCGTTTAAGTCGTTATATTCGCTCAAAACGAAACGTGTGTGCTCGTCGATATGAATGGCGTCGTCGTCGATTTCTTCGATTTGCATCTCTGCGTCTTTTATTATTTTGTTTTCTTCCGACGCTTTTTCCTCTTGAAGCCTTGAAATTCCCTTTTGATAATCCAAGTCTTTATACCCTAAAAGCGATAAAAGTTTTTCTTTTGTGAGTGGTCTAATACCTCCGTCTTCGTCGTTTAAAAGTCCACTTTCGTACATCTTAAAAACAAGTTCTTTCTTCTTTGACGGTGTAAAAAGCAATTCGTTTTCGCTTTCCAAGTAAACGTCGTCGGCAAGCGCCGTGTCCTTTCTGGCGTAACATACTTTCGTCCTGTTAAAAGAATCTTTGTACTTAACCATTTTTACGCCACTTATAAATTGTGCGTAAAGTTTTAACACCTGACTTGCTATTTGAAGATAACAGCGCCTTATATATTCTGCCGTCGTCGTTAACCGTTCGTTGTCTTGTTCTATTAAAATTTGCAATGCCGACGCACTGGATAAGTTGGCGTTTTTTTGCGAGGTGGAAACGTCGCTGACTCCACTTATGCAAACGAATTCTTGCAATAGTTTGTCTTCCTCTTTATCAAAGTCGGGAGGAAGCACGCTTTCAGCCATCATTTCGGGTGCTTTCGAGCCCTGCCTGTACACAAGTATTTTGCCCGGCGACAACCCTTCGCCCTCTAAATCGTCAAGGTCGAGAGAGCCGTCTTCCACCGTAAGCATTCCCATCGAAAGCCTATTTAAAAATTCGTGTTTTCTGTTCTTTACGGCGTTGTACGAACGCTGAACGGGTATTAAGCGTTCTATTACGCTCATTCCGAAAAACATTCCCGAAACGCTTATCGAATCTTGCTTTACGAAAGGGAAAGTTCTATCGCCGTTTTCCCCGTTACGATACGGCAGTTCTCCGTAATACAGCAACTTATCCTCTGCCACCGTTATCAATCTGCCGTTCGGATAAAGATAGGACGGCCTTTCGAATTTTTCTATAACGATGACGGCGTTTTTTACCACCTTGTCTTTTGCGCCTAAACGCTTATACGGTGACGACGATGTTAAACTGAAAACGCCAATGTCTTTGCCGACTAAATCTACCCCGTACTTTTCCTTGACGACGGAAACGTTTACGGCTTTTGCGTGAATAATGCTGTTTAAGTCTTCCACCTTTTCCGTGTAAAGAGAATCGGGATATATTTCAAACGGCGACACGGGTATTACCTGCACTTCGCCCTCGAAAACGTCTTTACCGTCAAGCATACCGACCTTGTTGCCACCGCTGTTGTTCCACACGATTTTATAAAAGCCACTTCCACACGATTCGCTCCAGTTTGTTACCTTTTGAACAACCCTGTGAATGTCGTTAAGTTTGAAGTTTCCACTTATAAGTTTTTCGGCAACGCCGGCTTTCGACACGTCGCTATCGTCTTGCGATAAGGGGCGCACCGATACTTCGGGCGTTACTTGAGAAAGTTTTGCAATCCTCGTTTCTATCAACGGCGCTATATGATTAAACGATTCTCTCTTTTGCCAATAATACTCTTTGTCCTCGTTTACTATTTCTCCTTTCGGACTTATCACGACGTATTGATTGCCCACCAAAAAATTTAAGTTAAGTTCCCACTTCCTTTCGTATTCGACACGCTCTTTTTGTCTTTGCAAAAAATCTCTTTGCACCTCGTCCACGATTCGACTTACAAACTCCTCCGTCTCTTTTTGTTCTTTTTTTTCTTGTTCGATTTTTTCCATTTTCCATTTCCCTTTTACGACGAAGCCAAAAGTTTTAATAATCTTTGCTTTTCCGCTTCCAGTTCTTCGTCCGACATTTCATTTAATTTGGTACCGTTGTTTTCCATCAACATTTTCAGTGCGCCTATATCGGGTGGAACGTTCTTTTTCGTAACCTTTTTTTTGGTAAGTTTTACGTCGCCGTTATCGTCGCTGACGTATTCTTCAACCACTTCTTTCACGTCGTACCCCATAGCCTTTTTTATGAGTGCGCTCTTAAAATCTTTTTCGGACACGGTTTTATTTTTTTCTTTCATTTATTATCTTTTTTATTAACCTTTCCTTATCTTTTTGTATTGCGCTTTTTTGTAAATAAGGTTTTTCTAAGTTGGGTTTCGTCATAAGATAATATCTAAGTTCGTCGAGAGCGTGGTCGTCAAACTTTTTCGGCGTGTCGCCACTCCCCCAAAAATAACTTTTAAACTCCCGTATTAAATTTACGCAACTCTTAAACACGTAAAGCCGTGGCGACTTTTTGTTTAAGTTTAAGTATTGTTTTACCCTCTGAATTCCCGAAAACATATCTTTATTGACGTTGGCGTTTACAAGTATTCCCTGTTCGTAAAAAAGTTCGCTTACGCTTTTTTTTGAGGCAAGCGTTTTTTGGTTTGCCGCCGAATCTATAAGTGCTTCTATTCTGCCGTCACGCTTTCTTTTCCAGCCGAGTTTTTCTGAAATCTCCTTTATCTTTTCGCTGTGATAAAAAACGTCCTTTCCCGCCTCGAAGTGCTCTGCGACGACGTAAACGTTGCCGTCGTAATCGACTGCGTACCAATGCGCCGACAAAGGATTGTTTAGACCCGGGTCGATGGATATTACGTCCTGCCATTCCTTTGGAACGCTAAACGGCTCTATCACGTGAACGCTTTCGTCAAACTCCGGATAAACTAACCCCGTTCCACTCCTAAACCGACCGTATCTGCGACTTTCAAGTTGGTCTTTAGACAACGTTTCGGTAAGATTTTTTATCTCCCTTTTTGATAAAAAAGGGTTGTCGCCCCACTCCATAAACTCGTACCACACTTCTTTGGAGTTAAAAGAGTTTAAGTATATTTCGTCGTACACATAAGTTAAACCTTTTAAGGGCGTCATCGTGCCGAAAATATCGCCACGCTTATCGAACACCCTCATTCTACATTCGTCGTAAATATCTTTCGGGGGCTCCTCGTCGAACCAAACATAATCGAGCGAACTGCCTTGAAATTTTTCTCTGCCTTGGTCGCACGACTTAAACCCTATTACGCTTATTCCACCAAAAACGTTCCTTACGAAAATCTGGTCTATGACGCCGTACTCTAAACTGTCCTTTTTTCCACTTAACATCGTAACGTCTACAATCCAACTAGGATTTAAGTATCTTAATATTTTGCTTTGCGCAACGTCACGCTGTACTTGTTGCGAAAGCGACACCACCCACCCGAACGTGTTCTTTTTGTTTTTTCTGTACGGGTGTATGCCACGAGCAATATAGACGCACTCGACGGCGCCACATTCCGTTTTGCCACTTCTGTTGCCTCCGAAAACCCACCTGTTTCTTTTTTTGCATTTGTGAAAGGCAAGTTGTTTTTTATGCACCTTTTTACCCGTGTTGTATTCCGCCAAAGCGCCTAACGATTTTCTTGAACGCTGTTCCCCCTCTATTCTTAATATTTTCTCTATAATTTCCTTCATTTTCTTCCTCTTTTCAACGCCTAAAAAAATTGATTTTCTACAATTTTTTTTATAATGACACAATTTTTGCCATTTGCATTTAACGGTTTTTTCTTATAATGTTTATACTTTCTCGTTTTAGGTAAGACTATGAAAAAACTGCTTTTATTTTTTTGTTGTTTAGCGGTAATTACGGCTTCGGCGCTTACGCCTTTTAGCGTAAACGCCGATACTAAATACTTGCGAGTTATCGATAAATCCACACCATTATTCCTTAACGAAAATATGGACGACGTCGTTTGTTACCTCCCGTACACTTACTACGTTGCGCTTCTTAACGAACTTGACGACTGTTATCACGTCGAAGTCTTTTCTAAAAACGCTCCGTCGATAGACGGCTTCGTAAAAAAAGAACAATTGTTTTACGACGGGCTATCGGTAAATTCACCTTGTCCCGACGTCACTCTCTCCACAATCGAACACGCACCCCTTTACGCCGACGCATCCTTTTCGGTGACGCAAACTTTTATTTTTGCCGACAGAAATCTTTCTTTTTACGGATTCATCAAAGACGAACAAGGCGCTTTTACCTACCTCGTATCGTACGGTAACAAAATCGGCTATATAAAAGAAGAATACGTTTGCCCCTTTACCATTGAAAATCATCAAAACCCCTTAACCTTTATTAAACAGGAAGACAAAGTTACCGTTACCGACAGCAACGCCGAAACACCTAACGACAACGCTTTCGTTTTCAGAATTCTCGTAATCGTTTGCTTAATTTTGGCGGGAATTATCGCCTTGTCGCTTACGATAAAGCCCAAAAAAAGAAAAGACAAAAACCACTATTACGACGAAAACGAATACGAATAATCCTTTCACGCACTCTTTTTGAGTTTTAATTTTAAATTTTTCGCCTTACCGTTATTTTTTTTGCAATCTTCCTCTATGACGATAGCGTTATAAATGGATTGAATTGCAGAAATTTTTAACAGTTCGCTTTTGAAAAATTCGTCGTCAAGCCCCTCTTTTTCTAGTTTTTCGGAAATTTTTTTTAAGAGGACGTTCTGTCTTCTAAAATACTTTCTGTCGGCAAAATCCAGTCCCTCGTAACATTTTGTATCCATTCTCCTAAAATACTTGTAATCAATATAAATTCTGTCACGGAGAGAAAACGCCGATATTATTTTTTCCAACTTCTCGCTAACGAATTTTAGTAAATCTTTTTGACGTGTATAAGTTAAAATTCTTTCGTATTGCTTTTGCGCAGGCGAAGTATCCATAAAAGAAGCAAGCGCTTTTTTTAATACGATACCGTCTATTTTCTCTACTATGACTTGTAATTTTGCCGACGCTCGCAATAAACATTTTGCGTAAACTTTTTTCATTTTTCCCTTTTAACCTTTCCTTAAAAAATTCTTGTCCACAGCGCTAAAACCGAGTTTATTATATATTTTTGATTTTTGCAAAGTCAATACTATATGTCACTTTCGGCTCAAAAAAACGAACAAATGTTCGACTTTTCTTCCATATTATCCGTTTCTATTGACAACACTTGTCATATTAAGAGGGCTTACAAGTATTTTTCGAGCCTTTTAAGTTGTTATCTTTGTCAAAAAAGAGGCTTTTTGGAAAATTAAGTTAAAAAGTAAAAACTTGTCGATTTTTATATACAAAATTTATTTTATATGATAAAATAAGGGGTATGAAAAATTATAATAAACATTTTATTTTTAACGCAAAAACTCTTATCATAGGCATACTCTTAATAGTGGCTTCAATTTCTTTTGCACTTTTTGGCAACGTGAAAAAATCGCAAGCAGAAGGTTTAATACAAGCAAATCTTTTTATGCCTTATACGGAACTGGAATTCGACAAATCGTTATCCGCTCCCTCGCACGTTTACTGGGACGAAGAAATTTTGGCAGTCGTTCAAAATATGCCCGGCTCACCCGGTGTTTTCAAGCTTCTCGTAAGTAAGGACGGCAAGCAGTTTTCTTGCGCTAACGACACCTTTACCATGGCCATCAACCACATTAAGCGTTTATCCGACAAGTACTTGCTTGTAAGTAGCGACTCTATCGTTTACGCCGTTGACGTTTCGGGCGATTTAGAAAATCCCACGATTACGCCCCTTACGAAAAAAGATTCTTCCATTCAAGTGACTTGCACGGAATTCGATTACAAAGACGGCATTTTGGTTACCTCTTGGGAAACAAGTTATTCAATTTACACCGTCGACCCTCAAACGCTCGTTGCCACTACAGTTACGAGTGGCGACTCCACGGTAAAAGAAAAAACGCCGGTTTGTCTTGGCGACGACGCCTTGTTTTTCCTTGACGGCAACAACAATTTAATGAAGCGTACCGTAACGAAACAATCGACCAGCAATAATTCAGAAATAATTATCGAAGATTTTTCCGTCGACAAAATGATTTCTAAAGGCGATTACGTTTACGCAAAAAAGGGTAGCGACGTTTATAAGATTTCCGTCTCCAAAAAAACGGCGACCAAAATGACCTTCGCAACCGACGAAAATTATCAATTATCTTCAGTCGCAACAATCGGCGGAATGTGCTTTAAGGGTGACGATATTTTGATAACCGACTCTGCAAGTGGCACCGTACAGCAATTCAAAATCGACAACAACTCTTTGATTTTCACGGGGTACGCCGTTGCTCACGGCAAAACTGCGTTTAACCGTTTCGGTGGCAACGTTGACAACATAGAACAATACGGCAGTATGATTGCCACAATAGACAACACGACGAAAAACTTTACGTTGGTTAGCGACATTAACGGCAGTTATTATTCGAGAGACAACTTCAAGTTTAACGCATGCTTCGATAAAGGCGAGTTTTCGGGCTTTACTCCCAACGCTTTTGCGCTTGGTACGAAATCTGTTTTATTCGTTGATAAAACGGCAAAAAAAGCGAGAGTGTTCGATTTAACTAACGACACCCTCCTTTCCGAATTAGATTTTTCGGCAAAAAGCGAATACACGAGCATTACCGACGTAACCTTTCAAAGCGGTAAATACTATATTTCTCAATTAAAAGCACGAGCAACGACTTACGACGTCGTTATTTATTCCGGTGCGGAAGACGATTTATTAAAGGGCGAAACGCTTGAAGAAATGCTTACGGTAAAAAATTCTTACGACAATATCACCTTGCCAGTGTTTACCGTAGACGTGTTCCAAAACGTGTACCTTACGAACACACAACTCGGTTGCGTTTACAAGTACGAAAAAAATGAAAAGGGATACGCCGACGGAGTTGCGCTTACCAACGCAAAAACAAGCGACGGTATCAAAAAACTTTGTACCGACCTTGCAGGCGGTTTGTTTATCCTCGACGACGACGGAATTTATTATTACGACCAGCAGTCTCAAGGAAAACGTTCTTTAAACTTTGCTTCTCTGCCGAAAAGCAAAATCTCTTCTTTTTCGATGTCGGTGGATAAATCGCAAGTGTACTTAACCTTTGAAGGCGAACAGTTTATTTATTCGACGAGCGATTTACCGACCTACTCTCTCGACAAGTTGAATTGCCCTAACGAATTTATAATTTCTTCTAATGAGGCAAACGATATAAACACGCTCAAAACCTGCCAAATCGTTAAAGACGCCAACGTTTACGCTTTTGATTACAAAGTCGTTAACGGCGTTAAAAATATAAGTTACGACAAACTTATTTCACTCGATGAACCTTTGATTTTCATTTGTCAATTCGAAAATAGTATTTCTTTTGGCGACGATATTTCTAGAACAGAAGTATTTTATATGCTATCGGGTAAAAACGAAGACGGAAAACTGCTTACAGCAATCGTTAATGAGCGTGACGCAACGCTCGTTACCCCCGAGATAGGTGCAGTAAAAGAAACTTTTGCTTACACAACGACGGGTGTTAGCGTTTATTTCCTCCCCGTCATCACCAAAGATGCAGACCATATTTTGAAGGTTAACGACCAAAGCGTTATATTAAGTAAAAACGTTAAGATAACCACTTACAATACAATTACTTTGTTCGGCGTTGACTATTACTTTGCAAGCGTTACGCTAAACGACAATACTTACGTCGGTTACGTGCCTTCGGCATTTACGACAAAGGTACTTTCAAAAGACTTTAAGGAAGAAAAGTTTACCGTCGAGAGCGTTAACGAAACCAAGGTTTACAGCGCAAGCGATTTATCAAGCGAGATTGCCACGCTGTCGCAAAACGCAACTATTAGACTTTATGAACACGATAACGGCGTTGCAAGAATAGGTTACAGCGTTAACGGAGAATGGCTGGAAGGATATGTTGCTTACGAAAGCATTATTCAAACGGAAAACAACGTTATAAGAAATGTGCTAATTATTTTGGCAATAACGATTTCCGTGTGCGTTACCTCGCTATACTTTATTTTAAGAAAAAAATAATTATTAACTAGTATTGTTAAAATGTAAAAGCCTTGCTACCCTTTAAGTTCAAAAGCGTAGCAAGGCTTTTTTACAAATATTTTTTATTCTTTACAAACTTTAACAAACACTCAATTAAAAGATTTATTTTGTAAATACGCATAAAAAAAGTTGCAATAAATTTTAATTGCAACTTTTTTTAATGTATGATTTATTTTTTTACTTTTTAGCGTGACGATAATAAAAGACAAACTCAAAACAATTTTTTATTTTTTGTTTTGCAAAAGAGAATTTATCATACTGTTTCTCACCCTCTCGCCTATTTCTTTGGTGCCGTTACTTAAAATGTATTCCGTATTTAGCACGTCGGTTATAGTTATAACGACTTTTGTTCTTCTAAACAAAAATCTCTTTTTAATCTTTTCGCTTCCGTCTATCGTCATAACGACGATTGGCACTTTTGCTTTTTGCGCAATCTTAAACACGGCGTTATGGAACGGTAACAATTCAAGCCCCTCGCTACGTGTTCCTTCGGGGTATACGCCGACGGAAACCTTATCCTCGCAAATGAGTTCAGACGCCTTGTTTATTGTCTTTACAGCCTTTCTTGCGTCCTCACGGTCGATGGGTATACATCCTAGCACTTTCGCCCATTTACCGACAAGAGGTTTTGTTAAATTTTCTTCCTTAGATATAAAAACAATTTCCTTTTCGTGCATAGATACCCAAGTGCAAAGCGGGTCGTAAGCAGAACGATGGTTAGACACAAGCAAAAATCTACCGTTTGGCAACTTCTCTTTGCCGATTGTTTTTACACGAACGTTGGCAACCGTAAACAACAGCCTATGAACAAGCGTTACGACAAAGACAAAATACTTGTTTGGCTTTTCGTAAACTTTTTTAGAATTTATGAATAACGTGCTTGCAAAAAACAAAATTACAATTAACAATGCAAGTCCTATTACAACGGCAAGCGCTATTAAGATTATTTGCAACGCTATATGCATCTATCTCTCCGTCTATAGTTTATTTTCAGTTTCATATTAGCACACTTTTTGTTTTTTTTCAATAATTTAACAGCCCATATTTTAACAAAAAATAATTACACCTTTCTTAAATCATAAAAAATTTGTCAAAACAAAAAGAAAACGGGTTTGAAAATCAAACCCGTTTTAAGTTTAGTTTTTAAACACCAACCGTTTTAATTGCAGCGGCTGCGCCTGCGCCACAGTCTATCATATAGTAGGTGAGTTGAATTCTTCCGTCCCAACCTGCAGGAGCATCACTTAAATTGATTAAGTATTCGCCCTTTAAGTCGCTACCGAAACTCGTTCCGCTACTCGTTGGAACTGCGGCACCCGTACCCCAACCATAGTTGTAGAATGTCGTTCCGTTATATTGATAGTAGAAGCAGTTGCTGTAATCGCCGTAATAGTAGTACTTCGGAGAAGTGTAACCACTTGCAGTGTGGAAGTCGATTCTTACGCCGAGGCCTCTGTTAGAACCACCGTTAAGCCCGTAAGCGTCCCACTTAATCTTTAATTGACTTATCGCAGAAAGTTCTTTTCCGTCAACCGTTTGTTTTCCGCCCTTCAATCCGTCTAAAGTAACCATGATGGCAGTTTTACCGGTTGCGTTATTCCACATACCCAAAGATACGTCGAAACTGGTTTCGTAAATATCGCTGTAACAATATTTGTCTTTCCATTGTTCGTAATAGTAATCTTTTCTTACGATGTAATCGTGGAGATTACTTTCAACGTCCGTTTCGCAAATTAAATTTCCGTCTTCATCTGTCATTCCGTCGCTTACTTCGATGTGGAATGCAGCATTCTCAGGAATTTGGAACTTGAACTTCATCGAGCCTTGTTTAACTTGAGATTCGGGTAAATCCATAATTAAATA
>CAYLUH010000025.1:0-10863 GCA_964386845.1 uncultured Christensenella sp.
TTTTTTAATCGGGCTCTTTTTTTGAGGAGGAAGTATGAATAAAATAATTACCGTTACACGTGAATTCGGAAGTGGTGGCAGAGAACTTGCAAAAAGGCTTGCAGAAAAGTTGGGGTATAGATATTACGACAAGCAAATTTTGTCTTCTTTCGTGCAACGATATGGCTTCGACAAAGATTACGTCAACCGTGAAGATATACTCGGCACCGATGCTTTTCCTTATTTGACGGTGAAAAGTTTTTCGCTTTATTCGGCTAGCCAAAAGATGGCTACTAATCTACTCGTTTTGGAACAAAAAATCATTAAAGAGTTGGCGACAAAAGGGGACTGCGTTTTCGTCGGTATGGCGAGTGATTTGATTTTGAGAGATTTTAAAGCGTTAAATATTTTTGTTTACGCCGATATGGATTCAAAAATCAACAGATGTAAAGAAAAGGCGGAGTACGGCGAAGTCGAAAGTGACAAAGAATTGATAAAAAAGATTAAAAAAATCGATAAATCGAGAAAGAAACATAATTTGCTGTTGGGCTCCGACGGGTGGGGGAAAAAGGAAAATTACGACCTTTGCATTAACACGTCGGGACTGGAAATAAAAGGGCTGTTATCGACAGTGGAAAGTTTTGCTAACGAATTTTTTAAGGAGAGAGAATAGTGGCTGTTAGTTTATCCGAACATTTTACTTACAAAAAATTATTTAAAGCTGTTTTACCTTCTATTTTTATGATGATATTCACCTCTATTTACAGTATTGTTGACGGTGTGTTTATATCGAATTACGCAGGAAAAACGGCGTTTGCGGCAATAAATTTAATAATGCCGGCACTTATGATTTTGGGTGCGATAGGCTTTATGATGGGAACGGGTGGCAGTGCTTTGGTTGCAAAAACGCTTGGCGAGGGCGACAGGCAAAAGGCAAACGAAATATTTTCTATGGTGATTTATTTTACCGTTATCGTCGGCGTGATTGTTTCAGTTATAGGATTTATATTTATCGAGCCCATATCAAAACTTTTAGGGGCGACGCCCGATATGTTAAACGACTGCGTGGTGTATGGCAGAATACTAATTGCCGTAAACTTTATTTATATGTTACAAAACGCTTTTCAAAGTATGTTCATCGTGGCAGAAAAACCTATGCTCGGCTTTATCGTTACCGTTATAGCAGGGGTAACCAACATAGTGCTTGACGCACTGTTCGTTGCCGTCTTTCATTGGGGACTTGTGGGTGCCGCCGTTGCGACGGGAATAAGTTACGCCGTGGGTGGATTTGTTCCTATTTCCTATTTTCTGTTTAAGAATTCTAGCCTATTGAGGCTTGTGAAAATAAAAATAGATTTTAAGGTTATCGGTTTTGCGTGTGCGAACGGTTCTTCGGAACTTGTTAGCAACATATCGTCGTCGATTGTCGGCATGCTTTTCAATATGCAACTTTTAAAATTCGCAGGTAAAGACGGCGTTGCCGCTTACGGCGTAATAATGTACGCAGGCTTTATATTTGCCGCAATATTTATAGGTTATTCTATCGGAACGGCGCCACTAATCGGTTATCATTACGGGGCGGAAAATCACGACGAGTTAAAAAATATTTTGAAGAAAAGCATTTTGATAATATCGGTGCTTGGCGTTGTGATGACGGCGCTGACCGAAGCGCTTGCAAGACCTTTGTCGAGCATTTTCGTCGGATACGACGGAGAACTTTTGGCTCTTACGACGAGGGGAATGAGACTTTACGGGCTGTCCTTTTTGATATTCGGAATGAACATATTCGCTTCGTCTTTTTTTACATCGTTAAACAACGGCTTGATATCTGCTATAATATCGTTTGTTAGGACGCTGGTTTTGCAGATAATAGCAATTATCGTCGTGCCGATATTTTTTGGACTTGACGGCATTTGGCTTTCCGTTTTGTTTGCAGAAGTTTTGTCGCTCGTCGTGTCGATTGCATTTATTATAGCCAAAAAAAGGACGTATCATTATTGACAAATTATTTAATAAATGGGAAACGTAAAACAAAAACGGCATAGACGTGCCGTTTTTGTTTTGGGGGATTTTAAGGTTGCAAAAAATTTTATTTTAATGTATCATATTAAAGAAATAATAAACGCATCGTTTTGCACAAAAAATTTTGCGACGGATAAATTAAGTTTGCGTTTTTATAAAGGAAAGAAATGATTTTTAAGATTACAAACGGCGCCGTGTCTTTTGGCGACGACACGGTTTTGGAATGCGTGAATTTTCAAATTAAAGATAGAGAAAAGGTTGCAGTCGTGGGGAGAAACGGCGCAGGAAAAACGACCCTTTTAAAATGCGTAACGGGTGAAGTGCAGATGGAGGAGGGAACGGGCGAGGAGCCTTTTTCCTTAGTAAAGGTTGATTGCAATTCCGTCGGATACCTAAAACAAATTGCATTTGAAAGGGAAAACGCAACGCTTATTGAAGAAATATTATCCTGCTTTTCAGCAGTACTTACCGTCGAAGAAAAGATGAATAAACTTCAAAAAGAATTGGAAAGCGACTGCTCGGAAAAAAAGATAAAAGAGTATTCTTCGCTATGTGAAAAATACGAGTTTTTAGGTGGATACACGTATAAAAAAGAATATTCGACAATGCTTAAAAAATTCGGCTTTACAGAACAGGATAAAGACAAAAGCATTTGCGAGTTTTCGGGCGGGCAGAGGACCAAAATAGCGTTTATGAAGTTGTTGTTAAGCAAGCCCGATATTTTATTACTCGACGAGCCGACTAACCATTTGGATATGGAAGCGATAAAATGGCTTGAAGGGTACATTAAAAATTATAAGTCTGCCGTCGTTATCGTTTCGCACGACAGAATGTTTATAGAGCGCACCGTCGACAAAATTTACGAAATAGAATACGGCGAAAGCAAGTGCTATAAAGGCAATTATTCGCAGTTTGAAATTCAAAAAAAATTAAACTATCAAAAGCAGTTGAAAGACTACGAGTATCAGAGGGAAGAGATTGCCCGCCTTACGAGGTTGATAGAAAGATTTAGGTACAAAGCCACCAAGGCGAAAATGGTTCAATCTAAAATAAAGCAGATTGAAAGAATGAAAATCGTTAACAAGCCCGACAGATACGATTTGGAAAGTTTTCATTTAAATTTCGAGCCTCGTGTGGAAAGTGTAAAAAAGGCGCTGGTTTGCTCCGATTTAAGTATCGGATATTTTAACGAATTGGGCAAGGTAAATTTAGAACTTTTCCGTGGGGATAAACTTGCCGTTATCGGCGACAACGGTGTGGGTAAATCGACGTTTGTAAAAACGCTGGTAAGCGAAATAGAAAAGTTGTCGGGAAGTTTTGAATTCGGGCTTCGAAGTGAAATCGGATATTTTAATCAGCAAATGGCAGAGTACAAAAGCGAGAAAACGGTGCTGGAAGATTTTCACGACGAATATCCACGCCTTACGGAATTCGAAGTAAGGTCTGCGCTCGGTGCGTTTTTGTTTAACGGCGAAGACGTGTTCAAAGTGGTAAACGACTTGTCGGGTGGAGAAAGGGTAAGGCTTGCGCTTTGTAAAATTTTTAAAAAGCGCCCGAATTTTCTCATTTTGGACGAGCCGACAAACCATATGGACATAGTGGGAAAGGAAACGCTTGAAAATATGCTTTTAAATTTTAAGGGCACGGTGATTTTCGTTTCGCACGACAGATATTTCGTAAATAAAGTCGCAAACAAACTTTTGGTTTTTGAAAAGAACGGCGTGGACTTTTTTCCGTTTAATTATGCAGAATACGAATTAACCAAAAGTCAGGAAGAAGAAGTCGTTTTGGAAAAAAGCCAAGCGGTGAAAGAGAAAAAAACTTTTACGACGCCGTTAAAGGAAAAGTCTAAAACGGAAAGACGATTGAAAAAACTTAGCGAAATGATTTTGGAAATTGAAAGCGTAATAGATAAATTAAACGAAGAATTATCTTTGCCGGAAGTGTACAGCGACTACACGAAGGTTTGCGATATTCAAAGCAAACTCGAAAAGGCGCAAAAAGAGTACGACGAGTATTTTAACGAGTGGGTGGACTTGAGCGATAAAATAAATTAAATTTTTTTGCCCTATTGAAAAACACGAAAAAGTGTGTTAACATAAAAGAAAAGGGGTGAAAAAATGAAAGTAGGTTCTCTTATAACGGGCATTTTTCATGCGATAGGTTTGGCACTTTGCGTCGTGGTGTATTTTATATTGGGACTTTTTATATCGATGGCGCAAGAAATCGGTTCTGCAAACGGTGCAGAGGTTACGGGGCTTCCCGGCGCAGTTTACTTTTTGTTTGCCGTTTTGTCGGGCATTCTTGTCGTTTTAACAATCGTTGCTTGCATTTTGGTTATGAAAAAAATAAAGGTTGCAAGAATAATGTTTTTGATAAGTTTTGCGCTTTGTTTGATAATGACGCTTGTAACGGCTTTTTCCGTTGAAATTACGGACGGTGGAGTAGAGGGCGTTTTGGGCGTATTTTGTTTGGTTGCGCCCGTGCTGTTTGGGGCTTTAGCGACGGTGTTTGCGTTCGTTGCGAAGAATAGCATTCAGAAACCGAAAGAGGTGACGGAGAATACGACTTATGAGGCAGGCGAGTGAAGATATTAGAATTAGGCTTTTTGCGTTAAAGGACCAAGAATACAAGGACTTTAACGGTAAACTTATTCCGTCTGTCAATCATGACAAAATGATTGGGATAAGAACGCCTATTTTACGAAAGTTTGCAAAAGAGTTAAATGGAAAAAGCGAGGCGAAAGAGTTTTTAAGCGACCTCCCTCACGAATACTACGAAGAAAACAATATCCACGCATTTTTAATTGCAGAGATAAAAGATTACGACGAATGTGTAAAAAAAGTTAACGAGTTTTTGCCATTTGTCGATAACTGGGCGACTTGCGATTGTTTTAAACCCAAGTGTTTTGCAAAAAACAAAGATAAATTGTTACAAGAAATTAAAAATTGGATTGATAGCGACCACGAGTACACGGTGCGTTTCGGCGTATCCATGCTTATGACTCATTTTTTAGACGGCGACTTTAAAAATGAATTTTTAAGCTTTGTCGCCGATATAAAGAAAAGTACCTATTACGTAGATATGATGAACGCTTGGTATTTTGCGACGGCGCTTGCAAAACAGTGGGACGATACGATTAAACTTTTGGAAGGCAAAAGGCTTAAAGTTTTTATTCACAACAAAACCATTCAAAAGGCGAAAGAGAGTTTAAGGATATCGGACGACAGAAAAAAATATTTGCAAAGTTTAAAAATTAAACAATAAGAAAGACGTCGTAAAAAGAAAACGATGTTTTTAATGCAGGCAAAAGCGTTAAGTTAAAACTTAAAGAAAGGGCGTCAAAGTTTTGACGTAAAGTCCATTGCGCCTTATGGCGCTGTAATGCCGACTTTGTTTTAATTCGTCTTTTTTCTTAACTACAACTCCCATTTTTTTCTTTCACCGTCCTAGTAAAAAAATAACCCGTGTTACATTTTTGGTGGCAAAGGGTTTGCCTAAAATTAATTTTTTTGATTTGGCGATTAAAATAAGCGTTTTATCGTAAAAGAAAAGATAGACGATACGAATAATTGTTCGTAAAAAATTGACAATGGTGTCGTTGTGTGTTAAAATAAAGATAATTTAATAAAACACGAAGAAAAGAAAAAGTAGAAAACGGAAAGTTTTTAGAGAAAAGGTGTTTGGTGCAAACCTTTAACGAGCGTTTTTGAACCCGTCTTGGAGTGGTGGTAAGGAATAAAGTATTTATCAACGGGCTCTCCCGTAACAGAGAAATGAAGAGTAGATTTTTTAAGTCTAAATTTAGGTGGTAACACGGATTTGTAAATTCGCCCTAAGCCGAGATAATCGGGTTAGGGCATTTTTTGTAAAAGGAGTTAGTTATGAAACTTGACAAATTGGTTGGCGAAAGGTTTAAGGAAAAGCCTGCAGACTGCACGGTGGAAAGCCATGCGCTTATGGTTAGAGGCGGATACATTAAGTACGTTGCAAACGGCATTTATTCTTCCACGATGACCCTAAAGAGAATAACCAAAAAGATAGAAAATATAATAAGGGAAGAAATGGATAAGATTGACGGACAGGAAGTTCAATTCCCCGTCGTTATGCCTGCAAGTTTATGGGCAGAATCGGGAAGGTACGACAGTATCGGCAAGGAGCTTGTAAGATTTTCCGACAGAAACAACGCTCCGTTGGTGCTTGGAATGACGCACGAAGAGGCAGCCGTTCATTTGGTGAGAGAGTACGGGCAAACTTACAGCAAGTATCCCTTTATGATTTATCAAATTCAAACTAAATTTCGTGACGAGGCAAGGCCTAAATCGGGGCTTATAAGAGTGAGAGAATTCACGATGAAAGACGCTTATTCTTTCCATACCAGTCAAGAGGATTTGGAAAATTATTACGACGTTTGTCACAAGGCGTACGAAAGAATTTTTGAAAGAGTAGGCGTGCCTGAAGTCGTTTCCGTCGCTTCCGATTCGGGAATGATGGGTGGAAAAGTTTCCCACGAGTTTATGCTTTTGACGGATATCGGAGAAGACAGTATCGTTACTTGTCCCGAGTGTGGTTACAAGGCTAATATGGAAGCGGCAAAGAACACCGTCGAGGTTATCAGAGACGACGTTTCCGAGCCTTTGACAAAGGTTTACACACCGAATATGCAAACGATTGAAGAAGTTTGCGGTTTCTTAAAAACGGACGCTACAAGGTGCTGTAAAGCCGTCGTCTACCAAAGAAATAGCGACGATAAATATATCGTGCTTTTCATTCGTGGCGATTTGGAAGTAAACGAAACGAAACTGACAAACTTCTTAAAGGCAGAAATACACCCTGCGGTTATTACCGAAGAATGTGGCTTGACGGCAGGCTTTATCGGTCCCGTCGGATTAAAGGGCGATTTCATCGTGCTTTACGACGAGTCTATTAAGTGCAACAACAATATGGTTTGTGGCGCAAACGAAAAAGAACATCACTATACGGGCTTGGATACGGAAAGAGATTTGGGAATTGTCGAATACCACGATTTTGCAAAAATCGCAGAGGGTGGCATTTGTCCCGTGTGTGGTAAAAAGGCAATTAAAATTTCAAGAGGTATCGAGGTCGGCAACATTTTCCAACTCGGCACTAAATACACAGAGTCGATGGGAATGACGTACGTCGATGCAGACGGCGTTTCTAAAAATCCCATTATGGGTTGTTACGGCATAGGAATAGGCAGGCTCGCCGCTTCTATTTGCGAAGTTAATCACGACGAATTCGGACCTATTTGGCCAAAGTCGATTGCTCCTTGGCAGATACATATTTGCGCAATCAGAAGCGATAACGAAGAGGTTAAAGCGTGCGCAGACGACTTGTACGACAGATTGCAAGCAGACGGCGTGGAAGTAATTTACGACGACAGGAGTGTCAGCGCCGGCATAATGTTTTCTGACGCAGACCTTTTGGGCGTGCCGTTAAGGGTCGTCGTTAGCCCGAGAAACGTTAAAAACGGAGTGCTTGAAGTGTCTTCGAGAGATAAAACTCTTTCGACGACGGTGCCCATTGAAAACGCTTTGCAAGCATTGAAAGAATTGTTGTAATTATTAAAATTGAAGGTGAGTTTTTTTGCGAGCGTTTTTAACGCGATGGCGCAAAAGTATAAAAAAACAACGGGGAAGTATAATTGGAAGAAGTAAAAGAAAAACAAAAAACCGAAAAAAAGAGAAAAAAGTTGTTTGTTCCGAAGCCTAGATTCGTGTTTCCGAAAAATACGGACGAACAGATTATAAAGGTTAAAAAGAAGAGTGGAATTAAACTCGACGAAAATTATTATAATCGCCTTAAAAGGTGGACTTTTAACGTGGGACAATTCTTTTTTAAGATGATTTATTCGCTTATCGCATATCCTTTGGTGTATTTAAGATACCATATGCGTGTGCACGGCAGAAAAAATCTCAAAGAACAGAAGCGACAACTTAAAAAAGGTGGATTTTTAACGGTTAGTAATCACGTTTTCTTTTGGGATTTCGTAGCACTTTGCGCTTCGATGAAAATGGGCGTGCCGACGGTACCTGCGTGGGGTAAACTTGTCGATTCGAAGTTTACTAATTTGTTTTCTTTTGCAGGTGTCGTGCCAATTCCTGAAGACCGTTCGGTGTTTAGAAAGTTTTACGATTTTATCGGCGACGTGTTTAAGGAAAACAAGTGGGTACATATTTATCCCGAAACGGGGCTTTGGTATTATTACGTGCCGATAAGACCGTTTAAGAGGGGCGCTGCGTATTTTGCTTATTCTTACAACAAACCCGTAGTTCCCGTGGGCTACTCTTTTAGAGAGAGAAAGGGACTTGCAAAGTTTTTTAACAGAAAAGACCCGTTTGTAGACGTTCATATCGGAGAGCCCATTTATCCCGACAACACGCTCCCGAAAAAAGAGAGCATAGATTTACTTAATAAGCAGTGTCGGGAAAGCATTATGAAAATGGTCGGTATTTCTTCCGAAGAAGAAAACGAAAAGATTATTAAAGAATATTACACTTACGAAGACGGGCATTTTTACACCACTTTATAGGGGAAGGCAATTTGAAAAAAAAGATTAAAAAGAGTACTTTAAAAATAATAGCGCTGTTTTTGCTCGTTATATCGTCGCTTATGCTTTTTGGCGGGTGTCAGTTGACAAATAAGGGCGACGTTAATTTAAGCGTTTCCGACGTCGTTACCTATTACGACCAAGAAAATAATAGTTCTAAAATAAACTTGAACTTGTCTTTCGATAATAGAACGATTTGGAACATCGTCGATTTTTGTGCGGGAATTTCTTTTGCTAACGATGAAGGGCAAACGATGAACGTGATTTTAGGCGCAAGCGACTTAAAAGGAGATTTTTTTGTTCGCCACGGCAGAGATAAAACTTTTAGCGTGGAATTTTTCGTCGACGGTAATGCGAAAGAAGTTGTCGCATATAATTTAAAAGGCGTAAGTTCGCAAAGTTTTTGGCAGACTTACAAGGCTTGGTATATAGCGATTTTTTGCTTTTTCGGTGAGCTGATAGTCGTTTACACGGTGTACGTGTTCGTAAAAGGTTTGGAATTCGGCGAAGTGTTTGCGTTTTTGGACGATTACGGCATTGTGGGGACGATAATAGTCGTGCTTCTTTTGGGTACGCTGGTGCTGTTGTTTTTGTGCGAATGGGTAAACTTTGTTTCCGTTTTGCTTGCCATTATCGTAACTTTCGTTACTTGCTGGTTCGTGCATTATATTCAAGCGTTCGTGGAATTTTTGCACGAGGCGTCCTTAAACAGAAAAGAGAAAAAACTTGAAAAAACGGCACGGGAAAAGGGCGAAGAAGACTGATTTTTTTAAATATTTGTATTGACAGTGTTTTTTTTGTGTGATATAATTTTTTTATTGATTGACAAAAAAGGGAGATATATTATGGCTTACGATTTGAATTTAGTAAAAAGATACGTTCAAGGCGCACTTGATACGCAATATTCCGGGCTAAAATTCGACTACGAATTTAAGGAAGACGAATTTAGAGTAACGGCAAGTTTAAAACTTAGAGGACACGACGACGGCATCAGAATGTTGTTCTCTTATTTCGAAGGCGGTATGGCAACCTTCCGTGCTATTTTCGATAAGATTGAAAGGCTTGATTCGGTAGTTTTATCGTTACTTAATCAATTTAACGCCGACCACGGATTTTTAAGCACTTACGTTTCCGAAAAAGGTTATTTGGTCGTTTACAACACGACGGCTTTCTACGACGAAACGTTGCTTGGTAAATACACGTGTGAGTTTATGTCGAGAGTGTCCGATTTGGCAGACGACGAAACGTTGAAACGTTTGACTGAAATAACGGTTGACTAATAATTACATTTAATAATATCAAAAAAGGAGATTTAATTTATTATGGCTTACGATTTAAGTTTAGCAAAAAGATACATTCAAGGAGCACTCGATACTCAATATTCGAGATTAAATTTCGAATACAAAGAGGAAACGGAAGCATTAAACGTTTGTGCAAACTTGACGCTTAACAATCACGACGACAGATTGATGATTCTCATTTCTGCTTACAAGGGTGGAATGGCTTCTTTCCGTGCTATTTTCGACAGGGTTTTACCGGAAGATTTGAACAAGGCAATCGCTTTGACGAACCAATTTAACCAAGAAAACGCATTTATGAGTGCGTTTATCAGAAAGGACGGATATTTGGAACTCCGTAATGCAATTCCTTATTACGACGAAACTATGCTCGGCAAATACGCTTGTGAATGTTTGACTAGACTTTCTAACTTTGCAACGAACGAAACGCTTTTGAAGTTGACACGTATCACAGTCGTTGACTAATCGGTAAAATAAGTGACGAAAAAGAAAACAAGAACTTGAGTTGTTAAAATTCGAGTTCTTTTTTTTCTTAAAACAAATACGAGTTTTCAGTGAATATATTGGACAACCGTAAAACGCAGGAATCGGCAGTTGATTGCAATTTGCAAACAACTGAAATTGACGGTTAAAGACGGTATAAAATGTTTAACGGACAAAATAGTCGACCGTGAAATTTTTATGAAAGGCATAGATTATTCGTACTACTACGAGGAAGAAAATTAAAAACTTTTAAAAGTGTCGTTATAATGAAATAGAAAAAAGGCGTGGCATTTTATTTGCCACGCCTTAAGTTTTTTTATTTTTAGCCCTGCGAATTACCGTAAAAAATTTTTATTATTATTATTATAATAAATCGTCGTTGGGGTGTTTTAACTACATAGAGAAGTTTTTGAAGTAGTTTTGAATTAAAATGATGGGTGTTCCTTTGTCTCCGCTACCACTCGTGAGGTCTGCTAAACTTGCAAGTAAATCGGTAAGTTGACGAGGCGT
>CAYLUH010000025.1:10963-14890 GCA_964386845.1 uncultured Christensenella sp.
TCGCCGTAAACCATACATTCGATTTTTTTGCCCGTTCTCGTAAACAATTCTTTTTGGAGAGCGTCGACGAATTCTTGGCAATTTCTCGGGAAAAGTTTAACGCTGTTTTCCGTTGCGAGGTTGCTACCCAAAACGCCGTACTTTTCGTTAAAGCCACTGCCGTCTACGGAAGCAGTTAAAATTTCGTCCAAAGAAACAACCTTCGTTGCGCCTGCGTTCATCAAAATACGTTTCGTGCGTTTTCTAGAGTGAATGTCTGCATTGATAACGTATTTCGTGTGCTTCAAAATTTCGCAAGGATTGTTTGCGAGAATTACTTCGCAGTTGCCCACTTCTTTGTAATAATTTATGTAATCGACACCGGTGAAAGTGTGCTTAACATTGCCGAAAACTTTGTGAAATTCGTCGCCGGTAAACACGTCGGTATAAGGGTTGATGCCCTTGTCTAAAATTTGTTCTTGCGTAATGAAACTATTGCCTACTTCGTCGCTAGGATAAGATAACATAACGATGAGTTTTTTAACGCCTTTGGCAATGCCCCTAAGTATCATAGAAAAACGGTTTCTCGAAAGGATAGGAAATATTAAGCCGACCGTTTCTTCGCCGAATTTATTTTTAACGTCTTGTGCAATCTGGTCGATAGTTGCATAGTTGCCTTGCGAACGAGCGAGAACTGCTTCCGTTACTGCAACAACGTCTTTGTCTTGGAGAGGAAATCCACCCTCGATAGAAGCGTTGCAAACGCAGTCTGCCGTGATTTTAACCAAATCGTCGCCTTGCCTTATAATCGGTGCTCTAACACCCCTAGAAATCGTGCCTTGATAATCCATAGTTTATCACTCCTTTTGTTTAACAAAAATAGTTTAACCTTTTACGTGTATTTTGTCAATTATTTATAAATAAATGGAATATTGTTTTTTTTAATGTGAGTTATTAAAAAAACTTATCGACAAAAAATATTTTTGTTTTTTTGCGCTTGAAAAATCGTGCGTCCTTTGTTATACTTATACGTAAGTTAAAGGAGAAATATTATGGTTAAAGCATTGGTGTTAATTGCTAACGGCAGTGAGGAAGTGGAAACTCTTTTTCCCGTCGACGTTTTAAGAAGGGCTGGCGTTTACGTCGATTTAACTTCGATAAACGAAAAGACCGTTGTTTGTTCGAGAAACGTTTCCGTCGTCGCAGATAAACTCTTTGAGGAAGTAAACGCTTTAGAGTACGATGCCGTCGTTATTCCCGGCGGATTAAACGGCGCAAAAAACTTGTCCAAGGACGAAAGGGTTATAAAAGCCGTTAAAGAAATGATAAAAAGTGGTAAACTGGTTTGTGCGATATGCGCCGCTCCTGCACTTGTTTTGGCAAAACACGGGCTTATAAAGGGCAAAAAGGCAACGTGCTTTCCCGACGATGAGTTTATAAATTTAATCGGCGAAAATTACACCGGGGAAGGCGTTACGGTGGACGGCACGCTGATAACGGCAAACGGCCCGAAAGTCGCACTCGATTTTTCGCTTGCGATATGTAAGTCGTTAAAGGTTACGCCAAGAATTTAAGGAGAAATTATGAAACAAGTTTTTGAAAAGATTTATCTCGAAAACATAAAACGAGAGGGAGCAGATAAACTTTTGGAATATTTAAGAAAATCCGATTTTTACACGGCACCTGCGTCTTCAAGATATCACGGCAATTACGAGGGTGGACTTTTGGAACATTCCGTTAACGTTTACAACAGGCTTGTAAGGCTAATAAAGGAAGAATACGGCGAAGACTACGCAAAAAAATATTCCGACGAAACGCTTGCCATTGTGGCACTACTACACGATTTGTGTAAAATACACTACTATAAAACTGAATACAGAAACGTTAAAAACGAGCGTGGCGAATGGGTAAAAACGCCGTATTATGCAGTAAACAACGCATTTCCTTTCGGACACGGAGAAAAATCCGTTTTTATGATAAACACGTTTATGCACTTGTCAAACGAAGAGGCGATGGCGATAAACTGGCATATGGGTGGCTTTGACGACAGGGTTAAGGGAAATCCTAACAGTATGGGAGAAGCGTATAATATTTACCCGTTGTGTTTGTTTTTGCACGTTGCCGATTTGACGGCGACTTACATCGACGAGAAAACGGTGAAATAGCAAAAGCAATTAGATTGATTTTACGGGCGTAATATGTTAAAATAAGTAAAGGCGCATAGGTAAACGCCCTTTCGTGCAGTAAATTGAATTTTGATTTTTGCACCTCTTAAATAAAGAAAAAAAGAAGGATATACTAATGGGTTATAAGTCGGATATTGAAATTGCTCAAGAATGTAAAATGCAAAACGTTTCGGACGTTGCGAAAACAATCGGCATAGACGACGAGTTCGTTGAACACTACGGTAAATACAAAGCGAAAATCGACCTATCGTTGCTTGACAAAAAGGGTAAAGACGGTAAACTTATTTTGGTTACGGCAATTACGCCGACGCCTGCCGGAGAAGGCAAAACGACAACTACAATCGGTTTGGCAGACGGGTTAAAGAGGATAAACAAAAAGGTTGTCGTCGCTCTTAGAGAGCCGTCGCTCGGCCCCGTTTTCGGCGTTAAAGGTGGCGCAACGGGTGGTGGATACGCCCAAGTCGTTCCGATGGAAGACATAAACTTACATTTTACAGGCGATTTCCACGCAATAGGCGCCGCAAACAATTTGCTCGCCGCTATGCTTGATAATCATATTCATCAAGGCAATGCGTTAAACATCGACGTCAGAAACGTTACTTGGAAAAGATGCGTCGATATGAACGATAGGCAACTTAGAAATATCGTGGACGGGCTGGGTGGCAAGTCCAACGGCGTTGCGAGAGAAGACGGATTCGATATAACCGTCGCTTCGGAAATTATGGCAGTTTTGTGCTTGGCAAGTTCCGGTGGCGACTTGAAAAGAAGGCTTGGCAACGTTATCGTTGCGTATACATACGACGGCAAGCCAGTAACGGCAAGAGATTTAAAAGCCGACGGTGCGATGACGGCGCTCCTTAAAGACGCTTTGAAGCCTAACCTCGTACAAACTTTGGAAGGGACGCCTGCGTTCGTGCACGGTGGACCTTTTGCGAATATAGCGCACGGCTGTAACTCTATCGTGGCAACAAGAATGGCGTTAAAACTAGGCGACTACGTCGTTACCGAAGCGGGCTTCGGGGCAGATTTAGGCGCAGAAAAGTTTTTGGATATTAAGTGTAGGATTGCAAACCTTAAACCGGACGCAGTCGTTGTCGTTGCAACGGTTAGAGCGTTAAAAATGCACGGTGGGCTTGATAAAACCGAACTCGCAGAAGAAAATTTAACGGCATTAGAGAAAGGAATTCCTAACCTTTTGAGGCACGTTAGCAACATAAAGAACGTTTACAAAATTCCTTGCGTCGTTGCAATTAATCGTTTTCCGACGGATACCGATAATGAAATTGATTTTATCATCAACAAGTGCTTGGAACTTGGCGTAAACACAAAACTTTCCACCGTTTGGGCTGAGGGAGGCAAGGGGGGAATTGAACTTGCAAACGAAGTCGTTAGATTGGTGGAAGAAGAAAAATCGGAATTTACTTTTAGTTATGAAGACGACTTATCAATCAAAGATAAAATTTTGGCAGTCGTACAAAAGGTGTACGGTGGCAGAGGCGTAAATTACACGGCAAGTGCAAATGCGGAAATAGAGAGATTGACAAAATTGGGCTTCGATAAATATCCCGTTTGTATCGCAAAAACGCAGTACAGTTTTTCCGACGATGCGAAAAAACTAGGCGCACCTTGTGATTTTGACGTTACCGTTAAAAAGGTAAAAGTTTCCGCAGGAGCAGGATTTATCGTTGTTTTGACAGGCGATATTATGACGATGCCGGGGCTACCTAAAGTCCCTGCGGCTGAAAAAATCGACGTGCTGGAC
>CAYLUH010000026.1:0-1402 GCA_964386845.1 uncultured Christensenella sp.
ATGAACAGTAATTCGGGCGTTATCGTCAACCCGATGTATAACGATGACTTAACGTGGAATTACGGCGTGGACGGAACTATCGCACCTTATCTTGTTGGCAGAATAATAAAAGGTTATTAAAAAAGCGTAAACGCTTAAAAAAGAAAAGCAAAAATAAAAGACTGCATTTTTCATTTCAAATGCAGTCTTTTTATTTAGCGTTTTGTAAGCCGTTTTATTTTGTTTTTTAGTCTTTGCCAAAGGGAAGTTTCTTTTAATTGTCTTAAGTATTCCGTTAGCATTTTTTCGTATTTTTCGCAAGGATAATGCTCGATAAGGGTGCCGTGTTTTAAGGCGGCGAGAGCGTATTTTTTAAAGTCCTTAAAATTGTACTTGACGTAATTTTTGTAATAACTTTTGTCGTGTCCGAAATAAGACAAAAGATTTTCGCTCACGTAATAATAATACGGCCCGACCCACGGGTCGCTTTTAGAAGTGAACACGGAAAGTTGAGAGTCTACGTACGCTACGTTTAAGTCGTTAACGTGGTTTAAGGTGGACTGATAGTCCGTAACGTAATTGGCACGTGGAATTAAAATGAGGCTTGCGTTGTTTTTCATAAACACGGAGTTATGGGAGCAAGACCCCACGGTAGAAGCCAAACATTCGCAATTTAAGTAAATGGAGAGTTGCTCGTCGAAAGTGTAATTTTCGGGAGCGATTATTTTAAATCCTTGCTCTTTAAAAAACTTTTCCAGTTTCTTTTCGCCGTGCGTTTTCCACTTTTTAAAATTTGCGTAAGTCAAAAAAACTTTTTTGTAATTTAGTTTTTTATTTTGTACGGCGTGGCTTTTAATTTCGTCTATTAAGTCCACGTACTCTTTTGTAAAAAATCTGGCTTTCCCGTCACTACTGTCAAAACACCTGTCGGGAATTATTACTTCTTTAAACTCCGTCCATTCGGTTATCGGGTGCAAGTCGTTAACGTTTACGTCCAAGTATTCAAAAACTTTTTTCACGTTTCCGTTAAAGGTAAAACCGTTGCACGGAAGGTAACAAAGTTTATAGTCGGAAAAGTTTTTTAAGTGCTTTTTCAAAAACCAAATTCTGCTTATGCAGTCTGTTATAACGTGCCCCCAAACGCCGATAAACGCACCTAGATATATTATCTTATCGTCCGATTTTGCCGTTACTTTCTTTTCGTCGAAAATTGGCGCTCTGTTATCGAAAGAGTGTAAGCCCGTGCCGTCTATAAACCCGTGTTTTTCGTCAAACACGCCACCGAAAGATTGCCCTGCGACAACGCAGTTTTTAAGCGTGCGAAAGGAGAGTGGCTCTTTATAAAAGCACTCGTCTTTATTTAAGACTATGGGTTGTTGTTCGTATAATAAACTCGTATCTATCATAATGGTTGTTTTTTATA
>CAYLUH010000026.1:1502-13873 GCA_964386845.1 uncultured Christensenella sp.
GGTATGCCGTTTAACTTGCAGTATTTTTCTGCCATAGAGTATTTAGGGCAAATTACTTTAACCTTTTCGCAACCGTTAAACAAGCCCCAACCGAATTCCAAAACGCTTTCCGGAATAACAACTTCCGTTAGGTTAGAACACCCTCTGAAAACCGTGTCGTCGATTTTGGTAACGCTGTCGGGAATAACCATCTTGGTTAAACCGGAGCAAGAATAGAATGCGCTTTCGCCTATTTCCGAAACGCTGTCGGGAATTAAAATTTCCGTTAAGTTGTCGCACTCGTAAAACGCCCAACTGTTAATCGTCGTAACGCTATCGGGAATTTGGTAAGAAGAATGTTTTATTCTACACGGGTGGCAAATGAGGTTAGATTTGTTTTTGTTAAATAACACGCCGTCCACCGATTTAAAGTGCATATTTTTACAATCGACTTCTATTTTTTCTAGTTTGTCGCAACCTCTAAACGGCCCGAAGCCGATGTTGTTTACAGATTTCGGGATATGGATAGATTGCAAACTTTTGCAATCTTTAAAAGCGTTTTTGCCTATCTTGGTAACGTTTTCTTTCATATCGACTTTTTCTAGTTCGGTACAGCCGTTAAACACCAAGTCGTCTATTTTGGTAACGTTTTCGGGCACGTCGATTTCTTTTAGCGTCGCACAGTCGGCAAAAGAGGATTCGCCCAAAATGATTAGTTTTGACGGCAGTTTTATATGCGTCAGTGCTTTACAACTGTTAAACACGCCACCGTAAATTTCGTTCATACCGTCTTGCAAAACGACTTCCGAAAGGCTTGCGCAGTTTTCAAACGCCCTTTCGCCAAGTTCCACGTCCTCGTTCTCTACGATAAGTTTGGTTAAAGATATGCAATCTCTGAATGCGCTTTCGCCAACCCTTTTCACGTTTTTGGGAAGCACTATTTCCTTTAGTTCTTTGCAACCTCTAAACGCCTCTTTTTCGATGACTTCCACTTCCGAACCGATTTCCAGTTTTTCAAGTTTAACGCAGTTTTTAAAGGCTTCTTCGCCGATTACTCTCACGCCCGTAGGGATAGAGAGGGAGGTGCTTCCGTCTTTGCACTTTGTTAGCACGTCGCCTTCCGTTTGGAGCGAACGCATTGTTTCTATGGGTAGCCCCGATATTAGTTTGTTTATGTATTTTTCGTTGGCAATGTTGGTGCCTTTAACGTGTTGTAAATTTTCCAAAATCATCGTAAGCGACGGTGGAATTTTAACCTCGTCGTTTAAGTAAATGGGGTAAATCTTTTTGTTGTATTTGTACGCCGTGATTATTTCCATGCCACAGTATTTAGAACTTAACGCAGATTCTGATATGAACAACAAAAATGCGCTACAATGTTCAATTCTTGCACGAAGTTCTTCTCTAAAATCTTCGCCTATTTCCATCGTGTCGTCGTACCAAAAACGATATTTTTCTCTGTCGATTATTTTTAGTATTTTGTACACTTCGTCAGTGTCCGCATGCGAGTAACTTATGAAAATATAAGGCTCGTTACCCTCGTACGAGTTTAAGTCCATTTTGGCAAACCCGTTTTGCTCAAAAAGTTCGTTTTGATTTGCTTTTTCCATTTTATTTCTCCTCTTTTATAGAAATATCATAATGCCCAGTAGTGCCACGACAAGCGTTGGCACGGCTATCGTAACGCCGATTTTTAAAAAACTTAAATAACCGAATTTTATGTCGTGTTCGTTTAACATGTTGCTCCACATAATGCCTGCAAGTGCGCCTATGGGAGAGAAAAACGCACCGAGGTTAGAGCCTATTATCGTTGCGTACACGGCAGGTAGACACTGCGTCGAAAGGCTCGACAATATCGACGAAAACAAAACGCTCATCGGGATATTGTTTATTAAGTTAGAAGCAAAGAAAGACGCAAAGCCGTATTTGAATATTGCACCGTCCGTGCCGAAAAAGTCTGCTATCGCTTTGCTTATTCCTGCGTCGTTTAATGCGATAATCATTACGAACATAGAAAGGATAAAGGGTATTAGTTCGTACGGCAAGCGTTTCAAACTGTTTAAGAGTATCGTCGGCTTTTGCCTTCTTATTAAACAAATGATTATCGTTATGGTAATTAGCGTGGCAAAACTTATTAGAGTTACAAGCCACATCTCTAAATTTATGTAAGAACCTATTGCGAGCAGTAAGGTGCAAACGCTTAAAACTGTCAGCCCGATTACCAAAAGCGGTTTGTCTTGTATTTTAATATCTTCGTACGTAGGTTCGATGGGTTTTTTAAGTTGTTTTCCGAAAAGGGCAAACAAAAGTAAAAAGGCAACGGTGCCAGCCATAATCGTCGGAACAATCATTATTTTTACGTAAGCAATAAAATCTATTCCGGCACTGCTTGCTAAATAAATGTTGGTCGGGTTGCCGATGATGAGCGCCATGCTCCAAGTGTTTGCCGCAACGAATTCCCCTGCCAAAAAGGGAATAGGATTGATTTTTGCGTTTTTGGCAAAATAGCATATAAATGGCGTAAACGATAAAACGATAACGTCGTTAGAGGTAAACACCGTCAAAACCGAAACGATTAAGTAAAGGTACACAAAAAGTTTAATTTGCCCGTTCTTTGCCTTTTTTAGCGTTGCGTTGGCAAGGTATTTAAAAAAGCCCACCTCGTCGAGAAAAATGGAAAGTCCCGTCATACAAATGAACAGAACGAGTATCTTAAGTGGGTTAATCGCCGTGTCGCTTGTCATTGCAGACCACACCGAATTAACGTCGGCAAGGCGTGTTACAAGCAGTATAACGGCACCTAAAAGAGTTATTAGCCAGTAGGTGTCCAGTTTGATTTTGCCGATTTTTATTTTCGGAAAAAACAACACGCTTAAAATCATCAATAAACAGGTGACGGCACAAATTATAATAGTGGCAACCATATTTCTCCTTAAAGGCACGGCTTGTGTTATACAAGTGAGAAGTTTGCTTGCAGTTTTTTGCAAGTCGTACTCAAATATGATAACACATTATATAAATAGTGTCAATGTGAATTTAAAATTTCAGTGGTGACGAGGTTGCATTTCTCCGTCCAAAATGTATGCGTTAAAAGTGTTTTGAAAGGTTAATAAATTTTTTTTAAGTATTAGCGAAAATAAGCAGACTTTTATTTTGTTATGTACTATAATGCAAGTAGAATTTATTTGATAGGCTGTGTAAAAATAGTCGTTGATTTTTTTAAGAAAGGAGTGCCTTAAAATATGATATGGGTTTTATCGGCAATTTTGTCAGCCGTGTTTGCAGGCGTTACGGCAATTTTATCTAAAAGTGGCGTAAAAGACACAAATTCCAACGTAGCAACGGCATTACGCACTTCTGTCGTTTTAATTTTTTCGTGGTTGATTGTTTTTATCACGGGCGCATATACGGGAATTTCGGAGATAAGCGCAAAATCGTGGGTCTTTTTAATTTTGTCGGGCGTGGCGACCGGTGTAAGTTGGATATGCTATTTTAAGGCTCTGTCAATGGGCGAAGTGTCGAAGGTTACCGCCGTGGATAAGTCCAGCGTCGTTTTGTCGGTGCTGTTTGCCATCGTTATTTTTCCCGACGAAAGAAATTTATGGTATGTAAAAATAATTTGCCTCGCTTTAATAGGGCTTGGCACTTTTTTTATGACGGATATAAAAAAGCAAGAAAACGGCGAAGGTAGAGCGTGGCTGATATTCGCCATACTTTCCGCCGTGTTCGCAGCGGCAACGAGTTTGCTTGCAAAAGTCGGGATAAAAAACGTCGACTCAAACTTGGCAACGGCAATTCGAACCTGCGTCGTTTTCCTTTTCGCTTGGATAATAGTGTTTGCAAAAGGTCAAACGAAACTTGTTAAACAAGTTACAAAAAAAGACGGGCTGTTTTTGGTGCTTTCGGGTATTGCCACAGGAGTAAGTTGGCTTTGCTATTATTATGCGATACAAAAGGGAACTGTCAGCGTCGTCGTTCCCATAGATAAAATGAGCGTTTTGATAACTGTGATTTTTTCCGTCGTTATATTTAAAGAAAAGTTGCCTTTAAAATCGTGGATAGGATTAGGACTAATGCTAATCGGTACGATTTTAATGGCTGTGCTTACGTAAAAAATTAAAAACGATTTACTGCGTAAGGGGAAAATAAATTACGCTTAAAAGGTGTTAAAAAATTTAACGCCCCGTCAAGACGTGTAAGTCTAGACGGGGCGTTTGTTTTGCTAATTCAACCTAAAAACTCTTTCCGTTATTTTTTAGTGCCGTATAGATTATCTTGTCGGCCTCGAACAAGACTGAATTTACCCTTTTGTTTAATAAATATTGTAATTGACTTTTTATTTATACGTGGTTATAATGATGTTGTTGATTGCGGAATAGGAAGACTTTGCGTTAAAAAGATAATAACGAAAAGATGTTTATAAATATTATTAACGGAGGGCGCTATGTGTTTTAAGAAAAAAAATAAACAGATAAAAATTTTTAAGTTTTCAGACGAGGCAATAGAGTTTATTAAAAAATATTTGCTTAAAGCGTGTAACGTATCAAACAAAATCGACGGCGATATGTTAGATGATTTTTTGAGCGTTGCATTTGACTGGGAATCTTTGCTGGTTGACGAAGACGGCAATGATAAGAATTACGATTACATAGATAAAGAAAGAAATGAACTGGCAGACCGTTTTGTGTCGGAAGTTTCAGGAAAATGGTCAAGTGGTTTATGGGTGCCCGATTTTGAGGATATTAACAAACGACTTGGCTTGCTTTAGGTGTCGTTTTATTTGTTGCATAAAAAAGGTGAAAAATTGCTTGCAAATTTTTCACCTTTTAAATTTTGTTTGTTAAATGAAGATTAAGCGACTGTCGGTTGTGCTTCTTGTTCCGTATTGACGACGCCGTTTTTAAGAACTTCCAAGTCTGTGTTGCCGATGTAGTTGCACCTTTCAAGTAGGTAATTGACGGCGGCGTCTTTATCGCCGTTGAATTTTTCCAAAAGGACGGAATATTTTATCGGCTTGTCGAACACGTAAGTGTTTTCCGATTTTCTAAAATAACTTACCACGATGGGGAGGTCAACGCCCTTTTTAAGCGAATAATCGGCAAAGGTTCTAAAGCCTTGGAAAAAGCCTTCCAGTTCTGCGAGATAGCCGTTTTTAGAATCTTCGGGATACACAACGATGCTGTCGCCCTCTTTAATCGCCTGAAAACTTTCTTTAATGGTTTTGAAAAAGCGTTGGTCTTTGTAAGTGGAGATAATGTTTATACCCTTGTAAAACAAGTTCGTAAGAGGGCTTGCTGCGAGGCAAAACAATCTTGCGAGGTGAATGTTCCAATGCTTTTTTTCGTGATAATACACCTGCGTTTGATATTTGTACATCATCTTTAAACCGGAATTCATTTCGTAAGCGCCCCACATACGGAGACGCCTGTCAAGATACATTTCGAGTGCCATAGGCGCATCGGTTCCTTCGTGATTGGAAAGGATAAGAGAACCGTCTTCAAACTGTTCGCCGAGATACACGAAATTGGTGGGCTTATAACGCATTTGCATTAACGTTTTTAAGCCACGGAACCACCATTTACCTTTTTTAACAAGTTTTTTTGACATGCTTTTACCTTCGTTTTTTAATTTCAATGACATTATAAGTCAAAATTCGAAAAATTTCAACAAAATTCGTCGTAGAAAGCCTTGTCGAATGTTAAAGTTTTGTAAAAGTTTGACGGGGTAAAAGCCTTTTTCGTTAAGAAAAAACAAAAAAAGAGGCGTTTTTGCGCCTCTTTTACATTAAAAAAATTAGCCGATTATCGCTACGATTAACTCTTTTATCGACAACGACAATAAGATGATAAAGCCAATCCAGTTTGCAAATTTTCCAAAAATTTTGCCAAGCGTCTTACCCAAAAGAATAGAGAGCCAAACCAAAATAAAGGTAATGCAAAAAATTATCGCTATTCCGACGAAAATCGACGTTTGATACGACAAACTGAACGTAAGCCCGATTATAAACGCATCGATACTTGTTGCGAAAGCCTGAACGACGATAAGCCAAACGGAGAATTTTTTTACCGTTTTTTGTTCTAAACCGTTTTCCGACTCTTTGCGTTTTTCTTTTATTTCTCTGATTACGTCTATTAAAATTTTAATTGCCAAGGCAAAGAATATTGCGCTTGTTAAATATCCCGAATAGTTGTTTAAGTATTCTGCGAACGTGGAGCCGACGTAAAACGCCGTCAACGGCATCACGGCTTGAAACAATCCGAAAAAGAACGGCATTAGCCAATAATTTTTTTTGCCGAGTTCGTTTTTGTAAACGTTGCAGTTTGCAATAGTTATTGCGCAAGCGTCAATCGAGAGTGCAATTCCGATTAAAACGATATCTATAATTTCCATAAAAACCTCTATGCAAGTATATGCAATTATATTGATTTTGTCAACGAAAAATGATATGATATAATATGATATGATAAAGATTTCAGAAGAGTGGGACGAGGTTTTAAAAGAGGAATTTTCTTCTAAAACGTACCTTGAACTTAGGGAGTTTTTAAAAAAAGAATATTCCACGAAAACCATTTTTCCCGACATGTACAACATTTTTTACGCTCTTAAACTTACGCCGTTAAAAGATATTAAGGTTGTAATTTTGGGGCAGGACCCTTATCACGAGCAAGGGCAGGCGATGGGGCTTTCCTTTTCCGTGCCGAACAACGTGAAAATTCCGCCGTCGCTTGTAAATATTTTTAAGGAAATAAAAAGCGAATACGGGTACAACTTAAACACGGGCGACTTAACGGGCTGGGCAAAACAAGGCGTTTTGCTTTTGAACGCCGTGCTTACTGTAAGAGAGGGCGTGGCAAATTCTCACAAAGATAAAGGGTGGGAATATTTTACAGATGCCGTCGTAAAAAAAGTTTCCGATTTAACGAGTGGCGTCGTGTTTATTTTGTGGGGCGCAAACGCAAGAAAAAAAGCCTGCCTCATCGACAAAAGTAAACATTTGATATTGGAGAGCGCACACCCGAGTCCGCTTTCTGCGTATAACGGATTTTTCGGTTGCGGGCATTTTAAGAAAGCCAACGAGTATTTGAAAAAAACTGGCAAAACACAAATTGATTGGAGTAAATTATGAAATACATAACGATTTTGGGGGACGGAATGGCAGATTACCTTCAACCGTCCTTAAACAACGCAACGCCTCTTATGATTGCAAAAAAGCCGACGATTGACAGTCTCTGCGCAAGAGGTGAGTTAGGGTTTGCAAAAACCGTGCCTTCGGGAATGAAACCGGGTAGCGACGTGGCAAACATTTCCGTTTTAGGTTACGACCCGAAAGAATGTTACACGGGTAGGTCTTCGTTAGAGGCAGAGAGTATCGGCATAAAACTTTTGGATACCGACGTAACGCTAAGGGCAAACTTGGTTACCCTTTCAGACGAAGAAAATTACGAAGACAAAACTATAATAGATTATTCGTCGGGAGAGATTTCCACCGAGGAGGCGAGAGAACTCATCGCTTTTTTAAGCGAGCGTTTAAATTGCGAAAAATATACCCTTTATTCCGGCATTAGTTATAGGCATTGTTTGGTTGCGCACGGAGGAAAGGTTATTAACGATTTTACTCCGCCTCACGACATAACGGGTAAAAAGATAAAAGAGTACTTGCCAAAAACAGAACAAGGCAAAAAATATCTTGCTCTGATGGAAGAATCTTGCAGATTGTTAAAAGACCACCCCGTAAACTTAAAAAGAATTGCAGAGGGTAAAAATCCCGCTTCGTCGTTGTGGTTTTGGGGGGAAGGAACAAAACCTAAAATGCAAAATTTTTACAAAAAATTCGGTGTAAACGGCGTTATGATTTCTGCCGTTGACCTCTTGAAGGGAATAGGCATTGCTTGTGGAATGAAGGTTGTAAGCGTGGACGGTGCAACGGGCAATTACGACACTAATTTTTTGGGTAAGGCGCAAAAAGCCGTTGAAGAATTGAAAAACGGTGCAGACTTCGTTTATATACACATGGAAGCCCCCGACGAGTGTGGACACCACGGCGATGCAGAGCATAAGATTTATTCTATCGAACAAATTTCAGAAGTTGTCGTCAAGTATATCGTCGAAGAACTAAAAAAATCGGGCGAGCAATTTAATATGTTAATTTGTCCCGACCACCCGACGCCGTTAAATATTATGACGCACTCTGCCGACCCTATCCCTTACGTCCTTTACAAGTCTGGAATGGAGTTAAAAAGAGGCCCGTTAAGATACGACGAAATTAACGCAAAAGAATCGGGAATATTCGTCGAAAACGGATACGAGTTAATGCTAAAACTTTTGGAAAAAAATTAAAAATACTTTAAAAAACAAAAATCACCGTTATTCTACAAAAAGAGTGACGGTGGTGTTTTTTTATTTTGGCATAAAGCAAAATTTTTTATCATATATTTTTTGTAAACAAAGCCATAGGAGAATGTTTATGAACGAAAAATTGCAGTATGCCGAAATGTTGGAAATACCCACTTCCACTTGTAGAATCTCTTACAAACCTCCAAAGAAAAAGTTGTTCAAAAAAAAGAGTGCGAATTTAGACGAGCCGAAAATGGAACTCGTTAAAAAAATAAATCAAGAAGTAGAGTCTCAAGAAGAAAATTCTTCGGCGCCAACTGAAATGGTAGAAGAAAACGCCGTTGCCGTGAGAGAGGAAACGGCGACGAGCGAGGGAGAAATTATAGAAGCGCTAGACGGCGAAGCCGTTACGGAAAGCGAACGACCGTTATCGACGGAAGACGAAATAATAAGTCAAACGGAAACGGTAACGATAAAAAAAGAAAGTAAGAAAAAGCCTTTTAAAATAAGTCTTGTCGGAGTGCAATTCGTCGTGATAGGTATTTTGATTGCCACCATTTTGGTAACCAATGCGCTTATGCCTAACAGTGGAATAAACACGCTTATAGCATCCGTCTTTGGCGTGGAAAAAACGACGGAAGTGGATGACAGAAATTACCTTGAGTTTACTGCCGGGTTCCCCTCTCAAGATATGGCAGACGTGTCGCTTGAAAACGGAATAATGAGCATATCGAAGTCGGGTGCCGTTTACTCGCCGTGCGACGGCGTCGTTTCGAGTTTGGTAAAAGGCACGGACGGTAAGTATACTATGGAAATAGAGCATAGCCAAAAGTTTAAGACGGTTTTAAGTGGCGTGGACGTGGTGTACGCAAGTATCGGCGAAAAGGTTTACGCCACCGTTCCCGTTGGATATATCGGCGACGGTGGAGCAAGTATGTGTTTTTACGGTGAGGACGGAATGGTTATAACGGGCTATACGATAGGCGAAAACGCTCTCGTATGGGCAGAATAAAATTAAGCGTTCATCCGTTGTTTTTGCTGGTAGGCGTAATATATGCGTTTACCGGCAAAATTTTGTATTTCGTCATTTACACGATTTCTGCAATAATACACGAACTGGGTCATTCGATAGTTGCGGGAAGTTTCGGTTGTGAATTAAACAAAATAACGCTTATGCCTTTCGGTGCCGTGGTAAAGGGCAATATCGAGGGGCTGTCTTTTTTAGACCAAGTTAAGGTTGCGCTTGCCGGACCTCTCGTCAATTTAGGCGTGGCTGTTTTTTTCGTTGCGGTGTGGTGGATAATGCCCGAAGTTTACGCATACACCGACGTTGCCGTCGAGGCGTGTACAAGCATTGCCTTCGTTAATTTTTTGCCGATTTTTCCTCTCGATGGAGGGAGAATACTTACTTGCTTACTTTGTCAAAAATTCGGCGAGAAAAAGGGCGAAAAAATTTCCAAAATCATTTCCGTCTCGTTTGCCGTTTTGTTATCGGCGGGTTTTTTTATCACCTGCTTTAACACCGTCAATTTTTCACTGCTGTTTTTTTTGCTATTCGTAACGTTCGGTGCGTTCGGGAAGGCAAAGGAGAATAGATATATGAGGGCGTTTAAGAGTATCGAATCACTCAATTTAAAAAACGGAGTGCCTTTCAAAAAAATAGGCGTCGATAAAGATGTAACGATAAAAAAACTTATCACAATGTTAGATTTTAAGGCGATTAACGAGGTCGCCGTGTTTGACGGCGACGTTGTTTTGGGTATTTTAACGCAAAAAAATCTTGTTAAAATAATAGAAAACGGCAATTTTTACGCAAAAATCGTGGAGTTTGTGTAAAAGATGAAAGGTAAAAAAGGAATATTTACACAACATTTAGTGGTAAACAAAAAAAATGACAAACAATTTAATAAAAATTATAAATTTTTGATAAAAAAAGGGGTAAAAAGGCGTAAAAAACCTTGACACAATATATAAATAATGTTAAAATACTTTAGCACTTCGGTTTCGGGGTGTTAATTTTTTGATTTTAAAAAGAAGGTGCTATAATGGCTGCTAAAGGAAACAGAAACAAAATTACACTTGCGTGCACTGAATGCAAGCAAAGAAATTACGACACTTTTAAAAACAAGAAAAACAATACCGAAAGATTGGAAATGACAAAGTATTGCAAATTCTGTAAAAAACACACCGTTCATAAAGAAGCAAAATAGTTTGAAACAGCCTTTGCTGGTTTTAGCATTTTAAATCTTTAAGACAAGGGGAATCTTAATGGGAAACAAAACTGTTAACGAAAACAAGAAAGAAGTAAAAAAGGTTAAAGACAAAAACAAAAAGCCAAACTTTTTTCAAAGAACGGGAGCAAAAATTAAAGATATTTTTTCCGAACTTAAAAAGGTTAGTTGGCCGACCTTTGCAAAAGTATTAAAGCAAACGGGTATCGTTTTGGTCGTTGTTTTAATTTTCTTAGTTGTAATAACGGCGTTCGATTACGGTCTATTGCAATTATTAAAACTAGTATCGCCAAGTTAATAAGGAGTAAAGTATGGCAGAAGAACAAAGGTGGTATGTCATTCACACATACTCCGGATATGAGGCAATGGTTAAAGACAGCCTAGAAAAACTTATCGAAAACAACAATTTGCAAGAAAATATTTTCGACATTCAAATTCCGATGGAAGAAACTTTGGAAGAAAAAGCCAACGGAAAGAAGAAGATTGTGGAACGTAAAAAATTCCCGTGTTACGTTTTCTTGAAAATGGCTTACACGAACGACCTTTGGTGGTTGATAACGAGTACTCGTGGCGTAACGGGTTTCGTTGGTCCGCAAGGTAGACCTCTTCCGTTGACGGAAGAAGAAGTTGCAAGAATGGGGCTAGAAAAGGTTGCCGTCAACATAGACTTTGCCGTAGGCGACGAAGTTCAAATCGTGTCGGGGCCACTAGAATCTTTCTCGGGCAAAATCATTTCGCTTAACGAAAGTACGCAAAAGGCAATGGTAAACGTTTGCATGTTCGACAGAAATACAGACGTTGAGGTCGATTTCGTTCAAATTAAAAAATTGAACGCATAAAAACATTATATATTTAAATAATACAGATATTTTTCGGAAAAACCGATAGATATAATAAGTGGGAGTTTTACTAAATTTTTGCACTGGTAAAACGCTATCACCACTCTAGGAGGAAACAATTATGGCAAAAAAAGTAACAGCAATCGTAAAACTTCAATTGCCCGCAGGCAAGGCAACACCTGGTCCACCGGTTGGTTCAACGTTAGGTCCTCACGGAATAAACATTCCGGGTTTCACAAAGGAATTTAACGCAAAGACTCAAGACCAAGTGGGTTTAGTAATTCCAGTTGTAATGACGATTTATCAAGACCGTTCTTTTACTTTTATTCTCAAAACACCACCGGCACCGGTTCTTATTAAAAAAGCGTGTGGTTTGCAAAGCGCAAGCGCAACGCCAAACAAGAACAAAGTCGGCAAGATTACCAAGGCTCAGGTTGAAGAAATCGCAAAGATTAAGATGCCGGACCTTAACGCAAACTCTTTGGAAAGCGCAATCAGTATGATTTGTGGCACGGCAAGGAGTATGGGTGTAGAAGTAGTAGATTAGTATTATAGTGGGAGGGGCTTCCCCGAAAGTACCACAGGAGGTAATTTAAATGAAACACGGAAAAAAATATATAGACAGCGCAAAAACCATCACGTCTGCAAAACTTTACGAAATTGACGAAGCAGTTGGTTTAGTGCTCGACACTGCAAAAGCAAAATTTGACGAAACGATTGAACTTCACGTTCGTTTGGGTGTAGACCCGAAACAAGCAGACCAACAAGTTAGGGGCGTTTTGGTACTTCCCAACGGAACCGGTAAAGAAGTTAAAGTTTTAGTTTTAGCAAAGGGCGAAAAGGCTGACCAAGCAAAAGCCGCAGGAGCAGACTTCGTCGGTGCCGAAGAAATGATTCAAAAAATTCAAACTGAAAACTGGTTTGATTACGACGTAATTATCACGACTCCCGACATGATGGGATTAGTTGGACGTATCGGTAAGATTTT
>CAYLUH010000027.1:0-11813 GCA_964386845.1 uncultured Christensenella sp.
AAAAGCACCATTTGTACAAAATTCGACAAATATTTTAATTGTTTTTTGTACAAATATTATTGAAAAACCTCAAAATTTGTAGTACAATAGTTGTAAAGAGTTTTGGGGGTATTATGAAAAAGACTATTGTTTTATTACAGGACACGAAAGAAAATTTAGAAGAATTGACGAATTTGTTTTTGACGGCAAACGATTATCAGGTTTTGGAGGCCACTTGCGACGGGGAAAAGGCAATTAATTGCGTCTTGGAAAAATCGCCTGATTTTTTAATTATCGAATTGGTTCTTAAAGGTAACGACGGGCTTAAGGTTTTGGAAAACGTGAAGAAAAGTTCGGAAACGAGAGTCGTCGTTGTTTCGGCGCTTTGTAGTAATCGTATAATTGCAGAGGCGATGAGCAAGGGCGCAAGTTATTTTATGGCAAAACCTATAAATTTGGGATTGTTGTTAGAAAGACTTGAAACAATTTCTAAAGAGGAAAGCGAGGTTGACGTCATAGAGAGCATTGCAAAGGGTAAAAACAAAGCATCGTTAGACGAGAGGATAAGTAAAATTTTTATTAACGTGGGTATTCCTCCACATATAAAAGGTTATTCTTTTTTGAGAGAGGGTGTAAAGATGGCGGTCTCCGACCCCGAGATTATAAACAATATTACGAAAAAGTTATATCCGATGATTGGGGAAAAGTACAAAACGACGGCGAGCAAGGTGGAGCGTGCTATAAGACACGCCATTGAAGTTGCTTGGAACAGAGGAAGAATAGATAGCATAAACAGTATTTTAGGAGTGCGTGCTTACGTGGGTGCAGAAAAGCCGACTAACGGAGAATTTATAGCGCTTGTCGCCGATAAAATGCTTTTGGAAAACAGTTAAAATTATAATCGTGCAAAATTTTTTGACCTTGACAATGAAAGATATTTATAATATAATAAACAAAGAATAATGAGCAAAATTAAAGTTTCTTCGAAGGAATAAAAATTTATGGTATGTTTTGTTATATTGCATTATCTTGTGGAAAATCAAACTATAGAGTGCATAGAGTCTATAAGAAAAACGTGCAGTAAAGACAATTATAAGATTATAGTTGTCGATAACGGTTCTCCAAACGACAGTGGAAAAAAAGTGGAAGAATATGTAAATAGTTCTAATGACTGTCACTTTATTTATTCTAAAGAAAATTTAGGGTTTGCAAGGGGCAACAATCTTGGTTATTTGTTCGCAAGAGAAAACTACAAGCCTGATTTTATAGTTTGCTTAAATAACGACACGGTTATAGAAACGAAAGAGTTTGATAAAAGAATACGAGAAATATATAGCGAAACAAATTTTGACGTTTTAGGTCCTGACATACATCTAGAATCGGGTGCAAAACAAAATCCTATGACGATAGACCTTCCATCGAGAGAAATTATAGAGAAAGAATACGAAAGTGCAAAGAAAAATGCAAAGTACCCTTTTTTTAGGTTTTTTGTCAGCTATATATCTTATTTGCCGACAAAAATTCGACAGAAGAAAAATAGAGAAGTAAAAGTAGGCGAAAGAGATTTTAGAAGTGAGGCAAGGATAGAAAATCCGTATCTTTACGGTGCGTTTTATGTCGTTTCTAAAAAATTTGTCGAAAATGAAGAAAACTTTTTTTATCCGGGAACTTTTATGTATCACGAAGAAATGATTTTTTCCGTGCTTAATAAACGCAAAGGGTATAAAACCATTTACGACAGTTCTGTAAAAGTATTGCATAAACACAGCGTTGCGACGAAAAAGATAAGCCTTAACAAAATAAAAAAATATAAAATTCGCAACGAGTATTTTAGAGATTCTGCCAAAGTGTGCTTGGAAATTATGGATAAAAATCCGATATAAATTAAAAATATTAGCAACAAATAAAACAGTGGGCGGTGGCTTACTGTTTTTATTATGAAAAAAGATGAACGGGTGCCGTTTTTTAACGCAAACAAAAACCTTTAACGGCAAGTAAAAAAAATAAAAAAATTTTGCAAAAATAGTTTACAAATCAATTTTATGTCTATATAATATACAGCAGTTACGGGTGGCACACTCGTGGCGTAAAAATAATATATATGATATAAAACAGATGGAGAAACAGTTATGCCAAAATGGAAATTGTGTCCGAGATGTGAATTGAATTACATTCAAGAAGGAGAAGATTATTGCGACGTTTGTAAGGCGCAACTTAAAAAAGGACCTCAACTTGTGTTCGCCGTTGACGAAGTGGAAGAAAGCGACACGCAAATTCTTTGCCCGATTTGTCAAAAAAATTATATTAAGCCGGAAGAAAAAATGTGCAGAAAATGTGCAGACGAATTAGAATTCAAAAAAGGGCAAGTGGATTTAGACAAGGACGAAGAATGGAAAAACTTCCTTGACGACGAAGAGGAAGAAGAAAGAGACGAAGATATGGAATCGCTTAACCGTCTTCAAGAAGAGGAGGGGGCAGAACTCTTCGACGACGAAGAGGAAGAAGAAATTATCGAAGAGGTTCACGACGAGCCTGACGATTTCGATATTCCCGACCCCGACGATATAGATTTTTCCGAAGACGACGAGGAAGAAGACGAAGAGGATGACGAGGACGACGATTTTTAATTCGTTTGATTTTTGAGTATAGAAAGCAAAAGTTTTGGCAATAATTTGCGTATGATAAAAAGCAATTGTTCTCTATTAGACGTAAAAACAAAAATTAAAGAATTGGAATCGCAAAACGTAAAAGTCAAGTTGAATTTAGGAAGAAACAGATTTGTTTTTTTCGAAGGTAAACTTTCCGGTGTTTATCCTGCCTTGTTTACTGTAACGCCTTTCGACAAAAGTTTTAAAGGCAAAACAAGTTATTCTTATTCTGAGTATCTTTGTGGCAGAGTAAAGATAGAAAAAATTGAAAATTCAGGTTAAAGGGTGAAAGACGTTCGCCCTTTTTCTTTTTAACGAAAAATGTTTTAATGCTTATTAACATTTGGCATAAAAAACGGTGGCTCAAAGTATAATATAACGATATTAGTTTAGGGGGATAGAAAATGAGTCAACCTGTTTTTGAAAAGGTTAATTTTTGCATTGACAAAGAAAAGGTCGTCGATAAAATAAAGGCAGAATGTAAAACCGACGTTGCGTCGGAAGACGTTAAAAAAACGCTATGCGTGTTTGCGAGAGTGTTCGGGGTAAATAAAGAGGTAAAAGAATTAAAAGTTCAGTACAGTGGAAAAATAGTCTTTTACGCCTTTTTCGTCAACGCCGAAGGTTGCGTTAAAAAAATAGAATGCGTAAACGAATTCGTCGGTGTTTCAACCTTGCCTCAGGGGTTTGAGAACAGCGAGATTAAAGTCAGCGTCGTAAGTGGTGACGCAGAATGTATTTTATCAGGACCGACGGTTGTGTTGTCTTCGTCTCTTTTTGTGGAAATTTGCGCAATGCAAAAAACAAGTTGTTTGGCTCTTTCGGGTGGAGACGATTTAATTTCAAAAACCTGCGAAGTTTGTTCTTTTAAGAGTTTTGGAGAAAGAAGAGGCTCGTATCCGATAGAAGAAGAATTCGACATAAATTTTGCCGTTCAAGAGGTGCTTTCTCAAAAGGCAGAAGTCGTTGTTACCGACGTTCAAAGTGGAGTCGGCTCCGTCATCGTGGACGGCGAAATATATCTTTCCTGCCTATTGTTGCAAAAAATAGAAAAGAGCGATATAATAAGAGAGGAAAGAAGATTCCCTTTCAGAATAGAGATAGAGCACGAGGACGCATTGCCCTCTGCGTTATCCACAGCCGATGCTAAAATAAAAAATTTATCGACGGACGTTCAGGTCGACGAAGAAAACGGGAAGAGCACGGTAAGATTAAGCGTAATGCTTGATTTAACGGGAGAGGTCCTTGTCGAAGAGGAAAAAACCGTCGTCGAAGACGTGTTTAGTAAAAGCACAGATTTGACGCTGGAAAAGGTTGACAGTACCTTTTATTCGCCGGAAAAACTCGTCGTAAAAAATGCAAGCGTAAAGGCGAAAGCAGGAGTGGAAGATTTGCCGTCGGGTGTAAAAATTATGGCTGTCGGCAGTGAAAAGGTGGAGGTTGTAACTTACTCTGTCAAAGAAGACGGAGTTGGCGTGGAAGGCGTGTTGTCGATGAACGTTTACGTTAAAGATTTAGAGGGTGGCTTGTACGTGTATAAACTAGAAAGCCCGTTTGAAACAAAGCTGGACGGCGTAAACGATTTTGATAATTTGCAGATAGAAGCAACGCCGTTTTCTTCAAACGCAAGGATTGTTTCTATGACGGAAATCGAACTTGAAAGTCAAATAACCTTTTCGCTAAAAATGAGAAAATTAAAAAGCATTTCGGTTATATCGGGTGTCAAAGAGGGAGAGGCAAAGCCAATTTGCGACAAGGCGATAAGCGTGTATATTCCGTTGGAAAACGAGTCGCTGTGGAGTTTGTCGAAAAGACTTGGCGTGTGCCCTTCGGAACTTTTGGAAACCAATAAAGAATTGCAATTTCCGTTGACGGGCAACGAGAGGATTGTAATATATAGACAAAAATAAAAGGTCAATTACCAATGAAAGTTAAAATTTTTGCAAAAATAAATTTGACGTTAGACGTTGTCGGCGTTAAAGACGGATATCATTTAATCAATTCTTTAATGGCGCCGATAAATTTGTTCGACGTCGTAAGGGTAAAAAAACGCAACGATTACACCGTTACGGTAAAAGAAGTCGGCATTTCGTCGGGGGCAAAAGAGCAAGATAACAACGCATATAAAACGGCAAAAGCCTTTATGGAAGAATTCGGCGTTAAAGGCGTCGATATAGTAATCGATAAAGGCATTTTCGTCGGGGGCGGGCTTGGAGGCTCGTCTGCCGATATAGCAGGCGTTTTGATTGCTATGAAAAAGTTGTACGGAATAAACAAAAGCGTCGTTCCTCTTGCAAATAGACTGGGTAGTGACGTGGCGTTTATGTTACAAGGCCGTCAAGCCGTTGCTAGTGGCAGAGGGGAGATGCTGACGACGATGAGCAAAAAGGCAAAGTTAAAGGGTGTTTTGATTTATTCGGGAGAAAGTCTTTCTGCAAAAGAAGTGTATTCTGCGTTTGATAAGAGTGGAGAAAAGTTTCCTTTTGCAACCGAAAGCGTCGTTAGTAAAATAGAAAAAGGCGACAAGAGTTTTGTTTGCGATTTAAGTAATCATCTCGAAAAAAGCGTAACGACGCTTTTGCCAAAAGTTAAAGAAAATATAGAAGAGTTAAAAAGTTTAGGCGCAAGCAATGCGTTGATGACGGGAAGCGGAAGTGCCGTGTACGGAATTTTTAGTACGAGAAAAGAGTTGAAAAAAGCATACGAAAAGTTAAAACAAAAACACGGCGAAAATGTAAAAATAATAAAAACTCTTTAATGATAAAAGCGTGATTAAAAGGTAATCACGCTTTTATTTTGCCTTACGGCTATTTATTTAATTTGATTGTTTACGTACTTAAAATGCGTTAAAGGCATATTCTCGCCGTCGTAATTTTCGATATAATCGAAAGCCTTTTTAACGTCGTCGGTGGCAAAAAACAAAGTCATGGTGGCTTCCGTCATAAACTTGTTGTCGACTAAATGTTGCATTAAATCTAAGAGTTTGTCGTAGAAGCCGTTTTTGTTAAAAATTACAATGGGTTTATTGTGACGGGACAATTGCTTCAACGTTAAAATTTCAAAAAATTCGTCTAGCGTTCCAATTCCTCCGGGGGCGATGATGAAAGCGTCCGACTTGTCTTCTAACAGTTTTTTTCTTTCTCTCATGGTTTCGGGGTAAATAAACTCCGTGCAGTTTTCAAACAAAATGCCGTCCACGTCGAAAAAACTCGGAGCAATGCCCAAAATTTTGCCGTTGTTATCAAATGCGCCTTGAGCAGAAGCACCCATCGCACCCTCCGAGCCACCACCGAAAACCAGCGTGTATCCACGGAGTGCTATTTCTTTGCCTATTTCATAGGAGCAAGCCTTAAAGTCGTCGTCTATTGCTTTGCTAGATGCGCCGTAAACGCAAATACCGTTTATTTTTTTCATAAAATCCTCTCTATCATATTATGCGAAAAATCGATGAAAAATTACAAAAGGGAAACCGTTTTCGATTCCCCTTTCGATAAGTTATTTTATAATTGTTTGTCCACCCATAAACGGAACTAAAACCTCGGGGATTGTAATCGAACCGTCTTCGTTCTGATATTGCTCGATTAAAGCGGGGAAGACACGGCTTGTTGCTAGTCCTGAACCGTTAAGCGTGTGAACGAAAGCAGTTTTGCCCGTTTCTTTGTCACGATACTTGGTGTTGTTTCTTCTTGCTTGATAATCGTTGGCGTTACTTACCGAACTAACTTCCTTGTAGATGTTCATGCTAGGAATCCAAACTTCGATATCGTACGTTCTTGCCATAGAGGCAGAGCAGTCGCCGGCGGCGAGTTTGCTTATTCTGAAGTGTAGGCCTAATTTTTCGATGAGGCTTGCCGCTTTATTTACAAGTTCCTCAAAGGCTTGCATAGAATTTTCGGGTTTTGCGTATTGCACCATTTCAACTTTATTGAATTGGTGTCCTCTTATCATTCCACGTTCTTCGGCTCTGTAAGAACCTGCTTCTTTACGATAGCACGGGGTGTAAGCGAACATTTTTTTAGGAAGAGCACTTTCGTCCAAAATTTCGCCTGCGTAAAGATTTACCAGCGCCGTTTCTGCCGTCGGAAGCATAAACTTGTTTTTCTCTCTGTCGCTATCGACGTCAAGCCAATAAACTTCGTCGCTGAATTTTGGGAATTGTCCTGCACCCAAACCACAGTTGTAACCGAGTTGGTGTGGGGGAAGAATAAATTCGTACCCGTCTTTTAAGTGTTCTGAAATAAAGAAGTTTAAAAGCGCCCACTCGAGCCTTGCTCCGTCGCCACGGTAAATCCAATATCCGCCACCGGAAAGTTTTGCGCCACGAGTGTAGTCTATGATACCTAATTTCGTGCAGAGGTCAACGTGGTTTTTCATGGGGAAGTTAAAGGTCGGCACTTCGCCGAAAACTTTAATAACTTGATTGTTTTCCTTTTCGCCCGGCAGTAAATCTTCGTCGGGAATGTTGGGGATAACGGCCAAAAGGTTAAAAATTTGTTTTTCTAAATCTTTAATTTTTTCGTCGGCAACGCTGATTTCTTCGCCTAAAGCCCTCATTTCGGCAAACATGTTTTCAACGGGCTTGCCTTCTTTTTTAAGACGAGGAATTTCAGCAGACACTTTGTTTCTTTTTGCCTTTTTTTGTTCGACTTCTGCCACTAATTTTTTTCTTTCGTTATCGAGAGAGAGTATCGTGTCGAAATCGGCTTTAAAACCTTTCCTAGATAAAAGTTCTTCGATGTGTTGTTTGTCTTCTTGAATTCTTTTTAAATCTATCATAACGTCGCTCCATAAATTTTCAAATATATTATATCTACTCCGACTTAAAAAATCAATGTTTTTTCGCTAAATGTAACAAAACATTTTGGAAAAAGGGCAAAAAAGGTAAAAAGATAATTTGTGGCAGATAGGAAATTTTGCAATTTTCTTGCCAAAACGGTGATATTTATTGTAAAATAAAAATATTTATATTTAAAATATAATATTCTTACGCTTGCTAAACTCAAAGTAAAATGATATTATATTTTCAAAGGTGAATTATGTTTAAAAATTTGAGGGCAGATATTAACGCTGCAAAAAAGAATGACCCGGCGGCTAGAAACAAGTTTGAAATTTGGCTTACCTATTCGGGAATCAAAGCACTTTCGTGGCACAGATGGGCGCATTTTTTGTATAAAATTAAATTTAAACTTTCTGCAAGGATAGCAAGTCAGTTTGCAAAATTTTTAACGGGGATAGAAATTCACCCGGCGGCAAAGATTGCCGGCGGTGTTTTTATAGACCACGGCACCGGCGTTGTTATCGGGGAAACGGCAGAGATAGAAGAGGGCGTCGTTATATATCAAGGCGTAACTCTAGGTGGCACGGGCAAAGAGCACGGCAAACGTCATCCCACGATAAAGAGGGGTGTTGTTTTAAGCGCAGGCTCCAAAGTTTTGGGTGGCTTTACAGTCGGCGAGTATGCTAAAATCGGCGCAGGCGCAGTCGTATTAAAAGAAGTGCCTCCTTATGCGACGGTTGTCGGCGTTCCCGGAAGAATAGTTAGAATCAACGGAGAAAAATTAAGCGACTTAGAACAGGAAAAGACTGACCCGTATCAAGAGGAAATCTGCCATTTGAGAGATAAGGTGTTTGAACTGGAAGAAAAAATTAACAAACTCGTAGAAGAAAAACCCAAAAAGAAAGGAAGCAAAAAAAACAATGAAGATATATAACACGCTAACAGGAAAAAAGCAAGATTTTATCCCACTCGAAGAGGGCAAGGTAAAGATGTACGCTTGCGGAATAACGGTTTCGGGCGAGGCTCATATCGGACATGCGTATCAAGCGTTGATTTACGATATTATCAGAAAGTATTTAGAAAAGTGTGGATATCAAGTAACCTATGCTAGAAATTACACCGACGTTGACGATAAGATAATTGCAAAATCCAACGAAACGGGAATTCCTGCAGACAAATATGCGTTGATGATGATAAAAAACATCGACGAGCAGATGGCAAGGTTCAAAGTCGGCGACCCGACGCTTTGGTTAAAGGCGACGGAAAGCATGGACAACATCATAGCGTTCGTTAGCGAATTGATAGAAAAAGGGCATGCGTATGCAACCGATAAGGGCGACGTGTATTTTAGAGTGGAAAGTTTTTCGGAATACGGCAAATTGTCGCACAGAAATTTGGAAGACGCTAAAAACGGCGTTAGAATCGACAACGACGAAAGCAAGAAAAATCCTCTCGACTTTGCGCTTTGGAAGTCGGCAAAAGAGGGCGAGCCCTATTGGGAGTCTCCGTGGGGGAAAGGAAGACCCGGTTGGCACATAGAGTGTTCGACGATGAACAGAAAGGCGTTTGGCGACCAGATAGATATTCACGGTGGTGGCAGGGATTTAATATTTCCTCATCACGAAAACGAGATTGCTCAAACGGAAGCGTTGACGGGAAAAACTTTTGCAAACTTTTGGATTCATAACGGGCTTATAAAGGTAAACGGACAAAAGATGAGCAAGTCGTTAGGAAACAGTTTGCTTCTCAAAGATTTACTAGATAAATATTCTAACGAAACGATTAAGTTTGCACTCTTGCAAACTAATTATCGTGGCGACATAAACGTTACGGACAACTTGTTCCCGGATGCAGAAAAGCATTTGTTGGATTTTTATTCGGTCATCGTGTCGGCGCTTGAAAAGGGAGTTGTTTTAGACGGCGAGTTTAAGGATATCGACGACGAGTTTAATATGGCGATGAGCGACGACTTTAACACTTCGCTTGCAATAAGCAACCTTTTCGGATACTTTAAAAAGGCAAAAGCGATGATTTCGTCAGGCGATAAAAACGTCGGCGCATATTTAAATCAAATAATTAAAACTTATTCGCTTTTAGGCCTTTTGCAAACGGACCCGAACGAATTTATTAAAACTTATCAAAACGAGGTTGCCGTTCCGAAAGAAGTCGTTGCTCTTGCAGAAGAAAGGCTTGTGGCAAGAAAGAATAAAGACTGGGCGAAAAGCGATGAACTTCGTGATAAAATTTCGGCACTCGGTTTCGTCGTTAAAGACGGAAAAGACGGGTATTCGTTAGAGAAAAAATAGTGTGGGTATAAAAATGATTACTTCTAAAGAACTTAGGGAAAAATGGATTAAATTTTACGAATCGAAAGGGCACGTCAACATCGGCGCCGTTTCTCTTATAGGCGACGGCTCCACGGGCGTTATGTTTAACGTTGCGGGAATGCAACCTTTGATGCCGTATCTTCTCGGCAAAAAGCACCCTATGGGTACAAGGCTTTGCAACGTGCAAGGTTGTGTTAGAACAGTCGATATAGAATCTGTCGGCGACGCAACGCACTTTACCTTTTTCGAGATGATGGGTAACTGGAGTTTGGGCGATTATTTCAAGAAGGAAAAAACGGCTTGGACTTTTGAACTTTTAACGAAAGTGTTCGGTTTTGATAAAGACAAAATTTGTTCGACGGTTTTTCAGGGTAACGAAAGCGTTCCGAGAGACGACGAAACGGCAGGCTACTTAAAGGAACTGGGAATAAAGGAAGAAAACATTTTTTATCTTGACAAAAAGAACAACTGGTGGGAGTTAGAGGGAACGGTGGGTACGCCGTGTGGACCCGATAACGAATGGTTTTATCCTCGCCACGACAATAAGTGTTGCGACACTTGTGACGTAAACTGCGATTGTGGTAGATACGTTGAAATCGGCAACGACGTTTATATGCAATATAAAAAGTTGGAAGGTGGAAAGTACGTCGAATTAGAAAACAAAAACGTCGACACGGGCTTCGGGCTCGACAGGTTGCTTCTTTTCTTAAACGGCTTGTCGGACGGGTATATGACGGACCTTTTCAAAGAAACGATAGAGTATTTGGAAAAGGTTTCGGGCAAGTCTTATTCTGAAGATAAAGAGGCGCAAAAGGCAATGAGAATAATTGCCGACCACACGAGAACGGCAGTTATGCTTATCGGCGACAAAAACAGTTGTCTTCCGTCAAACACTGGTGCGGGATACATTTTAAGAAGATTGCTTCGCCGTGCCGTAAGATATTGTAAGGGCTTAAATATCGACCCGAAAGAAATGCTTGCCGTTGCAAAAATCTTTATCGAAAAGGTTTACAACGACGCATATCCTTTGCTTGTAGAAAAAGAAGATTATATTCTTGACGAGTTTACGAAAGAAATAAACAAATTCGAAGCGACGTTGGTTGCCGGTATGAAAGAGTTTGACAAGTGCATAAACGGAATGATAAGAAAAAACACATTTATGGCGCAAAAGGACCCGTCTTACGTAAAAGAAACGATGATGTCGGGAAAGCAAGCGTTCAGATTGTACGACACTTTCGGTTTTCCGTTAGAACTTACGGTTGAACTTGCAACGGAGCAAGGCTTTACCGTGGACGAAGAGGGTTTTAAGTCGGCGTTTAAAGAGCATCAAGAAATATCGAAAGCACAAGGCGCAAGCGCAAAAGGTGGTTTGACCGAACAAAACGAACAAACGATTAAGTATCACACGGCAACACATATTATGCTTGCAGGTTTAAGAAAAATGTTCGGAACGGGCACCGAGCAAAAAGGCTCTAACATAACGGCAGAAAGAATGAGATTCGACTTTAATTTGGACCACAAGATGACGGAAGAAGAAATTAAGTGGTTAGAAAATTTCGTTAACGACGCCATTAAAAGAGAAATCAAAGTGGAAAAAATCGAGTTGCCTTATAAAGAGGCGGTTTCGAAAGGTGCGTACGGAGTGTTTAACCCGACGAGTGAAGACCAAGTCGTCAGCGTGTACGTCATAGGAGACGTCGATATGCAAATATGTGGAGGACCTCACGTAAAAAACACAAAGGAACTTGGCTCTTTCAAAATCAAAAAGGAAGAAAGTTCTTCGAGTGGCATAAGGCGAATAAAAGCCGTTTTGATGTAAAAAGGGTAAGTTTTTTATAAAAACTAAAAAAAGAATTTTAATGATGTTTAGTGCGCCCGAAAAGTTAAAGACTTTAAAAGGGCGCATTTTTACGGTAAAAACGGGCGGATATAAAAATTAAAAAAGTATAAGCAAGTGTTTGACAAAACAAATTTATTGTTATAAAATATTAAAGCATTAGCACCATTAGCTCAATTGGATAGAGCGTTGCGCTACGGACGCAAAGGTTAGGGGTTCGAGTCCCTTATGGTGTGCCAACAAAA
>CAYLUH010000028.1:0-11423 GCA_964386845.1 uncultured Christensenella sp.
AACCCACGACCTCTTGCCCCCCAGACAAGCGCGCTACCAACTGCGCTATACCCCGATGCAAATGTTATTTTAGCACATTTAATTTTTTTTTGCAACAAAAAAAGGCACATTGATTAGACATATAATAAAAATAATGTTACAATTATATAAAAATATAGTTGGTGCTAAAAATTTATGAGAATGAGAAGAAAAAAACATTTAGACGAAAGGCTTGAAAAGGTTAAAGATTATTTAATCGTTGCCGACAAGTTTACCGTAAATTTAAATGAGGCGTTGAAAGAAAAATCGTACATAAATTTTGCCGATGTTTTTGGCAACGAAAATCCCGTTTGCCTCGAGATAGGTTGTGGGAAAGGTGGTTTCGTTACCGAAATGGCAATAAAAAACGAGCAGGTAAATTATCTTGCCGTAGAACTTTTGCAAAACATAATCGTGCTTGCTTGCGAAAATGCAAAAAATAAAAATTTGAGTAACGTTAAATTCTTAAACACGGGGGCAGAGTATTTGCCAAAATATATTAGAGAGGGCTCCGTTGACAAAATTTATTTAAATTTTTCTCCACCATACCCGGAGCGTGGCCACGAAAACAGAAGGCTGACAAACAAAAGATTGCTTTGCTCATATTTGTCGTTGTTGAAAGAAGACGGCAAGGTTTATCAAAAAACAGACGACAAAAACTTTTTTAATTATTCCGTTCTTATGTTTAAGGAGTGTGGATTTAGTGTTGAGGACGTTTCGGATAAGTTAAACAACAACGAAATCGATAACGTTGAAACGGAATATGAAAGTAAATTCAGAAGTTTAGGCTTGCCGATATATGGTTTAATAGCATCTAAAAAATAGTACTTTGAAATGTTTTTATAATTTTACTAAAATATTAAAAATCAATATTTAAAATTAAAAAGCCTCACGCTTCAGTAGGGTAAAGAGTGCGAGGTTTTTGTTATTTTTTTCTGTTTGGCTTTAACTGTGCCCAAAGTATCGTGCCCATTTGTACGGGAACGCCGATAATAAATATCATCCAAGGATTGTTGTATACAAACAAAAGATATATGCTTGCGAGTATAGACCAAATTAAAACGGATATCAAAATAAAAGTATATTTTCTTTTTCCCCAAATTCCGTTAAAAACAATTAAGTCAATGCACGAAACTGGTACTGCCACAACGAAAATAATCCACAAATTAAGGTTTGCAAGTAACATTCCGTAAGCATAAAGTACGACGGCAACCGTCCAAATTATTATTACCGAAAGTGCCGTTATAATGCCTTTTTTGCTTTTGTTTTGTTTTGAATTGTAAATTTTGTCATAACTTTCCGACGTGTTTTCGGTAACCAAAAAATCAAGCGTCACGTCGAATATGTCGGCAATGTTTTTTAAGATTTCAATGGGGGGAGTGGTATCTCCGTGTTCCCATTTAGATACCGATTTATCGGTGTAGTTAAGCATTTCTGCAAGTTCTGCTTGCGTCATATTTTTGCTTGCTCTAAGCGAGGCAATGTTTTTTGCAATAATGTTCTTTATTTCTTCCATACCTCTATTTTAGCACGTTTTTTGCATAAAAGCAACGGTTTTTGATAATTTTCTACCGTTGGTAGATATTATTTTTTTTATCTCGAGAGACGAGAACGGCACGCTCTTAAAAAGTAAGTCCAAAAAATAAACAAGAGAGTTAAAAATATTGTAAAAAAAAAGAAAAAGTGTTAAATTGATATTGTCAGAAAAATGGCTTTTTACTTACAGGAGGATTTATTATGTCAACAAAAATAAAAGAAATACCCTTGGTATTTTCCGTTGACGACAACTATGCGCCATGTATGGCTGTAACGTTAAAGTCGTTGCTTGTTAATGCGTCGAAAGATTATTTTTACAAAATTTTCGTGTTAAACACAGGCTTGAGCGACGACGTTAAAGAAAAATTAAGAGAATTTGAAAACGGCGAATATTTTTCCGTCGAATACGTTAATGTGGAAAAGAGGCTAGCACTGTTCGGAAATATGTTACATCTTCGTGATTATTACACGAACACCACATATTACAGGTTTTTTATCCCGTCCTTGTTTCCTCAATACGATAAGGTGTTGTATTTAGACGCCGATTTAATCATTTTGGACGACATTTCAAAATTATACAACACAGAACTTGGCGATAATTATATCGGAGCAATTCCGGAAGAAGTTATGCAACTTATGAAAGTTTTCGGAGATTACGTGGAAGAAGGATTAGATATCGAGTGTCCGAAATATTTTAGCGCAGGTATTGCTTTGTTAAATACAAAAGCTTTAAGGGAAATAAACGTCGAACAAAAATTCGTCGATTTATTGCAAAAATTTACCTTCCAAGTCACGCAGGACCAAGATTATTTAAACGTAATATGCAAAGATAAAGTCGTTTATTTAGATTTAGGTTGGAATAAAGCACCGCTTAAAAACCCCGATTTTGACGATAAAGATTTAAAGATAATCCATTTTAAACTTTACGACAAGCCTTGGTATTATGATGGTGTAATGTATGACGAATATTTTTGGAAGTATGCAAAGCAAACTGCATTTTACGACGACTTGTTAAAAATAAAAGGAAATTACGCAACTCCCGAAAGAATTGAAAGAGATAAAATCGCTTTTCAAAATTTACAGCAACTTGCAAGGGATTACGTTAAAAATCCTGACAGATACAAATTACACAAGAAGGATTAACGATATGCAATCGGAAGAACGCTTAAAGGTTTTGGCAAGAATTGCCGAAATGGAGAAACAAGAACTTTGGGATAAAGATGTTGAAGACGACCCTGAAACGATAATTTTAAGGCCGAATAAAGTCGATTATCTAGGAAAAAAACTTTCTTCAAAAATAAAAACTTGGGTAGCAAATCGTGCAGCCGTAAAGTTTTATGAAAGTGAAATAAAAAATGGCAACTTCATTATTAAAGACGTCGTCGGAATAGAAAACTTTTTAGCAGTTAAAGGTGGCGCCTTTTTAACGTGTAACCATTTTAACGCTTACGATAATTACGCCGTTTATCGGCCTATAAGAAAGGCTGTGAAAAAAGGCAGACTTTACAGGGTAATTAGAGAGGGTAATTACACAAACTTCGGTGGACTTTACGGTTTCTTATTTAAAAACTGTAACACCTTGCCGTTATCCAGCGACCATCACACAATGCAAAAATTTTACAAGGCCGTAACGACGCTTTTGGAAAGAGGAGAAAAGATTTTAATTTATCCCGAGCAAGGCATGTGGTGGAATTACAGAAAGCCAAGACCCATGAAAAGTGGTGCGTTTAGGTTTGCCGTTAAAAACAAGGTTCCCGTAATTCCTGCGTTTATAACAATGGAAGATACGGACAAGTTGGATGCCGACGGATTTAAAATTCAAGCCTACACGATACACTATTTGCCTGCCATTTATCCAAAGGAGGAGTATAACGACAAGCAAAACATCGAGTATATGAGAGATGCGAATTACGAGGCTTGGAAAGAACTTTACGAAAAAGTTTACGGTATACCTCTCACTTACAACAACGGAGAAAAAGAATAATGCTTTATATAATGACCATTATCGTTTGTATGGCGATAATAAGTTTGGTAAACGCCTTGTGTGGAGTAACGTCTTGGTGGCATTCGATAGCCGTCGTCGTGTCGTACACCGTTGCCGTAATCATCGTTGACGGGGTTTTTTGTACCATTGTGAGAAGATGTTTGCCTAACAAATGGTTTACGCCCGACGTAAAGTTTTTTCACGTAAACAAAAAAGAATGTAAGTTTTACGAAAAACTCGGTATAAAAAAATGGAAAGATAAAGTTATAGAACTTGGAATGTTTACCTCCTTTAGGAAAAACAAAATTGCAGAGCCAAACAATAACGAATACATAGCGAGATATATATTAGAGGCAAATTACGGAATTATTTGCCATTTTGCGTGTATAGTGTTCGGATTTTTAATAATGTTTATATACAAAAAATATTGTTGGAGCATTGCTTTTCCCGTGGCAATGGTAAACCTTGTTTTAAACACACTTCCCACAATGATACTTAGGTACAACCTTCCTAAACTTCACACAATTTATAAGTACAATCAAAAGCATCCGAAAAAAATCGACGACCCCGCCGAAAGCGAAACGGAAGCGTAAAAAATTTTTAATAAGAATCGTCTGCATTTTTTTGTAGACGATTTTTTAATACGACTTTACTTTTTTAACAAAAAAATGTATTATATAGGTAGCGAAAAAAAAGGAAAGATTGCATGAAAATAATACACGTTTCTGACTTACACATAGATTCAAAAATAGAGTATCTTCAAAGTGAAAAAGGCAAAACAATGAGGGAAGAACAAATTTCCGCTTTTGAATATATGATTGATTATGCCAAGAAAAACGGCGTTAGCGTTATAATTATGGCAGGCGATACCTTTGATAAAAGCAATGTCGCAAAATCTACAAAAGAAAGAATTTTGTTCGATATAAAAACCAATTCGGAAATAGATTTTTTATATCTTACCGGTAATCACGACGAAGACGTTGTTTTTGAGTCGATGAAAATCCCAGAAAATTTGAAGTTTTTTAAGGACGAATGGACTGTTTTTGAGTACGGCAATGTGTGCATTGCTGGAGTAGAACTTACAAAAAGTAATGCGCCTTTCGTTTACGACGCATTAAAACTTGATAGCGAAAAAATAAATATAGTAACGCTTCACGGTCAAGTCGTCGGATACAAAACGAAAAAGGACGGGGAAGATATCAGCCTTCCGAAATTAAAAAATAAAAATATAGATTATCTTGCGCTAGGGCATATTCACACTTTTGTAGAAGATAAATTAGACCTTCGTGGCAAGTACTGTTATAGTGGTTGCTTAAAAGGCAGAGGTTTCGACGAGTTGGGCGATAAGGGATTTGTCTTGCTAACCGTGGCAGACAATAAAATCGAAACCGAATTTATACCTTTTTCTAAACGCAATTTTTACGAACATAGTTTTGACGTGTCGTCTTATTCGGAATTTTTTAGCGCAATGAATCAAGCGATTAAAGAACTACAAGATAATTACCCTTCTTCATCTTTAATCAAACTGATTTTGGTCGGCACGCACAAAGAAAGTTTTATCGTCGATACGCTTGCTTTGTCAGAAAAGTGTAAAAATCTATTTTTCTTCGTTAAGGTCGTTGACAAAACGTTGTTAAAAATTTCCGACATAGATTATCAAAACGAAAAGTCGGTAAAGGGCGAGTTTATAAGAAAGGTTTTAAAGGATGAAAGTTTATCCGAAGAGGATAAAAACAAAATCATATTGCTTGGATTAAAAGCGTTAAAAGGAGAAGGAGTTTGATATGAAATTATTAAAGTGTTACGTTAGTTCGTTCGGCAAACTCCAAGATTTTGAGTGTGATTTTTCAAGTGGTTTAAACACCATAAATCAAGAAAACGGTTGGGGAAAAAGCACCCTTTCAGCCTTTATTAAGGCAATGTTTTACGGACTAGAGGACAGTAAAAAAGGCATTGACGGAAATGAGCGAAAAAAGTTTAGAACGTGGAATTCTGAAAAGCCTATCGGTGGTTACGTCGATTTTGAGGCAAACGGCAAAAAGATAAGGGTAAAAAAATCGTTTGGTAAAAAGTCTAGCGAAGACGAAGTTTTCGTTTACGACCTTGATTTGGCAAAAGATATAACCGACGAGTTTGAAAATCCCTTTGAAATAGGAAAGTATTATTTTAATATCGATTTAGATGCGTTTAAGTCTACGATACATTTTTCGCAAAAAGATTTAACTGTTTCTAGTAGTGAAAGTTTGTCCGTTTGCATAACGCCCGAATATAATTTGGGAGAAGGAAATAGCGTTGAGCAGGCTGTGGAAAGTTTGGAAAATCAAGCAAAAAAATATAAAAAACAGCGTGGCGACGGTGGTTATATTTTCGATGCGGAAAAACAAAGTTTCGAAATAGACGAAAAAATCGAAATAGCAAAAGAGGGCATAAACTCTTACAATTCTATTTTGGAAGAAATAAAAACGCTTGAAAATAAAATAAGTCTTACGAAAGAAAATTTAAAACTTTACGCAAACAAAAAAGACTTAATGCAAAAATACCAAGAGCAAAAAAGAATTTTAGACGAAATTGCCCGTAAAAAACATTTTTTGCAAGAAAAAGTTAGCAAAAAAAAGGAAATTTTGCAAACGCTCGGTAAAGAAGACGTTACACTTATCGAAGTTGAAAATTTTTCAAAATTAGTTAAAGACTATGAATCCATCGAGCAAAAAATTCAATCTTTAGAAAATGAAATCGAAAAACTATTGTCGATTAGTAAGTCGAAAATCGAAAAGAAAAATGCTTTCCCTATCATAATAATGGCAATGTCGATACTTTTACTTGTCGCCAGCATAATAACCTTTGCCACGTCGCAGATAACCGTTGGCGTAATTTTTGCGATACTGGGCGTTGTGGGGCTTGTTGTATTTGTTTTGATTAAAGACAAAAAAAGCCAAGCAAAAAGCGACGTAAATTCGGCTATACTTATCGAAATAGATAACGATAAACGTCAGTTGGAAAATCTTACGATAGAAAGGAATGAAAAACTTAATTGTATACAAAAATTTTTATCGCAATTTAAATTTTCTTTTAACGATTACATAGACTTTGAAAACATCTTAAAACAGGCGTTAATGGAAGTTTCGCATCTGGAAAAAATAATTGAACTTACAAATACGGAAATAGATAATCTACAAACAAAAATTGAAGAAATCGACTTTCATGCTGTTGTTGATGAAGACGATGCTGTTATTAACGAGCGATATGTTTTTTTTAACAGAGAGTTTAACTCGGAAAGCATGGAACTTGCTAGGCTAAAAGAACAGTCCAAAAGATACGACGAGTATATCATAAATCTTCCAAGATTAGAATCGGAAAAAAGCAATTTACAAGAAAAAATTGCAGACTTAAAAAAGGAGTACGAATTATACAACAAGACTGCAAAATTTTTGAAGGAAGCCGATGAAGAACTTAAAAAGAAATACAGAAAACCTTTGGAGGACAGGCTTAATATATATATCGAAAAAATCGAAGGTGGCAAAATAGGTGCCGTAAAGGTGGATACCGGTTTAAATGTTTTCGTTGAAAATGACGGAGTTCTTTTAGATTCAGCATATTTTAGTCAAGGCTATAAAAATCTTTTTTGCATTTGCGAAAGGTTTGCGCTTATCGATATGCTTTTTGACGGGGAGAAGCCTTTTGTCGTTTTGGACGACCCGTTTACGAATTTAGACCAAGACAAAATAAAACAGGCTTTGTCGCTCATAAAGGAATTGTCGAAAGAATTTCAAATAATATATTTCGTATGTCACGAAAGCAGGGTGTAAAATGGAATACAAATTAAAATTCGAGTTAGTGCCGGATAGTTGCTGGTACTCAAATTTAAGGAGCATCTTGCCAAAAAAGGCATGGGATTTTTTAAGAGCATACGCAAAAGAAAAATCAGGAAATAAATGTGCCATTTGTGGTGCAAAAGTAAAAAGGCTTGACACTCACGAAGTTTGGAGTTATAATATAAAAGATGGGGTGCAAAAACTGGAAGACGTTATCAGTGTTTGCCGTAATTGTCACAGCGTTATTCACATCGGCAGAACGCAAATTTGTGGAGACGAGGAAAAGGCAGAAAAACACTTTATGAGGGTCAATAACGCAACCTATGTCGAGTATAGGCAGGCTTTGGGCGAGGCTAACAGGCTCCACCAAGAACGCAATAAAGTCAAAGAATGGAAACTGGATTTGACGTGGCTTAAACAATTTGAAAAATAAATTTATGGGAGATAAAAAAATGATAGTAAACAAACCACCTATGGGCTTTAACGCCTGGAACACTTTCGGACCCGACATTAATGAAGAAGTTATTCTTTCTATGGCAGACGTTATTGTCGAAAAAGGACTAGATAAGTTAGGATACGAATACGTCGTTATCGACGATTGCTGGGCGAAAAGGGAGCGTGAAAACGGCAAACTTGTAGCAGACCCGGAAAAATTTCCTCACGGAATGAAATACGTTGCAGACTACGTACATAGTAAGGGCTTAAAATTCGGTATGTATTCGTGTGCAGGAACAATGACGTGCGCAGGATATCCGTCAAGTTTTTCATATGAATATGTTGATGCGAAGACGTTTGCAGAATGGGGCGTTGACTTTTTGAAATACGATTATTGCCACAAACCGTTTTCGACCCGTGGCGAATATTTGTATAGAAGAATGGGCTTGGCACTAGCAAATTGTGGCAGAGACATTTTATTTTCGGCGTGCAGTTGGGGCGTTGACGAAACTCCGCAATGGATAAGAACGACGGGCGCAAGCATGTGGCGTTCGACGACGGATATAGTCGATGCGTGGGCTTCTATAAAAGACCTAATTTGCACACAGCGTAAAATATTGCCGTACGGTGGAAAGAATTGCTACAACGATATGGATATGCTAATCGTCGGTATGAACGCAAAAGGGTTAGTCGGATTAAAAGGATGCACGGAAGAAGAATATAAAACGCATTTCGGCGTTTGGTGTTTGTTGGCGTCGCCACTAATGATAGGCGTAGACTTAAGAGCGATGGATGAAAGCGCAGAAAAGATTTTGACAAACAAAATGCTTATAGACATCAATCAAGACGAACTAGGTGCACAAGCCTACGAAATCGCACCGTGGGATAACGACAGATTTATGGTTGTAAGGCATTTAAGTAACGGCGACGTTGCACTTGGATTTGTCAATTTGTCAGATGGCGACATGGATATGTGGACGACGTTCGACGCATTGTCATTGCCCGAAAACTGTGGAAAGACCTTTAAGGCTATAGACGTGTTTACGGGTGAAGAAGACAAGAGCGTTATAAACAATACGTTTAAGGTACAAATGAAGCCACACGAATGTAAAATTTGGAGATTAAAAATCGTTGACAAGCAATAATGAGTAAGTGTATTAAGTGTGGAAAAGAAATAACCCACAACGAAGTAGGTTTGACGAAAAAACTAATCAATCGTTCGGCAACTGAATATATGTGTATAGAATGCATGTCGAAATATTTTGGCGTTACCGTCGAGAGGCTAAACGAAAAGATAGAGGAGTTTATACACGCCGGTTGTACGCTGTTTGAAAAAAAATAAATAATTTTGCCAACGCCGTTGTAATTTGTTGATTTTTTTGGTGTAAATGTGCTAAAATTTGAAAAAATTAAAAAGGGTATTACAAATGGAAATCATAAATGCTCACGCGCACGTATATCCGAACAAAATAGCAAAAAAGGCGACTGACACGATAGGCGAATTTTATTCACTCGATATGCAAGTTGAAGCAGGCACTCCCGAGCGTCTTTTAGAAAACGGCAAAAAGGCTGGCGTAAATAGGTTTGTCGTACATTCTTGCGCAACGAAGGCGCACCAAGTGAGGGCGATTAACGAATTTATCAAAGAAGAAATAGACTTGCACAAAGAATTTATCGGATTTATGACGCTTCATCAAGATTTGACGGAAGAAGAAATGGAAGCCGAAATCGATTGGTGCATAAACGCAGGGTTTAAAGGCATAAAACTTCATCCCGATTTTCAAAAGTTTAATATCGACGACGAAAAGATAGAAAAACTTTACAGAATTTTAAGTAAAAAGGGCAAAGTTTTTCCCATTCTGTTTCACACTGGGGACGATAGGTACGAATATAGTAGACCGTATAGGCTATCCAGAATGGCAGAAAAATATAAAAACGTATATTTCATTGCGGCGCACTTCGGTGGTTATAGGTGTTGGGACCAAGTGGATGTGTACAAAGGTTTAGACAACGTTTATTTCGACACCTGTTCGTCGCTTCCCTTTATCGGCGAAGGAATGGCAAAGTCTTTAATAGAAAAATTCGGCGTGGAGAAATTCTTTTTTGGCGACGATTTTCCCATGTGGAATATAGAAGAAGAATTAAAAAGGTTTTTCAAAATTCCATTAACACAAAGAGAACAAGAACTTATTTTGGCGCAAAACATTAAAAATTTATTAAACATAAAATAAAGTATTGTTGGTCTAAGAAATAAAAGTTAAAAAAGCAAAAGTGCCATTTGAAGTAAAAAACTTCAAATGGCACTTTTTATTTTAAGTTGAAAAACGACGTTACATTTTTTTTCTGAAACTTGTTCGAAATGATATTTAACAATTCCCAAATCTAGTTTCGTGTAAAAGCCCGTGCCTTTTTTAAGTACCACGTCGCCACTATCTAGAAAATTAAAATAAAATTTTTGTTGGTTCATAGCCGTTGGCGCAAGTAAAGAAGCGTTAACGCCGTCTAAAAACCATTGTGGGAGAGAGTCGGAGTAATTGCAAACGCTAGTTAATGGCTTACTTTTGTGGCAAACGCCTTGCGTTTTTCCGTATCCGAGTGCAATTATGCACAACAATTTTTCGCCCTTTTTAATATCGGCTTTGCATTTACCGTGCGTCAAAGCAACCCAACAAGTGTTTAGCCCAAGTTCCTGCGCCTTTAAAACGATGCTTTCACCAAAAAAACCAAGTTTAACGTCAAGGTCTTTTGACTTTTTGCCAACAAGCGCAATATAATTGCCAACACCGCTAAACTTTCCGTAATGCGCCATAAAAGACGAAAAGCATTTTGGTTCGTCGTAAATGATTTGAATGTTCAAATCGTTGTTTGCGTTAATATCTTTAACAAAATCGTTTAATATCGTCCTTTTTTCATTTTCAATGGGCGTGTCGAGATATTGCCTAACGCTGTGCCTTTTTTCCATAATTTCTAAAACGTTCATTTTGTAACCTCACTTTAATTGTTATTGTTTAATTTTTTAGATATATCGATTGCAAGTTGCATTGTGTTTATTAGTTTTGTAAAAGCCGTCATATCGTGGTCGAAGAAATAATAGTTTTTAGTGCCGTCTTTTCGCACCTTCAAAATCCCTGCGTCTTTCAAAATTTGTAAGTGATGAGAAACTGCCGGCCTGGACAAATGTGTTTTTTGTGTAATTTCGCCAACCCTAACGCCGTCACATTTACCCATCTTCATCATTTCGAGAATAAGATATTGCCTTGTTTCGTCGCCGATGGCAGTTAAAATCTTTGCGCAAGAAAAAAATTCGTTTGATAAAGTTTCAATCTGTTCGTTCATAAAAAACACCTCAATGGTTTAAACGCTTAAACAAATAATATTTTATCATAAAAAACTGTCGGTGTATATATCGGTAAAGAAAGTCAAGACGAATATTTTTTATATAGTTGTGTTTTTATTTTGAAAACTAATAAAAGTAGGGGATATGCTTTGAAGTTTTTTTATAAAAACCCTTGCTACTATCAAAAAAATGTGATAAAATAATAAAAAAATAAGGAAAAAGGTTTGACAAAAGATGATTGAAAAGGGGATAATCGTTAGCAAGCAAGCAAGCAAGCAAGCAAGCAAGCAAGCAAGCAAGC
>CAYLUH010000029.1:0-10330 GCA_964386845.1 uncultured Christensenella sp.
GCAAAAACCGCTCCGCTAGTATATCAATCGAAAGATTGGAACAACGGTGTATTCGTAGGCTCTATCATGGCTTCTGAAACGACTGCGGCTGCAACGGGTGCAGTTGGTGTCGTTCGTCGTGACCCGATGGCTATGAGACCGTTCGTAGGATACAATATGGGCGACTACTTCAATCACTGGATTGAAATGGGCAAAACCATTAAAAATCAACCGAAAATCTTTAACGTTAACTGGTTTAGAACAGACGACGAAGGCAACTTCATTTGGCCGGGATTCGGTGACAACCTCCGTGTATTAGAGTGGATTCTTGCTCGTTGCGAAGACAAGGTTGACGCTGTTGAAACGCCAATCGGTTATGTTCCTAACGCAGAAGACATTAACATCGAAGGTTTAAGCGACATTTCCGTTGACACTATTAAAGATTTACTTTCTATCGACAAAGACAGTTGGAAGAAAGAAGCAGAAGGCATCGAAGCGTTCTATAACGAACTCGGAGAAAGAGTACCTGCTGAACTTTACGCTCAATTAGAAGAATTGAAGAAAAACCTCGACAAATAGTCAAAAAAAATTAAAACGCCTTGCTATTAACGGCAAGGCGTTTTTTGTTTGCCCAAATATGCGTATAAAATTTCTTAAAAAAGATAACAATATCGTTAAAAGGAAAAGAGAGGAAAAGATATGAATAATATGTATACTTTTAAGGAAGCCGTGTTGTTGTCTGATATACTAGAATTCGAAGCGCACGCTTGCAAAAAAGCGAGGCTGTACGCACGGACGCTGACCGATGAAGAATTGGCAAAGCAGTTTAACAAAATCGCAGACGAACACGAAAATCGTTTTAACGAAATTTTAGAAAGTTTGTAAGGAGGGCGTATGAAAAACTATAAGGCAGAGGTAACTTTGAACGAAAAAGACAGTTTGTTTGATATGTTGCTTACGGAGAAAACGCTTGTAAAACTTTATGCGACGGCGCTTACCGAAGGGTGCTCGAAAGGGTACAGAAAAAGCGTGCAAAAATATATTGACGAAGTCGCTTTTGTAGAAGCGCAAATATTTTTTATGCTGACGGAAAGAGATTATGCAAGGGTGCATAGTGCAGAGAAAAGCGCCATTGACGAGTTAAAGAAAAAGTTTAGCGAGGTTAAGCATCAATTAAGTTGACAAGGCGTGGATAAAATGATATAACATAGGTAAAGAAACTTAAAAACATTAAGAAGGTTTTCGGATAACACTTCTATAAAACAACCGAGAAAAAGTTAGTTAAACCTTTTTTTCGGGCATCGGAGGAAAGGTTTTTTTATGTTAAAAAACAGTACGAAAAAACTTGTGAGGGCAGGGCTTGTCGGGGCGCTGTATGTCGTTTTATCTATGGTAACGTACACTTTTTCGAGTGGCTTTTTGCAAATAAGGGCGTCGGAGGGGCTTACTCTTTTGCCACTTATTTTTCCCGAAAGTGTCGTGGGTGTTTTTGTCGGGTGTTTAATTTCTAATTTAATAACGGGCTGTACTTTGCTAGACGTAATATTCGGTAGTTTAATAACACTCGTCGCTTCGCTAGGTACTTTTTTTGCTGGAAAAATAATAAAGAACGAAATATTAAACGTGTTTGTCGGGGGGCTGTTTCCCGTCGTGTTAAACGCCTTTTTGTTGCCGTTAGTGTGGTATTTTAGTTACGGACAATTAGAGTACGTTTATCTTTTGCAAGCCTTGTTTTTGCTTATAAGTCAAAGTTTATCGGTGTATTTAGTGGGTGGACTAATAGTGTCGGGCGTGAGAAAGTTACAAAATAAAGGATTGAATTTTTTTAAATAAACGGAGCGTAAAAACGCTCCGTTTGTTTTGCCTATGATTTTTAATTTATGTGGCTAAACGGTTTGTAAACAATCCAGTAAAAAATCAGCCACAGAGCCGAAATGCCGACTAACGAGTAAATAATTCTCGGAATCAGCGTGCCTGCTCCGAAAATAAACGCAATCAGATTAAAATTAAAAATGCCTATCATAAGCCAAATGATAGAGCCTATGAGAACTAGCGTAAACGCTATAATCGTCGTAACTTTCATATTGCCTCCTTTATAGTAGTATGCGACAAATAAAAATTACTATGAAAAATAGAAAACGCTTTCTTTTTAAGCGAAAGCGTTTTCGAGAACAAGTTTGTCAAAGTCGATTTCTTCAACGAAGTCGTCTTTTTTGAATTTTACCACGTTGTATTTTGCGTAGTTAAAAAGGTGCGTTTTAATTAGCACGGGTGTCGGCACGTCTAGGTTTTCGCAAATATCCCGAAGATAGTCGAAAAACATAGAATAATCCATCGTTCCCAAACTTTCAAACACGTATTGGCGAACGATTTTTTCGTTTTTAATTGTTTTTGCCCAAATTTTAATCATAATTTCACCACGAGTATTATATCATATTTAAAGTATAAAAAGCAATATTATTATTTAATATAATATTGACAAAAGATTGAAAAACAAGTAAAATAAAATAGTACAAGGAGAAATGTAAATGAGTACTTTACAAAACGAAGTAATAAAACTTCTTACCGAAAACGCAAGATACACGAGCGAGCAGATGGCAAACGTTCTCGGCGTAACGGTGGGAGAGATTGAAGATATCGTCGCCGGGCTAGAAAAGGACGGCGTTATAGTAAAATATTCTGCAATTATAAACAGCGAAGCCATTGAGGACGAAAAGGTTGTGGAAGCCTTGATAGAAGTTAAGGTGGCACCTCAAAAACTCAAGGGGTTTGACAGTTATGCAGAAGAAATTTATTCTTTCAAAGAAGTTAAAAGCCTTTATCTTATGAGTGGTGGTTTTGACCTTGCAGTTTTCGTCGAGGGCAAAAACCTTGGTGACATTGCTTCTTTTGTGGCAGAAAAATTAAGCATTATAGACGGAATTGCCAGCGTGCAAACGCACTTTATTTTGAAAAAATATAAAATAGAGGGGCAAGTTACTTCGGCTAGCGAAGAATCGAAAAGGCAGATAATCGGTGCGTGAGAGATTTTACAAGTAAAAGGGTAAAAAACATACAGCCTTCCGGAATAAGAAAGTTTTTCGATATTGTTTCCGAAATGAAGGACGTCATATCGCTAGGTGTCGGCGAGCCTGATTTTATAACTCCTTGGGACATTCGTGATGCCGGTATCGGCGCAATCAAAAAGGGTTACACGCAGTACACTTCTAACAGTGGACTACTTTCCTTGCGCAAAGAAATATCGGAGTATTTAAAAGACAGATTTTGCGTTAACTTTTCTCCCGACCAAACGATTATCACGGTGGGCGCTTCGGAGGCGATAGACCTTGCGCTCCGTGCCGTTGTAGACGAGGGGGACGAAATAATCGTTCCGGACCCCAGTTACGTTTCTTACAAGCCGTGCATAGAACTTTCGGGTGGCGTTGCCGTTTCTTGTAGGTGCGACGGAGAGAACGGATTTAAGTTAACCAAAGACAATTTAAGCAAGGTTATAACGAAAAAAACTAAGGCTTTAATATTCCCGTATCCTAATAACCCCACCGGTGGCATTATGGAGAGGGAGTTTATAGAGGAGATTATTCCTTTAATCGTGGAAAACGATTTGCTTGTTATTGCCGATGAAATTTACGCAGAACTGACGTACGGAACAAAGCACGTGTCCATCGCTTCTTTTGAAGAATTGAAAGATAGAGTGGTGCTAATAGGTGGCTTTTCAAAGGCGTTTGCGATGACGGGGTGGCGTGTAGGATTTGTTTGCGCACCGACCAAAATAAAAGAGCAAATGCTTAAAATTCATCAATACGGAGCGATTTGTGCGCCGATTTTTTCGCAGTACGCAGCGCAGACGGGCTTGGTAAACGGAAAGAAAAACAATTTTCAAACTGTTACGGAAATGGTCAAAGAGTACGATAAACGCAGGCAATTTATGTACAAAACGTTTACAGATATGGGGCTTGAATGTTTCGAGCCGAAAGGTGCGTTTTACATATTCCCGTCGGTAAAAAGTACGGGGCTTACCGGTAACGAGTTCGCAGAAAAATTGTTAGAGCAAAAAAAGGTTGCAGTTATTCCGGGAGATGCGTTCGGAGAATTCGGTAAGTATTTTATAAGGGTGTCTTACGCATATTCTATGAAAGACTTGGTTGTTGCAACAGAAAAAATTAAAGAGTTTGTAAAGGGTTTGTAAAATGAAAAAAATAATAATTGTCGGTGCAGGGCTTTCAGGAGCGACTGTCGCCAGAATATTGGCAGAGAAAGGACATAGCGTTTTCGTTTTCGATAAGAGAGATACGATTGGTGGAAATGCTTACGACTTTACGGACAAAAACGGAATAATCGTTCAGCCGTACGGACCACATATTTTTCACACGGACAGCAAGGAAGTTTTCGATTTTTTGTCTGAGTTTACCGAATGGAAAAAATACGAACACAGGGTGCTTGCCAACGTAAAGGGCAAGTTGGTGCCGGTGCCGTTTAACCTTACGTCGCTTTTCGAACTTTATCCGAAAGATAAAGCAGAAAGAATAAAAGACGTGTTGCTTTCAGAGTTTAAAGAAGGGGAAAAGGTGCCCGTATTAAAACTTAAAGAGCACGCAAGTGCAGAGATAAGAGAATTCGGCGATTTCGTTTATAAAAATATTTTTTACATTTACACCACCAAGCAATGGGGTTGTAAGCCGGAAGAATTGGGCGATACGGTAATGAACAGAGTGCCCGTTTATCTTTCGGAAGAAGACAGGTACTTTACCGAAAAGTATCAATTTATGCCGTCAAAAGGCTTTACTCCGATGATAGAAAATATTTTGAAGCACCCCAACATAAAAATTCATTTGGGTGCGGACGCCAAAAAGCGCATTGCTCTTCAAGACGGCAAGATTTATTTAGACGGCAACGAATACGACGGCGTTGTGGTTTACACGGGTTGCGTTGACGAGTTGTTCGATTATAAGTTCGGCGCATTGCCGTATAGGTCGTTAAAGTTTAAATTCAAAACAAAGCGTGTGTCGTCGTTCCAAAAGTCGGCAGTAGTCAATTATACGACGAGTGCGAAATACACGAGAATTTCAGAGTTTACCAAGTTTACTTGCGAGCCGACGGAAAAGACGGTTATCGTAAAAGAGTATCCCAAAAAATATAAAAAGAGCAAGGGCGACATTCCTTATTATCCCATTCCCTTAGATGCCAATTTGCAAAAATACGCAGAGTACGAAAACGAGGCGAAGGGGTATAACGGCTTGTACTTGATAGGCAGGCTTGCAAACTATAAATATATAAATATGGACGTTGCCGTTAAAAACGCCGTTGCGCTTGCGAAAAAGATAATAAAAGAAAATCCCGTTTCGGAAAAGCATAAAGAAGAAGTCGAAATGGAAATAAAAAAAGCAAAGGCAAAACAAAAAAAGGCAAAAGCAGATAACGAAAAATAAAAAGACGCTCTCCGATTTCGGAGAGCGTAATTTTTAAGGCCTAAAAACTTTCAGTTTGTTGCTGACGATTTTAACGTCGAAGGGAATGTTTTTGTAAAGTTCCCCGTCAACGTTAACGACAATGTCGCCGTGAGTAAAAATTTTAACGCTTTTCGTTTGTAGATGCGTCGTTTCTGGAAAGGATAAAATTTTGCCCTTTTTCAGTTTTAAGAATTTTCCTATTATTTTGCTTTTTTTAATTTCACCGACGGCAACGAAATCCAAAAGATTGTCGTCCGGTTTAGAATCGGGGGATATGGGAATTCCACCACCATACTGGTGTCCGTTGGCAATGCAAGCGATAAAGGAGCGATAATGTTCACGCTTGCCGTTTATTTGTGCATCGAAATCGGAGTACTCAAAATTTTTAAGCGTTTGTATCAAACATTTTGTGTAACCCCATTTGGTTTTCTTTTTTAACTCGGCGTATCTGTTCAAAACGTCAACGTCTATGCCCATACCGATAATGTTAATTCCTCTAACCGACGGCATTTGCATATAATCGGTAAATTTTGCTTCTCCGTTTAAGATAACTTCCAAAGCGTTTAAAGGCGAAGACGGAATTCGTAGTGCCGTTGCAAAATCGTTGCCCGTTCCACAAGGGATAAGGCCCAAGGAGACGTTCTCGAAATTGGCAAAGCCGTTTATGACTTGGTGCAGAGTGCCGTCCCCACCGACGCAAACGACCGTCGTTGCGCCTTGCTTAATGATTTTTGTAGTTATTTTTTTCGTGTCTTCTGCACTCGTCGGAAAATGGAAAACGTACGGAACGTTTCTTTCGATGAGGCGTTGCTCTAAAAGTTTAACGGTTTTTGCCGTGCGTTTGCCGTGAGATTTACCGGCAGAATAGTTTATAATAAAATCAATCATTTTCTTTTTCTCGTAAATTTATATAAATAAGTTTACAACAAAATTGAAAAAAAAACAAGTTTTATGATACAATATAATAAATGAAAAATTTACTTAAACAAAATTTGAAAAATTTGGCTTATAAATTAGAAAAGCCTTTATACGTCGTCGGAGGGTTTGTAAGGAATTATCTTATAGACGGCAAAGCGTCCAAAGATATAGATTTGGCAAGCAGTATGCCGACGGATAAATTGAAAGAAAATTTATCCGAATTCGGTTTTTTCGTCATCGGCGAATACAAGCGCACGGAAACGCTACTTTTTTCCGACGGCGAGCAAAAATACGAGTACACGGCGTTTAGAACGGAAAGGTACGAAAAAGGTGGTGCGCATACGCCCGTTGAAACTTGTTTGACGGACGATATAGAATTAGACGCTAAACGGCGTGATTTTAAATGCAACGCCATTTATTACGATATAAAAAACGATAAAATCGTGGATGTTTTTGGTGGCGTTGAAGACGTTAAAAATAAAGTTTTGGATACGGTTGTTTGTCCCGACGAAGTTTTTTGTCACGACGGGTTAAGGCTTATGCGCCTTGCAAGGTTTACGGGCGAACTCGGGTTTGCACCCACAAAACAAGTGTTACAATCGGCGTTAAACAATGCGCAAAATATATTAGACGTTTCCAAAGAAAGAATTTACGCAGAACTCAAAATGATTCTTGTTGCCGACACGAAGTACGAATTTTCAGATAAACGAGGACACTATTCGGCGTTAAAGGTTTTGGACGTTACGAGAGTTTTAGATTATATTTTCCCCGACCTTACCGAGGGGCGAGGCTTGGTGCAAAGAAGCGATTATCATAATTACGACGTTTTAGAACACAGTTTAAGGGCTGTGCTGTACGCAAAAAAAGAGTTGCGACTTTTTGCTTTAATGCACGATATAGGAAAACCGTACGCTATGAGAAAGGATGGCAAGTATCATTTTCATGCCGATTACGGCGAACGTTTGACGCATACGGCTTTAAAAAATATTTTGGCAGACAATAAAACGGTGGAAAGAGCAACCTTTTTAACTAAATATCATATGCTAGACAAAAAGTGCGATATGTCGGAGAACAAAATCCGTGTTTTCATCGTGGAAAATCAAGATAAAATAGAAGACTTGCTGGGTGTAATGCAGGCGGATTTTTCTGCTTGTAAAGACTGTTTAGACGTGGCGCCCACCGTCGCTAAGTGGAAAAGAATAATTGAAAAAATGCAAGAAGACGGCGTGCCGTTTTGCCTGAAAGATTTAAAAATAAACGCAAAAGATTTGATGGAAATGGGCATCGAGGGAGAAAAAATAGGGCAAACTTTAAATAAATTATTTAGGCACTGCATTATTAATCCCGTCGAAAACGATAGAGAAAGACTTGTTAAATTGGCAAAAAGCAAGTTGTAAAGAGTGGTTTGTACGCAAAAGGAGAGCGACTTATATCGTTTGACAAACGCATTTGGTTAAAGTATAATAAAAAATAGTCTAATTTGAGTATCCGTACATTTACGGGTTTTAGGAGAAAAAATGACAGAACAAGAAAAGAGGGAAAGGTTAGAGGCGAAACAGCATAAGCGTGCAAAACGTGCTGAAAGGGCACTCAAAAACAGAGGCTTCAAAAATTTTATGTTGGTGTTCGTCGGCTTTTTGCTGGGCGTCGTTATGCTAGTGTCTTCGGTGGCGATTTTCGTTGCCGTAATTCCCGTTAAGTCGTATATGGAATTGATTGGTGGAGATATGGAAGAGCCTCCCGTTTCCGAAAACGTGCAAGACAAAAGTCTTATAGAAGCACTTATGAAAGTCAATACTTATCAAATGAAAGACGTGCCCGTTTTGAAAAAAGTGCTAGACGGTTTGATGAACGGCAGTGGTTTAGATTCGATAATTACGATAGACGTTAACGCCGAGGGCTTTGACAATATTAAATTTATTTATGACAAAGAAGACGGAACGACGTTTGTCGAAGAAATACAGCGTTATATAAAAGTATCACCATCGGTGCTTGGCGAAACTTTTGCCGGACTAGACGTTTTTAAGACGAGAGAAGTTCCCGAAGAAGACGTGCCGACGCCTACTGATATGAAAGGCCTTAACGCCAAAATTTTCGGGTATATTGCAAGTGGAAGCGTAGCCGAGGGCAACGCTAAATTCGAAAGGGCTTTCACCGACGACGGAAAATACGTTGACGGCGTAAACGCACAAACGAAGTTGTATTATTTGTCTATAAGCGAAATGTCGCTGTCAGACGCAATGGGATGTATTTCAGACAGATTCGGCGTTTCGACAATCAGGTCTATAATAAGTTGTTTTTCGAATTTGGGCGAAGACGATTTGGTTGCCAAAATTCTTAAAGATACGACTGTTAACAAAATAGGCGAAATTTCAACCACCACAATTCTCGTAAAAGATATTATGGGAGGAGAAGGTGGCGAAGATTTTTACTCGTTGCTTGAAAGTGCGACGGGTAAAAACAGAGACGAGGCAACGATAGACGATATAAAAAATATTGACACGAGCAAAGTAAAATTAACGTCGTTTTTAAAAGGCGCAGACGTTCTTTACGACGTAATCGTCGAAGCAACGGGCATCGCAAAAGACGAATTGACGGTGGGAAGTTTAGAAAGTTTTTCTTTCGACAACGTAAAACTGAAATCTTTCTTATCGTCGGCAGACGACTTGTATAAAATTTTGTCCGATGCGTTAAACGGGAAGCCCGAAGACGAAATTACAATCGGCGATTTGTCTAATGTGAGCGTTAACACGGTAAAACTTTCTTCCGTATTAGACCCGAACGACGCTTCAAACAAAACCGTTTACGATATTTTGGTGGACGCAACGGGTAAGTCGGCAGAGGAAATGACAATCGGCGATATGGCTACCTTGTCTGTTAACGAAATAAGGCTTTCCACAATATTAGACGTAAACGGCAGTGCAAACGACGTGATTTACAACATCTTAACAGACGCCACAGGCGTTCAAAAGTCGTCTCTTAAGATAGGTAATTTGACGGGGCTAAATTTAGACGACGTTAAACTTTCGAGAGTGCTCGAACCGTCCACGTCGGAACTTTTGTATAGTATACTGAAAGACGCAACGGGAGAGGCAGACGTTAACGACATAACCGTTAAGTCTTTGAAAGGGCTTTCGACCGACAATATCAAACTTTCGACGGTGATGGATATAAATGCTTCGACGACGAAGTTGTACGACATATTGTCTAGTGCAACGGGTAAAGACAAAGAGAGCATTACCATTGCCGATTTGAAAGGTATGGATACCTCTTCCATTAAGTTAAACACCATTTTGAACGGTGCCGGTTCGAATGAATTGTTAAACATTTTGGCAACGACGTGTGGCGTGTCCGTCGAAGACTTAACGGTCGGCTCGATAGAAAACGATTTCGACGTTGCGAAAATAAGAATTGATTCTTTGAACGTAGATAAAGAAAACGTGATAATTTCGGCATTGTTAAGCGAAGAAGTCAATTCTGAAGACGACCCCGTAACAGTGGGCAACATCGGAGAAAAAATAAATTCTTTAAGGCTCAATCAATTGTTCAACGTGCAATGCTTTACAAAGGACGTACACATCACGTCGTCCTCGCCCGTCGTTTACAAAAAGACGGAAAACAATCATTTGGCAACGTACACTCTTTACAAAGGAACAGACGTGCCGACTGAAGATAACGACCTTTATTATATAGCAAACAATTCGGGCGTTTGGTTGTTCTTACTTTTCGATTATAGTGGCGACGGAGGAGAAGGGCTTGCCGAAGTTTATTCGGAAAAAAACACGACGTTTGTCGGGCTGGAAACTTCTTTCATAACTTCTTCGCAAGAGATGACGAACGCAAAGATAAGGCAGTTTTACGATGCGGGGCTTTTGGGCTTTGAAAGAGATTTCTCAAAAATTTACGATATGACTGTAAACGAAGTAATAAATCAAGCGGCAGATACGGCAGAAAAAGTTACTAACGCAGGCGCATAAAAAGTATAA
>CAYLUH010000030.1:0-9395 GCA_964386845.1 uncultured Christensenella sp.
CCGAAACAAACACGTTTGCAATATTGATAAACGACAACAAAAGGGCAACCGTTCCGAAAACTTCGGGAGCCAAAAGCCTTGCTAATACTATCGATACGACAAAAGATACCAATTGAGCAAGAATTCTCTCTCCGAATTTCCAAAGCACGCCCGAAACGGTTTTTTCTTTTAAGTTTTTAATTTCGGCATCTGCCATTTTAACTCTCCCTCACCACTATTTAGTGGCAATCATTTTCTTCACTAACCCTTTTAATTTTTTTCCTTTCGTAACTTTCTATAAGCGACGGAAAAATTCTTCCTATCTTTAATTTTAACCTATGTTTAGGTGCTAAACGCTTAAAAAACTCTTTGTTTTCTTTTGCAAAAATCACCTTGTAATTTTTTAGTTCCACTTGTAAAAGATATTCTTCGAGTTCTATTCTCTCTTTTATAATCTTTTTCTGGCTAAACAACGGAAACGCTTCGTATATCCCTTTGAAAAATTTAATCGACTTTTCCCTATGGTCAATCATTTTTTCTTTATCGGCACAAATACTCATCATATACCCGTTCGGAACGCCCACGTTGTAAACCGACATCGCCTTGTTTACGAACACCAATTTTTCGTTTGCCGTGATAAATGCGAAAAGTGGAATATCTCCATACCCCACGTCCTTTGAGTATTTTTGATACTTGCTCGCATACGTTTGATAAGACGATTTTTTAAGCATTATGGACGATATGTGTAGTTCCCCGTCGATTGCCAACTTAAAGGCATATAGTTTATCGACGACGCAAGTTTCGTTAAGTTTTGTAGGACTTGGGAAATACCCCACGCATTTACCGTTCAGTATTTTTTGCACGCTGTGAATACACGCCGACGCACCCTCTTTTTCCATTGCGTCAACTTGCGTTTGCAATTTGTTTTCGTCGCTATAATAGTCGTCGCCGTCTAAAAACGAAACAAACTCTCCTTTTGCGTACGGCAACAAAAATCTCGTTGTTATCTTCACGCCCTTACTATATTGATTTTCCGTCTGAAACACGGGAAATATTATGTCGGGATATTTTAACGCATACTCTTTTATGATATCGGACGTGCCGTCCGTGGAAGCGTCGTCGTGAACCAAAACTTCAAACTTAAAATTAGTTTTTTGACTAACGACGCTTTCAAGCGTTTTTGCTATATATTTTTCTTGATTGTAAGCACCAATAAAAACGCTTACCTTTACTTCTGACATAAATTATTTTTTACCTGTAAATATTTTTTTAAGTTTTCTTTTTACGAGAAACCAAAACGTTAATCGCTTTACCTTTCTTTGCGCCTTTTTTTCGCTGAAATTGTTATATATTTCCCACTCTTTTTCCTTTAACAAACGCTCGTCGTCGTTTAGCCACGACATGGCGTAATGATGAATGGAATAAGTGTTTTCCGTTATTTGCGTTATGCCGTTTTCAAAGGCCTTGGGCGAAAAATAATCGCTTGGAAATACGGTAACCCCTGAAACGCACGTTATCTCGTTAGAGCACACAAACCCGAGTTTACGAAAACAATTCGTGTTTATACGAGGAGACGGCGTTAAATTTATCTTTCCGTCTTTTACAAAGGAAATGTTATCGTAATCGTCACGTAGCGCTTTTATCGTCTCGTGTCCCTTTTCTGCGCCGAACCCCGAGCCCATATTAATGCAATCGGTATCCTTTTCCATGCCGACGAATGCTTTTAATTTACGCAAATCGTCCAACGGTTTTATAATCTCAACGTCCGTGTCAAAATAAAAGCCTCCGTGATTGTAAACGATATCAAGCCTTGCATAATCACCCACAAATCCCCACTTTTTACACTCGTACGTCTGACGCATATAATTATTTTTCGTCACGTCGTAATTACTTTCGTTCCACTCTATAATCTCGTAATCGGGGCAATATTTTTTCCACGACGCTATGCACCTTTTTTCCTTTTCGCCAAGAGGGTTGTTCCCAAACCAGCAATAATGAATTTTCTTTTCTATCATTCTGACTTTCCCTCTTTCCTTTTTATTACAACAACCTGTTTTAACGATATTATGCCGACAGCGAATGCAAAATAGACTATGTAAGAAAAGTCTGTTTTTATTAGCGAACTGCCCCAAACCGTAACGCACGCATAAAACGCCATAACGGCACCTACAATGCAATAAACGGAACTGCTTTTTTTAAGCCTTTTTAATGCTTTTATCATACAAATAAAGCCGACGACAAAAATAGACAAAAAGGAACAGAGCCCGACTAAGCCACCCTCCAAAAATATCCATTGATGTGAAAACCATCTGTAATTATAATGCCCGTAAACGGCGTAAAACTCACTTTGAAAAAAGGAAAACTGCGACGTGTCGCAATTGCCGAGTCCTAACCCGAATAATATTTTTAAAGGGTCGCCGTTAAAAAATTCTTTACTTATGTAAACAACGCCACCAAGCCTAGGTATCATATATCCTTCTCCGTACGTTGCCTTCGAATAAGAAAGCAATTCTTTAAGAGACAATAACTTCTTTAACGAATCGGGATATAAAACGCCAAGTATCGTAAGTCCTAACGAAAGTGTTAAAAGTACCGATACGAAAAGGTAAAATTTTCTTCTGCCGTCACCCTTAACGAACATCGTTACCACAAGCGTAAAAACGCAAAACAGAATACCGAATTTTTCTTCTGCAAGCGCAGTTACTATAATCGACGAAACAAACATAATCGCCGTTCTTAAAAAATTTTCTTTGCCCTTAACGTAAGCGATGAAAAAGTAAACGTAAATTAGTGCGTTAAACGCCCCGAGCGAAACATTGGAACCTGCTCCGAATATACCACCCATGCCGTCACCAGACGCTCCTAAAAAAGCAAACTGCAATATCGCCGACAAAAAATTTACTATTTGCACCCAAAACAAAATCTTGAATATTTTGTTTAAGTCGATTCCGTCCAAATAGCACACGCAAGCAAGAAAAAAGATAATTCCTCTAAAAGTGTTTCTTGCTCCCCAAACGAACATATTGACCGGCGTTAAATTGATAATGGCAGAAAAGACGCAAGCAAATATGAAAACCATTATACAGTATAAAACCGATTTACATTTTAACCTTTCGAAAGTATTTTTAATTCTTCCAAAAGATAGTACCAGCAATAAAACGACTGCGACGTCGTTTATAAACCTACAAAAAGAAAGTGCGCTCGGCAAAAGCACGCTCTCTGTAAATAGCGTAAAGAAAAAAACAAAATAAACCAAAAATCTTTCTATTTTTATCTTGTCTATAACACGTCCTCTTTCTAAAAGGACAACCCTTTTTGCCTGCGAATTTATCATACTATATCTTTTTCTTAAACGTCTTTAAAAACAGCATATTTTTGTGTTTGATATTCTTATAAACAACCCTGTATTTTAAGGGCATTTGTTTAATGGGATAAGAAACGAACAAATCTTTTATTTTTTGATTTTCCAAAAACAATTTGACGTTTTTGGCGCCCGTTTTTTTGTCGGGATTGTTTACGAGTTCGTATTTTATACATTTCCGCAACAACGTCAAAAGCGTTCTGTTTACCCTGAGCCTGCCGACTTCAAAATAGCCCGTCTTTTTAAGCAAGTCTAAAAGCGTTGCGTAAAGCACCAAACATTTTTCAAACCTGTCCTCTCTATAATTGTGCGTGAGAGAATTATCGTGCTGAACGTAATGATAAACAGCTTTGTCTATTACAAACGACGAATCGATAGACTGCAAAAACCGAATGTTAAATACTAAATCTTCGCTAACGATGTCTCGCTCTGACAAAAACTTTATATCGTTGTCTTTTATAACCGACAATTTATAAAGTCCCAAACAAGCCGACCAATCGACGTAACTTCTTGCCCCTTCAAAAGGAAGACTACCGAAAAGTGGAAGCAAAATTTTGTTCCTTGTTTTTTCTCTATCGTAAAAGCCTTCTTCCAAAGGCGACTTTTTTGTGTGTTTACACTTTTTTCCGTTTTCGTCTTCTCTCACTAAATCGTAACGAACGTAATCAACGGAATATTCTTTTGCCCTGTCGTATGCGCATTGCAGGGCGTTACTATCCAAATAATCGTCCGAATCGACGAAACAAACATACTCGCCCTCTGCGACTTCCAGCCCCGAATTTCTGGCAAATCCAAGTCCCTCGTTTTGCTTGTCGACGACTTTTATAAAAGGAAATCTCGTGGCGTATTCAAAGCAAATTTCTTTGGCGTTATCAGTACTTCCGTCGTTTACAAGAATAATCTCAATTTGCGAAAGCGTTTGATTAACGAGAGAACTTACGCATCTGCAAAGTTTTGTTCCGACGTTGTACACCGGCACTATTACGCTGACTTTATACATTTTTCTCTCCTCTTTGTCTTTTGCATTTTTCACAAGACGAACGGCTATCGAGCTCTTCCTTTGTTACCTTTCCGTCTGCAAAATCTTTTACCACGTCTATTTCGTACATACTATACTTTTGTTTTTTGAAAAGCCTTAAAAACTTGTGCTTTACAACCCACCAAAACGGCTTACCGAAATACTTGTGCATTGCCGGCGAAACCGAACCTATCATCCAACATTTTCTGTCGCAACGACGCACTTCTTCTCTAACGGAGTCTGCTTTACTACCGTTCCAAATTTCTTCAAAAGTGCTATCGTTAAGATTGCCCATTACGAGCCTTTCTTTTGTGCCGTTACACGGCATAACGAAGCCGAACGGGTCTATAAAAAAAGTATCGAAACTCATATCGCACGGCAAAAGTCTGTCGTTGCCGAAAATATAATTTATCAAACCGTGATTAAAATATGCTCTAAACCACTTTTTAGGGCTCCACGATTGCAAAAGCCTGTTAATAAGTTTTTCAAAATTTTCCGCCACTTTAATTCTATCGTGAATTATGTTGCCGTCCTCGACAAAATAAAAACTATTGTGTAAAGACGCCGTTGCAAACTCCATATCCATTTCGTTTGCAAGTTCGTAAAGTGGCACCAAATCGTCGGCATTCATATCTTGAACTGTCATTCCGAAGCCCACGTCTTTAACGCCCATTTGCACAAGTTTTTTCAGCGTGCCGTAACCTCTGTTAAAGCCGTCTTCCAAGCCTCTGATTTTATTGTTCGTTTCTTCCAAGCCCTCTATGGATATGCGAATTCCGACGTTTGGAAACTCTTTACATAGGTCTATTATTTTATCTGTAAAATACCCGTTCGTCGATATAACTATCCTATCGGAAATTTTGTCAAGTTCCCTTATTATATCCTTTATGTCGTCTCTTAAAAAAGGCTCTCCTCCCGTCACGTTGGTAAAATACATTTTCGGAAGTTTTTTAATTGTTTCGATGGATATTTCGTCTTCTTTTTTAGAAGGCTCTTTATATCTGTTACACATATTGCACTTTGCATTGCAACGATAGGTAACGATAACCGTTCCGTTTAACTTTTTCATTTTAATGTTCGTCTTTCTTTTGCCTTTCCATTAAGTTTTTAACTGCTTCTTTTGGTGAAACGCCACCGTTTACGACGCCGTCTACGGCAAAAACTATGGGGAGTTCCACGTCGTATTTTCTTGCAAGTTCCATTGCGGCAGGTATTGCGTTTATTCCCTCGACGACCATTCCGACTTTTTTAACGGCTTCTTCAACGGAATATCCCTGTCCGATTAATTGTCCCGCTTTATTGTTTCTACTGTGCATACTTGTTGCCGTAACTATCAAATCGCCAATACCTGCAAGCCCGTTAAATGTTTGCGCCTTTGCGCCCATTTTAACGCCAAGCGAACTTATCTCTTTTATTCCACGAGTAATAAGCGCCGCCTTCGAATTGTCGCCGTATCCTAGCCCGAAAGATATGCCACTTGCAAGCGCTATTATGTTTTTAAGCGCACCCGAAAGTTCAACGCCCAATATGTCGCTGTTTGTGTACACTCTGAAATTTTCGTTCATAAAAACGTCTTGAACGAATTCTCTGGCCTTTTTATCTTTACTTGCAGACACGATTGTCGTTGGCATATCAAAAGCCACTTCCTCTGCGTGCGTGGGTCCCGACAATGCGACTACTTTTACGTCGCCGTGAATTCCGTCCTTATTTATTTCGTCTTCTATAACGGCGCTCATCGTCATCATGGTGTGCGCTTCAATGCCTTTTGCCACGTCCACTATAACTTGACCGTCTTTTATATATTCCCTTGCACAAGACACGGTGCCACGCAAAAACACAGACGGCACTGCAAAAACTATTACATCTTGATTTTTGCACGCATCTTGAATGTTTTTTGTAAACACTATGTCGCTAGGTACAACCATTCCCTTTAAGTTAGGGTGCGAACGTGTTTCGTTAAGCCCGTCTATTTCGCTTTCTATTGCCGACCAAACGGTTACGCTTTTACCGTTCAAACACAACATTCTTGCAAGGGCAATGCCCCACGTTCCCGCACCTAAAATGCCTATATTCATTACTTCCTGTCCTTTACTTGTTTATAATATTCTTTTATTTTCGCCACGTATTTTGCCATATCGAATTCTTTATTTATGGTTTCTAAACAATGGCTTGACATCTTTTCGTATTCTTCTTCGCTTAAAGAATACATTTTTTCGATAGCACACTTTAGCGACTGTTCGTCGTTAAACGTTAGTCCGTTCTCGCCACCGAAAACAAGTTCTTTAAGCCCACCCGAATCGGAGGCTATTATCGGCGTGGCTCTCGACATACTTTCAAGCGCCACATACGGGCAATTTTCTTGCCATAAACTCGGTATACAAACGGCTTTCGCCTTGTCCATATATCGGTACACCACGTTTGAATTTTGTGTCCCCAAAAATTCTGCGTTTACGCCCTTTTCGACGGCATATTTTTCAAGTTCTTTCCTTTGTCTACCGTCGCCTATTACGATAAGTTTTTTGCTTGTTCCACTTAATGCGTCAAGCAAAACTTTAACCCCTTTATATCTTTCCAAACGCCCGACAAAAAGAAGATAATCGCCACCCGTTTTCGCATCTTTAACCTTTATATCTTCCAAAACGGGGTTATACTCTCTAACTAATTTGCTCGTCTCAAAATTTCCTCGTTTCAAAACGCTTAACATAAATTCGGAGGGGCAAATATACAAGTCTACAAGGTTGTAAAAACCTTTTTTCCTTATATAATCGTATTCTCTCTTTGCCAAAATACTTTGCAATTTGCTACTCGCAATACATTTGTTTTCGACAACGCATTTTGCACCGAATTTTATACAATCGTCACAGGGCTCGCCTCGCCCGTTTAACATAGTGTAAGCAGGGCAAACGGCAATATAATCGTGCATAGTCCAAAAAACGGGAACGTTTTTATCGTAATCTTTAACGGCTTTTATTATCGACGTCGTAAGATGTTTATGCACTAAATTCAGCAGTACAAGGTCGGGCTTTTCTTCTCGCAATAAAGCACTCATATTTTTGTACGCTTCACGAGAGTAGTTCATACCGAAAATAAATTTTATCTTTTGCAAAAAGGAGCCGTCGACGTTCTTTTCTTTGACAAAATATTTCTGCGTTTCGCACGGCAAATTTTTTTCGCTTTGCATTGCAAAATACACAACGCTGTCGCCGGCGTCTAAAAAACCTTTTGCCAAATCAAAATAATATCTTTCAGAGCCACCCTTATGATAATGAAATTTATTTACCAATAAAATCTTCATGCTTTCTCGTACAATTCCAACGTTTTATCCGATATTTCCTTCCAGGTGTACAACTTGACGCCTTCAACACTTGCCGTAAGTTTCCCCGTTAAGTACCCCTCTAATTTTTCTTGCAAATCTTTAGCGTCTTTTTTCTTAAAAGTTAAGCCTTTTCCTTGCAAAACGTCGGCATTTTCCACAATGTCTGAAACCAAACAATCTTTGCCGAAACTTATTGCCTCCAAAAGCGACATACTCATGCCTTCTAGTTCACTTGGCAACACAAACAACTTTGCGTTTGAATACAAACTTTTGAGTTGCTCGCCTTGAACAAACCCCGTAAACACTATCGAATCGTCGTTTGAAATTTTTTCTTTTATAATTTCAAAATATTGTTTATCGTGTGCAAAACTTCCCGTTATGACAAGTTTATCGTCACCCTTAATTTTAGGCGACAGGTTATTCCACGCTTCAATCAAATAATGTATCCCTTTTTCAGGAACAAGCCTTGCGACTGTTAAAATATATTTTCCACTTTCTATTCCCCAATCGTTTTTATTTATATCCGTTTTCACGCAGTCATCTTTATCGACGGCGTTGGGGATTAAAACGGTTTCTCTACTATAGTTATCTTTAAAATATTTTGCGTCGTGCTCGTTTAAAACGATAATTTCGTCGGCATACTTTGCAATTTTTCTTTCGCAATTTCTTAAAACCTTACTGCCCAAGCCCTTAAACTTCGCACGCTGACTATCTATGCCGTGTATCGTTACGACTATTTTGTAATTTCTCTTTTCCCTTTTCGGAAAATAATTCAAAAAGTAACACACGCCTTCCGAATGAAAATGAACGACGTCAAGTTTACCTCTCTTTGCAAGTCGTTTTGCTTTCAACGTTGCAAAAAACGAATATATCAATGCGTCTAACGACTTCGTGTTTATGGTAAAACATTCAACGATTTTTGCACCGTTATATTCTTTCAACGATTGTTCGTCTTTTCTTCGTCTATTCAAAATAAGCACGTCGTTGCCACTGTTTATCATTTCTTTGGAAAGTTCTTCGACGACCACGTCTATTCCTCCGAATCTCGACGGCAAATGCTTCTGCCCAATCATGGCGATATGCAAATTTTTGCTATTTCCCATTACTTTAAATCCTTTAACCTCGGCGTTTTTGAATCTTTATCCGACAATAAAATTTTGGTTCCGTCTGCAAGTGCGTATCCCTCTGCCGATGCGCTTCCTTTATACTCGCCGATAACTTCCGGCCACTTAACGTTTATATCGGGGTCGTTCCAAGCAACTCCGCCTTCGTCCCCGGGATGATAAAAATCAGTTACTTTGTAACAAAACTCTGCCGTTTCCGAAAGCACCAAAAAGCCGTGTGCAAATCCCGGAGAAACGTAAAATTGTTTACCGTTTTCCTTCGATAACTCTATGCCGAACCACTTGCCGTAAGTTTTGCTCCCCTTTCTCAAATCGACGGCAACGTCGAAAACTCTGCCTGAAATTACCCTTACTAGCTTCCCTTGAGGAAATTCTTTTTGAAAGTGCAAGCCCCTCAAAACGCCCTTCTTCGACATGCTTTGATTGTCCTGAACGAACACCATATCGAGTCCGTTTTCCAACATATCTTTTTGATTGTACGTTTCGACAAAATAACCCCTATCGTCGCCGTGCACGGTCGGTGTAATTACGTAAAGCCCTTCAATTTCACACTTTTCAACCTTAATCTGTCCCATATTAATCTCTACCTTTTACTTC
>CAYLUH010000031.1:0-2636 GCA_964386845.1 uncultured Christensenella sp.
TTTTTTCGGGTAAATTTTTTGGGCGTAAAAAAGTTTTGTAAGAGGGGCGATTATTTTAAAAATTGGGGTTGCAAAACGGGGATAACGGTGTTATAATACAAAAGTTAAATAATAAATTAAAAAACAAAAAGGGAAAGGCAAAACTTATGTACAAAATTGTTAGAAAAAAAGAGTTAAACCCAACCGTTACCCAAATGGAGATAGAAGCGCCCTTGGTTGCTAAAAAAGCAAGACCGGGGCAATTTATTATTTTGAGGGTAAACGATGAGGGAGAAAGAATTCCTTTGACCGTTGCAGGCACCAACGTGCTTGACGGAACGGTTAAAATTATTTTCCAAGTGGTCGGTGCAACGACAACGCTTTTGAATGCAAAAAAAGAGGGCGAATATATTCAAGATTTCGTTGGCCCCTTGGGCGTTGCGACGCATACGGAGGGTATTAAAAAAGTATGTATCGTCGGTGGTGGCGTGGGTTGTGCGATAGCAATGCCGGTTGCCGAAGAATTTCATAAACTCGGCGCAGAAGTTACCAGCATAATCGGTTTTAGGAACAAAGACCTCGTTATTTTGGAAGACGAGTTTAAGGCTTGCTCCGATAAGTTCGTTATGATGACGGACGACGGCTCGTACGGTAGGCACGGCAACGTTACCGTTCCTTTGAAAGAGATGTTATCGAGTGGGGAAAAATTCGATATGATTATTACAATCGGGCCACTCATTATGATGAAGTTCGTCGTTTTGACGGCAAAAGAATTTAATGCACCCGTTACCGTTTCGATGAATCCGATTATGGTTGACGGCACGGGAATGTGCGGTGGGTGTAGGCTTACGCTTAACAGAGACGGCAAGAAGATTACAAAATTTGCTTGCGTCGACGGGCCTGACTTCGACGGCTACGAGATAGATTTCGACGAGGCTATGTCGAGGGGCAGAACGTATTTCGATTTCGAACGCCACGCTCACGAAGAAACGTGTAACTTATTTAAACAAGCAGAAAAGAGGGGGAACTAAAATGGCTATCAATCCGAAAAAACACGAAATGCCGACGCAAGATGCGTTAGAACGTTCTAAAAACTTTAACGAGGTTGCCCTCGGTTACACCGAAACGATGGCAATCGAGGAAGCGCAAAGATGCTTAAATTGTAAAAATATGCCTTGCGTTAACGGTTGTCCCGTAAACATTAAAATTCCTAATTTCATAACGCTGATTAAAACGGGCGATTTTGAAGGCGCTTATCAAGTTATATCCGAATCGTCTTCTCTTCCCGCCGTTTGCGGTAGAGTTTGTCCACAAGAAACGCAGTGCGAAAGCAAGTGTACTTTGGGCATAAAATTCGAGCCTGTAGGCATAGGTAGGTTAGAGCGTTTTGTGGCAGACTGGCACAATAAAAACTCAAATAAAAAGGCAGAAAAGCCGATTAGTAACGGCAAAAAAGTTGCCATTGTAGGTTCGGGCCCCTCTGGGCTAACTTGCGCAGGCGACCTTGCTAAAAAGGGTTATCAAGTAACCGTTTACGAAGCACTTCACACTGCGGGTGGCGTTTTGGTTTACGGCATACCCGAATTCAGATTGCCGAAAGATATCGTTAAAAAGGAAGTGGAAAACTTAAAAGACTTGGGCGTTGACGTTCAAACCAACGTCGTTATCGGTAAAACGCTTACCATAGACGAACTTTTCGATATGGGCTTCGAAGCAGTGTTTATCGGCTCGGGTGCAGGACTTCCCAAGTTTATGGGCATAAAGGGCGAAAGTTTTAAGGGCGTTTACTCGGCAAACGAATTTTTGACGAGAATTAACCTTATGAAAGCGTATAAAGAAAACGGCGCAACTCCTATTCAAAGGGGTAAAAAGGTTGCCGTCGTCGGCGGTGGCAACGTTGCGATGGACGCCGCAAGGTGTGCTCGTCGTTTAGGCGCAGAAGTATCCATCGTTTATAGGCGTACGGAAGAAGAACTTCCCGCTCGTCGAGAAGAAGTGGAGCACGCAAAGGAAGAAGGAATACAATTTAAGTTGTTGACCAATCCTTTGGAAATTTTAGGCGACGAAAACGGCTGGGTTAAGGGAATGACTTGTCAACAAATGCAACTCGGAGAGCCGGACGCTTCGGGCCGTCGTCGTCCCGTCGCAATAGAAGGAAGCGAGTTTACGACGGAATTCGATTGCGTAATTATGGCGTTAGGCACTTCGCCGAATCCTCTCATTAAAAACACGACGGAAGGATTAGACACTCAAAAGTGGGGCGGAATTATCGCCGACGAAACGACGGGCAAAACGTCGAGAGAGGGCGTTTACGCAGGTGGAGACGCCGTAACGGGCGCCGCAACGGTTATTTTAGCAATGGGCGCAGGCAAAGCAAGTGCCAAGGCTATTGACGAATATTTACAAAATAAATAATCAAAAAATTTACAAAACGGAGTTATTATGGAAGTTTTAGATTACAAAGTTTTAGACCAAGCAATAGAGGAATTAGGCAATAAGGAAAGTTCTTTGATTGCAATTCTTCAGCGTGCTCAAGAGCATTACAGGTATTTGCCGAGGGAAATATTCCCCTATCTTGCCGAAAAGTTGGATATCCCCGAAGCAAGAATTTACGGCGTTGCGACTTTTTACGAAAATTTTTCTTTGGAACCAAAGGG
>CAYLUH010000031.1:2736-9230 GCA_964386845.1 uncultured Christensenella sp.
GAAATAATAGAAAAGACTATTATCGGTGGCGAATATATCGATAGGCTTGCTTACAACAAGGGAGGAACGATGTACAAAGTACAAGAAGAAATTCCTTTCTACAAAAACCAAACGAGGTTGGTTTTGGAACACTGTGGGCATATCGACGCAACTTCCATTAAAGAATATTTAGCAATCGGTGGATATCAAGCATTAGAAAAGGCGTTGTTTGAAATGACGCCCGAAGCCGTTGTTAACGAAATTACCGAATCTAACTTGCGTGGACGTGGAGGCGGAGGCTTCCCCACGGGAAGAAAGTGGAGCCAAGTGGCAAGGCAAAAGGCAACGCCGAAGTACGTTGTTTGTAACGGCGACGAGGGTGACCCCGGCGCATTTATGGATAGGTCCATTATGGAAGGCGACCCACACAGAATGTTAGAAGGCATGATGATTGCCGCAATAGCAACGGGTGCTACCGAAGGATATATTTACGTTAGAGCAGAGTATCCCATGGCTGTCGAAAGATTAAGACTTGCGATTAAAGACGCAGAAACTTTCGGTTTGCTCGGCGATAATATTTTGGGAACTGGTTTCAGTTTCAGAATGCACATCAATATGGGTGCAGGCGCATTCGTTTGCGGTGAGGGAAGTGCGTTGACGGCGTCTATCGAAGGTAAGCGTGGAATGCCGAGGGTTAAACCTCCGAGAACGGTTGAACACGGTCTCTTTGACAAACCGACGGTATTAAACAACGTCGAAACTTATGCAAACGTACCTTTGATTATTCAAAACGGTGCTTCGTGGTATAAGACGATAGGCCCCGAAAACAGCCCCGGAACAAAGGCGTTCGCTTTAACGGGTAACATTGCTAATACGGGACTTATAGAAGTGCCGATGGGAACGACTTTGGAAGAAGTTATTTTCTCCGTCGGTGGAGGTATGAAAAACGGCGAAGAATTTAAGGCCGTTCAAATCGGTGGTCCGTCGGGTGGTTGCTTGACGAAAGAACATTTGAAAATTCCACTTGATTTCGACTCTTTGAAAAAGGTCGGCGCAATGGTGGGCTCGGGTGGACTTGTCGTTATGGACTCGCACACCTGTATGGTTGAAGTCGCTCGTTTCTTTATGAACTTTACGCAAAACGAATCTTGTGGTAAGTGCGTACCTTGTCGTGAAGGCACAAAGCGTATGCTAGAAATTTTGGAGCGTATCGTAAACGGCAACGGACAAGACGGCGACATAGAACTTTTGGAAGATTTGGCAGAAACCATTTCCAACACGGCTTTGTGTGGACTAGGAAAATCTGCTCCGTCGCCCGTACTCAGCACGTTAAAGTATTTCCGTGACGAATATAAGGCGCATATTTACGACAAAAAGTGCCCGACGGGAACTTGTTCGAAACTTACGACGATTATGATAGACGAATCGCTATGTAAAGGTTGTTCAAAGTGTTCGAGGGTATGCCCTGTGGGTGCAATAAGCGGTCAAATTAAATCTCCGTTTAAGATTGACCAAACCAAATGTATTAAGTGTAAAGCGTGCTTAGAGGGTTGTCCGTTCCACGCAATAAAGGAGAACTAATTATGGCAGAAAAACAAATAATGATTATAGACGGTATGCCTGTTGAAATTAACGGCGAAAAGAACTTGTTGGAAGTTATTAAAAAGGTAGGCATCGAAATGCCGACGTTCTGCTATTATTCGGAATTATCCGTTTACGGCGCTTGCCGTATGTGTATGGTGGAAAACGACAGAGGTGGTTTCGAAGCCGCTTGTTCGACTCCTCCGAGAGCGGGAATGAACATCAGAACCAATACCGAAAGATTAAGAAAATATCGTAAAAATATTTTGGAATTATTGCTTGCAAACCACTGCAGAGATTGTACGACGTGTTACAAGAGCAGTAATTGTAAGTTGCAAGATTTGGCAAGAAGATACAAAATCGAAGGCGTTCGTTTTCCAAACACTAACGTAACGCCGAAAGAAGATGCGTCTTCTCCGTGTATCGTAAAGGATAACAGCAAATGTATTCTTTGTGGCGACTGCGTAAGAATGTGTAACGAAATTCAAAACGTCGGCGCAATAGATTTTGCTTTCCGTGGCTCCAAAATGGAAATAAGCACGGCTTTCGGAAAGCCGATGAGCCAGTCGCCTTGCGTCGGTTGTGGTCAATGTGCCGCAGTTTGTCCGACGGGTGCAATCGTATTGCACAGCGAAATGGAACAAGTTTGGAAGGCAATCGAAAGTAAAGATATAAAGACGACGGTGCAAATTGCTCCTGCAGTTAGAGTTGCCGTTGCAAAAGAATTCGGGCTTCCTAACGGCGAAAACGTTATGGGTAAAATCGTAACGGCGCTCCGTTTAATCGGTTTCGACGAAGTTTACGACACTTCTTTTAGTGCAGACTTAACCATTATGGAAGAAACTAACGAGTTTATGGAGAGATTGGAAAAGGGGGGGGAGTTCCCGTTAATTACTTCGTGCTGTCCCGCATGGATTCAATACGCAGAGAAAAAGCACCCCGAGATTGTTAAAAACATTTCTTCGTGTCGTTCGCCAATGCAAATGATGGCGTCGGTACTAAAATATCAAGCAAAATTGAAAGGCGAAAAAACCTTCCACGTTGCAGTTATGCCGTGTACTGCCAAAAAATTCGAAGCAAAGCGTCCTGAGTTTACGATGGACGGAAATCCAAACGTCGACGCAGTTATAACGACGCAGGGTTTAATCCGTTTGATAAAGGAAGCGGGCATTATGTTTAGCAAGTTGGAAAGCGAAGCAGTCGACGTTCCTCTCGGAACAATTTCAGGTGCAGGCGTTATTTTCGGCGCAACGGGTGGCGTTACCGAAGCCGTGTTGAGAAGAATTTCTTCCAACGGTTCTCGTTCTGAACTTATGAGTATTGCAAATCTCGGTCAACGTGGAAACGAGGGAATTAAGGAATTCGAAGTTCCGTTCGGCGACAAGGCGTTAAAGGTTGTCGTTGCAAGTGGACTTGGCAACGCTGAAAAGGTTATCAAGAGAATGCAGGCGGGCGAGCATTTCGATTTTATCGAATTTATGGCTTGTCCTAACGGTTGCGTAAACGGTGGTGGACAACCTTTTGCACACTCCGACGAAAAGATGGCAAGAACAAAGGGCTTGTACGATGCCGATAAGGCGTTAAGTATTCGTCGTTCGCAAGAAAATCCTCTTATCGACGATTTATACAAAAATCTTATCAAAGATAAGGCGCACGAATTGTTGCACGTTCATTACGGTAAGAAAAATTAGAATAAAGAAGAAAGAAAACGCCGAGAAAATTCTCGGCGTTTTTGCTTTTAAACAGTTTTATTTTCAATTAAAATGCATTGAGTTAATCCAGTATACCAAGTTTTTTTCTTTTTCGTAAAAATATCCGTCGGAGGCGTAAATGATTATCCCCAACATACAAATTGCAACGGTGTATTCTGAACTTCTTTTAAAATGCCCTTCTCCCGCCGCTAAGATACCTTCGGAAAGGTATTTTTGCTGAGAAAATTCGGCGCTTTGTTTGAAAACGTCGTACGAGACGACTTCGTTAAAATAACTTTTCCATATATCCGATATAAATTGGTATTCTTGATTTTGCAAAACACCGTCGTTGCAAACGGCAAAGGCAACCATTGTGTGAAAAAGGAAATTTTTTGACTTTTGATAGGTAAAAACGGTCGTAAGATAATCCATTGCTTTTTGACACTGTTCGCAGGCATCGTTTATAAGTTCTCTGCGAGGTTTTCTTCTCATTAAATCGAATAGTTGGTCCCAAGTTAACCCTTCTATGTTTTCCATATTTTTATTCTCCCGATAAATTTTAATGTGGTAAAAAAGATTTTTTCAATAAAAAACAAGCCAAGCAAAAAAATGCTCGGCTTGTTTTTTATTGTTTTTATTTTGTAAAGAATGCAACGTATCCCACCGATACTGCACCTAAAATAGATGCGATTGCAGATAAAATGCTTCCTACTGCGAGAGAAGAAGTGAAAAACGTATCAATTAACGAATTTTCCGGTAAAACGACAAATTTCGTAAGCATGAATAAAAATACTGCGCCGACTACGAAGCAAGCCAATGATATTACGTCTAAAAGTTTGCTCTTAAAAAGTGCAAGTACTCCGCCTGCAAGTGGAAGAAGGAATGCGAGTAAAGCCATAATGCTAAACGACGTGTAATTTTCCTTTCCGAACATAATTTCAAAGCCCGTAAGATTTATTGTTGAGCCTGCTAATTTTCCCGTGTAAGTTACGCATTGTAAAAAGCCGAAGCAAACGGCACCGACTGCCAAAACAAGTGCAACGACACGAATGATAAGTGAGAGTTCGATTTTTTTAGATTTCTTTTTTGCCATAATGTTTCTCCTTTTTTTTAATGATTAAATTATATAATAATTGTTTTTCTTTTGCAATAAGATTTTTAAAATTTTTCGGCTAATTTTTTAAGGGAAAAGTCTTAAAAATCGTCGTTATTTCGGAGAAATTTTTAAAAAATAATTTACAAGTTTAAATTTTTGTAGTATAAATAATTATGTTATAAACGTAGCGGAAAAAGTATTGCAAAAAAAGGGAGGAAGGGACTTATATGGAAAATATTATTGAAATAAGTAATTTAACCAAAAGTTTCGGGGACGTAAAAGCCGTACAAGATTTAAGTTTTTGCGTCAAAAAAGGCGAGTTGTTTGCTTTTCTCGGCGTAAACGGTGCGGGAAAATCGACGTCCATTAACATAATGTGCGGGCAACTGGAAAAGGACGGAGGTACCGTAACCATCAACGGGTACGACCTCGACAACGATTGCCAAAGCATTAAAAATCAAATCGGCGTCGTATTTCAAAATTCCGTTTTGGATTCTGCGCTTACCGTTTACGACAATTTGGAAAGCCGTGCTTCGTTATACGGCATTGTCGGTGAAGATTTTAAGGCACGCCTTTCGGAACTGGCGGAATTATTAGACTTCAAAAACTTATTAAAGCGTACCGTCGGCAAGTTATCGGGAGGACAGCGCCGTCGTATCGACGTGGCTCGTGCGCTATTAAACAAACCGACAATTCTCATTTTGGACGAACCTACCACGGGGCTTGACCCTCAAACCCGTAAAACGCTGTGGGGCGTAATTTCAGACCTTCGCAAAAAAGAGGATATGACTGTTTTTTTAACCACGCACTACATGGAAGAAGCGTCGGAGGCAGATTACGTCGTTATACTAGATAGTGGCAAGATTGTTTCCGAAGGCACGCCGTTAGAACTTAAAAACACTTACACGGGTGACTATATAACGCTTTACGGAATAGAAGAAAAGGTTGTTAAAAAACTCGGCGTAAAATACGAGGCGATGAAAGACGCTTATCGGTTGTTTGTGCCGGACACAAAAGCCGCTACCGATTTAATCGTTAAAAATCCGTCGATTTTCGTCGATTACGAAATAACGAAAGGTAAAATGGACGACGTATTTTTGGCAGTTACAGGAAAAAAACTCGGAGGTGAGGAAAAATGACAACACTTTTCGTATTGATTAAAAGAAACGTTAAACTGTTTTTTAAAGATAAAGGAATGTTTTTCACGTCGCTCATAACTCCTGCGATACTTTTGGTGCTTTACGCAACTTTTTTGGGCAATATTTTTAAGGATAGTTTTACAGGTGCGCTTCAAGGCGTGGATATAGGAGAAAAATTGTTAAACGGGCTTGTCGGTGGCGAAATTTTGTCATCCATTTTGGCTGTGTCTTGCGTTACCGTTGCGTTTTGTTCTAACTTTTTAATGGTGCAGGACAAGGTGAACGGCTCCATTAAAGATTTAACCATTTCGCCCGTGTCGTCTCGTACGCTTGCATTTGCATACTATTTTGCAAACCTTATCAGCACGCTTATTATTTGTTATTCGGCGTTGGTTTTGTGCCTTGTGTACGTTGCGATTGTCGGCTGGTACATGAGCGTTGTGGACGTGTTGCTGTTAATTCTCGACGTAACGCTTTTGGTACTTTTCGGAAACGCTTTTTCGTCGGTGATAAATTTCTTTCTCACTTCGCAAGGTCAAATTTCTGCAATCGGCACCATCGTTAGTTCGGCTTACGGCTTCATTTGTGGCGCATACATGCCGATAAATTCGTTTAGCACGGGGCTTCAAAAGGTTTTGTCCTTTTTGCCGGGCACGTACGGAACGTCGCTTATCCGTAACCATGCAATGCAAGGCGCTTTTAACGAACTTTCGGGCGTTGCATCAAGCCCCGAATTGATAAAAGGATTAAAAGATGCTTTCGATTTAAATATTTATTTTTTCGAAAATCAAGTGTCGGTAGGCGCAATGTACGCCATTCTTATTATAACGATAGTCGTTTTTTTAACGGCGTACGTGTTGCTTAACGTCTTTAAGGGCAAGGGCAAAAAAAGACAGGGCAGAGTAACTCTAAAATAAAAGGATAAAATAAAAAAATAATTAAAAGAAAGAAAATTTAAGATAGGATAATTAAAATGATTTAAAATTGACGCCCCGTTTTGCAAAAAAA
>CAYLUH010000032.1:0-2295 GCA_964386845.1 uncultured Christensenella sp.
GGTTTCGTCGTCTATATTTTCTACAACGTTGGTGAAAATGGTGTTTTTCATTGTAGAAAGTAATGCGTTCGGGTTAGACTTCATATTCGTTCCGGGAGCAACACCGAAGAAACCGTTTTCCGGGTTTACTGCCCAAAGTCTTCCGTCTTCGCCAACTCTAATCCAAGCGATATCGTCGCCTACGCACCAAACTTTGTAACCTTTCTTTTTGTAAATTTCAGGTGGAATTAACATTGCCAAGTTGGTCTTTCCACAAGCCGACGGGAACGCTGCGGCAATGTACTTGATTTCTCCTTTCGGATTTTCAATACCTAAAATAAGCATGTGTTCTGCCATCCAGCCTTCGTTCTTTCCGAGGAAAGACGCAATACGGAGTGCGAAACATTTTTTGCCGAGAAGAACGTTTCCACCATAGTTAGAGTTGATTGACATAATGGTGTTTTCTTCGGGGAAGTGCATGATATATCTTCTTTCTTCGCAAAGGTCTGCGTAAGAATGTAAGCCTTTAATAAAATCTCCGTCGCCCAAAGCGTCGATAACGGCTTTGCCAACTCTGGTCATGATTGCCATGTTGAGAACAACGTAAATAGAATCGGTAAGTTCGATACCTATTTTCGAGAATTTGCTTCCTACTGCGCCCATAGAATATGGGATAACGTACATCGTTCTGCCTTTCATAACGCCTTTGAATAAATCGTTCATAAGATTCATGGCTTCCGTCGTTTCCATCCAGTTGTTGATTGGTGCAGAAGATGCTTTTTCTTTAGAACAAATAAACGTTCTGCCTTCTACTCTGGCAACGTCGTTTACTTGTGTACGGTGTAAATAACAGCCGGGAAGTTTTTCTTGGTTAAGTTTAATAAGAATTCCTTCTTCAACGGCTTGTTTACGAAGCGCTTCTAATTGTGCTTCGCTTCCGTCAATCCAAACAACGCTGTCGGGTTGACAAAGTTCTTTTGTTTCTTCGATAAATTGTAGAACTTTTTTGTTTTGAGTCATAACATATCTCCTTATGTATTTTCGGACAGTGCCGAATTTTTTAACTGTTTTAGGTAAATTATGCAAACCATTGCTTTTTGCCACACTTTACCGATTTCATTATAACATCTAATTTGTCAAAAGTAAAGAGAAAAAAATTTTTTGTTTGCTAATTTTTCTACTTTTAAAAAAATTTTTTTCATTTTCCAAAAGCCGACGTTTTTTTACCCTTTAATTTATTATTTTCTCTCCTTTAACATATATATTATATGTAATACTCCAAAAAAAATTTTTTTAGAGGATAATTATGAACGACTTAAAATCAGTTTCCATTCTTAAAGAAATAACTCCGTCTTTTAGAAACGGCAACAAAAAAATTTCAGGAATAGTTAGGCTTGAAAACGAAGGTGGCACCTGCACCTTTTCTTTATCGCTCGTAAACGTTTCGGCAAAAACGCAGGGCGAATATCTTGCCACCCTTTTTACACCTAAACAAAACGTTAAAATTTTCAACCTGGGACAAAAACCTTTATCTTTTACAACGGAGATAGAAAAAACCATCGACCTTTCTTCCGTTGCCGTCGCACTAATTTATCGCTCCAATTTTATCCCCGAGATAGTAGCCTTTTCAACTAAAAACGAAAAGGCGTTGTCTCTTGCTTTGTGCAAAAAAATCATCTTAAACAAATGCTTAATGGAAAAGGAAGAAAAAAGTAGCGACGAAGAAGACGTTTACTTCCCCGGTTCACCCACGGCGCCCTGTCCCGCAACACCCGTCGTACCTTATATTCCAAAAGTTAACCCCGACGGGAAACCCAGCGTACCCGAAAAAGAACCTTACAACGACGAAGTCGTCGTAACCGAAAACTATTACGACAAAGACTTCCCCTTGGAAAAAAAATTAAAAATCATCGAAAGGTTGGATTTAAGTTATGATAGCGTTAAAAATGATGAGCCTTGTTGCGTCGGTAAAGAAAAAACGGATAAAGACGGAAAAGAATTTGACGGCGTACAAAATGAGGAGAATATATCTGACGGCAAAAAGTATAACGACAAAAACCCCTATTATTTAAGCGTCAAAAATCAGGTGGAAGACCTTTTGCAAAAATTCGAAAAAGAAGAAAATTTGGAGAGGCTTATTTTTAACAGTCGTTTCGTAAAAATAAATTATTCGGAAAATAAGTATTACGTCGTCGGCGTGATATACGAAAACGACGTGGAAAAATATATTTGTTACGGCGTTCCCTCCGTTTACTCGGAAACGCCACCAAAAGAACTCGACGGATTTTGTTCCTTTATTCCACTTTCCGTTTTCGA
>CAYLUH010000032.1:2395-7757 GCA_964386845.1 uncultured Christensenella sp.
AAGAAAAATCCATTCCTTTCATAAAATTCGATTCTCCTTTTAGCAATCGCCGTCGTCGGCAATTCGACCTCTAAACAAATCGTCTTGTTTTCTTTTTCCACAACGCTTTCTAAAAGCGCCGTTCCTATTTTTTTGCCACGATAATTTTTATCGACGGCAAGATGCTCTATAAAAACAAATTCTTCAAACAAATATATTGCTATAAAGCCTCTTATCTCTTTCCCGTCACGAAAAATGGAAATGCCATAATTTTTTCTTTTCAACAATTCCTTTTGCTTGTCAAAAGGTCTAAATTCATCGTCAGGAAAACTTTCTTCCATAATTTTAAAAACACCGTCAAAATCTTTTTCGTTTAACAATTCAATCATTTTTATTCCCAAAACAATTTTGCCACATTTTATCATTGTTTAAGAACGTTGTCAACAATAAAAAATGAGAACGCCACCGTTCTCACCTTTTAATTTATTACATCAACAAACTTCCCTCGGAGCCCTCTATCACCTTAAAGAGTTCAACTTGTCTGCCGTTACTTGCGTCGATATACACGTAATATATATCTCCGTCATACATTCCGGAAAATTCGTAACACAATCTTTCACTCTGCTTTCCGAAAGGCACAACGGCAAGCCTCGTCGTGTCTATTTCTATGTTGGAAGACACGCTTTTAGTAGCCTCCGATTCTGTTATTTTCTCCTTATCGATAACTCTGTCTGTATGGTTCGTATAATATCCCGAAGCCTCGTAGCCTATAACTTTGCCAGTTTCTGCGCAAACCCTTACCTTTATCAAATCGCTGTACACGATAACGTCGTCCTTTGTAAACGCAAAATTGATTGTGTAAACGTTGTGAGAAAGATTTACCCACACCTCTTTCATACCGTCAACGCCTTGATTTTTAATAAACTTGCTTGCATTTTCAATAGCGCTCGCTTGGTCTATAACGACGTCCATGCAACTTCCCGAATAAGAAAACATAACAAGTTTTCCTCCCGTCTTGCTAACTTGCGCATAAAGAATATCTCCGTTTGTTTCGCCTTGAACGTTGTAACATTCCAAATAGCCGTTTGTTTCTCCCTCTGCCTTTACGTTTGTAAGATTATACTCGGCAAAATTGTTGTTAAACACATCGACGGCTTGACTAGCGTTTATCGTGGCACCGTTTAAGCCTTTAACTTCTCTGTCGTTAAGTCCGTCGGAAAAAGGTCCGTCGTAAATAAGTTCGGGATACTCTACGGAAAGATTTTGTAAATTGTTAAACTTTTCCAAAACTACGTTGTCTTGCTCCGAAAGGTTAGCAAAAGTAAAATCGTTACCCATTTCGCTCATCATTTCGACGAGGTAATTTTTCAGCGTTTTGTTGGCTTCGTACAATCTCATCAAAGACGCCGTCTGCTCGTCCGAAAGGCTTTCTCCCTGCACAAGTTTTTCGTTAAGATACTTGGAATAATCGCCTAATTGATTGATAAGTTTGGAAGTGTAAAATCTGCTTTCGTCTTTCAACGGCAATTCGCTCAAATTAAGTTCTGCAAGTTCTGCGTTGATAGCCGTGTCCACTAAATAAAGTTGCCTTGCACCGTCGTCTTTGGTGGCAAAAAATTTAGAAAGACTCAAGTCCACGTTTTCAACGTGCTCCACCGTGTCGTAAAAACTTTTTTGATACGCCTGTTCAAGCGTGTTGTCGCTAACCGACGGCATTAAAAAACTATACGTTAAAACCGACGACAGAACAAGCGTTGCAACGCCCAAAGAAACGACGGCGACAATCCACCCGCCAAGCCCCTTGTTTTGCTTTCTTCTTTCTCTCTTTTCTTTTGCCCTTTGCTCTCTTATTTGCTTGCGTTCTATTTGCCTTTGTCTTTTTTGCTCTCGCCTTTCAGCCCTTTCCTCTTTCAAACGCTTTTCTCTGTCTTTGCGACTTTCGTTTTTGAGCATCTCCTTTCTTTGCAAACGCTCTTCCTTGCGCTTTTCCTTTTCCGCTCTTCTTTGCTCTTTCAATTTGTGCAGTTCTCTTTTTCTAGCGTTTTTCGCCTTTTCTTTTTCTGCCTGCCTATGTGCTTTTATGCGCTCCAACTCCACCTTTTTTTCTGCTTTGATTCTAGCCTTTTCAGCCTTCTTTTCTTCTCTCGATTTTGCTTTTGCCACAGAACTCTTTTTGGACTTGCCAACCTTTTTCTTTTTGCCACGCTCTAATTTTTTTGCCTTTTCCAAGGCGTTGTTTTTATTCTCTTCCATATTTAACTCTCCTTAAATTGCAAACACGTGGTTACCGATTATAACCGTTGTTTGTCTTGAAAAAATCCAACTGCTAGTTGCCGTTCTCGGATTGTAATAGTAAAGCGCACCGTAACTCGGGTCCCAACCGTTAAGAGCGTCTTTCGCCGCCTTTTTACATTCTTCGTTAGGCGTTAAATTTATCTGTCCATCAGACACTGCGGTAAAGGCATACTTTTGATACACCACGCCACTCATCGTGTTTGGAAAAGACGCACTTTTTATTCTGTTAAGAACAACTGCCCCGACGGCAACTTTCCCGACGTAACTTTCTCCCCTCGCCTCTCCGTAAATAACACGAGCCAAAAGATTGACGTCTGCGTCGCTAACGCCACTATTCGTAGACGAACTACTGCTTAAAGTCATTCCGAGTGCCGCAAGCGTTTTGGTACCGACAATACCGTCTGCAACCAACCCGTTTTTCCTTTGGAAATATTTTACTGCCTCTTTCGTCTGACTTCCGAAAATACCGTCCACGTCCCCTTTATAGTAGCCCCAGTTTTTAAGTTTTCTTTGAAGCGTTCTGACGTTTGTTCCCGTATTGCCCTGCTTTAACACAGCCGCATAGGCAACGGTCTCCACTTGCGCCACTTCCGACGCCTGCCACACGCCCACTCCAACCGTGCAAACCATAAGAACAAGAGCCACGATTTTTAACAATTTTTTCATTTTCTCCTCCTTATCGTCCATTAAAAAAATTATTTATAATTTCCACAATTTTGCTTTTATAAACGTATCCGTTACCCTCTCCGACAAAACACAGTGGCGGATACACAACACACCACCAGTTGTCACCCTTTCCCTCTCCGAGATTAATTATTAACGCATCGTAAAAACCGCTTTCCAGCGTCAAGTCTTGATATACACGAGTGGGAAATTCTTCGTTTTTTAGTTTTGCGTTAGCAGAATAACTAAATCCGTTTTCTTGCAAAACGTTATTCGCAACCATCTCAATTTCGGCAAGTTTGTCGCTTACCGTTTGCTTTGCTTTATCCACCGTTTTACATTCGGCAACAAAGGGCGTTAAGTATTCCACGACCCTTTCTTTGACTTTATATTTTACCGACTGGTCTACTTCGCAATTTGAGTTTGCACGAATATGTATTCTTAAATACCTTTCTTCCGAAATCGGCTTTTCGCATAAAAACGCCGTTGCCGTCAAAATTATTATGCCTAACGCACACAAAGTTATACACGCTTTTTTCATATTTTTTTCTCCGAAAATTTTTTATACAAAACGTTTATTGCCACATTTGATTTTTTTATACAAAAAAAAGAACAAACGCTTTTTCGTTTGCTCTTTTTTAATGCGATTGTTAAAAATCAACTATAAATTTTTACACGCCTTTTCTTTTTAACTTTTTAATTTACGCCATTAAACCAAAAATACAGTTTGTACGTTTTTGTTAAATACGTTGCATTTGTAGATACGTTTACAGTCAATAAAGATACGTCGTATTCTTTTGTCTTTTCATCTCTTGAAGAACTTGTGTTTACAACCCAGCCCGTTGTGTTTTCAAAAGTTACGCTATTTAATTTATTACAGCTTTCAAACGCATAACTGCCAATACTCGTTACGCTGTTTGGAATAACAATATTCGTAACGTTACTGCAACACGAAAAAGCATAGTCGCCTATCGACGTAACGTTACCACCGATTGTTATATTCGTTACCATACTGCAACCATAAAAAGCATAATGTCCAACGGTCCTAACGCTGTTCGGGATAACTATATTCGTAATACCATTACAACCGTAAAAAGCATAATTGCCTATCGTAGTTACACCGTTGCCGATTGTTATACTTGTAACGCCGGTACAGTCATAAAAAGCGTACTTGCCGATACTAATTACGCTGTTAGGAATCGACACGGCGTTAAGCCCGTTACAACACTTAAACGCTTCGTCGCCGATAGCAGTAACGCTACCGTCGGTCGGTATAACGCTATTTTTTAAACCTAAAATCAATTTCTTGCTTTGTGTCTCTATTACGCAGTTCCCATCACTGTGATAAGTTTCATTACCCGTTGCGACCTCTATGCTCGTAAGCGAACCACAACCCCTAAAAGCAGTACAGGCTAAAGAATTTACTTTTGAAGGAATTATTATGCTTGTAATACTATCGCAAGAACAAAACGCATAAGAGGGTATCGTTTTAACGCCAACGCCTATAGTTACTTGCGTTAAATTAACGCAATTTTTAAATATAGGATAGGCATAAGAACCTGCACCCGTACAGTTTTCTGCATTCCATATAACGGTATCTAGGCTTGTACACCCGGAAAATGCCGAATCGCCGATACTTGTTACGTTTTTTCCTATTGTAACGCTAGTTAAAAAATCACAATCCTTAAAAGCCTCTCGTCCAATCCTCTTTATTTGTTTGCCGTTCAATGTTTCGGGAATAACTATTTCCGTTAAAGTTTTTCCGTATTCGGTTAGCCCGCTTATCATTGCCCCGTCATCCTCCCTTACCGTAAACACCGAATCTGCGCCTGTCGGCGTGTCGTTACTATTTTCGCAAGCAACAAAACCGAATACACACAGCGTAAGCGACAAAACCAAAACACTAAACATAATTAGTTTCTTTTTGAATGTCATACTTTTTCTCCTTTTATTTTTTAAAATTAAAAAGGTAGTAAAACAATATGGCTTTGCCACACTGTTTTACTACCTTTAAAGAAACCGTTTTTTATGTTGAAAATTACAAAATTATCCCTTGCTTGCTTGCTTGCTTGCTTGCTTGCTTGCTTGCTTGCTTGCTTGCTTGCTTGCTAAAATCGTCCCATTTTCAACCATAATTTGTCAAGTCCTTTTTTGCTACTTTTTTATTTTTTTAAAGGATTTTGCATTAAAACCCTCGTTTTTTTGACGTGTTTAGGGATAAACGCCCTAGCCTCATCATATTTTTACTTTACTACACTTTATATCTTTTGTCAATTATTTTTTTCTAAAAACTTTCGCCCTTAAAGACAAGCAATAAAAGACCACTATTCCCTACACTACAAAAAAACCAGAAGATTTTTCTTCTGGCTGTTTTGTTGGCACACCATAAGGGACTCGAACCCCTAACCTTTGCGTCCGTAGCGCA
>CAYLUH010000033.1:0-7594 GCA_964386845.1 uncultured Christensenella sp.
TTTATCTTCCGAATTTTTTGTAAAGTGCTTTAAGCAAGTCTTCGTCGCTTGCCTTTTTTCTCTCTGCGTTCTTTCTTCCGATTTTTCTTTCGGCATCTGTTTTTTGGTTTACAACCGTTATTCCTTTCGGCGTTTCAGAAGTTTTCATCGTCAAAGAAATCTTCTTTTTCACCGTGTCTACGGAAAGCACTTTAACCCTTACCACGTCGCCGACTTTAAGCACGTCGGACGGGTGTTTAATATAATTGTCTGAAATTTGAGAAATGTGAACGAGCCCGTCCTGATGCACGCCGATGTCGACAAACACGCCGAAATCTATGACGTTTCTAACCGTTCCGATTATTTCCATTCCCTCTTTCAAGTCGCTTAAAACCATCAAGTCGCTCCTAAGAATTGGCTTCGGAAGACTGTCTCTGATATCTCTACCGGGTTTTAACAATTCTTCGACGATATCCCTAAGCGTCGGTTCGCCGACGTCTAACTCTTTTGCGAAATAAGAAAATCCCTTTTCGTCAATCTTTGCTTTTAAATCTTTGATATTGCCCTTTTCCACGTCGTCAAGCGTGTATCCCACCATTGACAAAAGTTTGTTAACGGCATCGTAATCTTCTGGGTGAACGGCTGTGTTATCCAAAACGTTGCCACCTACTATTCTCAAAAATCCTGCGCATTGAGTAAAAGTTTTTTCGCCGAATTTTTTAACTTTCAGCAAATCTTCTCTCCTACTAAACGCCTGCTTTTGCCTGTATTCCACTATGTTTTTTGCAATGCCCATATTAAGCCCAGCGACGTAAGACAGCAAACTTACGGAAGCCGTGTTTAAGTCTACGCCGACGCTGTTTACACAGTTTTCTACAACGCCTCCCAAAACTTCTTCCAATCTGTTTTCCGGCATATCGTGTTGATATTGTCCAACGCCGATTGATTTTACGTCTATCTTAATAAGTTCTGCAAGTGGGTCTAAAAGTCTTCTTGCGATAGACACGGCAGAACGGAGCGAAACGTCGAAATCGGGAAATTCTTCTGCGCCCAATTTACTTGCGCTGTACACCGATGCGCCTGCTTCGTTCACGACTGCATACGATATGGGAAGTCCACTTTCTTTTATCATATCGGCAACGAAAATCTCCGACTCTTTGCTTGCCGTCCCGTTACCTATTGATATTACGTTTACACCGTGTTTTTTTATTAGCGCCAACAACTTTGTTTTTGCCTCTTCGATTTTACTTTGAGGTGGCGTAGGATAAACGACCGTCGTATCTAACACGTTGCCCAAAGCGTCTATAACGGCAATTTTGCAACCCGTTCTGTAAGCGGGGTCTAGACCTAAAATAACCTTACCTTTGAGTGGTGGTTGTAAAAGTAACGGTTTTAAGTTTACTTCAAACATTTTAATAGCCTGTTCGCTGGCTTTGTCCGTCAATTCGTTTCTTACCTCTCTTTCCACCGACGGGAAAATCAACCTTGAAAAAGCGTCTTCAACTGCGCTTGCAACGATTTTTGCACTTTCGCTGTCGTTTTTAACGTACACGCTTTTAATGGCGTCGGTAAACTGCTCCTCGTCGATAACTAAACTTACCTTTAAGCAATCTTCCTTTTCGCCACGGTTAATGGCAAGTATTCTGTGCGAGGGAATTTTTGCAATCGGCTCTCTATGGTCTGCGTACATATCGTACGTTTTGGAATTTTCGTTTTCCAAAAGTTTACATTCTATCTCGCCTACTTCCGTAAGTTTTGAACGAATGGTTTTTCTTAAACTTGCATCGTCGGAAACTATTTCTGCAATAATATCGCTTGCGCCTTTCAAGGCTTCCTCTCTCGACTTAACTCCCTTTTCTTCGCTTACGTATTTTTCTGCTTCCACAAGTGGAACGACTTCGATTCTCTGCTCTAAAATAAGTTCTGCCAAAGGTTTTAACCCCTTTTCCGTCGCAATAGACGCCCTCGTTTTTCTCTTTTGCTTGTACGGACGATAAACGTCTTCGACCTCCGTCATAGTTTCAGCATTTTCCAAAGCGAGCAAAATTTCTTCCGTCATCTTGCCTTGCTCCGTTATCGAAGAATTTACCTCTTCTTTACGCTTTTGCAAATTTCTTAAATATTTAAGTCTGTCGTTAAACTCTCTTAAAACTTGGTCGTCGCAAGAACCCGTTTGTTCCTTTCTGTACCTTGCGATAAAGGGAATGGTGTTGCCCTCGTCAATTAAATTTATTATGTTTTCCGCATGGTGTTCTTTAATGTTAAATTCTCTTGCAAGTACTACTTTGTATTCCATATTTATTTTTTCTTTCCTTTATTTTTTCTTATTCCCTTAACGATTTTTTCATACCCGTTGTCGCTAGGCACGTAATAAACTCTGTCTTTCAAACTGTCAGGCAAATATTGTTGCTCGACGTACCCACCGAAATCGTGTGGATACTTGTACTTACTTGCCATACGTTTATCTTCTTCGCTACCGTACACGGCGTTTTTAACCCAACCGGGAACGGCGTCGTCTTTTACCTCACGAGCGTCCTTTCCCGCCTCGTCCATAGCGACTACGACGGAATTGGATTTTTCTGCCTCGCAAACGTAAATAATCGCCTCCGACAGTGGCAACAGTCCCTCGGGCAAGCCAACCTTTTCAAAAGCGACGAGTGCACTTGTCGCAACGACTAATGCGTTAGGGTCTGCCATGCCGACGTCTTCTGCCGAATGAGCGATTACTCGCCTTAAAATTAGCAACGGGTCGCACCCGCCTTGTATCAGGCGTTGCATATAATACAGTGCGGCGTTAGCGTCGCTTCCACGCAAACTTTTACAAAACGCCGAAAGCATATCGTAATACATCTGCTCGTCAAAAGAAAGCGCCTTTTGTTGAATACTTTCTTCTGCGTCTTTTAACGTTACGTTTATCTCTCCGTCAGCGTTTGGCAAAGTCGTTAAAACGGCAAGTTCCAAAGCGTTGTACGCAACACGAAGGTCCCCGCTCGCCGTCTTCGCAATGTGATTTAAGGCACTTTCTTCCACCGTAACCTTATATTCGCCAAGCCCACGTTCCTTGTCGTTTAACGCTTTAACGAGAGCGCCTTTTATCACGCTTTCGTCAAGCCTTTTAAGTTCGAAAACTCTGCACCTCGAAACTATTGCCGGCGTCATCGAAGCAAAGGGATTTTCCGTTGTGGAACCGATAAAAATAATATCGCCCTGTTCTATTGCAGGAAGCAACGAATCGCTTTGCGTTTTGCTGAAACGATGACATTCGTCAAGCAAAAGATAAGTCGATTTACCGTAAAGTTTTAAGTTTCTTCTTGCGTCTTCCACCACCTGTTTAACTTCCGAAACACCACTGGAAACGGCGTTTAGTTTAACAAAGTTAGCGTTCGTACTGCAAGCAATAACGTTTGCAAGCGTCGTTTTGCCACACCCGGGAGGTCCCCAAAAAATACAACTTCCCAGCCTGTCTAATTTTATGGCACGCCTGAGCAAACTGTTTTCTGCAACGATATGCTCTTGTCCGACGAATTCGCTTAAATTTCTCGCACGCATTCTTTCTGCCAAAGGTGGCTTCTTTTCAGTTTTTGCCAAATCTAATAAATCCATAGAATTTATTTTAACATATCGTATAATTTTTATCAAGCACTAATAAAATTTATTATGGACAAAAAGGTAAAATATTCCCTTTACGCAAAAGAGTTTTTTATTTTATCGCTGATTATATTTTTCGCCTTTTCCCTTTTAACGAACACGGCATTTGCAAAATCGTCTTATCAAGGGCTTTTGCTTTTCGCATGCACCGTTTTGCCGTCGCTTTTTCCTTATTTCGTTATAACGGCAATAGCGTCTAAATTAAACCTAACGAAAAAAATAGCAAACTTTTTTTCGCCCTTTTCAAAAAAAATATTCGCCGTCAACGGCAACGTGTTTTTTGCTTTTTTGATAAGCGTAATATCGGGCTATCCCGTCGGTGCAAAACTTGTTGCCGACTTAAAAAGCCAAAACATAATCGACGAAAAACAAGCCGTAAGAGGCAGTTATATGTGTTCGTCGGCTTCTCCGATGTTTTTAATATCCACCGTCGGTGGCGTTATGTTTAACGACCTCTTTTTCGGACTGCTTCTTTTTTTAACGCAACTTTTATCCGTCGTAATTTTAAGTTTTATTTTTTCCTTTATCAAACGAGATAAAATAATTTACGAGTCGCCGTTTACTTTAACGAAAAACGACGACTTGTTTTACCAAGCCGTTTATAACTCCGTTTTGTCGGTATTAACCGTCGGTGGAATAATCGTTTTGTTTTACATTTTGACAGACGTTCTTGCTTACTACAAAATACTGTCGCCTGCCTCACGTTTATTAGAAAAAATCTTTCACGATAAAAATGTTGCCGATGGGCTTTGCTTCGGCATTTTCGAATGCACGAAGGGGTTAAAGTGCATTGCAAAATCTTCCGTCACACTCTTTACGTTGCCACTCTGCGCCTTTTTAACGACTTTTTCGGGACTATCCATTATTATGCAATGCGTTTGCCACTTAAAAAGTGCGAAAATAAAAATCGCACCCTTCATATTTTGCAAAATACTCGGTGCGATTTTAAGTTTTCTTATAGGTTTACTTTTTTCTTTTATTTTTTTGAATTAAGAATTTCTTTTATTACGCTTATGCTTTTTTCGGGCAAATATCTTTCATATCCCACCCTCATTTTAATTATGCTTTTTACTGCGCTCGAACTTACGTGCTCTAACTGATTGGGCGTGGGAATATAAACGGTTATTAGGTCGCTGTAAAAATCGAGATTAAACTTGTGCATATTGTTCTCGTACTTGTAGTCTTCCTCGTTTCTAACGCCACGCACGTAAATTTCGTACCCGTTTTCTTTCATAAATTCAACCAAAAGTCCGTTAAACTCTTTTACTTCTACCATCGGATTATCGGCATAAATCGTTTTTAATATTTTTAACCTTTCATCTAAACTGAAAAGTGGCGACTTTTCGTTGTTTACGCCGACTGCTATAACGACTTTGTCAAAAAGTTTCAAACTTTTTTCCACCACGTATTCGTGACCCGTGGTAAACGGGTCGAAGGTACCTGCAAAAACACACGTCTTCATTTATTGCTCCTGTTTTATAAACGTTAAATGGCACTTGCCATACTTTCTCGTATCGAAAATTTTTCCCTTTATTTCCAAATCCAACGGCTTGTCGCTTTCGACGATGACAATTCCCTCGTCCGTCAATTTCGTAAGCGACAAATTTATCGCTTCCAAATACTCATCGCTAGCATACGGAGGGTCTATGTATATAATATCAAAACGCTTGTCCGTTGCCCTTAAAAAAGCCGTCGCACCCGTAAACGACACGTAAGCGTCCCTGCTTATTTTTAATTTTTCCAAATTGCTTTTTATCAATTTTATGCTTTGAAAAGAATTGTCGCAAAAATAACTTTCTTTTGCTCCTCGTGACAGCGCCTCTATTCCTACGGCACCCGTCCCTGCAAACAAATCTAAAAACACGCAATCTTTAACCTTGCCGTTTATTATATTGAAAAGGCTTTCTCTCGCCTTGTCGCTCGTCGGCCTAACGCCTATTTTTTCAAACTCGTTCAGCACTCTGGAACGATATTTCCCCGCAACTATTCGCACTCTTTTTCTCCGTAAATGGCACGGTTCTTTTCTTCTATCATCTTTTCTTCTTGTTTTCTGTTTCTTGCACCAAGCATATACGAAACGCCTGCAACGGCACTTGTTAACGGTATAGCATAAAGCGTAACGAAATGCGCCGTCGGTAAAATTTTAGAAGCCTCTACAAGCGCAAACACGGGAGCATAAAATCCCATATAAATAAAACTAGACGCAACGCCCCACGTTACCGTTTGGTAGCCCGTCGAAAGCCCCACGATTAAGTGTACGACAAGCAAAATGACCAAAGGAATAAATATGAACAAAGGCAAAACGAATCCCTTCCAAGCACGATATTCTTCCTCTCTCTTAATGGGCATGTCCTTTCCCGTTTTTACAATTTGTCGCCTTATAATGTCGTTAACGCCCAACTGCTTGTACGCCGATTGCCCTTCTCTGAAAAACATAATAACGACGGAAGTGTAAAAAACAAACAAGTTTAACAAACTAAGCACAAATTTAATAATCGCCCAAGTGGTAATACCATTTTCTTCCGACACGCCGTCAAGCCCCGCAAGCAGTATTCCCGTTATCGTCGCAAGCAACAAATATAAGAATAACGTTCCTATTTTTTTTAAGTAATATTTCATTCTGTTCTCCCTTACCTTTTGTAATTTTTTCTTGCCCGAACGGCACAGTTGGTAAGCACCTCGTAACTTATCGTATTAGTTTTGTCAGCCAAATCGGAAGCGTCTTCTAACACGAGAGCATATTCGCCCTTCTTTTTTATTTTCTTATACGCAGACGTATCCATACATCTGTTATTCAAAATATCGTCGTTCACTTTCCTTAAAAAGCCGTCGCCGTATCCTACTCTGACAATCGTCGCATTTACGTTTTCCGTAATAGGTTTGTCGCCGTACAGCAACAACTCGCCCTTTTTTATATGCCTCTTTGCAATTATCGGCGAGTAAATTTTCATTATCGGTTTTACCTTTATATTTTGATTTTTAAAAGGATAATAGCCGTACAAAAGAATTCCCACACGAACCATATCGAAATAATAGCCTTTCAAAAAGCCACCACTTGCCGACAAGTGCGCTACTATTTTATTATTATAACTCTTTGCAATGCTTTTTGCAAGCAAAAATTTATTTACTTGACTTTTAGTTATATTTTCATGTTCGGGGCAGGCAAGATGAGAAAATATCCCCTCTATTTTTACAGTTTGAACACTCTTTGCCATTTCAAAAATAGCCCGTACTTCTTTTAAGGAGGCACCCAACCTATTCATTCCCGTATTGACTTTCACATGTACTTTAACCACCGTGTTTGCGCAAAGGCTTGCATCTATCACTTCTTTTAGCCTTTCCTTACTATCGACGCAAAGAGTTAATCCGTTTTCGATTGCAACTTTTAATTGACTTTTAAGTGGAGGTATAAGCACCAAAATATCCTTTTTTACACCCGCAAGCCTCAACTTAACGCCTTCTTCCACAAGTGCGACGGAAAATCCGTCCACAATGGTGTAAACTGCGTTTGCCACCTCTACTGCGCCGTGCCCGTAAGCGTCGTCTTTTACGACGGCATTAAACTTTACGCCACTTGGCAAAGCCTTTTTTATTTTTAACGCATTTTGCCTTAAAATATTTAAGTCTATATAAGCCTCGTTTAACATATCTAAATTATATGTTTTTAAAAATTTTTTTGTTAAAACCGAAAGGACTTACCAGTCTATCTTTCAAAAAAATCACACCCCAGACTATGGAGTACACCAAAAAAACAAACACCTTGGAATTGCATTTTTATAGCAAAAAATAGCCCGTGCGAAAAACACGGGCTATTTTTGTGATACAATTTTATGATAAAGTTTTATTCTTAAAATTATCTGGGATTTTTAATTTGCGCTTGTGCTGCGGCAAGTCTTGCTATTGGAACTCTGAACGGAGAGCACGAAACGTAATCTAATCCGATGCTGTGACAGAATTCAATTGAAGA
>CAYLUH010000034.1:0-7211 GCA_964386845.1 uncultured Christensenella sp.
CCGTATTCGTAACTGTTTCCGTCGGTTATTCCTTTCACCGTTCCACCATCGCTTTTAATTACGGAAACTTTGAACACCTTTATCAAATTATCCATCGCATCGGTTAAACTTTCTAAACAACCGTCGATTTCCGATTGTGTTAAGTTGGAAAAATTTAAAGCCTCTATCTCTTTTATGATAGCGTCGAGTACGGCAAAACTTTCTTCCGAATATCCGTCCTCTTCAACAAGACGGGCTTCGACTAATTTTTCTTGCAACTGCTCTGCATCGCCGACTTTTGAAAGTTTTTCCATAAATTGCTTTAATTCACACGCCTTTGCTTCTAACTGAACCGATGTCACATTCGAACTGTTGTACAACGCCTTTGCTTCTTGTAACAGCGTTGTCAATGCAGAAAAATCCGATTCTACATATAAACTCGAATTTAATCCGTCCGCACGTATTATATATTTATTCAACTTATATTTAGCATAATCCGTACCCGTGTAAACGATATTGTACCCTTCGGAATATTGCGTCGGCGCAATCAAAATGGCATAACCACCGTTTTTTATTGCAGAAACGCTGATTTTACTTTCACTTGTTACCGATTTAATATCATACTCTAAACTTGTTAATTGATCTCCTCCGTAATAAATATATGCGTTATAATTTTTGTTCTCGTCCAAAAACGAACAATCAATAACATCCGTTCTCGCATCTACGGTAAGTCCCGCAACGTACCAACGCTCGACGTCTCTTCCCTTTCTTGCAATCGAAACGTTTTTACCCACTTCGCCACTCAAAAAGATACTTTGGTCCCATGCCTCTGGGAAATCGGTATAAAAGAATCTCATTTCGGTCGTCAACTTGTCGTAGTCGCTCGCCTTACTTGCAAAACACGTAATGCCACTTTCGTAAATTATCGGCAACGCTATTTGCCCCGACATCCAAATATCGCTACTTGCAACGGGATTAAAATACGGTGTAAAATCGGCAGGCCCGCAAACAGAACGCAAAACGGCTTGAATAACCATGTTTGAACTTAAAGTTTTGTTCATTTCTTCGCCGTAAATTGCCTCTCTGTTAATAACGTTAGGCCACGTTCTTCTTTCTCCGGTAGGCTTGTTTGCACCGTGCACGTTGACTAACAATTTGTACTCGGCGGCCTTTCTATAAATTAATTGCCATAACTCTATTATCCATTGTTCTTCACTGTCGAAGAAGTCTACTTTGATACCCTTTATGCCGAAATTTGATAAGTCGGTGAAAAGCCTGTCCATCTTTTCTTCCGTATCCATAATTCCTGTATGAATCCATGCTATTAAGCCGACGCCTTTACTGTTTGCGTAATCGCACACCTCTTGTGTCCAATCGAAAAATCCGTCGTAATAATATTCGAAATTCGACCATTTATTTATGGTATAGCCTCTGCTTTTTGCCTCTTCTAAAGATATGTACGGTTGCCACCCGTCGTCCATACAAAAATATTCCCAACCCATTGATGCCGATAAATCGATATATTTTTTTATTGCGTCGGGGTCTCGTTGCAAGCCCTGCTGTATGTCGAATGCGTTAAGGTTAGGATTAGTAGAGCCTCCTTGGCTCCAATAATTATTAACACCCTCCATCCAAGACCAACTTGAAACGCCGGGTTTTATCCAAGACGTATCTTCGATTTTGCACGGATCGGAAACGTTTTCTATTATTTCCGTCGCATAAACCATTTGCAAAGTTCCCGTCGCAAAGGTTCTCCAACTCGACGTGTATTTTCCACAAACGCTTATATCGGCTTGCTGTTGATTAGACACGGAAAAACGCATCGAAGTTTTATCTATCGAACGCAAAACGACCCCCGCATATTGCCCGTTCATTCCCGCTTCCGTAACATACACGTAAGTTCCGCTAGGCGTTTTGTACATAAAAGGAACAACTCTCATAGAATCAAAATATCTCATCGTCATTTCTTCGCCGAAGTGCTCGTGAGGGCTACATTTACCCGTTGTATCAGGCATTATCGTCGACCACGTTACGGAGTCTTCAGGGACGGACAACGTCGTTTTCTCGCCGTAACTACTGCCAACTTTAAACAACGTGTATTCGTTAGCGTTTGTCGGCGTAACGATAAATCTAAACGCACCGCCGTCATCGTATGCTCTTGCTTCAACGGTAAATAAAACACCGCCTTTCGAAAGAGTAATCGATTGTGTAAAACAATGGTCTGTGTAATAATCTTTTTTTCCACCGAAAGTTTGATAAGTTTCGTTTATTTCTTGAATCTTCGATAAGGATACGAATTTCAAGCCTTCCGAAAAATCGCCGATAGACGTGCTTTGCCCTATCTCCGAAAGGTTAACAGCCCTATCTCCGTCTTGGAATAATTGATAATATAATTTCCCCGATATCGTCGAATGGGCTATTTGTATTTCGCTTTTCCCGTTCGGCGATTTAAGAACAATCGCATTTTCTTCGCCAACAACTATAATTTCTTTTGTAACGCTGTATTTTTTTGAATCAATCGTTGCCGACGCCGTCAAATTGACAGTGCCTCCTTTAAGTGCCGTTGCCGTGCCATTACCGTTTATTTTGACAATGCTAGAATCACTGCTTTCCATAACGTAATTATACGACGAGTCGTCTAGTTCAACGCCAAACACGTCTAAAAATTTAACATCCACACCAAAAGTTTCGTTGGGTTTAACAATTTTTTCAACGGTCTCAACTTCTAATTTATCCACAAAATCGGCGTTGTAATTATATATTCTCGGATTTGCCCATATCGCATGGTCGTAATCTAAATTGCCGTTATCGCTTGCAACCAAAGTTATTTTTTTGGCGCCAGCGGGAATGTCGATATTAAAAAATCCAAATTGTTCTTGAGAAAGTACCGTTTTGCTAGCCTTTTCGTTATCGTCGATTAGCACCTTAAAAACAACGCCGTTGCCACCCGAAGTGTTTCCGTTTATACCGAACGACGTCGTAAATTTTTTCGCATTCGTTCCTTCTATGGAGTATTCAACCGTACTGTTTGCGTGTGCATTGATTGTTTTGTTAAACAACGGCTTGGTAACGTAAACGCCGTCCGTACCTTGTCCTATCAAATGTGGTAAAGATTTCGTCTCGTTAAAAGTTACGGGATTATAACCGTTAACCACGTTTGTCGGAACGGCATCCGTAAGGTCTGCAAAACTACAATATAATCTCGGCTCTGCGAAAACTCCGTGGTCGTTGTCTGCATTGTCGCCACCGTCTTGCACCTCTATCGTAAGTTTTTTTGCTCCGTTAGGAATATCGACGTCGACGTCTTCTGCATTCGAATTATAATTTAACAGGTTTGACGTAAACTTAACAGTGCCGTCCACTTTAACGACAAACACACACGTACCACCGTTAACGTTAACACCAACCTTTGCCGTAAATCTGGTCGCATTCATATTTTCTATATCGTACGTGGCGCTTCCTATGGACTGAATGGAAACTCCCTTGCTAAACTTACTTCTGCTTCCACCCACTAAAAGCGAAATGCCGTTTTCCGTCCAACTAAACGGATTGCCGTTAGGATAGTCCATATTGATTGCAACGTTGTCGTAAAAAACGACGTTCTTTTCAGACGGATACAAGTCGCTTAAATACACGTAGCCGTCGTTTTGATAGCCGTACGTCTTTTGCGGGACATTTAACGATATTATCGATGCGCCCAAAAAAACAGTTAGCAATATGGACAAAACAAATATAATACTATTTTTCTTTTTATCTCTCACGTCTACACCTCAAAAATTTATTTATTATTATTTTAGCACCTTATCTCGATTAAAAAAATGTATATTCGTCATCTATTGAATTGTTTTTTATGTATATAGGTAATTTTTTATCGTTATTGTTCAATCAAAAATTTTTCTAAACAGTCAAGCGTTTTATCGGTAAAAATTTTTACGATTTTTAATCAATCTTTGCCGTCGTAAATATCGCCGTTTGACAGGCAAGTGTTTTTGTGATAAAATATTTTAAAGGGATTTTATATGGATAAAAATATGTACAGTTACGGAGAAACTTCTCCGTCATTATTCGTAAGCCTTTACGGATTTGAAACAAATATCGCAACTGCGCATTGGGGGCCGGGAAAACGCACCACTTTTATTTTGCATTTCGTCACGAAAGGCAAAGGATTTTTTAACGGACAATCGGTTTCCGCAGGACAAGCCTTTTTTATCACGCCGTACACGGACGTCGAGTATCATCCCGACGACTCCGACCCGTGGCAATATTTTTGGCTCAACTTTACAGGGCTGAGCATCCCCGACCTTTTTAACGAAATAGGCATCGACTACAAGAAAAATCAAATTTTTAATTATGACTTCAAAGACTGGCTAATCGATTTTACGAAAGATATGGAATTTTACGAAGAACAAAATAAACTCGGCCTTTACGGAAACGCCATATTTTATTCGATACATTCGCTGTTAAAATCTGATAAAAATTTAGGCAACGTCGATAAAAAAACAAAACACGTTAACGACGCAGTCCACTTCATCAAAAACAATTTTCACAAAAAACTCTCCGTCGAAGACGTGGCAAAAGCACTGAACTTAAACAGGCACTATCTTTCTTCCGTTTTCAAGAAAAAAACGGGCATGTCGACATACGATTACATATCGAATACCAGATTGACGAAATCAAAAGAACTTTTGCAAACGACGAATTTACGAATTTCGGAAATTGCGCTCGCCGTCGGTTTTGACGACCAATTTCATTTTTCCAAATTTTTTAAATCTTCCGTCGGGTTATCGCCGTTGCAATATCGTAAACAAACAAAAAAATCGCCCTAAAAATTTAACTTGCGGGGTGATTTTTCGTTTTTACTATACTGTTTTTAATACGGCGCTTATTACTCGTCGATATCTTTAACTTCTTCAAGCACTTCTTTTATGTGTTTTAAAGCCCTGTCCATTTGTTCTTCGGTGTGCGTTGCCATATAACTCGTTCTAATCAAACTTTTCCCGACGGGAACCGCCGGCGACACGGTGGGATTTACGTAAACACCCCTGTCGAAAAGTTTTTGGCAAGCGGAAAACGTCCTCAAATTTTTGTAAGTGAGTATGGGGACAATGGGGATACCACGGTCTGAATCAGCAACGTCTATGTTTTCCCTCTTCAATCCGTCACGCATATAATCGCTTATATCTCTCAAACGCTGAACACGTTCGGGCTCTCTTTTCAATATGGATAACGCACTCCTTGCGCAAGCCGTTGCCGACGGCGTTATGCTGGCGCAAAAAATAAACGGTCTCGACGTGTGCCTAACGTACTCGCAAACCTCTTTTTTGGCTACCATGTATCCACCTATGCTGGCAAGCGACTTTGAAAAAGTGCCCATGTAAATATCCACTTGGTCTTCCAGTCCGAAATGTTCTGCCGTGCCTCTGCCGTGCTTTCCCAAAACGCCTAAACCGTGCGCATCGTCAACCATAACTCTTGCCCCGTATTTTTTTGCAAGCGTGCAAATTTCCGGCAATTTTGCAATATCGCCACCCATACTAAAAACGCCGTCCGTTACAATCAATATGCCACCCGTATTTGCCTCTTTTGCCAAACACAACATTCTTTCCAAGTCTTCCATGTCGGCGTGGTTGTATCTTAACATCTTTGCATACGACAAACGGCAACCGTCGTAAATGCTGGCGTGATTTTCTTTGTCGCAAATTATAAAATCGCCTCTACCTGCAATAGCGCTTATTATACCCAAATTAGATTGAAATCCCGTGGAAAAGGTTACGCAATCTTCCTTTCCCAAAAACTCTGCAAGTTCTCTTTCCAAAGCGACGTGCGCATCTAAAGTGCCGTTTAAAAACCTACTGCCCGAACAACCCGAGCCGTATTTCTCTAACGCCTTAATGCCCGCTTCCACAACTTCGGGATGAGAGGTAAGCCCCAAATAATTGTTTGAGCCTATCATTATAACGTCCTTGCCCTCCATAACGACTTCGGGGCCTTGGCGTGTTTCTAACTGATGAAAATAAGGATAAACTCCCTTTTCTTTTATACTTTTTACCAAATCAAAATTATAGCATTTGTCAAATAAATCCATTCTTTCCTCCTTTGCTACTAAATTTTGTATGGACATATTATACCTTAAAGACAAATGCTTTGACAACTATTTTTTAGATTAACTCACTCCGTCGGTTTTTACCTCGATGAACGCTTTAAAAAACTCTTCGCCGTTGCTTTCTTTTATTTCGCCTGTCAGCGCCTTTACTTTTTGATAAAAAACCACGGCGCTGTCGTTTAACTTTTTATCTCCCGAATCAAAATTAAAATTGTATCTTAAAAGCAAATTTTCTATTTCCTTACTCAACTTGTCGAACACAACGGGGCTAATTCTCTTTTTAACTTCTTCCGTTGCCCAGTATTCTTCGTTTATTTTCCCCGTCGCTTTTAACATAAGTAAGGCGTCGTCTATCCTTTTTTTGTCTTTTTTCAAAATGGCACGGTACTTATTTTGAAACCTTAAATACAATTTCATATCGCCGTTTGCAAGTTCTATCAACGCCTTTCTTACCGAAACGCCCTTGCTTTTTGCAATTAAAACGTGACTAATTATTTTATCCTCCGCACCCTTGTCAAAGGCAATTATCTTTCTTACAGAATTTTCAAAGCCCTTTTGTTTTGCAAGAGCATAATACATATTTCTAACGCTACCGCTTTTTCTTTTATACCTTTTTGCAAAAGCGTTAAAAATATCCACCTTCTTTTCTCCGTTATGCTTTTCGACGTACCTATTTAACTTTTCCAACACGTCTTTATTATATCCGTAAATTTTTTCCATACTCGCTCCTTTACTTCTTTTACGCAAATTATTGACATAACAAAATAAAAATATACATATATTTTAATATGTATTATTATTTTTTAAGCAACTTTTCTGCCGTCGTAAAAATCGACGGCGTGTACTTGGGGTGTCTTGGAAAAAGTGCAAAAACCTTCGAGTGCGATAAAAAAAGCGTGCCGTTCGTGGAGGTAACAAGCCTGTCTTTTCCTTGCACGACTTACGCATTTTTATTAAACGATGAATTTTTAACGACGACGCATAGTAGCGTTTCCGTCACCGACTTAAAAGGTGGATATTTTATTAAGTTTTTATTGCCCGTTTCAAACGATTTTTCCGTAATTAAACAAGAAAAATTTTCAGGTCTTACGGCGACGATTTTTAACCAAAACGGACTTAAACTTTCCAT
>CAYLUH010000035.1:0-6216 GCA_964386845.1 uncultured Christensenella sp.
CCATCATTTGTACGTTTACTGCGGTACCCCAGCTGTAGGGAATATCGTGGTCCATTCTGTAAACGTTTGCTCTCGGATTATCCCACGAACGGAAAACAGCCTTGATTGCTTCGAAAAGTTGTTCCTTCGGGTCTGTCGGGAAGTCTTTGCCGAGTTGATTTTTGTATTCTTGTTTAAATTGATTAGCAAGTTCTTTTAAATCTTCAGCCGTCAAATCAACGTCGTATTCAACGCCCTTTTGCTTTTTCATTTCGTCGATAAGTTTTTCGAAATACTTTTTGCCGACTTCCATAACTACGTCAGAGAACATTTGAATAAATCTTCTGTAGCAGTCCCAAGCCCATCTCGGATTGCCCGATTTAGCAGAAATAACTTCAACGACTTCTTCGTTTAAGCCAAGGTTCAAGATGGTGTCCATCATACCCGGCATAGAAGCTCTAGCACCCGAACGAACGGATACGAGAAGTGGGTTTTCTTTATCGCCGAATTTTTTACCGGTAATACTTTCTAACTTTTCGATATTAGCCATGATTTCGGCTTGAATATCGCTGTTGATTTGTCTGCCGTCTTCATAGTACTTTGTACATGCTTCCGTCGAAATGGTAAAGCCTTGTGGAACAGGCAAACCGATTTTCGTCATTTCTGCAAGGTTTGCGCCCTTTCCGCCAAGAGTGTTTCTCATTGAAGCATCGCCTTCGCTGAACAAGTAAACGTACTTCTTCATAAATTTCCTCCAAAATTTTGTTTGTTTTGTTTTTTTACTTTTTTATCCTTTCTATTCTACACTATCGAAAGATTTTTTTCAACCTTTTTTCAATAATTTATCATCGCATTTATTAAAGTTTTTACAATTTTATCAATTCTTTAAGAGCCAAAAACTTTTCCTCTGCGACGAATCCCAAATAATAATTCATAAATCTCAATCCGAAATCGGCTTGAACGGAAGTAATATTTTCCCCTCTACTTGCACGGCGCAACGCATCCAGCGTCGAAGCGTTTATCTCTCTACCGTCCTTTTCGTAACATTCCTCGCAAATAAAACCACCACGCCCTGCGTCGAAATACGGCCTTAACATATCCACTTTGCCACACTTTAAGCACCCGTTTAAGTTGAGCCCGTATCCGGCTTCCGATATACCTTTTATCAAAAATTTTAAAAGGCTTTGTTTTGCGCCCTCATCCCCGTAAGCAATGTTAGAGAGTGCGTTAGCCGTTTCTATAAAACACCTTGCGTTGTCGACTTCTACCCTAAACATATGCTTTGCAAAATCGACGACGACGCAAGCAGAATAAAACTTAACGAGCTCTTCTCTGACGGGATAAAAACTGTCTATAAGCGATGCGCTTTTGACTGTGCGTTTTTCACCGTTTTTAAGAAAAACGAATTCTGCAAAACAAAAAGGCTCGGATGCGAACTTCAACTTTGCCCCTGCCTTTTTTACACCTTTTATGCGTGCAGAAATAACGCCTTCGTTAGGAGTTAAAAGATTTAAAATCTTATCGCTTTCGCCGTAACTCACTCCACTTAAAACTATTCCCTGCACCTTTTCTTCCATATCGTTTCCTATTTGTTCTTTAGATTTTTGTACAGCGTGTAATATTCAATCTTGCCTGTTTTTTCAAACATTTCCCAAGCGATATTTTCAGCCGACTTGTCCACTTTCTTTTTCATACTTTTCCTCTTAAAAAAAGTATGTGAAAAAGCAAAATATTTATTCGTTATTTTTTATCGGTAAAGCCCATTGCTTTTAAGGATACGGCAGAACTTCTCCAATCGTTTTCCACCTTGACGTAAGTCGTTAAAAAAACCTTTTTACCCAAAAACTTTTCCATTTCCTGCCTTGCAAAAGAAGAAACTTCCTTTATCGCCTTGCCTTGCTTACCTATTAAAATGGCTTTGTGGTTATCCTTTTCGCACAAAATGTCTAGCGATATATCGACGCATTTACCGTCCTTTCTTTCTTCAAAACTATTTACGACGACAAATACGCCGTGCGGAATTTCCTTGTCGAATTTAAGGAGAATTTTTTCTCTCATGATTTCTGCAATCATAAACTTAAACGACCTGTCCGACACAATGTCTTCTTCAAAAAGTTTATCGCCGTCGGGAAGTGCGTTTTCTATAACCTTTATAAGCTCTTTAACGTTTTTCCCACGCCTGCTCGAAACGGGTACTATCTCTATATTTTCGTCTGCAAAATCTTTTATCGTCGAGATAAGTAAACTCTCGGGCATTATATCTATTTTCGTAAGCGCCAAAATAAAAGGAATTTTTAACGAAGAAAATTTTCTTACTAATTCTTTGTCCTTTTCGCTAACGCCGTCGTGAGCGTCTAGCACGAACAAAACGACGTCTGCATCGCATGTACTATCCATAGCCGTTTTTTGCATTATGCCACTCAAAAGATTATCTGCCTTGTAAAGCCCGGGGGTGTCTATAAATGCAATCTGACTTTTTTCCGTCGTGTACACGCCGAGTATTCTTTCCCTCGTCGTTTGAGGCTTTGGCGACACTATAGACACCTTTTCACCGACAATCACGTTAATGAGGGTGCTTTTGCCTGCATTTGCCCTGCCGACGACGGCAACGTATCCGCTTTTCATTAGTCTTCCACTCCGAGTTTTAATAAGCAAGCCTTTTCCAACGCACGCATTTCCGCCTTATCGACGTCGTTCATATGGTCGTACCCGAAAAGATGAAGAAGTCCGTGAATAATAAGGTAAGTCCTTTCTCTTTCCTCGGTGTTACCGTACTCGACGGCTTGCTCTCTTATTTTATCCTCACACAAAACGATGGACCCCAAAAAGATATATCTTCCGTCAAGACAAGTGGAACAATCTTCTTTCTTTAATATCACGCCACGAATATCGCTAAGCGTGGGATAACTCAAAACGTCCGTTACACTGTCCACGCCACGAGTGTTTCTGTTTAGCGTTCTTATCTCATCGCTCGTGTTAAAAACCAACTCGACTTTTATTTTTTCCTTTTGTCCCAAAGTTTGGCAAACGGCTTTTGCGATTTTCTTCAACTTAATTTTCTTTTGTAAACATTCTATAACAAGTCTTCCCATATATACTTCAACCTTTAATTTTCTTCCGTCTTTTTCTTTTTAGTTTTTTTCGGTTTTTCCGTCACCGTTTCTTCCGTCGGAAGAATAGATTGAGGAACGGAATTTTCTTCCTGAATCAAACTGTCGTCTTTTATACCTTCGAGAGTAACCGTGGGATACTCTACCCTGCTGTGATATACGCCCGTCAAACTATTAATAATCGTATTAATAATAATGGTTATCTCGTTTAAGGTAATTTCACATTGGTCGAATTGCCCCATCGCCATTCTTTCGCTCACGATTTTTCTAACGACTTTCGTCACGTTGCTTCTCGACCTGTCTGTAAGCGTACGAGTCGCCGCCTCACACCCGTCTGCAATCATAACGATTGCCGCAATTTTAGTTTGAGGCGTCGGACCTAAATAACTGTATTTTGCGATATCCACTTCGCCGTCCGTAAACTTTTTCGCCTTGTCGTAGAAAAAGAAAATCGGAAGCGTTCCGTGGTGTTCGATACACACGTCTGCAATTTCTTTCGGCAAACGGTTTTTAAGCACCAACTGATATCCGTCGCTGGCGTGCGAACGAATAATGTTGGTGGAAAGTTCCGGCGTCAAATCGTCGTGTGGATTAACGCCGTCCACCTGGTTCTCCGTAAAAAATTCAGGACGACGGAGTTTGCCGACGTCGTGATAATACGCACAAGTTCTGGCAAGCAAAGAGTCTTCCCCGATAGCGATTGCACACGCTTCGGCGATGTTAGAAACGATAATCGAGTGATTAAAGGTTCCCGGCGCTTCGGTTATAAGTTTTTTAATAAGCCTCGACTTGTGGTCTGTAAGTTCTGCAAGTTTAAAGCAAGTTACCCTTCTAAACAACACCTCGAAAAGTGGCAACAACACAATCAAAACGACGCCTGAAAGCAATCCCGAAGATATCGACGAAATAAGCGACGCCGTAAAACTCGTCGAAACGGCATTCACGCCGTGTTCCGCATAAGCCGACAAAAACAAAAGCGTTGTCGGTATGCTGATAATAAAACTGTAAATAAGCAAATACAATCTAGAAAAGACTTTGCTTTCGAAAAACACACCCAAAACGCCCGACAAAATTCCCAAAATCAGCGCAGAATACGCCGCAGGCACGCTTGCGTTTGTGGAGGTGTCCATAATAAATACCAAAATGCTGAACAATATGTTAACGAAAATAGCGTCCTTTTTGTGCTTCGTCAAAAACAAAACGAGCAGTCCCGCCATCGCCAAAGGTCTTAAATAAATGTTAACGTATTTTCCGAAAACAAAGTTTACCGCCAGCGATATTTCCATAATAAGAAAAAGCATTTGCGAATTAGAAGCCTTTCGCAAAAAGTTTCTGTCAACGAACAAAAAGTACACTATCATTATGACAATCATGCTCGTCAAAACGACGAACAAATGCAGTGGTTGCTTAAAGTCCAAAATATACTCGGAAAAGGTTTGCTTTCCACCTATCGAATGAACGGCGGCAACACCTATAAACATCGCCATTATAATAATGGTGTTAACGATATAAACGACAACGTTTAACGCAATGTCCTTTTTCGTCCAAGGTTCCAATTTTTTTGATTTTGCTTTTGCCATTTGTATTCTCCGTTTGTATTCTCCACGTCAATCGGTTAAAATACCGTGCACGTATTCCAGCGTTACCCTATATGCGTATTTATCGCCGATTTTTTCTTTTACGACAATTTCTTTAGACGGCGTTATTTCGGGATACTCTTCTTTTGCGAAGACAATCGCAAACTCGTCTTCCCCGTCCTTTTGGCTTTCGTAAACGAAAGTTTTTTCGCATTTTAATTTTACGTACGCAAGCACGTTCGTTTCCACTCGCTGTTCTTTGATTATAGAATATCCGTCCACTAAGAGTTCGCCCTTTTTAACGTAGTCGCCCACGTGGAAAATTTCCGTGCCTCTGTAAACTTTAATTTCTATTATCTCCCCGTCCTCGTCGGCAAAAAGTTGCTTTACGTTCTGGCTTAAAATCGGCACCTTTTCGCTAGACAAAACAAGATTAAATTTTAAAGTGTTACCGACCTTTTGGCACGACACGAAGGTCAATCGCTCGTTATTTTGCAACACGCCGTTTGCGAGTTCTTTCAAGTCGAGCGAAGAAAATTTAGAAAATTCTTTTACGTTTCGGCTTGTCAAATATTCTTTAACCTGTTCTGCGTAAATGCTACCCGTTCCACTAAACTCAAACCCCAAAAGGTAATCGTTAAAAAGAAAGGTAAACGCCACAAACAAGACGGCTCCGATAACTATCCCCAAATTTTTGTACAAGTACAAAAAAGGGTACAAACGCCCACCGTCTTTTATTTTTTTTATATTATAACACAATTCTTTTGTCAGTGCAAGAAAGTTTTTATTATCGCCGTACCTAATATTTAATATTAATTTTGTGTTGCCGACCTTTTTTGCCGAATACACCTCTATTTTTCTCGAATGTAAAAGATTTAATAACCTATCTAAATTATATCCGTCAACCGAATACGCCGTATAAAGAGGGCATCTTAATTCATCTCTATTTTGCTTATTTTTCCACAAATTACCACGTCGCCTCCACAAAATTTTTTTATAAACAACTTTTCGCCCGCCAGCGCTATTTCTCCTTTTTTTCGGAAAAGGATTATCTCCTTGTCGGTAAACGCCTTTATCCCTGAAACGCCCTCCAAAAAAACGCCCTTATCGCCGAAAACCATAATTTTTGTTTGCTCGTTAGAAAACGCCTCGTCGCCACCGAAACTACCGATAATATTTTCTATAAAACTCATATTTTACCTCTTAATATTTTATGAAAGACCTTGCCGTATAATGCTCTCGCAAATGCGTAAATCGTCCTTTTGCATACCAAGTTAAATATGCGTTTTATATTAATTTTTTACATAATTAAAAAAACGTCCGCATTTTTTACGAACGCTATTAAAAAAATCAAGTACCCTCACGGTTAAAGTTTAATAAAAAACATCACGCCGTCGTAGTTTTAAAAAACGCATCTTTACCCAAAACCATTTCAAACGTTTGCGCCTTAAAAAGCACAAAACACTTTTTTCCTGCGTTTTAAAATAAAAAAACAAGCCCGTCAAATAACCCGTAGGGTTAAAACAACGAACCCGTTTTTTAAACTTTTT
>CAYLUH010000036.1:0-1683 GCA_964386845.1 uncultured Christensenella sp.
GCAGCGCTTGCATTTTTTAACGACGAAAGCGATGATATCCCTAACGCCGAAAACAAAAGCGTGCAAGCAACGAGCAACGAAATCAAAATTTTTCTGGTATTAAGATTAAAGGTTTTGTGTGTTTTCATCTGACATCTCCTTAATTTTTGCCAACTTGGGGCAAAACTTTTAACTTTGTTAAAGGATTTTTCACCCTTAAAAAAGCGCAAGTTTACCCAACTTTTCATATACATTCTATATCAAAAACAAATAAAATCAAGACGGGTTTTTAATTTAATGTTTTTTTTGCGCACATCGTGTAAAAAAAAACGACTTTTGTTTTGAGCGGGCAATTAACTTTTGCTTTTCATTTTTTTAAAAGCGTTAGTTTTGCTTTAACGCTTTTTTTACAAAAAAACTTTAAGCCTTTTACTTTAAAATATTATCTGCAATTTTAAAACATCATTTAAATGTATAAAAAGCAAAAAAGACCTCGCTCCCAAAACAAAATTTGCGTAAAAAAACGGCAACCGAGCGTTGCCGTTTTTAAGGATTTACTACAAGAATTTTTAACAAAAATTACAGTTTGTTTCTTATGATTTTGCCACTCGTCGTTTTTGGAAGTTCGTCACGGAAAACGACAATTCGGGGGTACTTGTAAGGAGCAGTTTTTTCCTTAACGTAATCTTGAATTTCTTTTTTGAGTTTTTCGCTCGGCTCTGTACCCTTTACCAAAACGATACTTGCCTTTACGACTTGCCCCCTAACTTCGTCGGGTTCGGCAGAAACGCCACACTCCAAAACGTAAGGAAGTTCCATAATAACGCTCTCTATTTCAAACGGCCCGATTCTGTATCCCGAACTCTTTATAACGTCGTCCACTCTGCCGACGTACCAATAAAATCCGTCTTCGTCACGCCAAGCAGTGTCGCCCGTGTGATAATATCCGTCGTGCCAAACCTCCATGGTCTTTTCAAAGTCCATATAGTATCCCGTGAAAAGTCCGCACGGTGCGCCGTCTTTTACTTTGACGACTATTTCTCCGACTTCGCCGACTTTTACGCTGTTGCCGTCTGCATCGAATAAGTCTATATCGTAAATAGGTGCAGGCTTACCCATTGAGCCGAGTTTGTGATTAGAGCCGATGAGGTTGCCTATCATCATCGTGCTTTCCGATTGACCGAAACCTTCTTGAATTTGAAGCCCCGTAAGTTTTTCGAACTGACGGTATACTTCGGGGTTTAACGCCTCGCCTGCCGTCGTCATTCTCTTGACCGAAGATAAGTCGTACTTGCTTAAATCTTGCTTTATCATCATTCTGAGCATTGTCGGTGGTGCGCAGAAAGTCGTTATATTGTATTTTGCAAACATGGGTAAAATTTGGCTTGCGTCAAATCTGTCGAAGTCGTAAACGAAGGTTGCCGATTCGCAAAGCCATTGCCCGTAAAATTTACCCCACATGGATTTTGCCCAGCCGGTGTCGGAAATGGTAAAATGCAATCCGTCCGTGTGAACGCCGTGCCAATATTTTGCCGTGTGGAAGTGACCTAACGCATACTTATAATTGTGAGCGGCAATCTTTGGATATCCCGACGTTCCCGATGTGAAGAACATAAGCATTAAATCGTCTCCACCCGGTGCGTCTTCGGGCTTATTGTAAACGCTACGGTACATTGCACACTCTTCGTCGAAATTATGCCAGCC
>CAYLUH010000036.1:1783-6120 GCA_964386845.1 uncultured Christensenella sp.
CGCTTTAACACGAGCATTACTTTGTCGCCCCTCTTTATTCCCATCGCCTTAAAGTAGTTTGCACAACGACTGCTTTCCCTCTTTAAATCTTTAAATGTAATTCTGCGTTCCGTCAAATCCTTGGAAACGTGCATCATTGCAAGCTTATTCGGGTCTTTTTCGGCAAGTTCGTCGATAATGTCGAAAGCAAAGTTAAATCTTTCGGTATTCTTAAATTTGATTGACGTCGGCGTGCCCTTTTCGTTGACGGTAACGTCGATGTATTTTTTCCAAAGCCTGTTGGAATCGTCGTCCAAAGAACTTTCGTCTTTGGGCATTTCTATTATTTTGTTTTTGCCGTCGATTTCAGGAATGGGTTCTCCCGTCGGATTTAAAACGATTGCGTAAAAAATACAGTCTCTGCCGTTTACGGCTATCATTCCGTGCGGAACGGAACTGTCGAAATAAATGCTGTCGCCTGGGCCCAAAACTTCTTTGTGCTCTCCGACTTGTACCATAAGATATCCGTCTACGACGATATCACATTCTTGCCCTGCGTGCGTCGTACACTCTATGGGCTTTTTTTCTGCGTCCTTATCGAATTTACTTCTTACGTAAAGTGGCTCTGCAATACGATTACTGAAAGCATACGCCAAATTGTAATATGTCATTCCGTGCGCATTTGCTATTTTTTGCCCTGCGCCGAAACGGGTTACCGTGTAACCTTTCAGCGTCGGGCTGTATCCCTCTATTATATCGGTTACGTTTACGCTGAGTGCGTTTGCACAACGATATATAAATGCAAAGTTTAAATCTTTTTCACCCCTTTCGCAAGAAAGATATTCTTCCACGGAAACTGCCGTTTTTAACGACATCTCTTCCGGCGACAAACCTTCTATCTCACGAAGTTCTTTGATTCGCTTTGACATTTGCTGGATTTTTAATTTCAATTCGGCATTGTTTTCCATAATTTTCTCCTATGCTTTATAAAAAAGAAAACTCGTCTCAATTTTTGAGACGAGCTATTTAACCCCGTGGTACCACTCAAATTGCGTTTATATAAAACGCCACTTTTTTAGAATCTAACAATTCCTATGCTCTAACGTGGCCTACACGGGAAAATTCTACTGACAAAACCACTAAACTTTTCAAGCGATTTTGCTTTCTTCTTTCCAACTCGGAAACTACCTTTGCAAACGGCTTTTTTTGGCTTGCACCTAACGCCATTTCTCTAAACAAAAACCATTGTTTGCAACCTTTTCGTCATCGTCTTTAATTAAGTTTATCGTTATTTTAACACAAACAAGCGTGCTTGTCAACAATTTTTTTACTGCTTTTTACTTGTTTAACCGCTTTGCTTTTGCCTCGCTTTACACAACTTTTTTAAATAACATAAATATCGCAAAAAAAATACTTCTTTTGATTGACAAAAAACACGCCCTTTGATAAAATGTTTTTTGCATTTAGGGGTATCGCCAAGCGGTAAGGCAACGGATTCTGACTCCGTTATTCGTAGGTTCAAATCCTGCTACCCCTGCCAAAAATCGACAAGTTTTTTCCTTAAACTTGTCGATTTTATTTTTTCACTTTTCATTTTTTTATTTTTTCCGACAACGAGTTAAAAATCGATTTTTTATCAAAAAAATTTAATTGAAAAACCTTTGTTATTTTTATAAAAAGCGTTGTTTTTTTTTCGTGGTGTGATATTATATATTAGTAAATTCATTTTACGGAGAAACACTTATGAGAGAAGAATATCCGAGACCGGAATTGGAACGTGAACATTATCTTTGCCTAAACGGTGAATGGGATTTTACCTTCGATTTCGGCGTGTCTAAACAACAAAATCTTAAAGACTTAACCTTTGACAAAAAAATCAACGTTCCCTTTTGTCCGGAGAGTTCTTTAAGCGGAATTTGTTACAAAGATTTTATCAACGGCTGTGTGTACAGAAAATTCGTAAACTTACAAAAAAAAGACGGCAAAGCCGTTTTGCTCCATTTCGAAGCAGTGTTTTATCAAGCCGACGTATACTTTAACGGCACGCACTGTTTTACTCATAAAGGCGGATACACGCCGTTTACTATCGACGTGAGCAATCTTGTTGTCAACGGCGATAACGAAATTATTCTTTTTGCAAAAGGCGATTCGAGAAACGGGCTTCAACCGAGTGGCAAACAATGTTCCACCCTTAAATCGGAAGGTTGCTTTTACACTAGGTGCACAGGTATTTGGCAAACGGTGTGGATTGAGGAAGTTTGCAAAACGCACCTCGTAAACTACAAATGCACGGGAGATATATTGAATAACTGCACCTATATCGACCTTACCCTTTCCGACGACAACGCAAAAAAGGTTATCGTACAGGCATTTTTGGAAGACGAACTCGTCGGAAAAGAAGAAATAAACTGTGGTTCTCGTAAGGAAAAAATTAGGTTGGGTTTAACAAAAACAGCACTTTGGAACACGCAAACGCCAACCCTTTATAAATTAAAATTTACCGTCATAAGTCAAGACGGCGTCGACCAAGCGAAAGGATACTTTGCTTTAAGAGAAGTTTCTCTTACAAAATCGGGGTTACTACTTAACGGCGAAAAATTCTTTATGAGATTAGTACTAGACCAAGGCTATTACAAAGACGGCGTGTACACTGCGCCCACCGACCAAGACCTAATGAACGATATTTTAATTTCAAAACGCTTGGGCTTTAACGGTGCAAGGTTACACCAAAAGGTTTTCGACAGAAGATTTTTGTATTACGCAGACAAACTCGGTTACGTCGTTTGGGGTGAATACGCAAGTTGTGGCTTCGACTTTACGAGAGCCGACGCTATTCAAAACTTTTTGCCCGAATGGACGGAAGTTTTAAATAGAGATTTCAATCACCCGTCCATTATCGTATGGTGCCCCTTCAACGAAACTTGGGAGTTTAACAAACAACGACAAAACGACGGCTTAATAGAACAAATTTACTCTATCACAAAACAACTTGACACGACCAGACCCGTCGTCGACACGAGTGGTGGCTATCACGTCAAGACGGATATTTTCGACGTGCATTGTTACGAACAGCGAATAAAAGAGTTTAACGAACTTTTTTCCACTTTTAAAGAGCAACCCTTCTTGCCGTTTAAATCGCAAGAAAAATACAACGGGGAACCTTACGTGCTTTCCGAATACGGTGGCTTTAAATGGCCCGTTTCCAACGACGGCTGGGGATACGGCGACGCTCCGACGACGGAAGAAGAATTCGTCTGCCGATACGTCTCTTTCGTAAAGTCTATTTTGTCTAACGGCAAAATTTGCGGGCTTTGTTACACTCAACTTTACGACGTGGAACAAGAACAAAACGGAATATATTACTTTGACAGAACCCCGAAGTTTAGCGACGAAGTGCTAGACGCTTTCCGTGTGGAAATGCAAAAAATTTCGGCGTTCGAAAAGGAGGATTAAATATATGGCTAAAAGCAGAAAATCGGGAATCTTTGGCAACCCCTTTATGAAAAAGGTTGCAAAAATAACGGAGACGAGCGACGTTAACGCAACCTATATGGGTACGCTTTTTAAGTGCGTTTACTTTTTACTGTTCATTGTGGCAGGCGTTGCTTTGGCAATAGTTTTGCATCTTTTACCGCTACCCTCTTTTGAAGAAGACGGCTTTTATTACACGATTAACGTCGCAGAAATTATCACAGCCGGAATATCTCTTTTGGCGTTAATAATTTTGCCGATAATTTGTGCTTTCGCAAGAAAAGCATTGCCCGTCTTGGGTGCGATATCGTGCGTCGGGATAGGCTATTTTATCGCATTTATAGGCAACCTTTTTCCCGATTACAAACCACTCGTTTTACTTGCGCTTGTTTTAACCTTTTCTCTCGTCGTGGCAATGCTCGTAGTGTTTACATTCAGAATAGTTAAATCAAACTCTAAATTCTTTCGCTTTTTGTACTCTGTATTGATTGCCATTTCGATAAGTTCGTTATTACTTTTCATTTGCAGTTTTATCCCCGTCTTAAACACGATACCTGCGTTTATTTTCGGTATGCCCGGGTTGTATGTCGCCATTTCCGTGCTTTATATATTGCTGGGTTGTGGGTTTTTGCTTTCCGATTTTGAAAGTATGCGCTCCGCCGTCGAAAGCAATTATCCAAAAAACGTCGAATGGCTGTTGGCTTACGCAATCGTTTTCGACGTGATTTGGATTTTCTTTGAGATTCTAGATTTGCTTACGTACTTAAAAAGCAACGACTAACAAAAGTTTTATTTTTACCGACCGTTTTATGACGGTCGGTTTTTTTGTCCAAAATCAATTATTTTTTCGTAAAAAACGCCGTAAGTCGTCGACTTTTTTTAAAATG
>CAYLUH010000037.1:0-6000 GCA_964386845.1 uncultured Christensenella sp.
TGAGCAATTAAAAAATAAATACCGTGAAGCATTTATAAAATATATAAAAAATGAAGATACAGAAGAATATTATAATGAGGTAGCACTATCTTCAAGAATATCAATTCAAACAGCAAAAAGATATCCAATGCATTATTATGATAAATATGCAAGTGATGAAGAAAGAAAAATATTTGACCAAATTAAAAAAACTAAACAAGAAAAAAACATATTAAATAGACAAAATCAAACAAAAGAAAAATATAAAGAAATGTTTGATACTTGTGTAGAATCTAACTTTGACGAAGAACAAATAGATAATTTAACAGAAAAATATTCAGTATCACTTAAAACAGTAAAAAATTATACTAATAATTATTATGATAAATATGCAACTAAAGAAGAACAAGAAAAATATCAAATTGCAAAAGAAAAACATAAAGAAAATAATGCTAGATATGTAAAAATATTTAATTATATTTTAAGTATGGATAAAATAGAAGATATATTATTATATTTAATAAATCAAAAAAATCTTAATAGAACATACTTAAAAACATCAATTAATCCTTATTCAATGAGTTATCCTAATGCTGATATTAACAAACTAAATAAAATAATAGACATTTATTATAACTATGTAGAATATCGTAATAAGAAAGAAAAAATACTAAAACAACAACAAGAAGAAAAAATAAAAAAAGAAAAACAAGAAAAGAAAATAATTTCTAATAAGATATTAGAACAAAAAAGAAAAATAATTAATTTAGTAAAAATGGTTAAAATATTCAATCAAAGTGATTACTTAAGTTATATAGAATATTGTAAAGACAATAATATATCTCTTAAAAATTTTAATTGTGCTTTAAAAGTAACATTTAAAATAGACAAAAAAACATATTTAGAATTTATAAATAAATTAAGAAAATATAATCAAAAAAAATACATAAAAGAATTTACGATTTTATCAGAAATTATAATTAACTTAAAAAATAATGATAAATTTGGAATAATTGATTATTACAATATGACTAAAATGAATTTAAATGACTTAAATATAGTTGCTAAAAAAGTTTTAAAAAAAGAAGATTATTTAATATTTAGTGAATTTTGTGAAAAATATAAAAATGACGAACTAATAAATCCTAACATATTGATTAAAGCAAGTTATATGATAAACTCTTATGGTAATCAAGTTGAACTTACAAAAGAACAAAAATCAAATATAATTGATTATCTTTCTAAAAATGAAATACCAATAACTAAATATACTTACTTAGAAATGATAAAAAGAACAATTGAAGAAAAACCAAAACAAAAGAAGAAAGTAGCTTAATGCTACTTTTAATATTTAATTAAAATGTTAAAATTTAAAAAGATATTATAACTTTGAAAAAGTCAAATAATATAGTATTTTTTAGAAACATAATACTTTTGAAGAAAAAACTAAATTTATTTACAAAAAAATCAAAAAGAAAAGTTCAAAAAATGCTTGCATTTCATATAATTCTTGTGTATAATGGATTATGTGTGGCATGCATTGATGTGTGAGGTTGCCGATACTCCAGGTTAAGTTGTTAATAAATTTAAAATGAAAATCGGGTTTTTACACGGAGCAAGTCTATACTTAAGATATAGGCGAAAGGAGGAACAATATGTCTAAAACTAAAATTAGTATTAAATTAAAAGCTTTTGAACACAAATCATTAGATAAAGCTTGTGCTAAAATAGTTGATACTGTTAAAAGAACAGGTGGAGAAGTAAGTGGACCAATACCACTACCAACTGAAATTGAAAAAATCACAATCTTAAGAGCAGTACACAAATATAAAGATTCGAGAGAACAATTCGAAATCAGAACGCACAAAAGACTTATCGACATCTATTCGCCAAACGTAAAGCTTTTGGAAAGCATTCATTTGCCTGCAGGCGTAGACATTAAAATCAAGTTGAAATAAAACATTATATATATTAACGGAGGTGAACTTTATCTATGAATAAAGCAATCATTGGAAGAAAGTTGGGAATGACTCAACTATTCGCAGAAGACGGCAAGGTTATACCGGTAACAGTAATCGAGGCAGGTCCATGCCCGGTGGTACAGGTAAAAACTTTGGAAAGAGACGGCTACTCGGCAATTAAACTCGGATTTGACCAAGTAGACGAAAAGGAACTTAACAAGCCACAAGCAGGTTTGTTCAAAAAGGTAAACGTTCCTTGTCAAAAAGTTTTGAAGGAATTTAGAATCGACGGTGCAGAAAGCGTTGAGGTTGGTACGGTAATTAAATGCGACACATTTGTTGCCGGCGACAAAATCGATGTTTCAGGCGTATCAAAAGGTCACGGTTTTTCAGGCGTAATCAAAAGATGGAATCAACACAGACTTAAAGAAACGCACGGCGTAGGTCCTGTACACAGAGAAGTAGGTTCAATGGGTTCGATAAGTGACCCGTCAAGAGTATTCAAGGGTAAAAACTTGCCTGGACAATACGGACACGAAAATGTAACGATATTAAATCTCGAAGTAGTAAAAGTCGATGTTGAGAGAAACGTAATTTTGGTTAAGGGCGCAGTTCCCGGACCGGTAAAAGGTATCGTAAGCATAAGAAACAGCATTAAAGCGTAAGGAGAAATATCATGTTAAGTGTGAAATTATTTAATATGAAAGCGAGCGAAGTTGGAAATCTCGAATTACCAGACGCTTTGTTTAACACAGAATATAAAGAAGCAGTAATTCATCAAGCAGTAGTAGCAAGGCTTGCAAACGACAGACAAGGAACGAAAAGCACGTTAACTCGTAGCGAAGTTCGTGGCGGTGGAGCAAAACCTTGGAGGCAAAAGGGAACGGGTAGAGCAAGACAAGGTTCAATTCGTAGTCCTCAATGGGTAAAAGGTGGCGTTGTATTCGCACCGAAGCCAAGAGATTTTTCAAAGAAAGTAAACGCAGGCACCAAGACGGTTGCATTGCTTTCGGCACTTTCGCAAAAAATTAGAGACGGTGAAGTAATCTTTATCGACGAAATAAAGGTTGAAGCACCAAAAACAAAGGAAATGGCAAATTTCCTCAAAGCGTTTGGAATTGAAAAGAGTGTTTTGGTTGTTATGGACAACTCAGACGAGCAAGTGTTGAGAGCATGTGCAAATATCCAATCTATCGACACGATTTTAGTAAATCATCTCAACACGTACGACGTTGTTAAGAATTCGAAAATCGTAATTTCCAAAAAGGCTGTAGAAATAATCGAGGAGGTCTATGGAGAATAATGGCTGCACACGATATTATAATTAAGCCTCTTTTGTCAGAAAAGAGTTATGCTGGTATTCAAAACAAGAAATACAGTTTCATCGTTGCAAAACATGCGAACAAAACGCAAATCAAACTTGCAATAGAAGAAATTTTCGGCGTAAAAGTCGAAAAGGTAAACACGGCAAACGTTCACGGAAAATTGAAAAGACAAGGCAAGTATGAAGGATACACTCCCGATTACAAAAAGGCCATCGTTCAATTGAAGGCAGACAGCAAGTCAATAGCATTCTTTGATTCGTTGTCTTAATTAGGAGGAACAATAAAATGGCTATAAAAAGATATAAACCAACGTCAAGCGCACGTCGTTTTATGACGGTAAGTGCTTACGACGAAATCACAACGAAAACTCCTGAAAAGTCTTTGTTAGAAGATCAAAGAAAGTCAGGTGGTAGAAATGCGCAAGGTAAAATCACGGTAAGGCACATCGGTGGTGGAAACAGAAGGAAATATCGTATAATCGACTTCAAGAGAAGTAAAGACGGTATTCCTGCAACTGTAAAGACCATTGAATACGACCCGAACCGTAGCGCAAACATCGCATTGTTAGTTTATGCAGACGGTGCAAAAACGTACATTTTGGCTCCTGTAGGCTTAAAAGTCGGCGATAAGATTATGAGTGGCGAAACGGCAGACATCAAAGTCGGAAACGCATTGAAGTTGAAAGACATCCCCGTAGGTACGATGGTACACAACATCGAAATGCAACCGGGCAAAGGTGGGCAAATCGCTAGAGCAGCCGGTATGAGCGCACAAATAATGGCAAGAGACGAAAAATACGTAACAATTAAAATGCCTAGTGGTGAAATGAGATACATCTTAGCAAACTGCAAGGCAACGGTTGGACAAGTAGGTAACTTAGACCACGAAATTATCAGAATAGGTAAAGCCGGAAAGACACGTTACTTAGGTATTCGTCCATCGGTACGTGGTGTAGTAATGAACCCGTGCGACCACCCACACGGTGGTGGTGAAGGTAAGTCACCTGTAGGTATGCCTAGTCCTGTTACTCCGTGGGGTAAACCTGCTCTCGGACACAAGACGAGAAAGCATAAAAAAGCATCAAACAAACTTATCATTACAAGGATAAATTAAGGAGAACGAGATGAGTAGAAGCGTTAAGAAAGGTCCTTACGTAGAACCTAAACTACTAAAAAGAGTAGAAGAATTAAACGAAAAGAACGAAAAGAAAGTCTTAAAGACTTGGTCTAGGTCTTCAACTATTTTCCCACAAATGGTAGGACATACGATTGCTGTATACGACGGAAGAAAGCACGTTCCCGTATACGTAACGGAAGATATGGTAGGTTGCAAGTTAGGAGAATTTGCTCCTACGAGGACCTTTAAGGGACACAGTGGCGACAAGACCACTGGTGGTAGATAAAAGGAGGCGTCAAATGGCTAAGAATATGAGAGAAAAAACTGCTAAGATAGCAGCAAATAAGGATAGACGTCCAAAGGCAATTGCAAAGCACGTTAGAATTTCACCATACAAGGTAAGAATCGTATTAGATATTATCAGAGGCAAGAGTTACAGAGAAGCCGTAGCAATTTTGGAAAACACTCCGAAATCGGCAAGCTTGCCTGTTAAAAAGGTGTTGATGAGTGCGGCTGCAAATGCAGAAAACAACCTCGGAATGAGCAAGGATAACTTGTTCGTTGCAGCATGCTATGCAGACCAAGGTCCTACACTTAAGAGAGTAAGACCTGTATCGAAAGGCAGAGCGTACAGAATTTTGAAGCGTACCAGTCACATAACGGTTGTGTTGGACGCAAGAGCGTAGGAGGTTAGTATGGGACAAAAAGTTAATCCACACGGTTTAAGAGTTGGTATTATCAAAGATTGGTCATCGCACTGGTTTGTCGACAAAAAAGATTTTGCGGCAAACATCAAAGAAGATAACGACATTCGTGTAGCGTTAAAGAAAAAATACTATCAAGCGGCAATATCTTCAATAGTAATTGAAAGAGCATCTTCAAGAGTAACGATTAGCATCAAAACGGCTCGTCCGGGCGTTTTAATCGGAAAGCAAGGTGCCGAAATAGAGGTAATTAAAAAGACGGTAGCAAAAATTTGCAAAGGAAAGCAAATTTCCGTTAACATCTCTGAAATCAAGAAACCTGATTCAGACGCTCAATTAGTAGCAGAAGGAATCGCTGCTCAAATCGAAAAACGTGTATCTTTCAGAAGAGCAATGAAACAAGCAATTTCAAGGTCGATGAGAAGTGGAATCAAAGGAATCAAAGTAAACGTAGCCGGCAGATTAGACGGTGCAGAAATCGCTCGTAGCGAAGCATATCACGAAGGTTCAATTCCACTACAAACATTAAGAGCAGACATCGATTACGGAACGGCAGAAGCACATACGACTTTTGGTGTTATCGGAATCAAATGCTGGATATACAAGGGCGAAGTTATTGGCGCTCCTAAAAAGAAAGTTGAAGGAGGCGAAGCTTAATTATGTTAATGCCGAAACGTGTTAAAAGAAGAAGAGTACATCGTGGCAGAATGACCGGAAAATGTACGAAAGGCAATAAAATCGCATACGGCGATTACGCATTGGTTTCAACCGAACCTGGTTGGATAAAGTCCAATCAAATCGAAGCAGCCCGTGTTGCAATGACAAGGTTTATCAAGCGTGGTGGTAAGGTATGGATAGACATATTCCCCCACAAACCTATAACGCAAAAACCTGCCGACAGCCGTATGGGTAGTG
>CAYLUH010000038.1:0-5891 GCA_964386845.1 uncultured Christensenella sp.
AGGGTGTTAGACCTTAAAGAAACCGTAAAAAAAGACGAAGCTTCGACGCTTTACGAAATTATAGAAGGTTAACGACAGCAAAAACAGAACGAGCCTAATGTGAACGCATAAATCAAAGGGCTTATTTTTCGCGAACAAACGCAGACACGCGATTTTTTACAAAAACCGACAATCGGCGATTTAAAAAAGAATAGGTAACGTTATGAACACTGCAATCATTACTGCGGCGGGATCGGGCGAAAGATCCGAACTAAAAATTAACAAAAATTTATTTTATTTTGACGGAAGCACGGTTATCGAAAAAACCGCCGCGGCTTTTTTGAAAGTAAAAAACATCAACGAAATCATAATTACCGCGCCGACTAAGGAAATAAAAAAATTTCAAAAACTTTTTAAAGGCGTACAGAAAGTCAACGTGATAGAAGGCGGCGAAACCCGCACGAAATCCGTTGCAAAAGCCCTTGACGTTTGCCGCGGCGACGTTGTTTTAATCCATGACGGAGCAAGACCTTTCGTTACCTCGGATTTAATCAAAAAGTGCCTCGATAAGGCGATTATCGACGATAATTGCATTCCCGTAACACCGCTTACGGAAACGCTCGGCGTCGTTGAGGACGAAAAAATATCAACGGCGATACGCAAAAATATAGTCACCCTTCAAACGCCGCAAGCCTTTAAAACGGAACAAATAAAAAAGGCATATGACAATATCGGCAACGACGAGATTTTTACCGACGACTGCGGAGTATATTGCAAATATATCGGTAAATGCAACTTTATAGAAGGCGAAAAAACAAACGTAAAGTTGACCTATAAGCCCGATTTCGAAAAACTTTTGCCTAAAAAAACAGGCATCGGGTTCGACTTGCACAGACTTATAGAAAACAGAAAACTCGTTTTAGGCGGAGTTACGATACCTCACACGAAAGGGCTTTTAGGACATAGCGACGCCGACGTTTTGATTCATGCCCTTATGGACGCAATGCTGTCTGCTTGCGCACTTAAAGACATCGGCAATTACTTTCCCGATACCGACGACAAGTACAAAGATATTTCGAGCGTAATTTTGCTTAAAAAAGTCTTAAAAATCATAAAAAAACAAGGCTATAAGCCCGTTAGCGCAAGTTTTGTCATTATGGCGGAAAAGCCCAAACTTTCCCCCTTCGTCGATTTAATACGCCAAAATCTTTCAACTCTTTTGAGTGTAAAAAAGGAAAATTTAGGTATTTCGTGCACCACCTTGGAAGGTTTGGGAATTATCGGTCAAGAAGAAGCAATTGCCGCATATTGCAACGTAATGCTATCCCCTTGCCTATAAACAACACACCGCACGTCACGCGGCTTCACCGCAAAAAACGTTGCAAACGGTCTTATAGCCATACTTTTGTCAAAACGACACGCCTTTAAAACGCAGTTATTGCGAAAAAATAGCCGAGATTTCTTTATTCGCAAACGTTTTGTCATTTATTTTCGAAAAAACAAGCACCTTTTGTCGATAAGTTTTTGCGAAAAGATTTTTATCTTAATCGCAAACGATTGACAACATCGTAAAAAAGTGTTAATCTTAACTTAAGTAAATAACTACGGAGGCATAGCTCAGTCGGTTAGAGCGCACGGTCCACATCCGTGAGGTCAAGGGTTCGAGTCCCTTCGTCTCTACCACATACCCTTCCAAACCATTACGTTTGGAAGGGTATGTGTATAGTTAGCAATAGAAGGGACTCGAACGGTCGGGTAGTCGACTTGTTAAAGAAAAGTTGAATTACTACACATACAAGTCGACCAAACGACAATTGTTCTTGTCGTTTGCCGCTTTAGAAGTGATAGTAAAAACTCGTTTTTACGGAGCGAGTCCCTTCGTCTCTATCGGAAAGAAAAGTCGCATATGCGGTTTTTTCATTTTATTCTTTTCTATCTTCTTTCTTAACTCTTATTTTTTTCTATGCCCCTTGCGACTTTTCCGATAAAAAGATAAAAGCGAGTAGTGAAAAGTAAAAAATGTTTATTGTCGATATTATCTGAGATTAAATTTAGCACGAATAGATTGATTCACCATAAAGTTGCGACAATTTTGTTACAAGTTTGCGGTGGTTTTTCTTTTTTAAAAAATATTGCGGCAAGAGCAGCGGATATATTGAAAAATGCGAGATTTTGTGATACAATAAACACAGTATAAGCAAGTGCTAATTAAAGAATTCGAAAAATGAACTAATATATAAATTTAACGTTAGACAATATTGAAAAAGAACATATATGTTGTGCGATAGGAGACAAAAAACATCAAGCAGGTGTAGATAGTAAAAAAGAGTGGATTGAAAACAAATTAAAAGAAATAAACAAGCGTGCTCAAATTTCAACGTTGCTAAATTTAGAAAAATCGAGGCAAGCGAGCGCAGCAATACTTGACCGTATTGCAAACGAGTTTAACAATGATTTTGCAAATGTAGCAACGTTAAAACTTGATTGGTTCGGTTTTCTAACGGCTAACCGTATACAAATCGCAATATCATTAAAATAATAAATCGGGACATCGAAGCAATGAAAAACTCACTTAACAAAAAACCAAAAATCGCCGTTTCGGCAGTGGACGTCTGCGACATATATGAAGTCGGCAATTGGACGAATTGCTACCCATCTGTCAAATTAGGCTTTAAACTCGACGATTACGACGCAAAATATTCCGACCTTTCTTTTTGCCTAAAAGAAAACGATAATATTATAGGATACTTTATAGCGCGAAACGTAATCAACCTAAACAAACAAGACGGCATACCCCTTTATTGCAAAAAACTTGAACTTTGCGATTTTGCGGTGTCCGAAAGGGCGTATGCAAAATACGGTCTGATATTGTTGGATTATTTACTGAATTACGCAAAAAACAACGGTTATAAGGCTGTCGTAGTTAAAAAACAGCCGAACTTCCCCTTCTTTTTCGATTTTATAAACCGCCATTACCGTTTTAAAGAATTCGACGGTAGTTATTACGCCATCATCGACAATCCTAAAACAAAACAATCGGAAAAACATTTGACGCTTTACGAAACCGATAAAATTAGTTTGGAAAATATATACTTTTTATACGATTTAAAGTTTTCCGTTTGCAAAAACCTTATTAAATTGAAGTTGAGCACCGACGAATTTATCTCCGTCAACAGAAAAACGGGAATAATCGCCTTCCCGTCAAACGTCAATTTAAGCAAAGACAACGTCGTTTTGAATTCTTGTACTAAAAATATAGTTTATTTGGTTTGCGAAGATTATAATAACAATCAAGTTCAAAACCTAACCGTTGATTTTTCCGCTTCGAATCCTAATATTTTCCAAGCGTATAAAAACGATACGTTATACGTTAACAAAACAATGTCCGATTTGGCAAACGACGTCGAATACCTTTTTTCAGTGGCGGACAAAGGCATAAAATCCATCTTCCCCTACATAATCGACTACAATATGAACGACAGAAGTTTTTTCCGTGCTTTCGGCAAAGTCAGTTGTGACGATTTAATCGAAAAATATCTTTCTACTTGCGATTCTACCGCGACAACCTTATCCGAAAAGGCAAAAGAAAAACAAACGGCAAAGGATTTCAACGCAAAATTACCGTCGATAGAAGGTTTCGAACTATCTTTCGGCAATTTCGCAAGTAAGGTAAACAAACTTTCCGTTCGTTTTCACGACGATATAGTAATAGATACAAACTGTCAAAAAAACAGCAGTGTAAAAGCAGACAAAGACGAGATAATAAAAGAATTACAACAATTTTATTTTTCAAATTGGAAAGAGGTTTACGATACCAACGCCGAGCCGAAACTTGAAAATTCTTGGCGCATAAAACTCGTTTTCAAAAACGACACGCTCGAGTTCAAAGGTTTCGACGATTACCCGCGCGCTTGGATATGCGTCGAACGTTTTGCAAATAAATACGGTAACTTTTATTTAACAAAGCACTGACAACTCAATCAAAAAACAAAAAAGTCGCGCTATAAGCCGATTGTCGGCATAAAACAATAAATTACGTTTATGCGGTAAACGAAATATTTATCCTAATAAAAAGCATTTTAAAAACAAGTTAAGTTTGTTGACAAATTCGTATTTTAAGTTTAAATTAAGGTTATCGCCATATAATTTAAAATAAGGTAATTAATATGAGAATACTGCTCGCCGAAGACGAAGTTGCTTTAAACAAAGCGCTTTCAAAAATTTTACAACGTAATAATTACACGGTCGACTCTGTTTTCAACGGTATCGACGCGCTCGATTATTTAAAATCGGGGCTGTATGACCTTGCTATTTTGGACGTTATGATGCCAAAAATGGACGGGCTTACCGTGCTTAAAGAACTGCGGACTTTTAAAAACGATGTACCCGTGATTATTTTAACGGCAAAAAGCCAGACGGAAGACAAAGTTTGCGGTTTAGATCTCGGCGCCGACGATTATATGACAAAGCCCTTTGAAACCGACGAACTTTTAGCGAGAATTCGCGCCGTAACGCGGCGCGGCGAAAGTGATAAAACAAGCGTTTTGACACTCGGGAACCTAACACTCGACTTAAAAACTTACCAACTTTCGGTTAAAAGTCGCTCGTTGAAGCTCAACCACAAAGAATTTCAACTTATGGAACTTTTAATGAAGAACCCCAAAAACATTATTTCGTCTGAAAAATTTATGGACAAAATTTGGGATTTGGACAGCAATGCCGATTTAAGCGTTGTGTGGGTTTATATTTCGGGGCTCAGAAAAAAACTTAGCGATCTCGACGCAAACGTAAAAATAAAGACAAATCGCAACGCAGGCTATTATTTAGAACAAGACGATGATTAAAAAATACAGAAAAAAATTTATTCTTATAGCGATGTGCTCGGTTGCGGCGGTCTTGGTTCTTATACTCGGTTCCATAAACCTATTTAATTACGTCGAAACCACAAAACGCAGTAACCGCATTTTGGATCTTCTTTGCGAAAACGGCGGAGAGTTTCCGAGTGTTTTTATTCCCGAAAACACGATGAGCGGCGGAGGAATAACAAACGAAACGCCTTTCGAAGCAAGATATTTTACCGCCGTAGTAGACGAAAATGACAAGATTCACGCTTTAAACATGCAAAAAGTCGCGGCAATCACTCCGTTTGAAGCACGTCAATATATTGCAAAAGCTAAAAACTCGAATAAAACGAGCGGACGAATCGCCGATTACAAATACAGAATAATAAAGAACGACAACCGTTATTTGTACGTCTTTTTGGATTGCAGCAAGGACTTTTACACATCCGGCAGATTTCTTCTTTTAAGCGTGTCAATAGGCGTTATCGGGCTTATAGGCGTATTTTTGCTATTATTATTCCTTTCAAGCATAGCCTTAAAACCGATTGAAAAGAACTACGAAAAACAAAAAGCGTTTATCACGAACGCAAGCCACGATATCAAAACTCCCCTGGCTATAATCAACGCCGAAACAGACCTTTTAAATCTCGACTACGGCGAAAACGAATACACCGACGAGATAAAAAAGCAAATAAAAAAACTTGTATCCTTGACGGACAAACTCGTATTTTTGTCTAAGGCGGAAGAGATCGGCAATTACCGGCTAACGCCGCTCGACGTTTCGTCTCTTATAAAAGAAGTGGCGGAAGATTACAAAAACTTAGCAAAAGCAAAAAACGTAGACTTTTCAGTAAACTTATCCGACAATATTTACATTTACGGCAATAAAGAACTTTTAACGCAAGCTTTTAGTCTTCTTTTCGACAACGCCTTAAAATACACTCCCGAAAACGGCAAAGCGACAGCCTCCCTGTCAAAAAGCGGCAAACAATGTCGAATTCTGTTTACGAACGACGCCGAAGATATAAAAATCGGCAACCACGATGAATTTTTTGAAAGATTTTACCGCGG
>CAYLUH010000039.1:0-5446 GCA_964386845.1 uncultured Christensenella sp.
ACGCGTCGATTGTATTATCCTTATAATCGCCGAGTTTCATATTGCCGATACCGTTGAGAAGCGCGCAAAGTTTTTCGTTCCTTTTAGCAACGGTCGCGCCGAGTTTATTGCTGTTTACGTCGATATCGTCAAACAAACCTTTGAAATCATCCTCGCTGTCCGTGCCTTTAGCGGATTCTTCGATTGCATCGAATATCTTTTCAAGCGTTTCGTTAAGTTTATCGTCGTCTTTTGCTCTTTTTCTAACGTTTACGAAAAGTTGGCTCGGCAAAATGAAGAAACCTTTTTCCTCAACTACGCCTTTTCTTGCTTTTTCCGCTTCTTTGTCGGGCAATTCCACATAACTGAAATTAACGTCGCCCGTGGCGTGTTCTCCCTTATCTATGTAATTTGCGATATTCTCGGAAATGTAGCGATAGAACATTATACCCAAAACATATTGCTTAAAGTCCCAACCGTCAACGCTACCCCTTAAATCGTTTGCGATATTCCAAATCGCTTTATGTAACTCTTCGCGTTCTTGTTCTTTTTTAATATCTGCCATATTAACCTCTCTAATAATCTGCATTTATAATTCCGTTATCAAGCAATTCGTTTATAGCACTCTTAAAATTCGTTTTTGTGATTTTAAGCTCATTCCCTGCTATCAAACGCTTTACCGGTGGATATCCGCTTTGTTTTTCTATTTCGGCAATTACACTTCCCGCTTCGCTTTTCCCTGTTGCGCTATGCGGAACAGAGCCGAATAACACAACGCTATACGACGGATTATGCCGAAGTTTCCTGTAATCGTATTTTTGCGCCTTATTATAATCCAGACAAAATTCCAATCTGTCTTTACCGATATTGAAAGCCTTGCAAATCCCTACAAGAATACGTTCTTCCACATCCGATCCGCCTATAACGACAATCTTACCGCTTTTATAACGATCTTCCGTTTGCTCTTGCACAAACTCCGTAAAACCCCATTGCTCAAGCAATGTATCCAATTCGTCCAATCTATTAGATAGAATTACTTTTCTCCGAATTTCATCAAGGATATCTTCGATTTCTTCTATATCTCTAACCATTCTATTCCTCCCCAATTTGAGAACTAAAAATGGTTTTAAGAGAATCTTCCGCTTTCTCGATTTTTCTTTTCAATAATTCAATCTCATCTAATACCGCTTGATATTGCAACGATATCTTACGTTGTTCTTCAATCGGCTTTAACGGAATGAGAATAGTATTTAATTGTGCTACTCCGATGTTTGGAATCGTTGCTCCAACCGTAATTCTTTTAAGTTGCGCAATCCCGCTATCGCTTTCGAGAAAAGCTTTTACATAATAAGGATCAACTTTTTCCGTATCCAACTCAATTACGTAAAGGTTTCCGTTTGCTAATATCTTCTTATTATCGGCAGGATCTGCTACCGCGACCTTAAACGGATAACCATTCTTCGACAATAACAAATTCCCCTTGTGAACGCAATACTTTTCAAGCCTTGACGAGATTTCTTTGATATAAGGCAATTCTTTGTCTATTATACCGTTTTTAATATTCGCCAACATCATATATTGACAATCCGTCGGCACGACAGAAACAATATCATCTAAATCTTTTGCCGCAAGTGGCGCACCTCGCGTAATACTCTTTATAATAGATTCAAAAGGCACACCGTTAACGATTTCTTCCACAACTTCGTTATATCGAGTCGGATCAAAACTAAATTGATTGTCTGCTATTTCTTCTATAGAAACCAATCTTGAAATACTCGAATCTTCATTTAAGGCTTTTATAATAGTATCAATATTTTTCTCGTCAAGAGTATTTTGTCTTCTTCCTTCAACAAATTCTTGAGACGCATCCACAAAACGAATGCCACCATTATTATTTCCGAAAACAACAAGCGCCACCGGTATAGCCGTATTTGCATATAATCTTGCAGGCAACTTAACAATCGCTTTAATTTTGCCGTATTTTACAAAAGTTTCCCTAATCGGTTTATCCAACGTATTCCACAAACCGCCAAGCGACATAATCGCTATACCCATACCGTCGGCGGTAAGCATCTCGCATAAACGATAATTGAAAATCCAATCGGCGGACGTCCCTCTACTGAGTTCCGGACAATTTTTATTGATTCGATCAATCAACCCCGCGCAATCCGTAGCCGTTCTGATTCTCATACCAAACGGATAATTTGAAAAACCTTTGTCAAATTTCTTCCCGTCGAAATTTTCTTCTAAGGCATTTCCCGAAACAACATTAAAATTAGTTCCTAAAATCGAAAGTTTTATGTAGGTAATTGCTACAATCGAAGCGTTAATTTCCACACCATAATAATTCGCAGAATGTTGAAGCTCGCTTGCCGTAGCAATAAAAGATCCAAGTCCCATACAATTATCAATAACACTTTCGCCTTTTTTAATATCAAGAATTTTTGACGCTAAAACACAAAGACTTTTGGGCGTTGTTGATTCTTGTCCCCTATCCGTATATCTATCTTCTACGGATATAATGTAATCGGCTAAAACTTCCTCATCATAACCTAATAATTTATCTATAAATGATTTTTCTACGCCGTTCATCATTTCATAGACAAAATCTCTTACTTGCGAATGAACAACAAGACACAACTCTTTTACGCTTTTATCTGTATAATTAAGTTCATCCGTCTTTTTTAACTGCAAAACAAAATACGCAATTGCAATTGATTTTTCAAAAGCTCTCGAATCAGCTCGACAATATTCCATTAAATCCATTTCAAGTTTTGCTACTTCAATACGTCTATCCAAATCTATGACCTCCGATATTTTTTGGTTTTGAATAACCACGTTGTAATCCTATTATACTCATAACAATAACCCTTGTCAAGAGTTTTTATATGGTTTTTCATAACCAAATTAAAAATTTTGAATTTAATCTCCGTCCAATAAATCGTAGGTATCGAGTTCTTCGTCGGTAAACGGTCTATATTTGTCTAAATTTTCAATTTCTTTCTCGTCGATATATATCTGCAAATCTTTGAAAAGTTTAGAATTGCCTCTTAGATTTAAATTTTCCCTATTGCCGTCTTTGAAAATAACAAGTAATGAATATAGCGGATATTCGCGCGCGTCATCACTTTTATAAACATCTAAAATTTTAACCTTTTTAATGCCTATTAGTTTTTGATAATTTTGCTTGATTATTCTATCTAATGTTTCCGTCGACAAAGGTCGTATTTCAACCGAACTCTTAAAAGTCCTTTTAAAGTTTATTTCTACATTTGTTGAATTGACTTCAAACGACATCGTTTTAATCTTTTCTCCCCAACTCTTAAAGAAAATCGTATGAACACCAATCGGCAAATTAAGACACAAATGCTCACCGTTTTTTATCTCGCCTACCTCTTTACCGTCAATTATGACACGGTATTTTAAAAGACTCGTTGTCTTGCAGGTGATTAAAACATTAAAATGATTACACAATTTATTATATTTCGGTGATCGTCTTCTCTTTTTATCAAGCAAGCACATAATTCCAAATATGCAATCTGCCACAAATACAATAGCAAAAAGAGTTGCAAACACAGCTATCACGGCATCATTTTCACTAAACGAAACCGCAACTAAAATAGCGAACAGTATTCCCAATACTATTGATGTCACTTTTAATGCCTTATATTTGTTCATTGAAAAAACCTCCTAATCGCAATAATTGATTAGAATAATCTATTAACTAAAGTATTTATTCGTTTTTTCTAAAAATTCTTTTGTAATGGGAAAACCTGAACTTTCTCCCAATACAGAATCAATATTACAATACGGGCAGACAGCCGTCCCACCTTTTTCTTTTTCGTTTTTTTCTTCTATATACTCTTTTATTTCACTCGAAGAAAATATTTTTAAGCAAAAGAAACAACCGCATAATTGCTCTTTACGCAATTCGCTCATATTATTAAAGCTTCTGTGATGAGCTTCGTTCAGTTCCTCTTCCTCTTGTTCGGTTAATTTAATCATTTTAAATCCCCTTATCGTTCAAATATCCGCCGCCGTTCCGTATTCCTTTCAAAGAAAACCATCCCTCAATATTTTCTTTAGGTGAAAATTTATCTTTACGAATATACGCCTCTTCATGCGACGTAAAATAAACTTCGACATCGTCAAAACTATCACACTTAGCAAGATTATATAGTTCATCAATATATACGGGCTTACCGTCGCTTTTATCTGTAGAATATTCAATATCAAGACCAAAACATTTTGAAATAAGCCTTACTTTGCAGGGTATTTCTATTGGATTATAATATAATGTTTTCATTTTTCACTCCTTTTCGTCCTTAACGTCATACCCCATACCATCAAGGGTTTCGAGCAAATCTTCCATCGTCGGCACGTCTTTCTTCGTAAAAATCAATTCAATTTTTATATCCGTATTCGCACTTACAAGCTTCCAAGATGTTTTTAGTTCTCTAATTGAGTATGTAATACTATCTTTCGTTACCATTTTATAATTCGGCGTTCCACCTTTTACAACTATTGATATTTTAGCCATTGTTTCCTTCTCCTTGTAAATGTTTTATATGATCGGCATATTCCTTTGCTACGGCATCTTTTAATCCGTTGTAACTGCAAAGAATTGGCTCTGCTCTCTTCAGTAAAATATTAAGCGGTAGACTTTTGCGTTCACCGAAAATTTCATTGATTTTATATGTAGCAAGAACATAAAAATCCCAATTGTTCATATCAAGCGGATTTTCAGGTAAACGATCTTTGCTCTTGTAATGACAAAAAACATACAAATCCGAATGTCGTTTACAACTATTCGGTTTATACCTACATTCATCCGGTAACCATTCCAACGCTGGCGAAATTGAAAAAACAATATTCGATAAACGATTTGGGTTATCTTTAGGAAACCACGATTGCAGATACGCCGAACACTTTACTTCGATTCGCTCCCCGTTATTGCCGTGTATGTCGTATGCTTCCCAATCAATATGCGTTTCCGATGTATCCACCTCAAGCGCTGCCGAAACAATAAATTCCGCAAATGCTCCTCGAAGCGTATTATTTAATAAGTCAGATGAGTTCCATTGCCAAAAATCAAGTAACGTTTTTCCTGTTTCTTTTCCGCCACAATTTATTTTCTCGTTTCCCGACAAAAGTTTCATTTGTAGCTCCCTCTTTATTCTTTTGTTAAATACAACAAAAAATCAATTATTTTGGTATCATCCCAACCTTGTTCTCTCGTGTAGTGAATTAGTTTTTGAATTACCTTGTTCGGAAGCATGTTCTCTTCCAACTCTTCAACGTAAGCTTCAAAATCTTCTACATTTTCCAATTCACAAATGTCTTTCATCTTTTCTTTTTAATCCTCCGAATTAAGAATTTTATATTGACGTGCCATTTCCAACACGTGCTGCCTTAATTGTTCAACCGCGCTTTCCGGCGCAACAACTTTCACTTTGCTTCCGAACGC
>CAYLUH010000040.1:0-5030 GCA_964386845.1 uncultured Christensenella sp.
TTACAGGATTATTATTACAATATGTGTAAAGGTTTAATCCATTTATAAAATTCATACTTTCAGACAAAATAGAAATATCGTCAGCATTGATGAATCTGCCGATTTCAGGATCGTAGTAACGGCTGTTAAGGTAGTAAAGGTTCGTCTCAATATCATAATAATATCCACGATATCTAAATGGGTTGAGCTCAGCAATGGTTTTATTGTTTAAGCCATCGTTAGTATAACTAAAATCCTCTAAAATGTCAACAAATGTGTTATTATTTGATATTAGAACATACACGAATTGAATTTCGGAAAGAATAGGTGGCAATTGATTGACGAAAATTCGCTTTTTGTGTTAAACTGTCCATATAAGACGATTTTCGGATAACATGTTCAAGACCACAAGTCGTTTGGTGCAATTGAATTTGATACAGGTAATAACGCAGTATCGATCGAAGAAAAGTCTAAACATTTGAAATAGAATTATGCTGTTTAAGAGTATTAGGCGGGTAATTAAAGACGACGGATTACGGTAAATATCTTATCGATTTGGCGAAAGGGAAAAATTTTTTAGATGGAAAAACATTTGTTGACAATTAATCAAATTGAAATATTTTTAAATGCTATTGATCGTGATTTTCCCGTGGCTTTATCGCAAAAGCAGAACTTAGCCGATTTGGCTCGTAAATTTTACGAAAAAGCAACGATTTGCGCTAAAATACAAGACGGCAAGATTTTATCTGCGATAATCGGATATACGGATAATTTGACTGATAATTTATCTTACATATCTGTAGGCGGAACTTTGGCGACTGAAAGGGAAAAAGGTTATGCCTCGTCTTTACTAGAAGAATTTATCTGTATTTGCAGAAACAAAGGTATTGATGCAATTCATCTTTATACAAACGAACATGCTCAAGAGTGGTATAGAAGACAGGGCTTTATCGATTACGTAATTGTAGATGAACCAAGACCCGACGATATACATTTAATTCTGAAATTAAAGTAATTTTTTTGTTTCAAAAACTTTTAACGTTTTATGCATTAAAAGAGCAGGAAGGAGTTGTTGTAAATGAACGTATTATTAACTTCGGTAGGTCGCCGTGCCTATATGGTTAAATATTTTAAAAAGGCAGTCGGAGAAAACGGACAGGTCCATGTTTGTAATTCCGATGCTTTGACCGTAGCGTTTCAATATGCCGATAAAAGCGTGATTTCTCCACTAATATATGACGAGAATTATGTTCCTTTTCTTTTAAATTATTGTAAGGAAAACAGAATTGATATATTGCTTTCTCTATTTGATATAGACTTACTCGTGTTGGCTGAAAATAAAGATAAATTCCAAGAGGTAGGTACAACCGTTATTGTTTCGGATGCAAGCTTTATTAAAGTATGTAACGATAAATGGGAGACATATAAATACTTAAAAGATAACGGTTTTAATGCACCAAAAACTTATCTGAATTTAGAAGAGACGTTGACGGCGCTTAAATCAGGAGAACTTACTTTTCCGATAATAGTTAAGCCTCGTTTTGGCTGTGGCTCGATTTCAATTTCAATCGCTTACGACGTGGATGATTTGAATTATTTGACCCGAAAGGTTCAAAGAGAAGTGGAAGCTTCTTATTTGCGTTTTGAATCGGCGATTACAGAAGAAAAAATAATTTATCAAGAGCATTTGAACGGACAAGAATACGGTGCAGACGTTATTAATAATCTAAAAGGCGAATTACAAAATATCGTTATTAGAAAAAAACTTGCTATGAGGGCAGGGGAAACCGATATTGCCGAAATTGTCGACGTGCCCCTCGTCAAAAATGAGCTTATCAAACTTGGAATTATAACAAAACATATAGCAAACTTAGATTGCGATATATTCATAGCGAATGAAAAAGCTTATATTTTGGAAATGAATGCACGTTTCGGTGGTGGTTATCCGTTCAGCTATATGGGTGGATGCGATTTGCCTCAGGCTATAGTTAATTGGGTTACAGACAAAGTTGTTTCAGTAGAAACGTTACAGGCAAAAGTCGGTATTCGGGGATATAAGGAATTGATTATCACCGAAGATCATTGTTAGTAAATAATAAGTTATGTTTACACAAAAAAACAGTCCGTTTTGAACGGGCTGTTTTTAACTTTTAAATGCTTTTTAAAAACTCTATCAAGAGTTTTTTTGTTTGAGGGTTAGATTAGACATCGCTACCGATAATTCTTCGGCTTCTTTATTTACGTTAAAAATTTTTTTACAAACTTTTTTATTTGTTTTTTTGAAAATTACGTTGTATGAAATAGAATATTTTTTTCGTTTAAAATGTAAATAGTTTATTTTGTGGCGAAGGAAACGACGTCGAGTTCGGTTATGGCTTTTATAATGACAACGTGACGTTTGTTTTCTAAAAGGTCGCTCAAAAACATAAGTTGGCTACTTCCGTCAAAACTAAATGTCGATTCGTCGCCACCGTCAATGGATATTGTAAACTGAGACGCTTTGCCTATTTTCGACGCTATCGCAAATTGCGAGCCGTTAAAGGTAAATTCGACGTAACCGTTGTGCGTTTTGTAACTGTGCCCGAAAGGAGACAAGTCGTAATCGACGGAAAAGTCGCCGTAATAATTTACCGATTGGTCGTCGGGGGAAATTAAGGCGCCGTTTTCAAAATCAACGCAAAATTCAATTTTAGATAAGCATATATAGTTCGCATTGGTTTTCGTTACGACAAGTTTGTAAAATCTAAATTCTGTCAGGTTAAAATATCCCGTTTGGTTGTAGCCGTTTTTTAAAGGCTCGTTTTCGTATTCGCATAAAAGGGTAAGACTGTCAACGGACAAGCCACCGTACAACTTAAACGATATAGGCGTTTGCGTATTGAAAGACCTTCCGTACATAATAAACTTATTTGCTTTTACGATTTTACCTAAATCTATGGTCATTTCGAAGGGCGACGATTCCGTAACGTATTCGTACTGTTTGTTGTGCATAAATGTGGACAAGTTGTCGTCGAAAAGGTTTTCCATTTTAGTAGTATCGTCCCAAGGCGAAAAGTTGGTGGATACAATCGTGGAGGAAGAGTTAGTCGGAATAGAGAAGCCCGAAATCTCGTATTCTCTTGCGTAAAAATAATTTGTTTTAAAATCTTCCTTTTGATAATTTACGTTATAAACGGTTGTCTTTTTCGTTACGTCGTCAATATCGGCATTGCCGTTTTTAATCACACCCATACCTGCAACGAATGAGCAACTGCTCACATCTACGTGCATAACGATGGCTTTTAAGTAAACGGTTTGTCCTTTTTCTAGCGTAAAATCTTTGTACTCGCCCTTTTCGACGCACACGCTGAATTTGTTGTTGTATTCGGTGCCTGCTTTGGCTACTAGTTGATAATTTTTCCCGTCGAGAGAAATATAAAGGTTGGCATATTTTCCCCTTATGCTAAACCTGTAAGAGCCTTTTGCCGTTATAAAAATTTTAGAATTGTATTCTGTTATCGAATTGAGTTTAACGCCCTCCGAATTCCACCAAACGGCAGAACATTCGTTGCCGTTAAAGGTGCTGTCGAACACGGCGCTCGACGAGTATCCTGCATAGTTTTTTGACACGGCGTCGTCGACGTCGTTAAAGGTGTCGAGTAAATTATTATCGAAATAATAAGTGGTTCTTTGCGCAATTCTTTTTTGTTGCTCTTTAAATCCGAACACGAGACAAACGTTTTCAACTTCAAAAGCGCCGTCGTCTTTTGATAAAGAAACGGTTACGTCGACGTCGCCGGATATTTTTTCGCTAGACGGAGTAAACCTGTAAAGGTCGTCGCCAAGTTTTGTAATGCTTCCATATTGAGGATTGCCGACGGAAACGGCGTTTACCGTAAACCCGTTGGGAATTTGAAGCAGGGACTTCACGTTAAAATCGTAATAATCGCCAATAAACTCAAAAGGTTGTACCGTCGTTTCGTGGCGTACCTTTCCGTCGTAATTATACTTTGTTCCCGTTTGATAAATTGATGCGACGGGCACGTACATCGGGTAACCGTAACTTGCAATTTCTTCGGCAACGGAAGAAGACACGTTTTCGTGTAACAGTTCGGTAAAGTAATAATAAAAATCGTAATTCGTTAAATTACATAAATTTTTATACCAGTTATCGACGCCTTTTCCGTTTTTGGTTGCGCTTATAAACACGCTTTGCCCGAAAGAATGTAGCACGGTGGCATAAGCGTCTAGCGATTCGACGGCGCTTCCGTTCGTAGTGTTGTTAAGTAATATCTTCAACGCTCTCGACGGGTCTGTGTAAGCGTTCCAGTCGGTGAGAGAAGAATCGTTTAAACTTCTTTTAGAAGATATTTTTGTAAACAGAGAATATTCAACCAAACTGATGGCGTTGTTGGTAACTTCGCCACCGTTGGGCAAGCCGTAATTTTGATAATGGTGGTTAAATTCGTGAACGTTTCCCCAAGAGCCGTTGTTAATAAAACTCTCTGCGTTAAGGCAACCGTCCATCCAACCGACGGGACAGTTGACGGTGTTTTTGCCGACGAATGCGACGGCTCCGCCTGCGGCGACGAAGGGGTCGAATAAAAAGTCTATGCCGTACGAACCGTTAGAGCCTGTCGGCACTTGATTAGAAACCATTGATATTTTGTCCCAAAGTTCTGCCGAGACGCAAAGTTCTTTGTACGAATAATTGTCCGAGTACATTCTCGGCCCCGAAAAGCGAACGCCGTTATCGAAAATTTCCATATCGAAATAGGGTGCGCTTGAATTAAGTAGTCTGTTGTATTCGTCTTCAGTCGTCAAACCGTAAATAAAGTGAGGGTATTCCACGGCTCCGGAAATTTCAACTTGAAAATCTGTTTTTGTCGTGGGCGTTCCAACGTACACGGGACCACCTAAATGAGAGCCGAAATAACACGTGTAAGTTTTGGTTGTTTCGTCAAAAGTACAAGTCGAAGCATTTACGGGCAATTTGTTTGCAATAACGGGCATACGGTTAAAATCTTTCGCAAGCCAAATATTGTTGGCTTGTCCGTTTGCAAGCGTTGCAC
>CAYLUH010000041.1:0-4458 GCA_964386845.1 uncultured Christensenella sp.
ATTTCGGCAAGTCTGTCAAGGTCGTCCCTGGTGTAGTAGTCTATGTAAATTCTGCCCTTTTGGTCGTTGCCGATAGCGTTAACCTTTGTTCCGAATACACGTTGCATGTCTTCAACAAGGTCTTTAAGTTCGGCAGAGAGTTCGGTTTTTATCTTCTTTTTCTGCTTTTCCTCGGGTGGCATAAAGTAGTCTTTTACCCTTTTTTCCACTTCTCTTACAGAACTTCCGTCTTTAATGGCGTCTTCTGCGATTTTAACCTGGTCGATTTCGGGGACGGAAATAAGAGCCCTTGCGTGCCCTGCCGAAAGATTGCCGTTAGACACCATTTTTATAACTGCCGGCGACAAGGACAAAAGCCTTAACGTGTTTGCAATCGCCGGCCTCGATTTGCCTATTCTGTCTGCCAAATCTTCTTGTGTCAAGCCGTAATCGTCCATAAGAGAACGCATCGCCGTTGCCGCTTCGATGGGGTTTAAGTCTTCACGTTGAAGGTTTTCTATCAAAGATATTTCTTTAATTTGCCTTTCCGTGTAAGTTTTTACAATGACGGGAATTTTTGTAAGCCCCGCCATTTTGCTCGCCCTAAATCTACGCTCGCCTGCGATAATCATATATCTGTCGCCACTCTTGTTGACGATAATCGGCATGATGACGCCGTGCTTTTCGATTGAATCGGCAAGTTCTCTTAACGCCGTTTCGTCAAAATTCTTTCTCGGCTGATTGGGGTTTGCAAAAACGTCTGCAACGTTTACTTCCGTAACCGTTTGACCGTTGGGCGTGCTCGGCTCGTCAAACAGCATGCTTCTGCCGTAATCTTCTTCCGTTTCTGAAAACAATGCCGATAAACCCTTTCCTAAACCTCTGTTGTTTTTCATTTCCATCTTTCTCCGTTTTTATTTTTACTCGTTTTGTCTTTGTGTTTTATCTTTTTGGTTGCTTGCTCAAAAATTCTTCCGTGAGCGCCAAATATGCTTTCGCACCCACGCACTTATTGTCGTGTAACATAATCGGTACGCCGTGACTGGGCGCTTCCGACAATCTTATATTTCTCGGAATAATCGTTTCGTACACTTTTTTTCCGAAGAATTTTTTTATTTCGTCTGTAATTTGCCTTGATATAATTGCTCTTTTATCGTTCATCGTTAGCACAACGCCTTCGATTTTCAAATCGGCGTTCAAGTGCCTCGTTACGAGTTTTATGCTGTTCATAAGTTGGCTCAAACCTTCTAAGGCGTAATATTCGCTTTGGATCGGAATTATAACCGTGTTTGCCGCAGAAAGAGCATTTATCGTAAGAAGTCCCAACGAGGGTGGGCAGTCTATCAAAACGTAGTCGTAAGAGGATACGACGCCTTGCAATGCTTTTTTAAGAGCGTGTTCTCTGTCCTTTACGTAAACCAATTCGACTTCTGCGCCGGCGAGGTCAATGCTTGACGGCAAAATGTCTAGATTTTCTATGTTGGTTTTTAGTGCCGTTGCAGCCGCAGGAACTTCGTCTATAATGACGTTGTACGCCGATTGCTTAATGTCGCTTTTGGCAAAGCCTAAACCACTTGTGGCGTTGCCTTGGGGGTCGAAATCGACGAGCAAAATTTTGTAGCCTTTGCTCGCTAAAAAAGCCGCCATATTTACACAAGTAGTCGTTTTTCCCACACCGCCTTTTTGGTTGGAAAAAGCAATGATTTTTCCCATAAGTAACTCCTTTTCGTCAAGTCTTGTTATTTATCGTCTCCGTTTTTGTCGTTATCTTTTTTTTCGGAGGACTTTTTGGACGTCGCCTTTTTTGTCGTTGCCGTCTCGTCGGTTGCCACTTTCTTCTTTGGCGACGCTTTTTTCGGCGTTGCTTTTTTTTCTACGGCTTCCGTCGTCGATTCGGTACTTGTTCCTTTTTTCGTTTCTATTATCGTTGGATTTTTTCTTGCAAACGGGTTTTCAGAAAGCGTTGCCTCGTTGTAATCCATAAATTCGATTACCTCTTCTGCCGTTTTGCCGTTCATGATTAAATCGACTTCCTCGGTGAAGATTGTTTCTCTTTCGACAAGCACCCTTGCCATAACGTCTAACAGGTGTTTGTTTTCAGAAAGTAATTTTCTTGCTTTTGCAAGCGCTTCGGTTATAATTCTGTTAACTTCTTCGTCGATTAAACTTGCCGTCGTGTCGCTATAAGTAACGTGCGATTGCATGTCTCTGCCGATAAAGAATTCTTTGTCAGATGCGTACGAAATCGGTCCAACCTTTTCGCTCATACCCCACTCGGTAACCATAAGCCTTGCTCGTTTACTTACTGCTTGAATATCGCCCGATGCTCCGGCAGATATATCTTTTATGATTATTTCTTCGGCAACTCTGCCACCGAGAGTCATAACGATGTCGTCCAAAAGTTTGGCTTTTGTTAAGTGATTGTCGTCGTTTTCAGGCCTTGTCATTGTGTAGCCTGCCGCTTGACCACGGGGAATAATGGATACTTCGTGAACAGGGTCGCAGTTAGGCAAAAGCCTTGCAAGTATTGCGTGACCAGATTCGTGGTAAGCCGTAATTCTCTTATCCGTTTCCGTTACTAATCTGCTCTTTTTTTGTGGCCCGATAAGTACTTTGTTAATACCTTCGTACAAGTCCTTGTTTGTTATGAATTTTCTGTTTGCCCTTGCAGCCAAAATAGAAGCCTCGTTAAGCAAGTTTTCTAGGTCTGCACCGGAGAATCCACTCGTCATTCTTGCAACTGCTTTAAAGTTGACGTCTTGAGCAAGTGGTTTGTTTCTTGCGTGAACTTTGAGAATTGCTTCTCTACCCTTAACGTCGGGAACGTTTACGTAAATTTGTCTGTCAAATCTGCCGGGACGAAGCAATGCCGGGTCTAAAACGTCGGCTCTGTTTGTTGCCGCCATAACGATAATTCCGTCGTTGCTTTCAAAACCGTCCATTTGAACAAGAAGTTGGTTGAGTGTTTGCTCTCTTTCGTCGTGTCCTCCACCCATACCTGTGCCACGTTGACGGCCAACGGCGTCTATTTCGTCGATGAAAACTATACACGGCATATTCTTTTTTGCCGTTTCGAATAAATCCCTTACTCTCGATGCGCCCACGCCGACGAACATTTCAACGAAGTCGGAACCGCTTATGGAAAAGAAGGGAACACCCGATTCGCCTGCGACGGCTTTTGCAAATAAAGTTTTACCTGTGCCCGGAGGGCCTACAAGCAATACGCCTTTTGGAATTCTTGCACCAAGTTCTGAAAATTTTCTCGGGTTTTTCAAGAAGTCAACGACTTCGGCGAGTTCTGCTTTTTCTTCTTCTGCGCCTGCCACGTCGTTAAATCTGACTTTTAAGTCTTTGTTGAGCCTTGCGTTTGTTTTTGCAAAACTCATTGCGCCCTTTGTACCGCCTTGCGTTTGGAACATTACGATTAAAATTATAATCGCAACTATAACCGTGCCGATAACGGGTAAAAGCGAAGACCAAATTGCCCCTGCGTTGGGGTCCGTGTAAGAATATTTGATGCCGTTTTTGCTTAAAACGTCTTCGTATCTTTCGACGATGTTTGTGCTCCTCGAATAAACGGAAGAATATTTTACCGTCGTCGAGAAAGAACTTGTGCCCGTTCTGTATTCTATCTCGAAGTTGACAACGTAATTGTTAAATTCTACGTTGGTTAATTTTGCGCTTTCGTAAGATTCGGGGGCTTTTTTAAATAAAGCAGAATTGTCTTTGCCACCGACACTTGCCATTGCCATTTCCATTTCGTTTTTAGTCAATAGTTCGCTTGGGCTCTTTTTGTTTTCGTACTGCGTTACAATGCTGTTGAATTCGGAAATGTTTACGTCTGTAACGTTGTTAGAACATCTAACAAAAAAAACAATGCCGACTATGGCAAAAACGATTGCAAGTGTAATCCAAAAAAATCTGTTGTTTTTTTTCAATTTAAATTCGTTCTCCTTGTCTGTTTAATCGAAAGAATAATCTGTAATTGCTTTTCTTCCAAAGCCATTTTACAGTGTAAAACTTTAAATAATCTTTAAAACCTTTTACTATTATATATCATTTTATAAAAAAATACAAGTAAACTTGCAAAAATAAACAATCGAATAAGGCAGTATTTTGCTTGTTGTTTTTGTTTTTTCGTGGCGTGTTGCCGTTTGTTTGTGTTTTTTTGGCGAAAATAAAGCACGGAATGGGAAAGTTTGTGTGAATATAAATGTAGCGTCCTTGAAAATAATCTTTATTGAAAAGTGTAGTCGATAATAACTACTGCACTTTTCGATAAAATTAAAAAGAATATATCGTAGATGATTAATTACTTAAACTTTTTGCGCTAGCGCTTTTGTGCGGTGGCGCAAAATAATATTTTTTAGCGCTTTAAACAATGTAATGTTGTGCGCTAGTTTTTAAAGCAATTTTCTGCAAAATCGCTTTTATATTTTTAAATGTTTTGAGTGTAAAATGGCTTGTTATAGCACACTG
>CAYLUH010000042.1:0-4390 GCA_964386845.1 uncultured Christensenella sp.
GTTACGACGGAAGGATATTTCTTTCCTCCCGATTCGCCTTGTCCCATAGGTTTAACGACGCTTATGCTTATGGTGTAACTATCACCACTTGTCCAGTTAAAATCAGTATTTCCCCAATTCGTAGGTATCCACACCGTATTTTGGTCTAATCCGTTTTGAGTAGCGGCTAACTCTTCTTTACTCGTGTTTGCTTTAGAAAACAAACCGTTAAAAGAAACGTGGCCGTAACCTTTAGCCGTCCAAACCATCATAGTTTGTGTTTGACTATAAGTATAATTTTTCGTGGTAACGTTAAAGCCCCAAGTCATTTGGTGAGGATTACCACTCTTATAACGAGCTGTATCGTTTGCATCTTCGGTGGTATTTCTTGTTAATTCCGTGAAAGAATAAACGTCGCTACCACTTTCTCCGTTTGAGTTGCCAACGTCGCCGTAGCCGACAGCCCACGTTCCACCGTTGGTGCCCGACTCGCCGTACCCGTAAGAATTTTGACCGTTTTTCCAATGCGACAAGTATTCTTGTTCGATTGAACCGTTCACTGCGTGCAAACTGTAAGTTTTTGCGTCTGCCGTTTTTGTGCGAGCCAAATTAAACAAAAGCAACCCCATGCATGCAAAAAGCAATACACACAAAATCGAAAGCAAAACCGATTTTTTACTCTTTGTCATTTTTTTACCTCCAAACGTTTTACCGTTTAAACCTTTTTCTACCTTTTTGACTAAAAACTCATAAACTAAAGTTTTTAAGCCAAGTTACAATTTTTCTTATATAATGATATCATACGAAAAGCCTAAAAGCAATACCCCCCCCGAAAATTTTTTACGTTTTAAACATTTTTTTATGAAAAAAGTACCCCCCCGAAAAGCCACACGCTTTTTTTGAGGTACTTTTTAATTCTTAATGTTTATTCGCATTACAAAACAATTTCTTCGACAAACACTTTCGCATAAATTTCTTCGTACTTATCTCTATAAAAAAGATTTGTTCCGCTCGTTGCGATTGACGCCGTGCCCGCAGACACTGCAGAACGCAAAAGTTCGGGCATACTGTCGCCTCTCATAAGCCCCGTGCACACTGCCGAAACCATGCTATCTCCTGCGCCCACCGTGGAATTTACGGCAACCGAAGCCGACTTACAAAAATAATGTTTTTTTCCGTTTGTCAATATTGCGCCGTCTGCTCCCATAGATACAAGCACGTTTTCAACGCCACTATCCAGCATCTTAAAAGCACACCTTATCATATCCTTTTTGGTCCTTATGTTTTCGCAAGCAAATTCCTCTAGCTCTCTTAAATTGGGTTTTACCATATACAGAGGACTTTTCATTGCACTTTGCAAATTTTCTTTTTCGGCGTCGACTATAATTTTAACGCCTGAAGGAATTGTACTTATCACTTCGTGATAAAAAGACGCATCTACGCCCGACGGCAAACTGCCACTCATAACGGCAACCTTTACGCCCTTGGAAAGTTCTTTAACCTTTGTTATCAGTTCCAATTGTTTTTCCCTAGGCACCGTTTCGCCTTTATCGTTTATCTCGGTGAGCATACCCTTTTTGTCGATAATTTTGTAATTTACCCTCGTGTCGCCACAATTATACACGAAGTCTTTTTTTACACCTTCTCTATCTAGCGTTTGCTCGAACAATCTTGCTTGATTTTCAAACATAAAGCCCGTCGCCGTGCAAGTGGTTTCTTTAAGCCTTGCTATGCCTATCGCCACGTTTAAGGCTTTGCCCGAATAGGTTTCCACCTTGTTTTGAATTCTGTTTAACATTCCCACCCTAAAATTATCAAGTTCTATGGTGCAATCGATACTAGGGTTCGGACATATCGTTAATATCATTTTTTATTCCTTAATTTTTATTGATTACCTTTTCTAATAAATTAGAGGGGAGTTCTTCGTATCTCAAAAATTCACTTGTAAATCTTCCTCTGCCACCCGTTAAACTACGCAAATCGATTGCGTATCTCAACATTTCTTGAAGTGGAATTTCAGCCTTGATTACTTGGAATTTTCCCTCCGTTTCCATTCCCAAAATTCTGCCACGACGCTTATTGACGTCGCCCATAACGTCGCCAGCATATCCGTCCGGAACGTACACGGTGTACTCGTAAATAGGCTCTAAAATAACGGGGTTAGCATTTTTTATTCCCTCGTCAAAAGCAAGTTTTGCGGCAGAAACGAAAGCCACTTCCTTGGAGTCTACGGGGTGATACTTTCCGTCGTACAACATGCATTTTATATTGACGACGGGATACCCTTTAAGCACGCCCTTTTGAATTGCCTCTCTTAATCCTTTTTCGACGGCAGGGATAAATTGCTTCGGTACAGCCCCTCCGACAACGGCATCGACAAACTCGAATTCGTTTTCGTAATCGGGTGCAAACTCTATGTTGACGACACCGTACTGACCTGCGCCTCCCGATTGCTTTTTATGCTTGCCCTCTGCTCTAACGACCTTTTTTATCGTTTCTTTATAAGCGATTTTCGGCTCCGACAAAACTGCCTCGGCAGAAAATTTGTTTTTTACCTTTTTAAGTATTATTTCAAGTTGTACGTCGCCAAGCCCTTTAATCAGCATTTCGCCCGTATCGACGTCCTTTTCCACCTTGAAAGTCAAGTCCTCTTCTTGAAGTTTATATAAGCCTTGGAACAGTTTATCTTCCTCGCCCTGTTTTTTTGCTTTTATCGCCATCGATAAAACGGGTTTCGGAAAAGCGAATCTCGGATATACGATAAAATAATTTTCTTCGCAAAGCGTGTCGCAAGTGTTCGTCGCACTAAGTTTGTTTACGGCGCCGATATCACCCGCTTTAAGTTCCGAAACGGCTTCTTGCTTTTTGCCACTTATTTTGTATATGGAATTTATTCTCTCTTTTTCTCCCGTCGATGCGTTTAAGACGGTCATACCACTCTTTAACACGCCCGTGAAAACTCTTAAATAATTGAGTTTGCCGACAAACGGGTCAATCGTCGTTTTGAACACTTGCGCAGAAAACGGTTTTTCTTCGTCGTACTTAACTTCCACGTACTCTCCGTTTTTATCTTTTGCAAGTAGCACTCTGCGTTCTTTCGGCGAAGGCATTATGTTTACGATTTCGTGCATCAAATTGATTACGCCTAAATTTTGAAGCGCCGAGCCACCGAGTACCGGTATGGTGTCGCCACAAGCCAAGCCCTTTTTGAGTCCGACGATAATGTCGTCGTTTTCCAGCGTGCCCGTTTCGAAAAATTTATCCAAAAGCGCTTCGTCGTTTTCTGCCGCCGCCTCTATTAAGCCCTCTTTTAAAAGAGCAACTTCGTCTTTTAAGTCGTCGGGTAAAGGAATTTCCTCTCTGCCACCCGTTTTGAAATTGTACGCCTTGTTAGAAATGACGGAAACGTAACCTTTCATTTTATTATCTCTTATTATCGGCGTGTGCATCGTGGCAATCTTTTTGCCGTATTTTTCTCTAAACGCATTTACCGTTTTTACGTAGTTTGCGTTTTCTTTGTCAATGCCGTTTATAAATATTATCAACGGAATTTTACGCCACAAACAATAGTCGATGGCTTTTTCTGCTCCGACCGACACGCTACCGTTTGCGTCTGCTACTAGCACGGCAGAAGCGACTGCTCTCATTGCCGATATGAATTCGCCCTCGAAATCAAAATATCCCGGCACGTCGACGATATTTATTTTCACGCCGTTAAACTCTGTATGTGCAACACCCATTGAAATGGATATTCCCCTTGCCGTTTCTTCTGCGTCAAAGTCCATAACGGTGTTCTTGTCCGTCGTTTTTCCAAGCCTGTCGATACTGCCACCGTTAAATAATATTGCCTCGGCAAGCGTGGTTTTACCTTCCCCGCTATGCCCGATCAACGCAACGTTTCTAATGTTGTCTCCTGTCATAAATTGCCCCCTTGTTTAGCATAAAATTTTATCATATATCGGCTATCCCCTTCGTAGCCCTAACGCCTAATATTATATATCAATTTTTTTGCCTTTTCAAGAGGTATTAAAAAATTTATTCGTCGTAATCGTTTAAGTCGATTTTTATGCCGTTCGGGAAAGGTCCTCCACACGGCCCCGCAGGTGGCTTTGGTTTTGCGTTTGCGTTTACGCTCTCGCCACACGTGTCGCCACAAGCAAGATTAACAAGTATTACATCGTTGCCGATTTTAAGAATTTTTTGAATGGGAATAAAAGTTTCGCTTCTGGAAAACAAAGCGCAAAAACAATTTTGCCTTTTGCCATTTACCGATATTCCCGAAAGTTTACCACCGGGAAAAGACAGCGTTAAATTTGTTATTCTGCCAAGGCTTTTGCCGTCTACGATATTGATAACTTCTCTCTTTGATAATTCTTTATAGGTCAGTTCCATAATATCAGTTTATGCAAAT
>CAYLUH010000043.1:0-4350 GCA_964386845.1 uncultured Christensenella sp.
GTTGCTCATTACGAGTTTAACGATGCAAACAATTTGGGTTACGACACGACGGGTAATCACCACCTGGTTAACGCAGGCGGTGTAACAAAGTCGAGTGAAGGCGACGGCGTTGTTTTGTCGGCAAAAGATAATGCTTCTGGAACGGCTGCGACGCAGTCTAACGCTGTTCTATATGCGCCGGCACTATATCGTACGAGTGGTGCAGACGGTTTCGATAGATATCGTGGCAACATGACGGTAAGTTTCAGGGCAAAACTGAAAACGATGACGGGCGAAGGGCACGCATTAATAGGCACCTCCACGGAAAAAGGCTTCTGGCTTGGTGTTGAAGGCTCCACCATTGTCGCTTGGTCAAACGGTACGAAATGTAACAGCGAATCGGTGCTCGGCTCCACGGAAAAATGGTATAGGATAACGCTTAAGTTTAACTTCTCAAGCGTCGGCGGAACGGGCTCGTTAGAACTTTCGGTAATTACCTGGGATATGGATTATAAGGTGTCTAAATCGGTTAGTCACACTTGTACCTCGACAGACTTCGGTGGAAGTTACGACCATACCATGACGATTGGAGGACTTATTCCCGTTTCTGATTCGACGAAGGGCAATAAGGGCGTTGAAGGTGGCGCATCCGACGGTTCGTTTAATCCCGTTATATCAGATGTTCGTATTTACACCGGCATTATTAACGACGCAGAGGTTACAGCGATAAACGATGCCGACGCAGCGAAAATGAAGCTCGACACGACAAACAGTTTGATTAACTTTGAACTTAACAAAAGTTTAGCAATAAATTATTGGATAAAACTTACGGGTGGTGCAAATCCATGGTTCTACGTTTCGTACAACACGCATAAATACGAGATAGGGTACGGAAGCGAATGGGTGACAATGCCAAACAATTCCGGACAAGGCACGAAGATAAATTTTTCTGCAATGGCTTTGCAAGACATGAATGACGAGATTGTTATAACCGGTGGTTACTTTAAGTATCAAGATAAAAAATACGATATGAATTTGAACAGCTGGTCAAGGTGCACCGTCAACGTCAGAAGTTATATGCAAGAGATAATCAACACGTATGGCGAAACTAGTACGGCTGGCAAGCAGGCAATATACATGCTTAACCTCGGTGCAGCGGCACAAAGGACTGTCGGACACGATACGAAGGATTTAGCCAATAAAAACCTAACGGCGTCTCAACAGAAGATGACGGGTTGGACAACGACGACGGCAAATGCCGGAGGCCATTTAAAAACCAACCAGATTTGGAAGATTTTGGAAGAAGGCAACAGTAGTGACGAGATTATAGATATCGTTGCAATATCGCCTGAATACGATAACCATTTGGGCTTTGTCATATTGATTGATACCGTTACACCGGGAGCAAGTTACACGGTGCAATTTTGCGACAGTACGGGTGCTGTGTTACAAACTTTTTCCAGTGCCGACGGATTGCAAGATAGCCACGTAGATTGTAGGAAATACTACATAACGGGTGGAATACTTACAATAGGCGATTTAGCAAAAGAGTACAGAGTAAAAATAATTGCAAACGGCGTTCAACAATATAGGACGGTAAGTTTTAACTTCTTGCACTTTGTCTCTGAATATTATTCCAACAGAGGCGACAGCACAGTGCTGCAATATATTTACAGTTTGTACGAAATGACTTTGTAAAAAAGGAGAATAAAAATGAAAAAAGATTATCAATCTCCCGAATTAAATATTACGATTTTTGACAACCAAGGCGTTTTAGACGAAAGCGTTAGCGGTTTCTGGGGCTCGTTCGACGATTTTGACGATTTGATGAGAGCAATCGCAATCGGCAAAAACGAATACACCGATTAAGGACTGTTACGCTATAATAATGCTTTTTGCGTGTCTTTAAAAAGCATGGTGCATTATTTGTTTAGGCAACGTTTTGGGTAAAAAAAGAGAGAAAATACAATGATTTTTCTTTCGTTTTGGCAAACGAAAACGGCGAAAATTTTTTCGCCGTTTTATTTTTTATTTTAACAAATTAATCTTTTTTCGTTTTGTCTGTTTCTTCTGTTTCTTCGGTAGAATTTTCTTCCACCTTTTCTTTCAATTTCGCCGTCGATAAACCAACGACTTCCGAAATGGGCATGCTGAACGCAATGCCTTTGCCTGCCGTGTTAAGGCCCACCTTGTTGTATAGGCTGTGTAGAATATCGTTTTTAATTTTGCTTTCCACGACAATCATAACGATTTCTTTTTCGGGGGAAATAGGAATGTTAAAAATCTTTTCTGCGTCGGGGTTAGCCGTACCTCTTGCGTGTATAACAGTTCCACCTTTTGCGCCGAATTCACGTGCCGCTTCCATAACTTCGTCGCTAAAACCTTCGTTTACTATGCAAAGTATAACTTCGTGCTTAAAATCCATTTTTGTTCTCCTTTCCCTTATTGCTTAAAAATTGATAAATCAAAACGCCAATCGTGCTCGTCATCGGCACTGTAAAGGCAATGCCCTTGCCACCTCTAACCGTCTTGAATTTTTCGTTAAGCCCTTCCAAAACGGGCTTTTCCATATCGTCTCTTACGACGCTTATAATAACCACTTTGTTTATGTCCATGCCCATTGACGAAAGAGCCATTGGCGCCGTGCCGGTAGCAGAGAGGGAAAAGCATACGTTTGCCTCAAAGCCCATTATAAAATCCTCGTAAAATTCCGCCTTGTTCCTCGCCACGATTGTTATCAAAGTCAAAAGTTTGTGAGGCGCAAGTTCTTTTGTTTTTTTCTTACGTTTTACCGTTTTGTTTTGTTCCGACATATTTATTGCTCCTTACATAAAATCAATAATCTGCTCGTCGTCTGCAGAAAGTAAGTTTTGCATTGCACGTTTTTCTTTTGCTCGTTTTTCCATTACCGACTTAAAGCCTAAAAGCTGAATTGTAATTAACGGCGTCATTGCAACCATGGCGACTATGCCGAAAGCGTCGCTCATAACGTATGCGTCGGTTCCGTTAAAGGCGTAACAAATGCCTATTGCCATCGGAAGAATAAAACTCGAAGTTAAAGGACCGCTTGCAACTCCACCTGAGTCGAATGCGATTGCCGTGTAAATGCTCGGCACGAAAAAGGATAAGCCGAGCGACAATAGGTAGCCGGGGATTAAATAATATAGTATGTTAAAGTCAAAATAAATTCTTAAAATCGACAAGGCGATGGATATGCCGACGCCCACCGATAATGCAATCATCATAGATTTTTTACTAACTCTGCCGTCGGTAACGTCTGCGACCTGCTTGTTAAGTACGAGCACGGCGGGTTCTGCAAGGACAACGACAAGCCCGATAATAAATCCGATTAAAACGACCAGCCAACTCGGTGCGTTGTTTGCCAAACTTTCGCCGAGTTTGTACCCGATGGGGACAAAGCCCACCGATACGGAAGTTAAAAATATTACCAAACCCACAAAGGTGTAAAGAACGCCGATTGCGATTTTTTTGAGTTTTTGTTTTGGAAGTTTAAGAATGGTAAATTGTAACACCAAAAAGAAAATTACAATCATGCCGAGTGCCAAAGCAACTTCTTTTGCCGTTGTTAAAAGCGTCGTTCCGAACGCACTGAAAAAGTTTGAGGGGATAGAGTAGTCGGGCATAGTGTAGTTAGAGCTGCCTCCCGAAACAAGCCCCAAAATCATAACGGCAAGAATGGGCCCGATGGAACACATTGCAATTAAACCGAAGGAGTTTTCGGCAGAATTTTTTCCGCCGAGAGTTACTGCAATGCCGGAGCCCAAAGCCATAATAAATGGAACGGTTATCGGCCCCGTCGTAACGCCACCGGAATCGAATGCTAACGGCAAAAAATCTGCGTTGCCCGTTACAACGAGAAGACTGGACACGCAAAATAGTGCCAAATAAAAGTATAACAAAATAGACGACAAAGGCTTTTTGAAAATTATTTTCAGTATAGAAACCACCAAAAATAGTCCCACGCCAACGCCGACGGTTATTAGCAAAAGGGTGCTGTCGATTTTCCCTTTAAGGTTGCTTGCCAAAACGGATAAATCGGGTTCTGCAATAGTTATTAAAACGCCCATAACGAAGCAAGAAATTATTAAAAGCGTTAATTTTTTAGATTTTGTCAAGCCTGACCCGACGTGCTTGCCCATAGGCGTCATGGCGATGTCTGCGCCCATGTTAAAGAGGCAAATGCCTAGTACCAAAAGGAGCGCACACGCACCGAAAATGGTTAATTCGTAAGGGGACAACGGAGCCAAAGGCGTTAGTCCCAATATTACGACGATGAGCGCCACGGGGAAAACGGATATTATAGATTCTACAAACTTGCTTAAAAATGCGTTTTTCACGACCTACTCCATT
>CAYLUH010000044.1:0-3868 GCA_964386845.1 uncultured Christensenella sp.
CCGTCGCCACGCTCGTTAGAAGCGTCCATACTGGAATGCGCCGTCAAAGTATAGTTGCCACAATAATCTAAATGCGCTCTTGCGGCAGACTCAAACTTGTACCACGCAACAATTTTGTTGGGCGTTTGCGTGTCCGTCGTACTCGTCGTGTCGGCACCGGCAAAACCGTTTATGCCGAGCCCCGTAAACAAGCACGCAAAAACGGTGAGCAAACTCACGATAAAAATTCTTATTTTGTTTGGCCTAGTAAAATTGTTACTTTTCATAAAAATCTCACCCTATAACTTTCATAGCCGTTTCCTTACCATATATACTTTACACGACGGCTAATTAGATTTTTTTATAATCTTTCAAGTCAAACATATAATACGCCACGATTAGATAATTATTCAAATTGTATTATACCCCTACACTTCTACTCTGTCAATATTTTTTTTAAACTTCGTCGATTTTTTTTGATTTTTTCGCCTCGTTTTGGATATTTTTAAGGGGATTTTTGTAAAAATAATTATTATTTTTTATTCTTTTGTTCTTTTTTGCATAAATATGGGCTTTTTGCCGATAATATTTACCGAGGGGAGGATTTATGGACGATAAATTTTTAACCGGCATTGTGCTTGGTATGGTTGGAGGCGCTTTAATCGTTACCAATTCCGTTAAAGCAAGACAGATGATAAAAGAAGGGCAACAAGAAGTTAAGCAAAAAGTGGAAAAATTAAACGCCAAAAATAAAAAGCAACCCGAGTAACAAAAAAGGCAGAACCGAAACAAGTTGTTCTGCCTTTTTATTAAAAACTCTTGCCGACAAATGAAAAATGTGCTATTATATTCTTCGTGGAAAGATATTTGTGCTTAGATATCGGCGACAAAAGAATCGGCGTTGCCGTTTCAGACCCGTTTAATTCTTATGCGTTGCCGGTGGAGACTATTCATAGGCAAAACTTAAAAAAAGATTTGGACAGAGTGGAGTTTTTAATAAAACAAAAGTTTGCCACTCATTTGGTGTGCGGCTTGCCCGTTAATTTCGACGGGACGCCTTCCGTTCAAACGGGAAAAGCAAAATATTTTATACAAAAAATTCAAGAACGCTTAAACGTTACGGTTATAGAAGTTGACGAACGCTGTACCACTTGCGAAGCAGAAGAAATTTTGATTTCGCAAGGAAAATCTCGTGAAGAGCGCAAACAGTTTGTGGACAGTTTGGCGGCGGCAACGATTTTGGAATCGTATTTAAGAGAAATAAAAAACAAAAAGGAGAATATTATGGCTGAAGAAAAGAAATGTAACTGTGGTTGCGACGAAGAAATTTGCGATTGCGAATGTGAAGACGAATGTGAATGCGAAATTGACGACGAAGTTATCGAACTCACAACCGACGACGGCAAAGTTTACAAAATGTTTTTAGTCGGCACAATCGAATACAAAGGTAAAACTTACTCTGCTTTCGAACCTGCCGAAGAAATCGAAGGAATTTCTGAAGACGACATCATCATTTTCGAAGTTGTCGGCGACGAAGAAAGCGCAGAACTTTTACCCGTCGAAGACGAAACGCTTTTGGACGAAGTTTTCGAAGAATTTTGTAAAGCGCTCGAAGAAGACGAAGAAGACGCAGAATAATTAAAACAAAAAGAACGGCCCGTGGATTTTTTCCACAGAGCCGTTTTTTGTTTGACTTTTTAAGCCTTCTTTTTGCTCAAATAATCTTCGATGGCTTTTTTTATTGCTTCTTCCGCCAAAACGGAACAGTGAAGTTTTTGTGCAGGAAGTCCGCCGAGTTCCTCTACCACCCTCTTGTTTGTAAGTTTAAGAGCCTCGTCAATGGTCATTCCCTTAACCATTTCCGTTGCCGTCGAACTCGTTGCGATTGCCGCCGTGCAACCGAAGGTTTTAAATTTTGCGTCCACGATTATATCGTTTTCTATCTTCAAAGAGATTTGCATTATGTCGCCACAACTTGCGTTGCCGACAGTCCCCACGCCGTCCGCATTCTCTATTTCACCAACGTTTTTAGGATTTTTGAATACCTCTATTACCTTTTCGTTATACATATTTTTTATCTCCTTTCGCATTAAACAACGGCGACATCGCCCTTAATTTTTCCACGCCCTCTTTCAAAACGAGAAGTGCGTAATCTATTTCTTCTTCTGTGTTGTGTTTGCCAAATGAAAATCTTATTGAACCGTGCGCCGTGGCTTCTTCCACGCCTATCGCAAGCAACACGTGTGATGGCTCTAACGAACCCGACGAACAAGCCGAACCCGAACTTACGGCAATGCCTTTTAAGTCGAGAGTGAACAATATCGACTCGCCCTCTATATACTCAAAAGAAAAATCTGCGTTTGCGGGAAGCCTGTTTTCTCTCGGTCCGTTCAACCTTACGTACGGGATATTTTTAATAACGCCGTCGATAAATCTATCTCTCAATGCCGAAACGTACTTAAAATTTTCTTCCCTTTCTTTATCGGCAATTTCAAATGCCTTGGCAAACCCGACAACGCCCGGAACGTTTGTCGTTCCACCACGCTTCATTCTTTCTTGATGTCCGCCTAAAATCAAGTTGTCTATCTTTACGCCCGTCCTTACGAACAATGCGCCGACGCCTTTAGGCCCGTAAATTTTGTGAGAACTCATACTCATTAAATCTACGCCGAGTTCTTTAACGTCCGTCTTCAGAACACCGCATGCCTGCACTGCGTCGGTGAACATAAGCGCTCCTTTTTCGTGCGCCAACTTCGCCATTTCCTTTATCGGCTCTATCGTACCGATTTCGTTGTTTGCAAGCATACAAGCGACTAAACTCGTATCTTCTCTTATAATGCTTTTTAAATGTTCTAAATCGACAAAGCCCTCTTTATCGACTTTCATATACTCGATTTCGAAGCCCTCCTTTTCCAGCGCCTTTGCCGTCGAAAGCATTGCGGCGTGTTCTATGGGACTGACGATTATATGCCTCTTTTTATCTTTGTAAGCGTTTGCAATTCCTCTTAACGCCCAGTTATCCGACTCTGTTCCACCCGAAGTAAAATAAACTTCGTTTGGCTTTGCGTTTATTATTTTTGCAATCTTATCCCTTGCCTCGTCGACAGCCTTTATCGCCTCTCTGCCGAACATATGCTGGCTGTTTGCATTACCGTAAATTTCGCTAAAATACGGAAGCATCGTTTCTAAAACTTTTTCGTCAAGTGGCGTCGTTGCCGCATGGTCAAAATATATCGGTGTTTTTACCATACCGTTCCCTTCCTTAAATTTCACCTTTCATCATTTTGTCTAAATTCATACCATCGAGCAAATCGTTTATGCCGTTTTGCAGTTTTTGCCACACGGATTTCGACGGGCAACACTTACAACTGCCTTCCTTGTTTAAACATTCGACAAGCACCATGTCGTCTTCTAATGCCCTAACGATTTCACCTAGCGTTATATCCTTTGGCGCTCTTGCCAAATAATATCCTCCGTTTGCTCCACGAATTGCGCTAACGATATTTCTGCTGGATAATATTCGCATTATCTTTTCTAAATATTTACCCGAAACTTGTATGTACGATTCTAGCGTGCTGGCAGAAACCAACTTGTCGGGATAATTTTTTGCCAGAATGTGGCACGCCATCAATCCGTAATGCGTTTTACTTGAAAGTTTCAAACCAACCCTCTCTCTTTTAATTGCAACCTTTTTGGTTGCAATTTGCATTATATACTCATCTTTTATCATTGTCAACAAAATAAAACCAAATTATTAAAAAAATATTTACAAAAACAACCAAAACACCGATCGTCGTTTACATATCTTTTTAGCACCGTTAAATTTTTTTCAGCAAAAAACGCATTGATTTTTTTCAATGCGTTTTCCCGTTATTCGTTATTTAGTTGT
>CAYLUH010000045.1:0-3799 GCA_964386845.1 uncultured Christensenella sp.
GAACACACTTTTAGTCCGAGTACCGAAGACGAAGAAAAATTGCTGTCGGCGTTCCGTTTATTAGATAAAATAGACCAAGAAACGGTACTTATTCAACTTACCGCCATCGCAAGAGAAAAGGGGTTTAAGTAAACAAAAAAAAACGACGTTTTAAAAGCGATTTCCCGCTAAAAAAATGTCGTTTTTTGGTGCGAAGGATGGGACTTGAAGGCTATCATTTGCATTGTAAAAATAAAATCAATAGAAAAAATCTAACGAATTACCCTGTGTTTGAACAATGACGCTAAAATTGACTTAAAATTAGATAAGTAAATTTTAGAGCACCTTATTATTAGCCGTCGCCGAATACGGCGACATTAAAAGTAATTATCGACGGTTAGTAATTCTTTTAAAAACTAAGTAATTATTATAAATTTATAATTAAAACCTTTTTAATACCCCGCCTTTGGCGGGATACCTGCCGATTTTTTTAAAAAAAACAAACTTTTGTACGCCTATAAAACCACACGTAAACGTATGATTTAAAAAAGTGTATTATTCACCGATGTTTTTCGCTTTATGTCGACTCTTTGCCCGAAAAACAATCGGCACTTGTAATCTGTAATTATATGTAAAAAAATTTTAGCAACTATATTTTAGTTTAGGGTACTTTTTGCCCAATTTTATTATTCGCGCCATAGTGGTATTTATAAATTCTTGCGTTGCGTAGTTTTCCGAACTTCTTAAATACTCTAAGTTGTCCGCCAGTTCCACCGGCGTTATACCTATTATTCCGATAACGTCGTTAGATTCTAAATATGTCATTTCTCTGAGTTCGCGAATTATCCGCAATTCCGACTCTTCTACCTTGTCTGTATCGAGCACAACGTTTGTTATATCCGCCTGCGGTTTTGTTTCCGTCTTTTTGGGCTCGACTTTATTTATAATGCCACCGATTAACGGCTTATTGTCTTTGTCGGTTGCCGAAATCAAATTGTTTTTAATTAAGTTAGCAAACCAGCCGGCACTCATATTGGTAAACCCGTTTGCCGTTTCGTTAAAAAAAAGAAGCCTACCGTTCGGGTTTACACCGTAAAATACTAATGTATAGCGCTTCTTGTTTTTAAAGACAAAAGTATACCTTACGTCTTCTTTGGGTTGAATTTTTGGTTGTTTTTTCGGTTTTTTCATAATGTTTTTCCTTTTTTTTATTTTTATCAGACTGCTTTCATATCAGACTTAAATTCGTTGTACAGCATTAAAACGTCTTGGCGACGTTCTTCGGAACCGGAATAGTAAAATGACGGGTTTAGCATTGCTTCGCCCGAATATTTATATTTAAGCATATTACAGTCTACGAACGACCGAATATGCTTTCCTACCGTCTGTCGGGAAACTTTAAGATATTTAGATATATCTGTTTGTCTAAGTCGTACAAAACCGTTTTCGTCAGCGCATAGTAAAATTGTAAAAAAAACTTTTAGCCCAATGTCTAAATTAGAAAAATTCTTTTTTATTTCTTCGACTTTTACCATTTATTTCCCCCTTCTTAAAACTTCGGAACGAAATTTTAAATTATTATTTTCAATGTCAAAATTTTTTGCTTCACTGCGTTACGCAAAAAATTGCTTTTTTATGCGGTACATGTTTTTACGTTCCGCAATCTAATTTACATATACCGTCGCAACGGCACAGCAAATGCTTTTGCCGTTTGCTCTTTTCGGTATATGTAAATTAAAATTGCTCCGCAATTTTCTATTCTCCGCAATTTTCGTCTTCGCCGAAAAATGCTACGAGTTTATTTGTTTTTTTGTCTTTACCCGAACTATCGTTCGTGTCTTCTTCCGAAACTTCCGTTTCGGAAGGGGCTGATAAATCAGTGTCGGCCTGCCCTTCGATGTCGTCTGCTTCGCTTGTTTCTTCTTCGTCTAACAACAACGTTCCGTCGTGGTCGTAGTTAAGAAACTCTTGCAAACACATTTCGTCGGCGCCAGTACAGTATTTATCTTTAAAATCTCGTTCTTCGCGACATTCTATGTTATCTAAATACTCTGTAACCCAGTCTAAAAAACCGTTACGTCGTTTTAACTGCCATTTATGTAGTTTTTCTAGCCTGTCCGCTAGTTTCATTACCCGCTTTTCTTGATATTCAGAAGATTTTACACCGGACTTTAAACCGTTAAAAATAACTTTTTCTATCTTTGCTTTGTTCTGAGCGCCGATAGTGTCTTCTTTATCGTCTAACATTGTAAATAGTTCTAAATTTTCTTCTAAAACACGCTGGTAAAGTTGCTGTTTTATAAACTTAAACTCTACCCTTGCCTTTCTTAACTTTCTCATATTAAAAAACCCCGTATTGTATATTAAAATCTTCGCTTTTAAACCCTTCAAAAAACAAGTTTTTACAACTTTCCGGGTCGTATTGTGCGAAAACGTCGTAATCTGCCGTAATTTTTTCTCTACTGTAAAAATATTTCTTTTCTGTCGGACTTGCCGACAAGTAACCGTCTATGTTTCCTACGTCTATATAGTCGACAAACCATTCTACCTTTAAAAGTTCGCCATAACGGTTTACTTTTATTTTTCTATCTTTAATATACATACCGTACGATATATCCCTAATACGTAAATCAATCATTCTTGCCCTTGTCGTCGTAAGGTATATATTAAAATTGTTATGCCTGTGCTTTTCAAAAGCGGAAAACTGGTACGCTTCTACGTGTCCGTCCCTTGACGAAAACCACGTTTGCGCTTCGTCGCAACCTATCGTTGCATACGGTAATATAAACTGACATTTTGTTTCGCTCGGCGCTTCCGATTGAATACCGAACCTGTCAGGATAAAAAACAAGGTTTGTCCGTTTTGTATATCCGTCTTTTCTGAATAACGCTTTACCGTTTAAGTACGTTAAATGCTTAGGGTTAGGTAAATTTATGCCTAGTTCTTCGCTTTTCTTTTGTATTTCTCTCTGTCCTGCCTTTATTCTTTGATAATCAAACGCCGACTCCCTTAAAAAATGCGTCATAAGGCTTGATTTTCCCTTTCCGTTTGAACCAAAAATAATATTTATCATTTTTTTTGCTTAAAATTATTGACTTTTTTTCTTTTATGTAGTAATATAATTATACGAAATCCACTGCTCTTCGGGGCGCGGCTAATGCCTTTTTTGGGATGTTTGGCACGTGGGTTTCTTTTTTTACCTTTTTTTGCCTTTTTTACGTTTTGCTTGTGCCTTTTTGCCGTACTGTACGGCTTTCGCTTTGTCTTTTTTTTCCATTTTGCCACGTCTTTCGCCATAATATTTGTTTTTACTGTCTACCGTACCCTGCCTTCGCATATACGACTGTTCTGAACCGCCCAACGGGTTTACCTTCAATTTATAGTTAGGGTTGTTTTTCCCCTTATACGGGTCGGTTGTCAAACCTACCGATACGTGGTTTTGGTTTGCGTCGGCGACTATAATGTGCGGATGTCCTCCCTTTGCGTCGTAATGCGTTTTAATTACAACGGGAACCAGTACTAGCGCTTCTTTTTTCGTCGATTTTTTAGAAGTATTTGACTTCTTCTTCGTGCCGGTGCTTTTCTTGGCTCTCGTGGTCGATTTCGGCGTCTTTTTTGCCGTCTCGTTTCCGGCAACCGTCTTTTTAACGGTTTTGGGCTTAGAAGCCTTAACCGTCTTTTTTCTTTTTTTGACGATAGGCTTTTTAGAATTTGCCTTTTTTGTCGTCGTACTCTTTTTTGTTTTTTTCGTTTTTTTGTTTTTCATTATCTTTTCTCCTTATTATTACTCTTTTTTATATCTCAACGTCGCCGGTATAAT
>CAYLUH010000046.1:0-3518 GCA_964386845.1 uncultured Christensenella sp.
TTCTGCCCGTAAACAGCGTAGCCAAATCGGAACTCAAAAGAAACGCATTTGAACCCGTAAGATAAATATCGTATTTTTCTTGCGCGTGTAAACTATTGATTGTCAACTCAAAATTAGGGCACAGTTGCACTTCGTCTATCAACACAAAATTCTCAACGCTTTCTTTATAAGCATTTTCAATATAATCGTTGAGTGCATGATATTCTTTTAGATTTTCAAACTTTGCGATATTAAAATTGATATGAATGATATTTGCATTCGGTTGTGTTTCGAATATATATTTTTTGAATGCTTCCAATAATTTGGATTTTCCGCTACGACGAACACCTGTTATTACTTTTATATCCGGCGTTCCCGCCACATTCTTTACTTTTTCAAGATAAAAGTCACGATCTATCAGTTTCATTATTATTACCTCTGCGTTTAGTATATCATATTCTTTTCCCGAAATCAAGTATTTTTCATTTTTGGGAAATAGATTTTTACGATAAAATAAAAGCACGAGTGCGTTACATTCGTGCTTTTAAACATTAAATCATCTTGGAATAGCAAGCAAGATTTTACAGTACCAAATATTCTCCATCTTTGCAGATTTGCCACTGCCGACGGTCTTTGATCTTATAGGCTTCGCCATACAAGGTCGTCTTTCCGTCACTGATCAGAACATAACTTCCGTCGTTTAGCGCAAGGAATTCATGTCCGACGCTATCGGCATACGTAATATCATCGATAAGTCGCATACCGTCCAAGTACGCATCTTGCAACTTCTGAAAATGCGGCAAAATGTTAATATCGGTCAGTCCTAACCCCATAATCCAACGTTGGTACGATGCGTCTATAGCCTCGCCTTCGAACTCGGGACCGGCATACACGGTATCTGCACAGTTCATAGAACCGGCACTCCAAGCAACAACGATTCCACGATATTCTTTCAACCGTTCTCTCAACCGCAGTTGCTTCATAAAGCGGTTTTGCGTGGGAACATGACCGCCTGCCAAAATCAGAACATCCACGCTTTCCAGTGCATCCACTGCACTGCTGTTTCTGCTATCGCACTTGTCAATCTCGGAAATCGAAAGCCCACTCATAGGAAGGGACTTTTCCATGCAGGCACAAACATCGTCATTCTTCTTGTGATCATCGGGATCGGCGCAGATGATCAGTACCTTTGCATTTGGTGTCCAAATTGCCCTCAGATTGTCCAACAGTCCGTTGCGCTGAATCAAGACGGACGGGACTCTCACACCGTTTATCTTGCCGGAACCGCCAAGCGAACTTGTTAACATAACTTTCATATAGCAGCCTCCTTAAACGTTTTTTTAATAAAGTCTTGCGTTCTCATTTTTTGATTTAAAAATTACTCGAAACGGGAAACTTTGTACTTTTTTTATCGTTTTTCCGTTATTCGACAGTCACAAGACGCCTTCCCGATCGTCTGCTACAATGCGGCGAATTGCAAGCTTTTTGATTTTATTTCGTTCGTTTATCTTTCGTCCTTAACAAAATGCTTTACGGTATCCGTCGGATTTTTCAATTCTGTCCTAAAAAATTCGGGGTACATCTTGATCTCCTCGTCGAGTGAAACCCATTTCAGATATTCCTTGCTGTTATCTTCCGAAAAGCTATCGCTAATCGGAGCAAAATTGCTCGGAATTTTCATATAGAAGAAAAACGAAATCTCATAAATCAGCTTGCCGCGGTTGGCAAGTGTATTGCCGTAAAAATAGTTTTCGTGTACAAAACCGAGGCGGTCGATTTCCATCTTTACGCCTGTTTCTTCAAAAACTTCACGAACAACAGCTTCTTCTGCCGTTTCGCCAAATTTTATTCTTCCACCGACAGAATAAAGATAGTTGTCTCTTTCATTGCCTACCATAAGAAGCTTTTCATCTTTCATGATAATGGCACCTACACGAATATTCAAAATGCCGCAATCGCAGGTTACGCACATGTCTTTGTTCATTTTGTTTTATTCCTTTGTTACAAAGTGAAGTTACTCGATTTTCTCGTAGTGAAGTTGTTCGCGTCGCTCACAGTAAAGTTAAGTTTTCCCCACTTCGCCGTTAGGCGAAACTTCACTCACGCAGTGAACTTCTCTGCCGCAGGCAACTTCACTGCCGAGGGCAACTTCACTTGCCGGCAAGGGCAAACTTAATTGTTAAAACTATCGCTTGTTAAGACAAACAACAGTCTCGACGTGTTTTGTCTGCGGGAACATATCGAAAAGATAGGTTTCAGCAATTTCGTACAAAGAAGAAGGATTATCGTTAATCCCTACGATTTTATCGTTTTCGACCTTCAGTTTCCCGGTTAAAACGCCTATATCCCTTGCCAAACTTTGCGGGCTGCACGCAACGTAAATTATTTTATCAGGCTTGCATTTTAAAGCCGACAACAAAACGTTTAACGAAACGCCTTTGCGCGGAGGATCCAAAACAAGCACGGTTTTATTACCGAGGTTTGTTTCTTTTTCTATAATAGACGGCAAAACGTCTTCGCACGGGGCGCAAATAGACTGCATTTTACTATCTAATCCGTTAGCTTTCGCCAAAGCGTTAGCACTTTCGACGGCTTCCTTAATAATCTCAACGCCGTAGGTCTTTTTTGCGTTTTTACAAAGCATAGCAGTTAAAACGCCCGCGCCGCTATATCCGTCGATAACGACGCGCTCCTTATCGCAACTTGCTAACTCGACGACCTTTTTATACAGCATTTTTTTAACATCGGTATTTACTTGCATAAACGATTCGGGGCCGACGCAATACTTTACCGAAAACTCGTCAAGACTGATAACGCCGTTACCGTAGAGCAATATAAATTTATCGCCCAATATAACGTTGCTATCGTCTTTATTAACGTTTAAGTAGACCGAAATTTTATCAAACTTTTTCAAAAGTCGGTCTATAAGCCCGTTAACGCCGTTTATTTTGTTGCCGTTACATACAACGGTTATAATAAATTCGCCGTTAATTTCGCGCACGACGACGTGGCGTATAAGCCCTTTTTTAGTATTGTCGTTGTATGCGGTAACGTTTTTTCCGTCAACAAAATCTTTAAATATTTTTATGATATCGCAAGCCCAATCGGGTTGAATGGGACAAGTATCCGTTTCGACTATATCGTGGCTGTTTTTCCTAAAAAAGCCGATTTTGACCACACCGTTTTGCTCTCTCACGGGAAGTTGAAGTTTGTTCCTGTATCCGTAAGTTTTTTCGCCAAAATAAACGCCGTCGATATTAATATCCATATCGGCAATCTTTTTAAAGGCGTTTTTAACGGTTTGCTTTTTAATTTCAAGTTGTTCGAAATACTCGGCGTGTTGAAGTTGACATCCGCCGCACTTTGAAAAAACGGGACACTTAGGTTCGACGCGCAAAGGGCTTTTTTCTAAAATCCTTTCGATTTTACCGTAGCCGATATTGTCTTTTATCTTTAAAATTTTAAAGGAAACTTTTTCCCCTTTTAAACAATAAGGCACGAAAAAAGTCGTGCCTTCGATGTGGAAAATTCCTTCTCCG
>CAYLUH010000047.1:0-2845 GCA_964386845.1 uncultured Christensenella sp.
ATAAGTTTTTTCTTGATACTCATTTTCTTTCTCCTTAAAAAAATTTTTTATAAAATATTTTTCAAAAATAATTTAAAACAAAAATGCGCCACTTCAAACGAAATGACGCACAATAGAAAGTGCACCGTTTCGCTTGCCGCGACGCAAACATATTGAAAAATCAAATCAAATGAATATGTAGTGCGAAAGAGATACACATCTCTATCTTTGATATGTACCATTTGACTTAATTTTTCTTTTATTCAGTTTACGTCGCACTTTTATTCTAGCACTTTTGAAAAATTATTACAACTTTTTTTACATATTTTTTCCATTTTCGCACCTATTTCCAGGCTTTTTATTGCCGTTTTTGGTTGTTTTTTCTTTATTAACGCCCTCGCTTTCTTATTTAATTGTTCTTTTACTCTTTTTGAACAAACTTTTTTTACAAAAATTTTGAATAAAAAATCACGGCTTGCAAAATAATTTTGCAAGCCGTGAAACGCTCTTAATTTTTTATTTTCTCATATAATTACTATACTCATAATAAACATTATATAAGATATAACACCCATTATGAGTCTATTGTTTAATTTACTTTTTTACAAACTACTTTAACAAAGCCTCGAAAGCAACCTTAATTTTTTTGAATTGCATTTGCGTGCCTCTCACCGTTTTGCCCTTTATCGAATAATAAAGTTTAAGTTTCGGTTCCGTGCCACTCGGACGTGTGCAAACAAAACTGCCGTTATCGAGTTCAAAATACATGGTATTAGTCGGCGTGATGTCCAAATCTTCCTCTTCGCCGGTGCTTAAAATACGCTTTGCAATGGAATAATCTCTAACAGCCTTTACTTTTAAGCCACCGATTTCTTCCACCTTTTTCTTTTTCAACTTGTCAACGACCTTGTTCATATCTTGCATTGCGTGTAAACCACTGTACAAAATGCACTCACTCTTGTCGTAAACGTAGCCGTATTTTGCGTAAAGTTCTTGCAATCTTTGGTAAACGCCAACGCCTAAATGACTATAATAGCAAACCATTTCGGCAAAAAGCATGCTCGTAACAACGGCGTCCTTATCCCTGCAATGTGTGCCACGAAGATACCCACAACTTTCTTCAAAGCCGAAAATAAATTCTCTCTTACCCGTGTCGTCAAGCTGTTTAATCTTTTCGCCGATAAACTTAAAGCCGACAGGCACTTCCATAAGTTCAACGCCGTAATCTTCTGCAATGAGTTCTGCCATACTCGTCGAAACGAAACTTTTAACGACAAAACCCTTTTTGTTAATTTTGCCCGTCTCTTGCAAACGGCGTAAAACGTAATCTAACAAAAGAACGCCGACTTGATTGCCCGACAACGCCTCGAATTTGCCTTTATCGTTTCTGATGGCAACGCCGACTCTGTCGCAGTCTGGGTCCGTACCCAAAACAACGTCTGCATTCTTAAAGTCAGCCATTTGGATACCGAGCGTCAAAGTTTCTTTATTTTCGGGATTTGGAACTTCTACAGTAGAAAATTCCGTGTCCTGTTTAATTTGTTCGGGAACGACTTCGGGCGCAATGCCGATTTTTTTCAAAATGGTCGTTACCGGAACGTAACCACTGCCGTGTACGGGCGTGTAAACGATTTTAATTTTCTTGCCGTACTTTTTAACCTCTTTTTTAGAAAGCGAAAGTGCAAGAATTGTTTTGTAATATTTTTTATCGAGCGACTTCGGAACGATAATAATTTTTTTCGCTTTCGTTTCGTCGTACAAAACGCTGTCCGACAACGGGCTTCCAATCTCGTCGATAAACTTAACGACTTCCTTCGTTGCTTCGGGCGACATTTGTGCGCCGTCCTCCCCGTAAACCTTGTAGCCGTTATATTCTTTCGGGTTGTGGCTTGCAGTAATCATAATTCCTGCGACAGCCTTAAATTGTCTTACTGCAAAAGATAGCATCGGAACGGGGTGCACTTCGGAAAATAGCCTTACCTTTATGCCGTTGCTTGCCAAAACGATTGCGGCAGCCACAGCAAAATCGTGCGATTTTCTTCTCGTGTCGTATGATATAACGACGCCCCTTTTAATTGCTTTTGCTCCTAATTCTTTTATATATTCAGATAAACCTTGCGTTGCAAGTTTTACCATGTGAACGTTGATAGCGTTTGTGCCGAGTTTTATAAGTCCACGCATACCGGCAGTACCAAAACCGATGCGTTTGCCAAAACGATATTCCATTTCCTTTCTGTCGCCCTTAATAGACAAAAGTTCTTGTTTTTCGGTTTCAGAAAGTTTATCGCTGTTTAACCATTCTTCGTAATATTTTTTATACATAAACACTCCTTTATGAAATGTCAATCTCAAGTCAATCTAGTATATTATACATTTATTTAAAAATTATGTCAAAGATTTTTCAAAACACTTTATACTCTTTTATGCAAAAAGTCGAATTTTTGTGCATTTTGCAAGATAAAAAAATTTTTTTCAAAAATGTTTTTGTAAACAGTTGACAATAATTTTGCATTTTGATAGAATAAATGAGCATTGTCTTTGGGGACGATTTGCGGGTGTAATTCAATGGTAGAATTCCAGCCTTCCAAGCTGGTAGCGTGGGTCCGATTCCCATCACCCGCTCCAGTAAACAACAGGTACGCACCTGTAGCTCAGTTGGATAGAGCATCGGCCTTCTAAGCCGAGGGTCAGGGGTTCGAATCCCTTCAGGCGCGCCAAAACGGCGGGTGTAGCTCAGTTGGTTAGAGCGCAAGATTGTGGTCCTTGAGGTCGTGGGTTCGATTCCCATCACCCGCCCCACAAAAACACATAGGGGTGTCGCCAAGCGGTAAGGCACGGGATTTTGATTCCCGCATTCGTAGGTTCA
>CAYLUH010000048.1:0-2600 GCA_964386845.1 uncultured Christensenella sp.
ATACAATAAATTTGGTATCAGCTTATTTAAGAGTCCATTCAAATTGGGCTCTTTTTCTTTATTTAAAAAGCCAAACCTCTCCGCATCGTTTTGAAGAATACGAAGAACAAAATCCGATATGGAAAGCTTTATAATTGAAGAAGCCATCTTTTCACCCCCCAACAACATTTTACATTATGTAAACCCAAAAATCAATATAATCTTCAAAAATATATTTGTTTTGTAAACCCTAAAGTCAAAAACATAGAGGACAGACAAACGAAACATTTTATGATAGACTATTATTATAAAAAACAAATTTGACTTCATTTCAAGGAGGTGATATAATACGAGTAAAAAGCCTTACAAACAGTTTCACCACGGTAAAGGTGTTAAGAAAACTCCTTTTATCCATAAACCTATAAAGTGGCATCCGTGGTCATACATTGATAGTTATAACGCAAAAAACGGAAGATTTAGATCTAGACGAAAATTCGGCGCTGACGGTTGGGCGTATAAGGATATGGATACAGCAGATGAAAAACATCCAATGGACCATGTGCACGACATTAATAAAGGCAATCGTTTTGCAGCCAGAAAGCCAAGCAAGGCAGAAAAGAAAGAATTTAAAAAAGCGAAAAAGAAAAGGAAATTTTTATAATGATTGATTTAACTAAATACAATCTCGGAAACGACGACATTTTATTTCTCGAAGAAATTGAGGACTCATGTATTAACAGCCAAAATGAAATTATACTTGAATACAATGGAAAATCATTTGTGCTAGAACCACTCGGACAAGCCGTACAAGTTGTTGAGGTTGCCAACAAAGTTGCCGGAAGATACGAAAGTTTTGATGATTTGTTACTCAATTATAAGATAGATGGTAAGACTTTGATTGAGATTGTAAAAGAACTTGAGTATGACGAATGACATTTTTGTCATATTAATATTGCTTGTAAAAAAAGAGAACATCTCGAATTTTGCCGATTTGTTCTCTCTTTCTGCTTGTAATAGGAGCTTGGCCCCTACTTACACTTGACCAGTCAAATGCGATGCTCGCACTTAATGGTGTTTTTTCAATTTCGCATTTACGCTATTTCTAATTTAAAAAATTAAAACGGGCAGAAATCTCTGTCCGTTTTTGTTTTCGGTGTCTAAATTATTCAGCAACAGCAGTAGCGCCAGCTTCTTTGAATTTAGCAACGAGTGCTTCTGCTTCTTCTTTTGGAGCGTTTTCTTTGATAACCTTGCCAGCTTCAGCAAGTGCTTTTGCTTCCATAAGACCTAAGCCACAAGCGTCCTTAATAACTTTGATAACGCCAACTTTGTTTGCGCCAACGTCTTTAAGAACTACGTTGAATTCCGTCTTTTCTTCTTCCTTTGGTGCTTCAGCAGCAGCAGGAGCAGCAGCAACTGCAACAGGAGCAGCAGCGCTTACGCCGAATTCTTCTTCTAAAGCCTTAACTAATTCGTTAAGTTCCAAAACTGTCATACCTTTAACTTCTTCTATCATTTTTTGAATGTCTGCCATTTTTCTATTCTCCTTTAAGAATCTTTTTTATTTTTATTTTTTATTTAATCTTAATTTATGCTCTTAAGATTATTGAGCCTTTTTTTCTGCAACTGCGTTAAGCGCAATAACAAGACTTCTTGGCATAGCCGAAAGAACGCCAACGAAGTTTGCGATGGGTGCTTGCAACGAACCGAGCATTTTTGCAACGAGTTCTTCTTTGCTTGGCATAGACGCAAGTTCTTGAACACCTTTAACGTCTACCTTGCCACCATCAACGTACGCACACTTAACGGTTACTTTGTCGCCATACTTTTTAGTTGCCGCAACTATTACTTTCGATGCTCCCGTTTCGTCTGCACCGAACGCTACCGACGTTGGACCGTTTAAGTCGTCGTCGAAATCAGTTACGCCTAAATCGTTAAACGCACGGCGAACAAGCGTATTTTTTAATACTTTGTATTCAACGTTGTTTTTGCTGAATTCTCTTCTGAGTTCCGTGTCTTCAGCAACCGTAAGTCCGTTAAACTTAACTAATACAACCGACTTTGAATCCTGAATCTTTTGCTTAATCTCTTCTACTACTACTTTTTTCGCTTCAAAATTTGCCGACATAGTTTACCTCCTTATAGAATACAAATGCCCTCGTACGACAAAGCAGTGTACAAGGGCATAATAATAACCTTTTATAAACTGCCTCGGTCGGTTTACCTTTACTAAAAAGCAATTATCACCTACTGTCTTGGGCTATTTAGTTTACATTTTTGAATTATACACGCTTTACGCCAGTCTGTCAACTGTTTTTTGCGTGTTTTATTTTGACGGTTACGCCAAAATTAGAATTTTGCGTTTACTTTAACGCCGGGGCCCATCGTGCTTGCAACGGCAACACTCTTTAAGTATTGTCCTTTTGCTGCAGACGGTTTTGCTTTAACGATTGCTTCCATTAAAGCCGTGTAGTTTTCAACGATTTTTTCTTTGCCGAAACTCTTTTTACCGATTGGGCAGTGAATAATAGCGTTCTTGTCTAATCTATATTCAACCTTACCTGCTTTGGTATCTTTGATTGCTTTAACAACGTCCATCGTAACCGTCCCTGATTTCGGGT
>CAYLUH010000049.1:0-2554 GCA_964386845.1 uncultured Christensenella sp.
TGGACGAAACGTTCGAGGTGCAGACGATAGGGCGTATCCGTCGTATGCCCGAAGCAAGACACTACGACAACGACCTGCTTGACAGCTGTTACCTCTATACCTTTGACGGCAAGTTTACGCAAGGCGTTAAGCACAGCCTCGGCAAGTCTGCATTGGACGCAAAAACCTTGTTTTTGAAAAACGAATATAAGTCGTTTACGTTAACAAAAGAGCAACGCACTTCCGTTACCGAGTTGCGTGACTCTCGCAAGGCTTTGACGGTCATTGCACAATTTTTTAAAAACGAGTACGGACTTACGGGGAATAAAAGGGAAAACAAAATACGGCTTGAAATCAAGGGCTTTCTTTTTGCCGACAAGATTGTGCAGTACTCACTTTCGGACAAAATCGTTGTGTTTTCTGAACTTTCCGACAAAGATAAATTAAACGCAATTAAAATTAATAAACCTATTTCCACTAAAATTCACGGTCGTGAATATCAGAACCGTGTCGATATGATAGGACATGAAATCGGTATGCCGTATTACTATATGAAAACTATAATCGGCAGACTGTTTGGAGATAAACTCAATTATCGAGAAAAGGTGCTTGCACTTTCTCCGAGAGAATTATACGCTTTTGTAATCAATAATTACGATTTGTTGCGCCGAGCATGTCGTTCGGCAATGGCGATGGAATTACGCCAAAGTGCCATGCCCCTCGATATGGTGTCGGAAAAAATGTTTTTCATTCCACGCACAACGCTTTTTACCTACGACGTGCAAAGCAAGGTGCAGTCGGAAAGCGAAAAAAACGTGTACGGTGGTTATCTTACTTCGGCAGAGCCTCGTTCGTCGTCGGAAAAGAAGTTTGAAAAATTTTGCGAACGCTGTCCCGTCGTCGATTGGATATACAAAAACGGCGATAAGGGCGACGAATATTTTTCTATAGTTTATTGCGACAATTCTAATCGTCAAAAACTTTTTTATCCCGATTATATCGTGTCGGTAAACGGCGAAACTTGGATAATAGAAACCAAGGGTGGTTTTACAAAGACGGGCGAAAGCGAAAACATCGACATTTACGCCACGAAAAAATTCGACGTTTTGAAAACGTATATTTCAAAGCACAATCTCAAAGGCGGTTTTGTTCGATACGATGAGCAAAGCGAAGAACTTTGCATTTGTCAGGAGCATTACAGCGATGATATTCATTCCGACGACTGGAAAATTTTAAGGGAAATTTTTAAGTAAGGCGATGTGATATGGAAGAAAAAAGAGGAAGAAAACTAAATGCTCGCCCGACTTAAAGGTGGAAGTTATAGGCTCGGTGGAAGAGCGCTTAAGAGCCTTTCAGGGTCAGAAAAAGACGCTTTTTATAAAACGTTGTTAGAACGCATAACCGAACTATACGTTGCCGATAAAAACAAGGAAAAAGCCGAAGTTAATCTTCGGCTTTTTGTGTTTATTTTTGATTGTTTTTGTTTAATGCTTGCAAGGTTATTCGTAAAAGGTATAGTCGTCGCCTTCGTCAATTCGTTTAAGAGTTTCCGACAAACTTGCCCAACTGTCCAGTTTTTCGCCCCTTTTAATGGCATCGTCAACACCCATTCCGTATGGCAAGGCAAGTCTTATCATTTCTATATATTTTACTCTTGCTTGCCCTTGAAACAGCGTCGCAAACATTTCTGCCGGCGTAACGACTATCATACCAATGATATAAAATAGGGAAGAGAGGACGTCTATCCAATCGTGCCAACCGTCACGAACGGAGCAATATCCTTTGAGCGTTTGTGAACTTTTTAATAATATAAACGACGTGGCAATGGCTATAACTATTATTCCTACAATGTAGGCGATATGTAAGTTTAGGTTGTCAGCCATTTTATATCTCGTAACGCAAAAAATTATTAGTCCTGTCGCAACGGCTAAACCAATTAATATTTTTATCATTGAAGACGGGACGTAGGCTTTTGTCGTTATGCTTAAAGATTGCCTTGTTTCTTCGTCTAAATCGCTGATAGACTTACTGCTAATCGGCGTTAATTTTGTATGAATTCCTATTTTGCTTAATTCTCTATTCGAATAAAAGCGTTTATGCTTTTCCTTTTTTCTTTTTTCACTCGTTGTATCGTTTTCGAATTTTGTAGAATTCTTTTCAGTTTTGTTACTTTTTTTTGCCGTCTTTTTATTGCTTGCCATAAAACACCACCCCCTATTAAACATATATAAAATAATTATATCAATTGTTAAAAGAAACTGTCAACTGAAAAGTTATAATTACGTTAGTTGTGTTTTTTAAGTTGTATTATGCTAAGTTTTTTTACTTAAACATTAAAACTTATTGTAAATAAAATATTTCCTAATCAAAAACGAACCTTGAAATTAACTCAAGGTTCGTTTTTGTTTTATTTGGTGCACCTTCAGGGACTCGAACCCTGGACCCACTGATTAAGAGTCAGTTGCTCTACCAACTGAGCTAAAGGTACAAAAATATACCCACTTTTAATGGATATATTTTTTTGGTGATCCATCGGGGATTCGAACCCCGGACACCGTGATTAAAAGTCACGTGC
>CAYLUH010000050.1:0-2537 GCA_964386845.1 uncultured Christensenella sp.
CCGACGACGTAACGATAACGGTAACGTACACAAAAGCGACGGTTGATGAAGAACCGAGTGGTGGTTGTGGCTCTAGTATCGGAAGAGTATCGACGATAGTACTTTCCTTACTTGCTTTGGCTAGCGCAAGCGTACTTGTTTTCAAGAAAAAAGAAAACTAACGACTAAATAGCGAATAACGGGAAAACGCATTGAAAAAAATCAATGCGTTTTTTCTTTTTCCGTTAAAAGACGTTTGCGAATTTTTCAAACTTATGTTAAACTGCTTTTTAGTAACAAAGGACAAAAAACATTATGGCAAAATCATCGTTAAAATTTAGTGAAGGCGTTAAAGACGGGTTACCAATCGGACTAGGCTATTTATCGGTATCCTTTGCTTTCGGCGTTACGGCGTCAAGCATGGGTATACCCTACTTTTTGAGCGTTTTAATTTCTATGACAAACCTAACGAGCGCAGGCCAGTTGGCAGGAATATCCGTTATCGCCGCAGCGGGAACGATTTTAGAAATGATTGTAACGCAACTCGTAATAAACGCAAGATATTTTTTAATGGGATTATCCTTAACGCAAAAAACCGATGAAGACTTCAAACTTGTCCCCCGTATGCTTTGCGCTTTCGGAATTACCGACGAAATTTTCGGCGTTGCCGTTTCCAAAAACGGCTTGCTTTCGAAAAAATATTTCGGAGGGCTTATGCTCCTCCCTTACGTCGGTTGGGCATTAGGCACACTGCTAGGTAGCGTTGCCGGAAATTTACTTTCAACCGAACTAATCGTCGCACTCGGCGTTGGGCTTTACGCAATGTTTATGGCAATTATAATTCCCCCAGCAAAAAAGGAAAAAGGCGTGCTCTTTGCAGTCTGCACGAGTGCGCTGTTTAGTTGCATTTTATATTACGTTCCCGTCGTCAACACCATTTCAACGGGCTTTAAGTATATAATTAGCGCACTTCTTTCTGCCGTTATCACGGCGCTCCTATTCCCCGTTAAAGAGGAGGAAGAAAATGCTTAACTCACTTTTACTCGTTTTTTCAATGGCTTTTGTAACTTACCTCATCAGAATGTTACCCTTTGCCTTTTTCAAAAAGAAAATTAACAATAGGTTTATAAAAAGCCTGTTAAAATATATTCCGTACGCCGTTTTATCGGCAATGACTTTCCCGTACATTTTGTACTCAGCCGGCAACTCTCTCGTTTTGGGGCTTGTTGGCACCGTAACGGCATTCGTTTTGAGTTTCTTTAATCGTTCACTGCTTACGGTTGCACTCTCCTCCTGTACCGCCATTTTGGTCGTCGAAGCATTGCTTATTTTTATTTAATTTTTACCATTAAAATTGCTTGACATATATTTTAATTCTGATAGAATATAAACGAAAAGTTAAAAAAAGGTTTTTTGCGCTTAAAAAAGCAAACAAAAACCGATATCAGTTCGCCACCGGGTGAACGGCTTTATTAAAAATAAAAGCATTCAAGCGTATCGTTAGGTCTTAGAAGATACGTCTGAGTGCTTTTTTTAAGGAGTTTTATGAAATTTACAAACCCGTTTAAGAATTTTAAGTTTATCGATTATTTTATTTGGTTTTTAAGCCTTTCGATAATACTCGCATCGTCGCTTTTGGTGAAAGAAAAAAACGCATTGTCGATAATAACGTCGCTTGTCGGAGCGTCGTCCTTAATTTTCATCGCAAAAGGGCACCCCGTGGGGCAATTTATTTTGATAATCTTCGCCATACTTTACGGAATAAAATCACTCACGTTCCACTATTACGGAGAATTTATAACTTACGTGTTTATGTCGCTCCCCTCTGCCGTCGTAACGGCAATAAGTTGGCTTAAACACCCCTTCGAAAAGGGCAACGGAGAAGTTAAAGTGGAAAGTTTAAGTACAAAAAAATGGATTATCGTTTTCCTTTCGACAGCCTTTACGACAGCCCTCTTTTACTTTGTTTTAAAGGCGTTAAACACACCCAACCTCGCCATTAGTACGGTAAGCGTTGCCACAAGTTTTTCAGCCTGCATAATTCTTTTAATGCGCTCTCCATATTACGCCGTGTGTTACGGGCTTAACGACGTCGTTTTAATTACTTTATGGATACTTGCCTGCACGGAAGATATATCTTATCTCCCTCTCGTAATTTGCTTTTTCGTTTTTTTGATAAACGATACTTACGGGTTTATAAGTTGGCTTTCAATGAAAAAAAGTCAAAAGAAATTATTAAGCGAAAACAAAATTTAACACCCGTTTGACAACTTATTTTATAAATACGATTGTCGCCTCAATAAAAACGACAATATAAAAAAATTTACTCTATGCACTTTTTGACACTCTGCATAGAGTAAAGAAATTTTTCACGCAAAAAAAGAGAGTAAAAAAATTTTATCTCAAAAATATTTTAAATATTTAAAAAGAATACGCACTTTTCGTTCGGGAAGGATTGAAAAAGTCTTTTCGATAAGACGTTACGTTAAAAATAACAAGCAAAACAACTCGTGTTGCCACTAAAAAGGTAACACGGGCTATTTTTTTACCTCGTTAAG
>CAYLUH010000051.1:0-2534 GCA_964386845.1 uncultured Christensenella sp.
GAGGTTAGAAAAATCGATCCGACCGTAAGCCTTGGTACGGTATATCGCAATTTAGCCCTTTTATGTCAAACGGGGCAGGCGATAACGATAGATACCGCCGACAAGAAAACTCATTATGACGGAACGGTTTTAGACCATATGCATTTCGCGTGCGAAAAATGCGGCAGTGTTTCGGACGTCGATGGTGAAATAATTCTTCCCGAAACGCTTGAAAACGGCGACTATACGGTAACGCGCGCAAATTGTGTTTATTACGGAATTTGCCCCTCGTGCCAAAAAGAAAATAATTAAAAAGTGCGGCTATAAGCCGATTAAATCAAAAAAAATAATTTAGGAGATATTAAAAATGAAAAAATTTGTATGCAGTATTTGCGGTTATGTACACGAAGGCGACAGCGCACCCGAAAAGTGCCCTCAATGCAAGGCGCCCGCTTCTAAGTTCGTCGAACAAAGCGGAGATAAATCTTGGGCGGCAGAACACGTAGTAGGCGTTGCCAACGGCGCCTCCGCGGAAATCATCGAAGGTTTAAGAATGAACTTTACGGGCGAATGTACCGAGGTCGGTATGTATCTTGCCATGGCACGCGTTGCTCATCGTGAAGGCTATCCCGAAATCGGTTTATATTGGGAAAAAGCGGCTTGCGAAGAAGCCGAACACGCCGCTAAGTTTGCCGAACTTTTAGGCGAAGTAGTTACGGATTCCACCAAAAAGAATTTGGAACTTCGCGTTGAAGCGGAAAACGGCGCAACCGAAGGAAAAACTCAACTTGCAAAACTTGCTAAAGAGTTAGGTCTTGACGCTATTCACGACACCGTCCACGAAATGGCGCGTGACGAAGCACGCCACGGCAAGGCTTTCGAAGGTCTTTTAAAAAGATATTTTAACAAATAATTTTGCACCGTATTAACTTTAACGGTATATAAAACGCTTAATTTTTTCAAAAAGCGGACGGGGGGGTTCCGTCCGCTTTTTATTTCCGTAATTTAGATATTCTAAAAACCCCGCCTATAGGTCGATTATTCGACGTTTTAGGCGGGGATTTAACATTAAATTCAGTTATTATTTATCGGATAACCGCAATTAGGACATTGTTTGTCGTCTTGTGAAATTTCGTGAAAACAATTCGGGCACTCGTTTTCTTTTGCGACGTTAACGTCACCGTCGTAAGGAAGATCTTCATAATCGTTATCGCTAAGGATATCGCCATTTTCGACTTGCTCGCTTTGGTTAAACGAATTGTACGCTTCGTCTTTATATAACGTATAATTAATAATAGAATCAACCGTATTGCTGAGTCCTAAACATTGATTAACGGTCCAAGTCGATTCGCTTTGAGAAGCAACCTTCCAGCCGTTGGCGGCTAATGCGTTCAACTTTTTTTGCGCATCTTTCGGACGGCATTGTATGACTGTGTATTGCATTGACAACTCTCCTAATATTTCTTGAATACATATTAGCATATATTTACTAATAAGTCAAACAATGATTTCGGATTTTATTAAAACTCGCAAAAGATTTTGTCTGTTTACCCTTAAAATTTCTTGCGTAGCGGCAAGGTTAGCGGGAATAAAAAAACTGCTAAGTTTTTAACACTCATAGCAGCCGAAATTTCAATTTCTTTCCAAAAGGTTTTCTAACGTTACGTCAAAATAGTGCGCAATTAAAAGTAAAGTGTCTAAATCGGGCTCGCGACTGCCCGATTCCCAAAAACTAACGGTTTGGTTGCAAAAACCTAACGCTTCGCCGAGTTTTTGTTGCGATAAACCTTTTTCTATACGTAACTCTTTTAATTTTTGCCCGAAAACATTGTTTTTCATACCGACATTTTACTACAAATTGTAGGAAAATTCTTGACTTCCTACAAAATGTAGGATATAATAATTTCAATAACCTTAGGAGGATTTTAAAATGGAAGAAAAAAATTGTTGTTTTGAAGGAAAAAAGGCTACGTGTTTTATTGCAAATCTTGTTTTATCTTTAATCTGTTTAGGTGGCTGCATATCATGTAACAATGATATTGATTGTATGTTGTTATAAACACTAAAAACCTGCCTGAAATGTTCGATAATCGACCTATAGGCGGGCTTTTTTGTTTTTAAAAACAAAAAGCGCAAAAGAAATCCTTGAAAAATATCGCTTGTTAAGTTAACATTACAAAGGGCACGAATTCGAGCCCTTTGAAAATGCCGACGGAGAGTATTTTTTTTGATACGCCCAAAAAGAGAGGTTGTAGATGGAGGAGAAGTACTCGACCAAGACCTTTTTTAATACACAAAAAAATAAAGACATTTTTAGGTGCGTCAATTATAAAACGGCTGCCGATGCCATTCGCCTAATTAAAATAAAAAATCGCCTAAAACAGCGCGAAATTAGGCGAATGGCGCAACATGTGTATTTATGGGGAAATCATCGCTAAAACATTTTGTCTTTAGAACACTTGAAACGGATTGTGAAATAGAAAAGTGGCTCAAAAGCCAAAAATCTCTTTTAGAATAGTTGTGTAAGTAAGACTATAACGAAAAGAACGATTATG
>CAYLUH010000052.1:0-2340 GCA_964386845.1 uncultured Christensenella sp.
CGTAAATGTCAAGAGAAAATTACACATTTTTTTAAAAAAATTTAATAAAGGGCGTTTAGGTGGTGATTAAAGACGTTTTCGGGGGTATCATAGTTCAAAATACCACGAGGATAAGAGTTTAACCAGTTTTCAACTTCATTAACCTTGTCAGAGTTAACAAGGGTAAAATCGGTATTCTTCGGAAATTTTCTTCTAATCTCTCTATTCATACGTTCGTTAGTGCCTCGTTCGGAACTGCAATAAGGGTGACAATAATAAATTGTCGTCCTTTTTTTGTTGCAAATGCACGACTGCTCCATAGCAATGTAATCGGAAAATTCAGAACCGTTATCCACCGTTATCGTCTTAAAGACTTTTGAAAACAAATTACCGTATCTACGTTCAAGCAGGTTAAGACAATTTACAACGGAAACAGATTTTTTGTTTGGTAACTTAAATATTATTTCACGACGAGAGAGACGTTCTGATAGGCACAGTAAAGTCGGCTTTTTCTTTTGACAACTTTCTATACAGTCCATTTCCCAATGCCCAAATTCCGTACGTGCATAAATATCGGCAGGGCGTTGTTCAATGCTAGTACCACGAGGGAGCCGTTTTGCAATTACTTTTTTGTTTTTCCTAATATTCTTTTTAGCAAGTGGGAGATAATCTAAAGATAAACGCAAAAACACGCCTTTTCTAATATAGTTATATAACGTTTGAACACAAATTGTAGTATTAAAAGACAAACCCTTCTTTTTTATTTCACCCAGCACGGCGAGAGGCGTAAGTCCGTCGTCGACAATGCGTGTTTCGATGTAGGAAGCAAGTGCAAAGTCTTTGCCGAGTTTTATATCGACACCGTGAGTACTCATATTCATATCATACAAATCTTGCGCCTTGTTTGGACTGTAAGCCTTTACGTGCCTGTATTTTTTACCGTACCAAAACGATTGCTGCTTTTTTGTGTGAAAATATTCGCCACGTTTTAATTCGTTGTATATAGTTTTGAAAGAACAACCTATCTGCTTAGCAATCTGCCTGGCGTTTAATCCGACTTTAAATAAGGCTTCTATCTGAAGCCGATTTTCCCACGTTAAATGTTTAAACGTCCTTTTTTTGTTTGTCTTTTGCATGATAACCCCTTTTCGTATAAAACGATTTAAAATAAAAAGAAATTTGGTTTTGCCAAATTTCTGCCCCTACTTGACTATTAGTCTTTTAAGTGCTGAAAATAAAAGAAAAGGAGGTTGCTTGTTATGCAGGTACTACAAATTATTTACATAACGTTAGCCATAATCGAAGTGATACTTTCGATATACGACAAATTACGCTAACCTCCCTTTGCGAGGGAAGTATAGCACGTAAAAAACTAAAAGTCAAGCCATTGTGCCACTTGATAGCCACCCCTAGCCTTAATAAAAAATTTGCTTTTATGTAAAACAAAAAGACGATTTTGCGCCACACAAACAACAAAACGACAGTTATTTACTAATGATTTTTTTATTGAAATTTTTCCAGACGTCTGGAAAAATATTTTTTTAATACTTTTTTATCTTTTTTAATAATAACCTCTTTTCACATAAAACGATTTAAAATAAAAAGAAATTTGGTTTTGCCAAATTTCTGCCCCTACTTGACTATTAGTCTTTTAAGTGCTGAAAATAAAAGAAAAGGAGGTTGCTTGTTATGCAGGTACTACAAATTATTTACATAACGTTAGCCATAATCGAAGTGATACTTTCGATATACGACAAATTACGCTAACCTCCCTTTGCGAGGGAAGTATAGCACGTAAAAAACTAAAAGTCAAGCCATTGTGCCACTTGTTAGCCACCCCTAGCCTTTTTTTATGGTATGGATTTATAACATAAGCACGTTTATTGTCAAGAGTCGGAAAAAACTTTTTATATTTTTTTAAGCGTAAAAAAATAAAAAAACTTTTTTCTTTTGTCTTGACAATCGCACTATTGCTTATGTGAAAAGGCAACTAAGAAGTGTAAGGCGAACCCTTACACTTCTCTATTATATTTTTAAGTCGATAGCGGGAACGAGTTTGTGGGTGGGGGATAAACTAGTTTTCTTTATACGCACAAAACGATAGAAACAAAAACGGCCACGTGAGACAGCCTAAGCCCTTAGGCTTGTCTTCACGCTAGCCGTTTTTTATTTCTTTATCTTTTTTGTGCTTTATGTGTCGTCAACGTTGTTAACCACCTCCTCCAAACTTGTTGCCTCGTCCTCGTTAGAACTTTCAGTTGCAAGATTTTCGGTAAGAGCTTCGTACGCTTCGTCTACTACGTCTTCCGCCGTTGCTTCGGTAACGGCAGGTAAATATTCTTCAAAATTGACGCCTACGCT
>CAYLUH010000053.1:0-2285 GCA_964386845.1 uncultured Christensenella sp.
AGAATAATTTGTTTTTCCGCATCGGTTAAAGCATCCATTCGGAGCGTGATATTTTTTACTTTATCGCCACTGATAACTTTTGCATTAAACTTTAATTCACCGTCTAAAATAGCCTTTTTTATCCCTTCGATATAAACAAAATCGCCAACGTTAAAATCGTTTTTATCGGCAAGGAAAGGAATCATACCCCAGTTAATGAGGTTGCTTCTGTACCTCTTGGTTGCGTATTCTTTTGCTATGTTTGCGACTCCACCCAAAACTCTTTGACAAGACGCCGCTTGTTCTCTTGCAGAACCGTCGCCCGGTTTTATCGAACAAACAACGCTACCGTAAGTCGTGCAATCTTCGTCCACGCCGTCAATAATTGGGAAACTTTCCGTTTGAACGGCTTTTGCTCTTGCTACGTATTCGGGGTCTTTACGAGAAAGTGCAAACTCTGCGAGTTTTAACGGGTTTGAACGATACGACGACGTTTCGCCCGACGGGATAAGTTCGTCCGTCGTGGTAACTGGGTCGTTAAGAACGGAAACAACCTTCAAAAGCAAGTTGTCTTTTAATGCCTCCATTTTTGGCCAGTCGGCAATATTAGGTCCGTACTTCAAAGCAATATCGGTGTCGCCCTTTCCGACGGCGTTAAGTACCCTTGCTTTGTAAATGCCTTCGTCGAATTTATATTTCTTAATTTTCTTTTTATAATAAAAATCTAGAGCCGACGTTATAGCGCCACCGTTTGCAGCCGTTGCAGCAATACTTCTGGCATCCATAAGCGCAACGCAAGAAAGTTGTCCGTTTGCAGGTTTACTACCCTCTCTGCTTTCAAAATTTCTCGTCGTGTGTCTTATCGACAAGCCGTTATTTTGAGGAACGTCGCCTGCGCCGAAACAAGGGCCACAGAAAGCCGTTTTTATAACTGCACCGTTAACCATTAATTTACCGATATATCCACCGTCTACGAGGCTCTTGTAAACGGGTTGGCTAGACGGATAAATATCCAAAGTAAAGTCGTTATTGTCGATTGCCGTGTCGCCCAAAATTTCACTGGCTTCGCCGATGTTTTCGTACATACCGCCTGCACAACCTGCTATTACGCCTTGCTCTACATACACCTTGCCGTCTTTAATTTTGTCGGTAAGTTTGAATTCGCCGTTCTTTAACAATTTTTGTCCAGCAATTTCACATTCTCTAAGAAGTTCGTACGGCCTCGACAAAAAGTCTCTTATAGTGTAAGCATTGGACGGGTGGAAAGGAAGCGCAATCATCGGTTCCACTTTAGAAAGATTGATAACGATGCCCTTATCGTAATAAGCGCCGTCTTCCACTTTCATTTCTTTATATGCACCTGCTCTGCCGTGCATTTCGTAATAATCTTTTACAACTTCGTCCGTTTCCCAAACGGAAGATAAACAAGTCGTTTCCGTCGTCATAACGTCGATGCCGTTACGATAATCCATAGACAAGTTTTTAATCCCGTCGCCGATAAACTCTAACACTCTGTTTTTTACAAAACCGTTAGGGAAAGTTGCCTTAACGAGCGCAAGCGCCACGTCGTGTGGGCCGACGCCCTTTCTGAGTTTACCCTTTAATTGTACTGCGACGATTTCAGGCATATCCACGTCGTAAGTTTTGTCTAATAATTGTTTAACAAGTTCGGGGCCACCCTCTCCGATAGCCATCGTTCCTAACGCACCGTATCTGGTGTGCGAATCGGAGCCTAAAATCATTCCACCCGAAAAAGCCCTCATTTCACGCATATATTGGTGAATAACGGCAAGGTGTGGAGGCACGAATGCTCCACCGTATTTTTTTGCGGCAGAAAGCCCGAAAACGTGGTCGTCTTCATTTATCGTTCCACCTACGGCGCAAAGCGAATTGTGGCAGTTTGTGAGCGTGTAAGGAAGTGGAAATTTTTCAAGTCCACTTGCTTTTGCCGTTTGAATAATACCGACGTAAGTAATATCGTGCGAAGTAATTTCGTCGAATTTAATTTTAAGTTTTCCCTCAACGTCGCTCGTGTTGTGGCTTGACAAAATATTGTAAGCAAGAGTTTTTTTCTTTGCCGTTTCGTCTTTAGCCGTCGCTTTAACCAACTTTCCGTTTTGATAATAAACGCCTGTTTTAATAAGTTTAATCATAATTTCTCCGTCAACGTAAAAAATTTTTTCATTCTATCATTTAACAATGATGTAATACATCGTAAGAAAGCCCTTGCGAGCAAACTTTTTTACTTGTATTATACAATAAAAAGACGTTTTTTGCAAATAGAAACAAACGCTATTCGTTTTTTT
>CAYLUH010000054.1:0-2001 GCA_964386845.1 uncultured Christensenella sp.
TTCGGGGCGTTGCCGCTAACTTCGTATTCGCAAAACGTCGGCATCGTAACGCAAACAAAGGAAGTCAATCGTTTTAGCGTACTTACAGGCGCTCTACTGCTAATCGTTTTGTCGTGTTTTCCTATCGTTTCGGGATTTTTATTGACTATTCCCGATTGCGTTATCGGCGGAACGATGATTATACTTTTCGGTTCGATTGCCGTCGTGGGTATTCAAATGTGCGCTAACCTTGGGTTTTCGGATAAGAATATACTTATTCTTTCCGTGTCGACGTGCTTAGGTTTCGGTATTACTTTAGTCGGAGAATTTTTCACCTATCTTGACGCAAAAGGGCTCGGATATTTGTCTAATATTTTGTCTAACAACGTACTTAATATGTTTGTTATTTCGTTTGTTTTAAGTTGGCTGATTCCCGACGATATGAATTTCAGATTTAAAAGACAAGGAAACAAAACGACGAAAAAGTGAGGCTATAAGCCCGTTATCTAACAAAATAGTAAAAAACGCCGCACGATAAAAGTAGTCGGGCGGCGTTTTTACGTGCGTATATTAAATTTCGGAAGAGTAGGCTTATTCGATAATTTTGAAATCTTTTCGGTTTACCGTAATGTCGGCGATGTCTTTGCCTGTGCCTTGCTCGAAAAACAAGATGAGCCATTCGTCGGATATGGCATAAGACGATATTACGGAGCCGCGCGCACCTTTGTGGACACCGTCTTTTGCGTAGCGTGATTTTTCTACGATAAGTTCGACTTGATCATATTCTTTTACGTCGGGTTTCGAAAAGCTCTCGGATAAGTTAAATTCTTTCGTTGAAAACTTTTCTTTCAATTCACGGATGATGTTGTCTTCGCTACGAACAACGAAGGTAAGGTGCTTTCTGCTTACTTTTGCAAAAATATATTCACCGAGGTTTTTCGGGTTGAAAAAACCAACCGTATAAATATCGTCGTCTTTTTTTACGATAAGACCGAGGCAATTTTTATGTATTCCTCGTTGTGACAATTCTTCGATTTCTTCGATGAGTTTTACATTATCGTAAAGTTCCATTTCCATTTCCATTTTCCCCCGTTAATTTTTTTATTTAACAATTATGTAATTTTGCGGCTTATCGTAGTGTTTGTTGTACTTTTGCCTGTTTTTTGCCTAAAAAACAAGAAAAATTGTTTGTTGTTGTGTATTAAGATAATTTTTACGCCAGAACCTTTTTAAAGATTACTTGTATTTGATTCTTTAAGTTGGGAGTTTTATAATTTCGTTGAAAAATTCCATTTTTATATTATCTGCCGAGCGGTGTGGTGCAAGTAATTTTTCCGAGCGGGTGAACCATCCATCCCGTAATTAATTTGATATCCGTGTGTGTAGGCGTGGCTAAATCAATGGTGACATTTATACGTTGCCCAAAATTATCGAGTTTTCCTAAAGTGTAGTCGCCTTTTAGATATTTTTGTTTTGCTTGTTTTTCATATTCCGACTTTAGGTAAGCAGAATCTTCTTTATGAAATCCTAATAGCCAAAACAATTTGTTTTTACCATTCACTTTATATTTTTCATTGAACACGTATTCGCTAAATTTGCGAATATCGCGCTCTGCAACGCTTTGCTCGTAGGGCGTTTCAATTGCAGATTCGTTGCAGTCACAATAAAAATGCGTTTTCGGTTTGTTGTTGTTTGCAAAATAGCAACCGGATAATGCCGTGCAAGGTTTGCAGTGTCTCAGCATTGCCAAATTGTTTCTAATGTTTTCCCGTTCATCGCCCTCTTGGTCGGGGACGCCCCTATGAATTCTTTTTATAAAGTTTTCATTGACGATTTTTCCTTTTTTATAGATAAACGTATCAAATAACCCCATTTTTCTCCCGAATATTTTAGTTTAGATTATAATGAAATTATATCACAAAAACTTTACTTGTCAAGGTGTTAGCGACATTTTTTGATTAAAATTTTTGGTTCTAAAATAAATGTTGGGGTGTCGGAAAAAAGCTATAAAAAAAGTTGAGC
>CAYLUH010000055.1:0-1982 GCA_964386845.1 uncultured Christensenella sp.
CGTTGATAACCAGCAGTTTTTTGATAAGCCCCTCGGCGATAACGTCTTCTTCCGACACTTCAATTAACTTTGCCGTTTTGGTGATAAGCGGTGTAGCGGAACAGCGAATAATTTTATCCGTTCTGAACAGTTGCACGATAGCGTCGGCTTTTTCGGTAAAGTTTTGGTGGCTTTCGTCGATGATGATTTTGAAAGACAAACCGTCGTTAAACGCTTTTTCTATCCATTCAAGGAAGTTCGTCCGCTCACTGTCCTTTAAGGCATTGTTGCCTTTTTTCGTGAGTTTTTCCCAGTTGATAAAACAGCAGTCGTTTTCTTGAAAACCGCTCGTCATAATATCGGCAAGCAGTTTCGTTTGCGAATTGTGGATATACTTATCCATTTTCGCCTTGCTTTGTTCTTCCAAATTGCCTTTGCCGGGAGTAAGCCACACGAACACGGTATTTGCGTGCCCCTTGATGTACTCGTCCATAAAGTGCGTGAGAATAATCGTTTTACCGCTTCCCGTCGGACTTTTGAGGATAATATCACGGCAAGGCTCGTCCATACCCTCTAAAAGATTTTTTATTGCCTTTAACTGAAACTGCATTAAATTGATATTCATCTTCAGCCCTCCAAATCCTTATAGTAGTAGTCGGGAATGATATTGACGGCAATATTGTTCTTTTTGAATAACGTTTCCTGTTCTTCGCTCGGCAGCACGTCGTGTCCGAGATAAATCGAACGGCAGCCGTCGGGGAGAGAGGCAGTAAACTCGTCAAGTTCTTCCTCGGTCAAAATAATGGCGATTTCAGCATTGCCTTTGAAATTGATACCATTTTCAAGTTCGACAAGTTCACGGATATGCTTTAACAGTTCATCGGCATATTCGTAATACAGCTTGTCCGAAATGGGCAAATAGTCCACCTTGAAATATTTCAGGCTTGCCTTATAATTTTCTTTATCGATTACACGCTTGATACGTTCATACGTAACGTCACGGCAAATATTGTTTTCGTTGTTGGTGCAAAGGATAAACTTGCGGTTTCCGCCGTCTTCGGCGTTGAGTTTCATCACGGCGTGTCCCGTTGTTCCGCTACCTGCGAAAAAGTCGAGGATAGTAATATTTTTTTTATCTAAAAGATTTATTACAAACTCTATCAAAGAAGTTGGTTTTGGAAAAGAAAAAATATCTTGTGTCAATATTTCTTTTAATTCTTTACTGCCGACAGCATTTAAAAATGTAATTTGTGCATTATACGGCAATGTTCTTTCTCGTAAATTATTATTGTTATCTACAAACTGATATTGCTTAATATATATTTTGTTTTTCTTTTCATCTATGACAATAAACCCGTTTTTTATTCCCCACTCAACTTTGGATTTACTCCATCGCCAAGTATTTGGTCTTCCAAAAATTCCACCCGCATAAATATCAACGCCGTTTATATTGATAGGATAATCAAGAGAAGGGCTATAAGAACCTTTATAGTCTAAATCTCTTAAATAATATTTTCCACGTATTTCAACATATTCATCTTCAAGTTTATATTTTTTATCATTTTCGGTATCAACAATTTGTTTGGCAATATGCGTTAATTCCTTGTTTTTAGAATAAAACAACATATAATCATATTCTATACTAATTTCCCTCGCGTCGTGTCCTGAACCTGTTTTATTCGTTCTAATAAAATCGCAAATAAAATTATCCACTCCGAAAACATTATCACATAATAATTTTAACTGTGCCTGCTCGTTATCGTCAATACTTATAAAAATAACGCCGTTTTCGGATAAAAGATTTTTCGCAATTTGCAAACGCTTTTCCATAAACGAAAGCCATTTACTGTGTCTGAAAGTATCGTTGCTGTCTACAAAACTATCGTCGTAAACAAAATCCTTGTTTCCCGTATTGTACGGCGGGTCTATGTAGATTAAATCAATCTTTCCTTTATGCGTCTTTTCAAGCAATTTTAACGATGCAAGATTGTCGCCCTCAATGA
>CAYLUH010000056.1:0-1960 GCA_964386845.1 uncultured Christensenella sp.
ATTCGGATAATGCACCTATAGAGGGGCAATATATTGAATATTTGAAGAACGATACGTTGCTTGGTAATATACGACCGTATCTTAAAAAAATATGGTATGCAGACAGAGACGGCGGAACAAACGGCGACGTGTTGGTTATACGTATTCAAGAATCCTATCAAGCAATTTTAACACCGAGATACTTATACCATTGTTTGGCGAAGGATGATTTCTTTCACTATAACGTCAGTCATTCAAAGGGTGCAAAAATGCCGCGTGGCGATAAAGATGCGATTATGGAATATACGATAATTATTCCGAGTGTGGAAGAACAAATGCGAACATCGGACATACTCGACAGATTTGATAAATTGTGTAACGACATATCCAACGGCTTGCCTGCGGAAATCGAAGCAAGACAAAAACAATACGAATATTATAGAGATAAACTATTGATGTTTAAGGAAAACATATAATGGAAGACCAAGATCTTAGTTTAAAGTCAAGAAGATTACCAGCTGAAGTAATTATTTCAAATTTCGTGAAAGGGGATGAAGTTGAATATGAAACGTATTTGATTGAATTTCTAAATCAGTCAAAATGGTTTCAAAATCGATTTAATACACCTTTTATAAAAACTCAAACTGAATCTAATGGTGAGTGTGATTGTTACGCTGGTTCATATGGATTAGATTTTAAATTAATTGCAAGTCAAAGTGAATTACGCGCTACAAGCTGTATGTCGGCGGGGAAGGTTGTCTTTGCAAGTGGATTAAGAGCAACTGTACAATCCAAAGAACAAGGAAGTATGCAGGCATTCTGTTTGTATAAATTGTTGAGATTTTGCTCTATAGAAGATTTGAAACGAATATCAAAAGCAACTAATGTAAAAAAGGATGAAAAAGATATAAAGGCATTTTTAAAACTCTTAAAAAAGAAGAAAAATTTATTTTTGTTTCATCCTTATGTTATGTTATTTGCGAACGTTTACACAAAAGAAGAAGGTGCAAGACAAATTACTAATGCGATCAATCGGGATTTTTCTTCATCTATGCAGTTTCGTAATGAGAATTGCTCTTTGGATACATATTTGGCATTTGTTCATTTGGACTACTTGGTGATAACCAAGTATGGACAAACTGGGTTTGAAGTGATTGATTTTGTAGAATTAAATGTCAGCCCGACATTTCAAAAATTATGGAATTATTCTTGGTAAAAGGAGTATAAAATATGGCATTCTTTAACATAGTGGCTGAATCAAGCGAAAGCACGGTTGTAACCGAATATAAGCCTGCTACCGCACGTTCCGACGCATATCAAAGCGAGGCGGATTTAGAACGCGAGTTCATAAGGCTTTTAGGCGAGCAAAGTTACGAATATTTGCCGATAAAAACGGAAGAAGACTTAATCAAAAATCTTCGTAAAAAGTTGGAAGAACTGAACGATTATACTTTTTTGGACGACGAATGGAAACGCTTTTTTAACGAGTGCATTGCGAACAGTAACGAAGGTATCGTTGAGAAAACGCGGAAAATCCAAGAAGATTACGTGCAAATTCTTAAAACCGACGCAGGGGCAACTAAGAATATTACGCTTATCGACAAAAAGAATATTCACAACAACAAGTTGCAGGTTATCAATCAATACGAGGTTTCGGGAAATTACGATAACCGTTACGACGTCACTATTTTGGTCAACGGTTTTCCGCTCGTTCACGTGGAATTGAAACGGCGCGGAGTCGCTATAAAAGAGGCGTTTAATCAAATCAATCGTTATCAGCGCGACAGTTTTTGGGCATCGTGCGGACTTTACGAATACGTGCAGATTTTCGTAATTTCCAACGGAACAAATACGAAGTATTATTCCAACTCAACGCGCTTTAACCATATTAAAGAAGCCAACAAAGGACAAGCAAAGAAAGAGGGCAAAAAGACAAGCAACAGTTTTGAATTTACGTCTTTTTGGGCGGACGGAAACAATC
>CAYLUH010000057.1:0-1874 GCA_964386845.1 uncultured Christensenella sp.
ACGACCTGCCGGGTATGAACCGGCCGCTCTAACCAACTAAGCTACGCCGCCATATCGTTTGCGCCTTGTTTTTCTCAAAACGCTTATGTATTATACCCGAATAAAAAGCCGTTGTCAATTATATTTTGCCGTTTTTTGAAAAAATTTTGCTTTTGTTATCGCAAAAAAGTAAAGTCGCATAAAAAAACGGGAGCAAGGCGAAAAAACTTGACAAACAACGACCGTGATGATACAAAAATTATTGATAAAGTAAAATTTTAACAAAACGCAAACAAATTTTTTACGGCAAAAAAATAAATTTGTGATAAACTCGTAAACAAAGAGCCGTTTTAAAGCATTGGCAAAACGGTTAAAATAAAATTAAGACGGCGTTTTTAGGACAACCGAAAAGGGAATAAAAGGGAAAAGGAGACGAAAATGGACTGGAAAAAAATCGGAAAAACGATATTGTTTCCACATATAGCCATTGTGCTTGCATTGTTTCCCGTCGCTACGGCGATGCTCGTTTTGTCGATGATTTACTTGGAAGAGGACAGCGTTTTGCGAATAGTCGCCTACGTAATATCTTTTTATGCGCTTGTCGTTTTGTGTGCACGGCTTCCGAAATTCGTGGCGTGGTGTAAAGGCAGGGCACAAAAAAGCAAACTAATTTCACACTGGACGAGCGACGTGCGTTTGCGAATGAGAGTCACGTTAATCGGAGCAATCGTGTGGAATTGCGCATACGCCGTTTTGCAACTTGTACTTGGCGTGCAACACAAATCGGCGTGGTTTTATTCTTTGTCGGCATACTATTTTGCGCTAGCAACAATGCGAATCTTTTTGGCTTGCCATACCGTACGATACGAGCGTGGCGAAAATATGCAAAAAGAGTACGTGTGGTATAGGGCGTGTGGCTGGATATTTTTGCTAATAAACGTTGCGTTAACGGGAATGATGATATATATAGTGCGAGGCGATTATGCGGTAAGTCACAATCAAATCGTAACGATATCAATGGCGACGTACACCTTTTTTTCTTTTGCGATGGCGATAACCAACGTCGTTCGGTACAAAAAATTCCAAAGCCCCGTATTTTCAGCCTCAAAAATCATATCGCTTGCGTCGTCGTGCGTGTCGGTGGTAACGCTTGAGAGTACAATGCTAGCCACGTTTAATAACGGTGCGATGTCAATTCAAACGCAAAAACTGTTAATGGCGTTGACGGGTGGTGCCATTGCCACGTTCATCGTCGTTATGGCAATATATATGATTGTAAACGCAAACAAAAAATTAAACAGTTTGAAAGACGAAGCGGTCGTTTTGAAAGATTAACGCAAAAAATCTTTTAATAAGGTTGTAAAGCGTTTTTGTAAAATCGCAAAATATCGTGAATTGCAAATTGATTGTAAAAGACAATATAATTGCATTTGATAAAAGTGATAAGATAATTGCACTTGACAAGAGTGGTAAGATAATTGTGTTTGACAAGAGTGATAAGATAATTGTGTTTGACAAAACTGGAAAGATAGTTGTACTTGACGAAAGTGGTAAGATTGTTCACGGCAAAAGGATTTGCCGTGATTTTTAATTTTTACTATTGAAAAGAGTAAAAAGTTGTGTTAAAATAATTTTATTGATTATTTTTTTTAAAAGGAGAATAAAAAAATGAAGAAAATACTTTCAAGCGTAATGGTGGTAATTTTATCACTGGTATTCGCTTTATCAATGGGGGGGTGTATGGATAATTCGTCTACTCCGTCGGAAACGGACGAGTTTTCCAAGGCAGGCCTCGCCGCATATAGAGCAGCCGTTGAAGAGGGCTTTTGTGGAACTGTTGAAGAATGGTTTGCGTCGCTAGGTATCGGCTCTCAAGAAGGAAAGGGCGAAAAAGG
>CAYLUH010000058.1:0-1873 GCA_964386845.1 uncultured Christensenella sp.
CCTTTGACGATAAAAAGGATTAATTTTTGCCATTTTTCTGTAACGGCGACGCCTTATCATAATCCTCACCTTTTCGCCAAGCCAAGGGATTGATAAAACAACTTTTTTACATTTTGCACGAAAATCATTAGCCTTTTCTTTGTTTTGCCAAGTCCCGGAATTTAAATGCACGGTAAAATGCTTGCCGTTTAACTTTCCGATTTCAAAATACTCTTTCGGATAAATTGTAATATCGCCAAACTTCTGGTACGTATTGTTAAGCTTAAGTTCGGGATATTTATTCATTAAATACCAGGTGTAATAATAGTTAGTCGTTTCCATTCTGTTAACGTACAAAATGTCTTCTTGCTCATCGTAACGCCAAGCAACTTCATCGTCGACAAACTTTGTAATATCATATAGGTGCATCAATTCTTTAATAATGGTCGCACCCTTTTCCGCACCGATAATCGCAGTACACAAGCAACAATCGACAAAATAGCCCATAAAACAAGGTTCAGAAAGCAACAGCTCAAAATCCCTGTTAACAACAACGTCGGTATCTAAATAAACGCCACCACTTTCATAAACGGCTTTTAATCTATAATAATCGCCGATAAAACCCCATTTCTTTTCGGCAAATGCTTTTTTCACAAACTCGTTTTCATTAAAAGCACAATCGCTTTCGTCGTGACGAACAATCTCGTACCCCTTTAACTTTTGCCAAGTATCGATACACGTTTTAAGTTCAGCGGGAATTTCCTTGCCACCAAACCAGCAATAATGAATTATTTTCGGAATCATATCTAATTGCCCCTAAAAACTAAACCATATCTAAAATCACAATAACAACTTTCGTTTTTTGTCAATTTATAGTCGAGTTTGATTATATATCATTTGCAACTTTTTTTCAATAGTTTTAAAAATTTCAATTAAATCTTTTTGTAGGATTACAATAGATATGAGAAAAAAGAAATATAAAAGTGATTGAAAAAATCGTCTTTTTGTAGTACAATAGTTTATCAATACATAAGAATTTGGCGATGAAAAATATGGATAATTATAACAAGGTCAAAAATTCATTTAGCACCCAAGCGGAAAAATTTGCAACGTATCATATGTCCAAAGCGAAATATACGGATTATCTTATTAAGCGAGTAAACGCAAGGGGTGATGAAAAAGCATTGGAGGTTGCGGCAGGAACTTGTATTTGCGGTAGAGCACTTGCACCTTACGTAAAGACAATTACTTGTCTTGATTTAACCGAAGCTATGCTTGAACAAGGCAAAAAGCTGGCGGTACAGGATAATATTCAGAATATTTCCTTCGTTTTCGGTAATGCTGAAAATCTGCCTTTTGATAATGAATCTTTCGATCTCGTTATTACGCGATTATCATTACATCATTTTACCAACCCCGAAATCCCCTTTAATGAAATGCGCAGAGTATTGAAAAAAGGCGGTAAACTCGTTATATGGGACATGGTAGCCACTACGGAAGAACTGCGAAAAATAAATGACAGTATAGAAGCAATGCGTGATAGTTCTCACACTCGGATATTAAGTAAAGCAGAGTTTGAAAAGCTGTTCGAAAATCATTTTGATCTGCAAACAGAGGAAATAACATACGTTCCTGTGAATCTTCAAAGCTGGATGAATTTAACAAATACTCCCAAGAACATTAAAGAGGATATTGTTCGTAGAATGACCGAAGATTTGAATGGTGGAGATAAAACGGGCTTCTATCCGTATATCAAAGAGGGGGAAATCTGCTTTAATCACAGATGGCTACTTTTGATCGGAATAAAGAAATAATCAAATTCCAATTTATAGATGAATTATTAAGAACAACAAATTGGTTTGAGAATTCGATTTTCGTTACAAATTCTCTGCCA
>CAYLUH010000059.1:0-1857 GCA_964386845.1 uncultured Christensenella sp.
AACGGACAGAGATTTCTGCCCGTTTTAATTTTTTAAATTAGAAATAGCGTAAATGAGAAATTAAAAAAACTTAATAAGCGTGCGGGGTAAAACAAACGCCAATTAAAAAAAGTAATTTAATTTAAACGTTTTGTCGTTTTTTTAAGTTTAGACAAAATATTTAACTTAAAAATCTCGTAATAAATTAAACTTTTATTGACAAGATTAAAAATAACTTGTAAAATATATAGGTATAAATACAGTAAACGCATAGTATGGAGATTTCTATGAAAAGATTTTCAAAAATTTTCGTTAATATTTTAGCCGTAGTAATGGTTGCGTTTTCCTGCCTTTTCTTAACGGCGTGTGAAGATATAACCGTTTTAGAGGTTAAAGTTAACGTGTATAACACGACGGACAAGGTTATGGAAGAAAAGACCTTGGCGGTTGACCTTTATCGCCACTTGGCTCCCTCGACCGTGGACACCATCACGAAGTACGCAGAAGAAGGCTATTACAACGATTCTTTCTTTTACATTTCTGCAACGCAAACGTCTTTAATGTTAATGGGAGACCTTAAATATACGTCGGACAAAAAAGTCGTTCAAAATTTAGACGTAAACACCAACAAGTTAAAAGACACAATCGAAGGCGAATTTGCAAAAAATAAGGTTGTAGGTTCAAACCTTACTAACGCAGAGGGCTCCATCGGACTTTGGAGAACGTGGTACGCAAACGGCAGTTTTTCCGTTAGCGACAACGCAAGGGATAGCGCAAGGGCAACTTGGTATATGCCAACGTCTGATATTAGTGCAAGTTACGACGGATGGTTCTGTGTTTTCGGACAATACGACATGGATGAAGATAGCGAATCTTACGAAGTTTACACGCAAATAAAAGGCTTGCTTAATAATTCCGAATATTACGAAAATTACGTTATTTATTACACTGGCGAATATAATGCAGATAATTCCGTGCTTAACAACGGCTTAACTTTTAATTGTGTTTTGGAAAGTGATTTTGACGAAGTCGATGCGGACGACGTTTTCGAAGCAGAGGGCGAACAATACGCTTGCTATAACAAAATGACGATAAGAGTTCCTCTTGTAAACAAGGGTAACAAAACGGACAAATCGCTTGCCGTTTCCATTAAGTCTATATCTGTTAAATAATTAAAACAAAATCAAAAGGTCGGGAGATTAGAAGAAAGTTTAGTCTTTTAATCGTCCGACCTTTTTATATTGCAAATTTTATCTTTTTCAAACTCAAATGTAAAATACTTAACTTCAAAGATATTGTTCGTTTTTGTGTAAATAAGTCCCACTTCGTTTTCCTTTCTAAACGACGGAGGAGGGCAAACGCCCAAATAATCTCCTAAATATCCTTTTAATTTATCGGCTTTTGAATTCATATTTTGCGTTAAGTATTCTTCAGTTTCTCCACCAATTAAAAGTTCTTCCAAAAATGCGTAAGGCAAAATTTCTTTCGGCAAGTTGTTAACGCAAAAACTTTCGTTTCGAGTAATTGTTTTTTTGTTTTCGCAAAACTCGTCGCCAGTAAATTGCCAATTTATTTCGACGATGTGTTTGGCTATATCTTTCAAACGATATTTTGTGTAAAAGCCGTCGTCGAAATTAAAGTTGTCAACCTCGGCAGAAAATTTTTTTTCGACGCAGTTTGTGATTTTGTAAAGTAATAATCTCTTTTTGTCGCCGATAAATTCTATGCCCAAAAAGGCGTTGCCGAAAAGTTGTACGGGAAAAATAGATGCGCTTTCAAAAGAAAAATCCAAGTTTTCGTAATAAAAATCTTTTTCCGTTTCAATGGAAAGTTTAAGTCCGTTTTGGTTAAAAATCGTCGCCGTAAGACCTGAAAATT
>CAYLUH010000060.1:0-1805 GCA_964386845.1 uncultured Christensenella sp.
CGGTAACTTTTTCGAGATACCCGTCTTTAACTTCGCAAACGCCGCGCGATACGGTCCCGTTTTTACTTAACGTGTTTTTTAGGTTGTAAGCCGTCATTGCGTATTCGCCTTTCGAAGTCTTTTCAAGGTGTTTGTGCATTTTAAAAAATGCGTTGCTGCCGTAATAATCGTCGGCGTTTATAATGGCAAATGGAGTGGTTACTGCGTTTTTACAGCAATAAATCGCATGTCCCGTGCCGAAAGGTTTGGTTCTTCCCTCGGGAAGGTCGTCCGACGATTGAAAAACGTAGTCTACGTCGATGGTTTTTGCGATGCGATTGCCGACAAGGTTTTTAAAGTCGTCTTCCATATCTTTTCTGATTATAAAAACGGCTTTATCGAAACCCGCCTTTTTGGCGTCGTAAACGGAAAAATCCAATATGCATTTGCCGTCTTTCGTTATAGGTTCGGCTTGTTTAAGTCCGCCGAAACGGCTACCCATTCCCGCTGCCATTACAACCAATGTAGTTTTCATCGTAATATACTCCTATATAGCGTTGACATTTTATTTTTTTAGTAATATAATTATTTTATCACATAAGAAAACGTATGTCTATACGTTATTTTATCTTTTTTCTATAAAATCTGATAATTGCTTGAGGAAAAAATGTACGGCGTAAAAATAAAAAACACTCTTCAGATAGACGAAATGTTCACCATGTCTTGGCAAAAATTTAGCGGTGGCTACTTTTTTAAGGGTGAAAGCCACGATTTTTACGAGGTCGTTTGCGTTCTTTCGGGCAAGGTCGGTATAACTGCGGGTAAAAACGTTTTCGTTTTGTCCGAAAACCAAATGACTATACATTACCCCGGCGAGTTCCATGCGATATGGGAAGAAGACGACAGTTGTCCGGAATGTATTATATTTTCTTTTTCCGCATTGCACTTTCCCGCAATCAAAGGTCATGTTTACGGGCTTTCGGACGACCTTTTGTCGGAGATTAAAAATCTTTACCTCGAAACGAGCAAGATATTCGTTTACGAAACCCGTAAGGATTTTTATAAGGACGGCGTGTCGAGTGGCGGAAAAAGCGTTTACAAACACGGCAGCGCACTTATGAAGGTGTCGGGCGGAAACGAGGATTTGTTGCCGCTTTTTGCCAAGCGGTTGGAAATTTTTCTTGCGCAAGCGATGAAGAATTTGACCGACGAAAGAAGCAAATACTTAAGCGGAAGCGAAAACTACACTAAAATTATGGCTGTTCTGGACGGAAACATCGGGAACAATCTTTCTTTGAAGGAATTGTCGGCGTTGTGCGGTATGAGTATTCCGACGATTGAAAAAACGATTTTTAAATATTTGCATGTCGGCGCGATGTCTTACTATAATACGCTGAAAATGGAAAGGGCGGCGGCGCTTATTGCAAGCGGAACAAGCGTAAAGGAAACTGCTGCGAGCTTAGGATTTTCCAATCAAAATTATTTTTCCGCATGTTTTAAAAAACGGTTCGGCTATCCGCCTTCGAAAATCAAACAAACGTATTAAACGAGATTTGTTTTTCAGGTAAACAAAAATATTGGTGGCGATTGGTGATTTACGAAACTTTTCGGCAAACGGCGATAATCCGTCACGCGTGCGCGCGTACGCATATGTGCGCACCCATATTTAAATAAAAACGCAAAATTTAAATTAAAACGCAAAGGCTGGCTTTTTGTCGGGAAGAATACGATTTGTCGCCGTAAAACATAAATTATATAACAAAAGGGCAATCTTAAGTTTTTTGTAACTTACGGTTGCCCTTTTTGTCAATATTCGTTTAGTCCTA
>CAYLUH010000061.1:0-1761 GCA_964386845.1 uncultured Christensenella sp.
AAAGACAATCAAACGACGCTTTCGTTAAAAATCCCCGGAAACTCTGCTTTTTATATCGAGGTTAACGACGAAACGGGTCTTGGCGAAAGAGACGTAAAAAGCAATTTGAAGTCGCACATATTGAAGAAAACATATTATTATGACAACCGTTTTGAAGAGATGCCTTATGCAGACCTCTACGAGGAGGGGTATTCGGTTGCTCTGGGAATGTTAAATAATCAAACGGGCAAAACGGCAATCTGCGTGACGATGGACAAAATGAACGAGTTTACCGGCGTGGAAATGAAGTGGAATTTGTTTGCGCCGTCAACAGGCACAACGGGCGTAAGGGTAGATTTTCACACTGCCGACGGGTACGTTACAAGCAAAACCTATTATTACGGACAAGAGGACGGATTCACCTATGGCCGTTTCGGAACGGGCAAGGATACCGACGCTTACGTTAAGATGTCAACCGACGATAATTTTAAGTACACAATAAACTTGACAAACGATGCGCCGTCAGGTTGGGACGGCAAAATACAAATGACGTATTTTATGAAAGATGCCGGCGTAAATACTGCGGCAAGCGTTGTTTGTAAAGGTGTTTAGTAAAGTAAAATATTTGCAGTTTGCAAAAGAAAAATAAAAAGCGTACGAAAACGCAAAACGGAGAAAACATGGAAGAATACAAAAACGTTAATATTTTGGATCACCCACTTATTAGGCACAAGCTTGCCATTATTCGTAACAAAAACACCGATACAAAGCAGTTTAGAGAACTTATTAAAGAAGTTGCGACGCTTATGGCGTACGAAAGTTTTAAAGACGTTCCCACACAAGAGATAATGGTGGAGACGCCACTTGAAACGGTTAAGCAGACGGTGGTTAAGGAAAATTCTATTGCAATCGTACCCATTTTGCGTGCGGGGCTTGGAATGGTCGACGGCATTTTAACACTTTTCCCTTCGGCAAAAGTGGGACACATAGGACTATGCCGTAATGAAGAAACGCTTGAGCCGGAAGAATATTATTGTAAACTTCCTTCACATATCGACGAAAAGGTCGTTATGGTTGTAGACCCGATGCTTGCAACGGGAGGCAGTGCATGCGACGCAATTTCTATGCTTAAAAAACGTGGCTGTAAAAAGATTAAACTTTTGTCTATTATTGCCGCACCTGAAGGCGTCGAAAAGGTTGCGACGACGCACCCCGATATTGAAATTTTTATTTCCACGCTTGATAGAACTCTTAACGAGCACGGATATATTTTGCCGGGACTTGGCGATGCGGGAGATAGAATTTTCGGAACAAAATAAATTTTGTTAAAAGTAGATAAAAATAAAAGGAGCAATTGCAGTTTGACAATGCTCCTTTTTGTTTAAATTCGTGTTTTAATAATGCCCGTTTCGTTGTAATAAGTGTATTGCTTAAATTTCGTAATCAAAAGAAAGTCTTTCGCAAACAGAGGGGCGAACCAACCCGTTTGCAATTTTCAAATGCAAGGGGTTTTTCTGATAGGCGTTAAGTGCGTCTTGGTTGGTAAAGGTCGAATCCATCATAACATCGCCGGAAGACGAGGAAAGGTTTTTAGTTAAAATGTGCATTTCGATAAGCCCGTCGATTTTACCGACCAACCCCTCTAACGCCGTTTTAATTTCGTTTGCCGTTTCAATTTTGTTTTCTAAATTATCTTTTAATTTCCAAATAATACAATGCTTAACCATAATTTTTCTCCTTGTTTTTATTGTAGCACGGAAAGGCTAAAAAAACAAGCAAAAA
>CAYLUH010000062.1:0-1643 GCA_964386845.1 uncultured Christensenella sp.
CCGCCGTTGCTTCGGTAACGGCAGGTAAATATTCTTCAAAATTGACGCCTACGCTTTCCAAAAAGTTATTAAACTCGGCGTCGTGGTCTATTTCGCCACGCTTTATCGCCTTGTTTCTCTTTCTTAAATAGCATTTCACTTCTTTACGTATTGCTTTTATATCACTCTTAAATTTTGCCTCTATAATTTCCTTTATAGACTTATCTACCTTTTTCGATATAAAATCGTCTGTGTCTAGCGTTTTTGCCATTAAGACGTAAAACTCGTCTAACGCTTTCGCTATTAACCTGTTCTCTATAAAATATATATCTAATCTTTTTCGCATGTCGTACCTCTATTAAACGTTTCAATATATTTTCTGTATTCTTCCTTTGTCTTTGGCGTTTCCATTGAGTATTGTAAATCAAAATCGTCGTCCAAATGCCCGGCTAAAAATTTATATTTACAGCCTTGCGAATTGTATTGTAAATGCACGTCGTAATCGGCGACGTACTTTACCGACTTAAAATACTTTTTTTGTTCTTTCGGCGATGCATCTAAATATTTATCGATATTGCCTGCTTCAATTAACTTGCATTTCCAAATTATTTTGCAGTCGCCATATCTATTGTACTTAACTTCTTTATTTTGAACTTCTATACAACTTGCCAGTCGCCTTATATCTTTGTGTATAAGAATTGCGGCTGGCGTCGCCATATATATACATAAATCGTCGTGCCGATGTTCTTCGAACCACGCCGATTGATACGACGGTAGTCCTTTCGCACTTTTTGACGAATAGTACATCTGCGCTTCATCGATTAAGTACGTTTCAAAAGGCAACGTAAAGTGCATTTTGACGTCGCTCCCCTCTTGAAAGCCTAAACGTTTCGGGTCGATTATTCTCGGGACTCGAGGCGTCTTGCCTAGTTTTTTAAAGCAACAAGCCGTCGAACTTGCTACTGCGTGTTTCGGTATTGATAGGTTAAACCCGTTTTCGTTAAGTGATTCAATTTCTTTTTGCATTGCACTGTTGCGTTCTCTATAGAAAATCGCTTCTCGTCCTAAATGCATCATTAAAGACGTCTTGCCTGCGCCATTTAGTCCTGTAATAATACGTATCATACTTTTTTGCTCTTTTTTGTGTTTTTTGATTGACTTTTTTTATGTAAATGAGGTAGAATAATTATAAAGAAGTCAATAAGGATAATTACGAGTTAAACAATTTTTTTGTTTTTCATCGGTCTCCTTGTTGTCTTCTCTTTTTTTTAATTGCCAATTTTTTTATATGTCTTTTTATTGACTTATCTACCGGATTTTTTATGCTAAAACCTTCTTTTTTATTAGCCTTTGTTTTTTCTTTCGAAACTTGTGCTTTTGCTAAAATATGGGAAGGTTTTTCATTTGAATTGCTGTTTGTGTCCGGATTTTCCTTTAATTTTATATTTTTTTCTCCACGAGTTTTATCTGCGTGTGTAATGGGTGAATGAATAACTTCACCCTTTTTTCTTTGTGCTTTATTATGACTAATAATAATGGCAGTATGCCCACGGGTTCTTTCATCGTTAATTCTCCAAGCCTCTCCCGACTTTGCATTTTTTAATCTACCCATTTTTCTTCCCCAAAGCGTTTATAAAGTTCTTACTCATAAAGTTTTGCGACGT
>CAYLUH010000063.1:0-1503 GCA_964386845.1 uncultured Christensenella sp.
TGCGATTAATCGTATAAGCGAATTTAGGCTGTTTTTTAGATAAAATTTTACAAACCTTTTCACCGATTTTTTGTGGCGAAATTTTTTTAGACTCCACACTGTCGACGATTTTTTTAAATCGTTTGGAATTACAAGTATACAACTTTGTTTCCTTGCAAAATTTATCGAGCGCATCCGTCGAAGCGTCTATCATCCCGGTATCCACCGCGCCCGCCCTTAAAACAGAAACGTGAATATTGGAAAGTTGCAATTCCATTTTTAGCGAATAAGCATATCTGTCGAGTGCCGTTTTGCTTATTGCGTAAATCCCCGTAAACGGCAAGGGCTTAAGCGGCGCCAATTCGCTTGTCGTTATTAAAATCCTGCCGTTTTCTTTTAATAAAGGTCTAAAAACTTTGTTTACGGTAAACGCGCCGAAAACATTTATTTCAAACGCTTTTTTATAAAGCGCGTCGTCGACTTCGACCAAGGAATCCAAAAGATATATCCCCGCAAAATGGACTATCGCATAAAGTTCGCAAGTTACGGAAAGAACTTTTTCTTTAGCCTTTTTAACACTTTCGAGGTCGGTAACGTCGACCTTTATAGGAATAACGTTTTCGCATTCTTCCCCAACTTTTTTGTCGAGCGCAAAAACCGTATAGCCTTTGCTCCTTAACAACTCAACGGTTTTCCTCCCCATTCCGCCGTACGCACCGGTAACAAGAACATATTTCATAATATTCCTCGCAAAAATGTGTGATAACGGGCTCACAGCCCGACTTATTGCCTTAAGTAAATCTTTTTAACCAAGTAAGATCAAGTTTCCATTCGGGTATTTTGTTAAGTTCACGGTGTCTTGAATTCGCGTTTCCGAGAGCCTTCCTGTAATCTGCATAAGAACATTTATTAACCTTCGTGAAATGGTCTATCGCCTTATCTTCGTCGCCTAAAAGTTGAGTCCTTCCGATATGGATAACCGAATGACAACTATGACAAATAGCGACGACGTCGACAAGTTTTTGTGTAGCCGTTTTTTCGTCGTATTGCCATTTTTCATGTGCTTCCAATCTTTTTGCGGGGCGCCCACAAATCATGCATTCGCCTTCTGCACGAGCGTAAGCGTCGCGACGGACCACGTCCCACATCGAAGGTTTTAAAATACTTCTTAAATTAGAGTACCAACAACTGTCGGGTACAAGTTCAAAATCAAGTTTATACAAGTTGATGCCTCTATAAGTAATTTTAACAAAATATTATCACAAGATATAAAAAAAATCAAGCGATTAAGAAAGCCTTTTTGTTATTTCCGACTATTTGCACACAAACTTAAGCGAGATATTCCTTTGTCTTTTTAATTTTAAAAACTCAAAAGTCGGGCTATAAGCCCGTTATCGCCACAAAACGCAATTTGTTATAACTAAAAAAGATACGTAAAAAGACCGCTGCTAAAAAGCAACGATCTTTTCATATAAATAATTTAATTATCTAATTCAATTATTTAAGGATGGTCGCAACAACGCC